>CAIYJE010000001.1 GCA_903926465.1 uncultured Planctomycetales bacterium
GACCGGGCTGGCGCCCGAATCTGAGGTCGATTACGGCGTGATCAACCCCACGCGCTTGAGCAAGCAGTCTTATGACCTGGCCACCAACTTCAAGTGCGAGGTGGGCACGCCGCTGGAGACCTGGGACCAGATCATGAGCGCCGTTCAGCTTCGCATGGGCGGCGTGAATATCAGCATCAAGGTGCCCGGCTTTTCGAGCTGGGATCTGGATAGCGAAGGGGTAGTGCCCGTGAGCCGCGGGCAAGGGAACCACGCGATCTGCATTGGCCACGGCGCAAAAAAACTGCGCAATGGCCAGTGGGCGATCAAGTGGCAAAATTCGTGGACAACGCAATGGGGCGATAAAGGCTATGCGTGGTACACGCGAGAGCACTGGGAACAACAGAACAGCCGTGAGGCATGGGCAATTCGCACGCCGATTGAGAACAGCAAAGACGACTCGACTCCTCCGGTCCTTGTCTGAGGTGACCCATGCCAGTACAGCTATCGACCACGCAGAGAACCAACCGGCTCAACAACCTGGTGAGCAACATTGGGTCGAGTTCGCGGCTCAAAATCTACACCGGCAGCGCGCCCGGCATTGGTAATACAGCGACCGTGACGCCGCTCTCCACGATCTCGCTACCGAGTACGGCCTGGACGGTATCGGCTGGAGTGGCAACCCTCATCGGGACGTGGCAAGATACCAGCGCGGCAGCCAGTGGTACGCCGGGTTACTGGCGACTCACCGACAGCACTGGTGCCACGGTCTACGCCGAAGGTGACTGCGGGGCCAGCGCCGGCCAGCTCAACCTCGGGGCTATCTACCTGGGTGGTACGGTGACCATCAATTCGTTCACGCTCACCGAAGGGAACGCCTAATGACCCGAGCCGTCGCTGCCGTCTGTTTTGTTCTCGCCCTGGTCGCGGTCGGGGCCGTCACCGCGCTTGTAAGCGCGTTGAACGCGGCATTGAGGGGGATCTATGACTGACGCCGAAATCCTTGCGGTGATTGACGCACACTCAAGCATCAAAGCCCTTGCCGACGCTGGCAACGATAGCGGGTGTGCTGCTGCCCTTGCGCCACTGCTGCCGCCTGTGACTGTATCCGGGGTAGTAACAGCAAAGGACATCATGACCGCGTTTCCAACACCCTCACAAAGCTGGGACGTGTGGACGCGAGTGAAGGCAGCAGCAACGGCCACAAATGCCCCGCCCTATCTCGCCAGCGTGGTGGCGTGGCTCGACCCGGCCGTGCCCAACGCGGGGCTCGACTTTGGCCTGCCGGTCGTACGGGCACAGATCCAGGACCTGGGCTCGGCCGGCGTGATCACCGCTAACGAGGTGGCCACGCTGCTGAGTCTGGCAGAGGCACCCTACCCGATCACCGGCAACGATATCAGCCGTATCTACGCAGCCCGGAGAACACAATAATGGCGATCACCGAAAAGTATTTACTCGGTTCGCAGACTACGGTCCTCAACACATCGGCCACGCTGGCCAATAACGCCTTGGTGGCTAGCAGTGCGTACGACAACACCCCAGGCCAGACCGGTGATGGCTACACAGAGGCAGACCTTGAACTGGCGGTGACATTTGGCACTGCGCCAACCGCTGGAACGGCCGCTTCTATCTGGTTTCTCCGCAGCCAGGACGGCACAAATTACGAAGATGGAAGCAGTAGCGTAACGCCCGCTCGCTCGCCCGACCTTGTGATCCCGGTTAACGCCTCCACATCGGCGCAGCGCATTATCAGGGCGGCTGTTTTGCCACCAGGCAAGATTACGGTGCTGCTCAAGAATGACGGCACTGGCCAATCGATGAGCAGCGGATGGACGCTCAAGCTCCGACCTATCACCCGACAAGGCATCTAACACGTGGCACGCTGGACACGATCTCCATCGTCGTTGATTTATACGCCTGATCCGGTGGTTCGCGACCACCCGCTGAATTCCGGGCTGGTCGCCTGGTGGTTGGCGCTGCCGCACCTCTCGGGCGGGCCGCGCGTCTACGATGTGGCGGGCCGATACACTGCCAGTCGCCTGGGGGCTAGCCTTACATGGAGCAACACCAACAGGCCGGGCAGCCTGGGATCATCGCCCGTGCTGGGCTCTACCGGAGGCTATATCCAGGCCAGTCAAGCTGGAGAACTTTCATTTGCAAACCTGGCTCCGTTCAGTTATTCGGTCTGGCTAAATAGTGGTACAGCAACAAATCTTAATTTGATCTCAGTAGGTGGCAATAATAGTGGTGGCAACAACGCCATCTATACGTTTGGCAATAATCTACAGATTGATATCGGCGGCACTCGCACCGGAACCGTGACCTGGGCCAATAACATTTGGATTCACTTTTCAGCAACCTTCGATGGCACGACCGTGCGAACCTTTGGCAACGGCAGGCTAAACGCCACGGGCACAGGTGCATCCCAGACAGCCAGTTCCAGCGTCTTCCAAATTGGTTTGAGCGGCCGCGCCTTGGCGTTTGACGACTTTCGCATCTACAACCGGGCACTCTCAATCGCCGAAGTGGCGGGCGTGTATAACGAGTCACAAAGAGGCTGCCCGGAAACCATTCGTCGCACACGCTCCAGCGTTTCATTTTCAATCTCCGCTACAGTCTCCAGCCTTTCGGCCACGCTCGGCTCGCTCACGCTCGTCGGCTCGGGCACAAGCTCGCCACCTATAGCGACCGGCTCACTTACTGCGGAACTGGGCTCAATCACGCTCACCGGCTCGGGAACCAGCTCGCCACCTATCACCGTTGGCAACCTATCGGCCACGCTGGGCTCGATCACACTGGCAGGCTCGGGAACATCTTTTAAGCCGAACCGCTGGCTCTTCGCATCTGAGTCCAGCGGCTGGTCGGTCACTGAGTCCACCACGCGCATCGGCTCCGTGTCAGAAGCCACGGCAAAAACCAAAATGGGCGTTGATCCCAACCAAACACGTGAGGGAGGATTCTGATCATGCTCGGGCCGCAATCAACCAACACGACCAAAAGCTACTCGCTCACGCTCAATGGGTTCCAGAACTCGTCTCTGGCCGGATACTTCACGGGCTCCGAAACCTTCCAGGCCACGCTCTCCACGGGTGACGATCAGGCGACGAGCGTCACAGTCACCGCGGCCTGGGACTCGACGATCGCCGGCAACCCCGCGTCGGCCTCCAGCCCGGTGATCAAGCTCACGGTCCCGACCTCCGTCATTGCCGGCCTGGCCACGGGGATCTACTGGTACCAGGTGGTGATCAACCCAGGTACTGACAATCTGGAAGCGGCACGCGGCCGGATCAGTCTCCGGGTGGCCAGCGGTTCGGCCACGGCTCTCCCGACCTATTGCACGTTCGCCGACATGACCCGGATCGTACCCTGGATCGCCACCCTCATGAGCGACGAGGACCAGACTGGGTTCGCCGAACAAAGAAACTCCGCCCGCGTCTGGTTCGAGAACATCCTCTTCGCTCATGACCGAGGACAGAGCGAGCGGGCCTACTTCGAGGGCGGATGGTTGACACCCGTTATGGGCCGATCTGTCTGGCTCCAGCAGCAGCTCGACGCCGGCAAGCTCATGCTCAGGCCGGACGTCGTCCGGGCGAATGCTCTCTACGCCCTGGGCGAAGTCCTCGAAAGTCAGATCGGCACGCGGGACGGCACACCTTACCAGGCCTTGGCCGGAATGTACCGAGCACAAGCCGACAGCATCGCCAAGAACGTCATCGCCGAGCTCGACACCAACGATGATGGCTATGGCGACTACGTGATCGACTGCACTCAAATCAAGGTACGCCGCGCCTGATGGCTGCTCTTCCCTCGTCACAGTTTGGCTTCTGGCTCGCGGCCGAGGACATCGAGCCCCGCGATGATCCCGCGTGGGCCGGCGCTGACGACGCGCTTCGGTTCTGGTTCTGGCGTGAAGCGGCCCAGGCGGCAACGAAGGCCTACGACACAAGCCGGGAACGAGGACTCGACCGGTTCGATGAGACCCTGGACCCGATCACGGAGAAGACTCGCAAGTACCGGCGTTCCGCGATGGGCACGGCCGACCCGGAAGCACCGCCCCTGATCCCGGCCTGGTCAAAGTCGCGGACCAGGTCGCTCGTCCGGTCTCGGATCGTCGCCAACCAAGGGGCCTGGTTCTGGCACATCCACGGTCCACAGAAGGGTCCGGGCTGGGGTCAGATCCTGTACTGGCACGCACGCGGGGAAGTCAACGGCGGCAAGGTTCGCGACGTGCTGGGGTTCTCGCCAAACAACCTGGCCGAAGTCCGCGAGCACATGCGCCGCTGGTGGAACCTCAGGCGCGGCCGGTCGGCTCAAGTCTCCGGCGTGATATCGGTCAACAAGCCAACCAAGCCGGAGATTGTGATCGAAGTCCCGAAGACGGTCCTCCCGCGCTCGCAACGGAGGCCGAGCGTCTTCGATATGTGGCGAGAACAAGAAGAACAGGTCGTGGTTGCTCAGAAGTCCGTGGACACGATGGACCAAAGCCTTCGCGGCCCTGGCACCGTCGGCGTGATCTTCCGGCCGCCCACTACCAGGCCTCAGCCCTTGAACCTTGGTCCCCTGATCGGAGCCGGCCGATGAGCGTTGACACTGAACCGCTTAGAAAAATCATCGTCAAGCTCAAGGGCCTGGAGAACCTGGACCCTCAGGACTGCCAGGATCTAGGCCGGGGGCTCCAGCGGGTCATCATCGAAGACAACAGGCGCGGAGTCCTGTCGGGGTTCGATAAGGACGGCAACTTCGCCCCCACGCTGAAGTATCGCAACGGCACAGGAACACCTACATCGCCCCGAGCCATGAGGTCGAAGGCCTTCGGCACCACATCGGGCACGTTCAAGGGTGTTTCCCAGGCCTCCGGCGACCAGCTCGCGAACAACAACCTCTCGAAACGAGCCTACCGGCAACTCACCGGCCCGCGCCTGGCCCCACGCCGGGAACAGTCTCGCGTGATCACCAACTTGGTCGCGCTTCCGCTCCAGGTCGAAAGCGATTCGATCACCGTCACGTGTGCCTGGTTCGACGTGATATCGGTCAAAAGCGTCCCGTTCCTCAAGGCTCACTTTGAGGGGTCGAGCAAGACCAACCTCCCCGCATACGACCTCAGGGGGATCAGGCCCTGGGGCATGATGGAGGCCCGAAACCTGGTCAAGCTCTGGATCCACTCACTGATCACAGCGAAAGATTGACATGGCCACCACCGCCCTCAACCTGACACCCTCACGTCACCGGCAAGTCTTCCGGGCGATCTGTGACGTCATCCAGTCAGACGCCACGCTCTCCCGGGTGATCAAGACGTTCTCGGTCATGAACGGCCAGCCGATTGACACCCAAGATTTCACGGTCGCGCATACGCCGGCCATGCGGCTGATCCCCAGCGAAGGGCCAGACGCATGGTACGGGCCGAACGGATTGTTGGGTCCGCTCCTGGTCACGGTCGAGATCTGCCTGAGAGGGTCAGACTTTGACGACGCCCTCGACATCTACGCGGCCGTTCGCCGGGCCTTGTACCCAACCACCGACGCCGATCGAGTCGCCATTCACCAGCGGCTGGTCTCAGCCGGAGCCGAAGGGATGTTCTTGCTCGAATTCACTCAGGGGTCGTTCGCCCCCCGCGTGATGGTCGATGGTCCCCTGGTCGATGTCTCCGGCCAGATGTCACTCAGAATCAGACAGGAGCTCGCATGATTCAGTTTGTGTGGAAGGGAGCCGAAACCACGGCCACGCTTGAGAACGGCCAGTGGGTCCATGGATTACCCGAGGTGGTCGAGATGCTCCAAGCCATCGCACCGCCAGCAGACAAAAACGCCTTGAGTGTCGCTGCCGATCGTCTCGGTGGGACCGTGGTGACCGAGCCTCCAACCAGCCAGGAGAACTGACATGGCAGCAAGGCAAATTCTGTACGCGGTGATCGAGTCCAGCTATGGCACAGCGAAGACCACGCCCACCCTGGGCACCGATGCTTTTTACATGCGGCTCGACCAAGACAACGCCTTCACGATGGAGGCCGATCCGGTCCAGCTCCCGATCATGTACGGTGGTGGCGTGGCAATTGAAGCCGACGTCGTCTCCGACTTGGTCGAGTGCAAGGGAGCATTTAGCTTCACGCTCTGGCCGGGCATTTACTCCAGCATCCTCTTGAACTGGGCACTCACGCCCATCAATTCCGGCAGGACCACGCCCTGGACCACCACTGACGCATCCGGCGTCATGCCCGTCGGTGACCTCGCGTCACTCAGCTTCTACCACGCCTATCTCACCGAGGACGGCACCACCTACAAGCGCACCCGGTACGCCGGATGCAAGTGTGAGTCGGTCACGCTCACGGCCAGCGAGACAGGCCAGGGTCGAGTCTGGAAGCTCTCCGGCAACACCACCGGGATTAAGCCCGTCGGCAATCCCTGGGACAGCTCCAGTGACCCGACCTCGACCGAGTTCCCCTTGCCAGCCGAGACCAGCTACCCGACCGGCCCGTACACGTTCGGCCATTTGGGCAGCGGAACCGGGACCGTCACCGTGGGAACCAACCGGGCCCAGAGCTGTACGTCGCTCAGCTTGTCGGTCAAGAACACGATGAGCCCAAACTACTACGCTAGCCGGTTCCTCTCGACCCACCGGTTCGTCGGTCGCCAGAGCTCGGCCGACATGACCTTGCTCTACAAGGCCACGCCCGATGACCGGGCCAGTTACCGCTCGGTCACAAACCTGGCGACCTCGTTCAAGATCGACAACGGCGTGAACAGCATCGCCCTGACTTTCAACGGCAAGAACGTGATCCGGCCGTGGAAGAGAAACATTCCGAACGCGAGCCAGTACCTCCAGCAACTGACAATCGCCAATCGCTGGGACCCCACGGCCGCGAACGACATCACGCTGACTACCGCGTGATAAAACCTCGCGGCACGTAGAAGAGCTGGTCCTTGTATGGCCCGTCAAGAACTCTCACTGTTACGAATCGTCCACCCTTTGGCTCGTAAGATCCGGCTTGTACGCCGGCTGATCCGATAACGCTGTTCTTGACGTTGTCGGACACCACGCGGGCTTTCACTACGGTCAAAGGGTGGCCTATGTCCTTTTTGTCTTTTTGATAACGGCAACGATCTGGGTTCACGTGGAACCCCTGACCGTGAATCAAAATCTCATCACCAAGGTTTAACTGGTCGCCAAAAAAGAAGATCCAAGCACCTAGAAGCAAGCCACCGATGACACCGCCGGCCAAGCCGACGCGAACCAAAAACCGGATGTCTTTCTGTTCGGACGTCAGCTTCACGGTAGCCATCCCACACTCCTGACTGTTGATGCTCGCAAGTACCTTTACGCTGGCGACTATTCGAGAGTTCAACCTCCGAGGCCACCATGGACGTTCAAGAAGTCATCGACCTGCTCATCAAACTCAAGGGCAAGGAAGAGATCAAGGAGACAAACCAGGCCCTTGAGGAGACAGCCAAGGACCTTGAAAAGGTCGAGAAGCAAGCGGACAAAACTGGCGAAGCCATGTCCGAAGCGGCCAAGGTCGGTAAAGAGTTTGGCAGCAAACTGGCAGACGCCCTCAAGCAGATCGCCACGGACTCACTTGACGAAGAGACTGGTCTACCTTCGGCGGAAAAAGCAGTCAAGGCCGTAGGGACCGCGCTCGATGGACTGATCGACATGGCTCCGGCGGCGGCTACGGCCTTAGGAGGACCGCTTGCCGGCATGATCGCCAATCAGTTAACGACTTCGGTAAAGAGCCTCAAGGATACGGTTCTCGAATACGTGGAAAGCCTGGTCAAGGCCGAAACAGAAGAAGAGGCCGCAACCCGGCGTCAGTACGAATACGCCAAGTCGATTGGCAAGACGATCGAAGAGATACAGGCCCTGGAGGAGGCCGAGAAAGAGCGGATCAAACGGCAGGAAGAAGCAGTCAAAAAACTCGAAGCGACACCTGAGAAAGAGGCAGACAAGAAAACCAAGGATGCGGCCTCTCACGTAGACGAGGCTGTGAAAACAGTCGGAGGCAAGCAAGCGTTGGAAGACGTATCTAAAGCTTACCTTGACAACATCCTGCCGGATTTCCTCAAAGAGGTAGATAAAGGAAAACTGGAGCCAACTGAATATTCAAAAGAACTACGTAAGCAGTTTGAGGAGAGGGCCAAGCGAGAGTCCGCCTCAATTGTAGAGACAGCTCGGGGTGATAGAGGGACGCCAGAGCAGCAGTCCGAGGCCCAAAAAAAACTAAACATACTGTTGAACTCCGGAAAGTCGCCTGAGTTTGCAGTAAGCCCGCTCGGTCAAGAATTGCTAAGTTCAACGAAGCAAGAACAGCAGGACCGAGCAAAAGAGGCAAAAGAGAAAGACGTCGCCAAAAAACAGGCCGACAAGGAAGCCGACGACAAAGCCAAGGCCGACAACAAGACCGACCTCAAAATTGTGGCCATGGAGTTCAAGGAATTCATGGCGACGTTGAAGGACCAAGGCGAAGCCGCAAAACAGGAAGGCAAACAGAAAGCCGTCGCCAAAAAACAGGCCGACAAGGAAGCCGACGACAAAAAACAAGAGGAGAACAGGAAGAACGCAGAGAGGGAACGGGTACAGCGTTTGAATGAGCAGCAAGCCAAAGAGACCGCACGCGAACGGCCAGACATCGCCTTCCAGGTCCAGAAAGCTCTGTACGAAAACGGTAACAATGCCCAGGCGCAAAGGGGAGTAGCCAGGCAACTCGAAGCCAACGGCATGCAACCAGATGTAGCTGGGGCCATGGTGGGCCAGCAAAGTGCCGACATTCAAAACAAGTTCGCCATCGCGCTCAACGTCACAGGCAATGTGGATGATGCCAACATCGCCATCCAGACCCAACTCCAGGCCCAGTACGAGATGCTCGTTCAGAAGACGCTCGACCTTCAGCGGCGACAGATGGAACTCCAGCAGCGGATGCAGGGCTTCGGCCCCGCACTCCAGAACCAAGGACGCTAACTGATGCCATCGACCACCGATCCAGCCTGGCGGCTCAAGGTCGCCGGCACCACGTTCGCACTCCCCAACCCCAACGTCCAGCTCACCAACTGGCTCGTCCACTCCCAGGGAGCCTCGTCGCTCTCCTGGAACTGGCAAGGTGGACCCTTCCCCACCCGGACTGGTGACCCGTTCCTTGGAGAGACGGTCACTCTGGAAATGGACACCGGCTCCGGGTACTCGCTCGTCTTCAGCGGCCTCTGTCAGAACATGCCCGTCGGCCGCTCGTTCGCCGGCTGGCAACGCAGCTACACGGCTGACGGTCTGGCCACGCTCGGCGACTATGTCCCGATCACCAACAGCAACACCAACGCCGATACGTTCGTCTTCAATGCGGACCCCGACGACACCATCAACTACCAGGCAGCCCGGGCCGGTCGCACCGTGGGCCAGATCCTCCACGCCGTGCTGACCGATACCGCCTTCGCCCCCCAGCTCGCTGCCGTGGGGATCGGCGGCTATTCAAGCTACGGCTCGGGCGGCACTGCCCATACCGCGATCTCGGCCGGAGTCGTGATCTCGGCCACGGTCGATACCGGCGGCACCGGGTACACCTCCGCCCCCACCGTCTATCTATCGGGTGGAGGCGGCACCGGAGCGACGGCCACGGCCACCGTGAGCGGAGGAGTCATTACCGGGATCTCAATCACCTATGGCGGCACCGGGTACACGTCCGCCCCCACCGTCTGGATCTCGATCCTCGCTCTGGCCACCGTCACCGACCTGGCTGCGCTCACGGTCATTCCACCCTTCGCCGTGACGATCTCGGGTGAACACTCGATCTCCGGCCTCCAGTCCACCCTCAAGAGCATCGAGCCGAACGCCTGGCTGTACGTCGCTCCGTCCGGCCAGATACGGGTCTACGACCTTCGCCAGTTCGGGACGTCGCCTTACCCAGCGGCCATCACGCTCCAGATGGATCCAGATTCGACCGGGGCCAACCCCGACCTGATCGACGTCGGAGGCCTTCAGTGGACTCTGGAGACCCGTGGGCAAGCCTCCAGGGTGGTTGTGAGGGGTGAAGACTATTCCGAAATGAAGCTCTATCAGACGAGCGACGGCAGCCTGCTGGAGTACTTTGACCATGATGGGCTATCGAACAGTCAGGCAAAGACCGCCTGGAAGCCCACCGACTGGAACGGGTCGAGCCTCAACGCCGGAGCAGCCACAGCCACCTGTACCCTATCCTCAGGCGCCGTGGGGACGATCAGCCTGACCTACGGGGGGTATGGCTACTCAAGTGCCCCCACGGTGATCTTCACCCCGGCGGCGGTTGGCTCAGGAGCCACGGCTCACGCCACGATCTCTGGCGGGGCTGTGACCGCCCTGGTCCTCGACTCAGGCGGCTCTGGCTACACCAGCGGGGCAACCGTGGCTATTCTCGGCGGAGGCGGCACCGGGGCCACAGCAACCGCAACGGTCGCCAGCGGGGTCGTCACCGCCCTCAGCCTGACCGCCGGTGGCTCCGGCTACTTCTCGGCCCCGGCCGTCACCCTCACCGGCTCTGGGGCTGGATCGGGAGCCACGGCTACGGCGACAATCTCCGGAGGGGTGGTCACCGCGATCACCAAAACCGCTTCCGGCTCTGGATACACCACGGCCCCGGCCATCACCATCACGGCTCCCTTCGGTGGCTCCGGCGACGCCGGGGTCTGCGTCTGCCCCGATACCCTCCACGCCACCCTGTTCCCGACCTCGTCCAGCAAGACCTGGCCGGCGAACTACTGGGACCAATCGGCCACCGGCAAACAGGCGATCATCTGCCTACACAGCTCGACCAACTCTGGGCTCAGCCTGATGGTTACCAGGCGGATCGTCGCCAATGGGGCCCTATCTGCCGGCGGTTCTTGCTCGGTCACGTTTGACCAGGCGATCCCAAATGTCCAGTATGACAGCTACGTGATCCGAGGGATGTCGAACTCCGGGGCCATCACCTATCGCCGATACAAGCCGAGCGACGCCACGCTGGCGGCCCGGCTCAGGCCCCGGGCCTCGTTCTCCAGCCCCCTGACCAACGCGAACGGGAACTTCGCCCAGTCTACCTCCACGCCTCTCTGTGAGATTGACTGGTCCTCGACTGGGTCGGCTCCCTACTACACGGCCACCATGGGGATCTCGGTCGACACCGTGGACGGCTGGATTGACGTTGAGAAGCCCGTGGTTATGGTCTACGGGACCCAGGCGAACAACTATTCTGACGGCGTTCCAACTAACGTCCGGATGTTCCTTCCCACGCGGACGGATACCTTGAACGTCCAGGCACCGGCGGACGTGTCCGGGGTTCCCCAGTTCAGCGGCTCCCTCTATTCGATCGAGGGGATCTCCCGGACCTACACCGTGACCGTTCCCCAGTGGCGAGACCCGGTCAACGGAACGAACATGCAGGCCTACGCCCAATCTCTTCTAGACTCGCTAAAAGACACGATCATTGAAGCGACGATCCCCTTCGCCCTGCTCGATACCCGGTGGTTTACGCCGGGTCAGGCTATCCAGCTCACCGGCGGGACCTACACGACCGGCTACGAAAGTATCAAGGTTCCCGTCCTGGAGGTCAGGGTCGAGTTCAGTATGCCGGGTCGGGGATGTAAGTACAGGACAACGATCCGGGCCAGCAACCGCCGCGGGGCATACTCCGAGGCGATCTACCAACGGCCGGTCCGCGAACCTGGTCTTTTTGGCGTGACGTCTGGGGTCTTCTTGGCTTTGCCCGGAAAAGGAGGCTCATGATGGGCGATCTGATGGGATGGTTTCAGCGGCTCATGATGGGCGAGTCTCGCCTTGAGCAGCTCCTCCGCCGGGTCAACGACCTGGAGCTGAGGGTCCGCCTTCTCGAAGAGTCCCTCCGGAGGATTCGCGGGCTATGAACAGACTCCCTGAGTTCGGTTCTCGGCTAACGTCCTGGGAACGACGCATGAACGAGGCCGAGCGCCGGATCAGGGACCTCGAGCTTCGTGGGGTCATGTTGGAGCAGGGGTCGAACCAGGCGGAGGCGAGCTTGAACCCGACAACGCCAAGCCTCCCTCGTCAGGACTTCTACCTTACGGCGACAGGGTGTAATGGTCTGGCGCTGGCAATTGAACCGCTAAGTTTTGGCTTGCTGTGGGTCAATGTCACTGATCGGTCAACTGGCAACTCATACGGAGGAAACACGGCCGACGTTTCGCTTGCTCAATCGCTTGTTACCGACTTGTCAGGGTATGCCTCTTGGAGTTCGGTTTACCCTCAATGGATGGACCCGGCAACAGGCACGCTACTAACGATAGGTAATTATTACTTTTTGAGCCGATCATCGGGCGGTTCGTTCTATTACGACCCAAGCGGAAGCTACGAAGGGAATCTTGTCTATTATGTCGGCACAATGTACACGTCTTCATCGAACTATTCCGGGCATGGATACAATGGCGGGTCGCCGTATTACACGCTCGTTTCTGGTGCAAATAGCTGGTTCTACTATGGCCAGTATAACAACGCAACCTGTTGGCCCGGGTTGGCACGATCGGTCAGCGCTCACACCCTTACGGTCACTGGCGGCGGCGGCGGCACCCTGAGTTCCGGCGGCAGCCTCACCGCAACGCGGTCGGGCATCTCCTGGAACTGGACAGGCTCGACCTGGTCAGGCACCACGACCGGGACGTATCACGTCTTCTGGTCGCTCAACTACACGACCAAAGTCCTATCAGCGAGCGTCTATCACTACTCGGTGTTCGGTGGAGACGCACCCGTAACCACCACGTCAGAGGGTCAGTCTGGCGTCTTGTACGCGACCAGCACCGCCACGCCTACTATCACCAGCTCACCGTTCTCCGCAGCCTACAACTTCAGCGGAACGACCGTCGGCACCCTGACCGGGATCGGAACCGTGACCCTGACCGAGCCCTGATTCGGCGATAACTTTGTGTAGCCAGCGGGCTTTGGTCGGCCTCGCTGGCTACTTTGTGAGTGTGTTCTGAGAGAAGCCCCTGGGAATGCTCAGGGGCTTCTTTCTTGCGCCTGTCGCTCACGTCTCAGGTACAGTCTTCGCATCGCTGGGTCATGACCCCACAGTCCAAACGGGAACGAGTCCGTATACCAGCAGATTAACCCGGCAATCAGCCAACCCGCGAACACAAAAACACACGCGGCGCATAGCAAAATCCCGGACCAATCTATCAGAGACCACGTGTTTTCAGGCATGTTCGCGTCCCTATCTTTTTTTCGCGTACACCTATTGCTCTGTACACTACCAGGGCGGAATACTACCTCATCCTGTCCCCAATGACACGGCAGCTAAGAGAGCGAGCCAGGCCGATGAAGGTCCAGACCCCAAAGAAGCAAGGTCCGCAAGTGCGAGTCCGGCTACCGCTTGCCCTTCGGACTCGATTTAGGGTGATGCTTGCCGGTGGGCGGCTTGTCGAGGTGGATCTCTGGTGGATGACCGCCCGAGCCTGGGACCGCCGCAACCTCACCAACTGGACCCCCTGGGAGATTGGTCCCTTTGTAGTTGCGTGGCGGGTCATCGGCTAAGTCCGAGCGATCCACAACACGACCTGTCTGTGTTGATCCACCGAGAAGGGCCATAGTGTTGTAGGGCCCACGCTCTTTCAACACCTGGGCAAAGAGGTTGCACGCGAGAAGGCCAGGCCCGGTCAGATCATCCGACAATGAGTCATCAAACAGCCACGCAACCTGGATCCCGAGCAGCTCACAAAGCGGCTGTAATATAGCAAATTCTGGCTCGGTCTCACCACGCAGCCACTCATTGGCCGAGGTGGAAGAGTACCCCAGGGCACGGCCTATTGCCGCGCCTGACAACTTTTTGGCTCCGGCTGCCGCTTTTAGCTTCTGTGACCATCCCATACCGAGATTCTGAACACGCAAGCCCTTACAAGTCAACGACATACGGCTATTCCTTATAATCAACGGAAAAAGCGTTGACGGGACGGAAAAAGCGGCTATTATTGGTTGCGTTGACACCATCACAACTCACACCGGAGATGACTCTAATGCAATGCTTGCCTCACAAGGGCACAGTGGGCTTCACGGTGCGGATTCCCCGCAAGACGCATGATTCCGCCCGTGTTGAAGCTGCACGAGCGGGAATGAGCTTGAACTTGTTTCTGGTGCAGCTCATTGACCAGGCCATGCCTAAGCCAAAGCCCAAAGCCCGTAAGCAGCCGGCCTAATTCTACGTCAGGCACCCGACTAAAAATTCCGTGATACCAAAGTTCCACACGAACCCACGTGCAATTCGAAGGTACGCGCACAAGGAGCCACGTATGACGCTTGAAGAACTCATTGAAGATTATCGCGATCAAGAACGGAAGTACTCAGAGGCCAGTAATCAGGCCGGAAACAGTCTGCAACGCATGAAGTGGCTGGGCCGACGCATCGCTGCCCAGGTGGCACTGGCACCCGGAGCCAAGGTGTACCACGGGCCAAACCGAATTGTGTATGCGGCCACCGACGATGGGAATCTCTCGGTGATCGAAACCATGCGGTCCACCGCCTCGATCTCCGTGGCCACCATCGACGACGACGGCACCTCCATCGAAGACCTGGCCCTGGCCCAGCTCTGGTCACGTCACACCCACACGGCAGTGTTGTGATGGTGGCCGTCGTCTTACTTCAGGCCATTCAGTTTGTGGCCGGCGTGGTCTTGCTCTGTATCGGCTGGATCATCGCTTACAAAACCAACAAGGCCATGGCCGCGCAGGATGCGGCCAAGCTTCAACACTGGCACGAACTACAAGGGGACGATTATGACACTCGCAATTAGTCCGCATCTCGACCACGACCAGTGGCTCAAGGCCCGCCTCAAATCCATTGGCGCTTCCGAGGCCGGATCGGTACTGGGTGTGCCCGATGCCTACGAAACGCCGCTCCAGGTCTGGGGCCGAAAGGTGGGCCGGCTGCCCATGAGCTCCGAACCAACCCAGGCCATGGAATGGGGCAACCGCCTGGAACCGGTGATCGCGAAAGCCTACGAGGAAAAGAGTCGCAACAAGCTGATCAAACAGCAACTTTTCCTGTCGTCGGGGCACCTCTCGGCCACGCTCGATGGTATCGACGACACCAACACCATCGTCGAGTTCAAGTCGATCAGCGAACGCCGCGCCGCCCAGGTTCTGGGCGATGAGGATACCCAAGATATCCCCCTAACCTGGATCCTTCAGGCGCACCAGCAAATGTACTGCGCCCGGGAATCGGGGATCGAAGACCACGGCACCGATGGTGACTGTGTCACGTTCGCGGTGCTCGTGGGTGGCAACCAGTACCGAACCTACTCCGTGCCCTGGAATCAGCGGCTTTGGACTAACGCACAACGCCGGATGGATGCGTTCTGGAATGAATATGTCATACCCAAGATCGCCCCGCCAATCGCCGGATCGTCTGATGCCCAGGCCCTCACCAAAATCTACGGCCAGACCATCGGCACAATCTACCTCAACGATGAGGTGGCCCAGGCGGCGGAACGCTGGGAGGACCTCGGTCGCCAAGTCAGTGAGCTGAACAAGCTCCGCGACCTCGACAAGGCCCGTTTGTTGGAGGCCATGACCGATCACCAGATCGGAGTCCTTCCCAACGGACGGAAGCTCAAGCGGTCTGTCTGCATCCGCAAGGAATACACCGTGGCACCAACCCAGTACATCAACATTTCGCTTTCCCGGAGCTAACATATGGCATCCGCACCCGCCAGATATCAGGGCGCACCGCCAACCCAGAAGCGTGAATTCGTGGATTTACTAGAACTGGCCCGTGACCAGATCGTGCAACTACTACCGGCCCATGTCTCGGTCGATCGCGTGATCCGGGTGGCCCGCTCGGCCTACCTGGCCGACGCCAAGTTACAAAACTGCAACCCCGCGTCCCTGCTCCGCGCCGTCATGTCTGCCTGTGAGCTTGGTCTCGAGCCAGGCGGGGCCCGCAAGCAGTGTTACCTCGTGCCGTTCAAGGGTGAGGTCACACTGATCCTGGGTTACGCCGGCTGTCTGGAGCTGGCCCGCCGCTCGAATCAGTATAAGTCCATCGAGACCCGCGTGGTGTACGAGGGTGATGATTTTGACCTGGAGTACACCCCCGAGCCGGTGTTCCGCCATAAGCCATCTTTCGATCAGCCTGGGGCGGAAAAGCTGGTGTATGCCTACGCCCGTTTATCCACGGGAGAGATGGCCTTTGAGGTGATGACACGCGGAGAGGTGGAAGGGATTCGCCGCCGGCTGCCTGAGTTCCAGAGCAATTCCCCAGCCTGGAAAAACTTCTGGGGCGAGATGGCCCGCAAGGTCGTGCTCAAGCGGCTACTCAAACGGCTGCCGAACAGCATTGAACTGGCCAACGCCCTGGAGCATGACAACGCCGTGGAGGCCGTGCCTGAAAAGGTTGAGGTCCAGGCCGTTGCCCGTCGACCGATCGACCGCACCGACGAGCTCGCCGACCGCTTGGCCTTGCCCGCCGATCTGCCCACGGCCGAAGAGCTGCTGGCCGACCAGGCCGAAGAGCAGGTTGAAGACCCTCAAGGAGAAAGAGAATAACGATGGCCAAGGTCATTAACTTGCGAGTCGAAAACATCCTGGGCATTTCCCAGGCTCAGGCAACACCAAACGGGCAATCGCTCGTGATCGGTGGACGCAACGGACAGGGCAAGAGCAGCTTCCAGCAGGCCATGAAGATGGCCTTGGGAGGCAAGGAGTTCGTGCCATCCAAGCCGGTGAAAAACGGTGCGGAAAGCGGCTCGGCTCTGATCGAGCTCGACAACGGATGGACTGTGGAATTCACCGTTCTTCCCGATCGCAAGACCAAGCTGACCATCCGCCAAGACAACGGGATGAAAAGCGACTCAGTATCACTGCTGAAGAATCTCTTCGGTGATATGTCGTTCGACCCGGGCGAATTCATGGCCCTGTCGGATCGGGAGAAGGTTGACACGCTCCAGCGCTTGTGCGGCCTGGATTTCACCGCGATCGACGCCTGGCGAGAGGAAGCCTACTCCATCCGCACCACGATCAACCGCCAGAAGAAACAGGCCGAAGCCAAGCTGGCGACGATGCCGCGGCACGACGATGCTCCGTCTGAACCGCTTGACCCGAGCGAGGTCATGCGAGAGTACGAAGCGGCCCGCGCTATCGCCTTTCAAAAATCCGGCAGCCAGAGCGAACTTGATCGGCTCAAACAGCTAGCCGACAAAAATCATCAGCGTATCGCCGACCTGGAAGCACAGATCGACAGCTTCCGAGCAGAGATTGAAGAAGCCGATGCCAAGTCTGGCGAACTTGAAAAAACAATTGCCGCCTTCGTCGTTCCCGATATCGAGGCCGCCCGCCAGAAGATTACCGACCTGAAGACGATTAACGCCAATGTGGCCGTCAACCAGGCCCACGCCGCCGCCGCCCAGGTCGCAGAGCTTGCAGCAGAGTCTGACCGACTCACCGATCAGATCCAGAACTGCGACACCTATAAGGCCAAGCTCCTGGCCGACGCAGCACTGCCGCTGCCAGTCCTGGGATTCGGCGTCGACGGCCTGACGTACAACGACATCCCCTTCGATCAACTCAGTGAAAGTGAGCAGTGGGACGTCGCCACGGCCATCGCCTTCAAGAAGAACCCGAACTCGATCGTGTTCCTCTCACGCTCTGGTGGGCTGGATCGCCAGACGCGTGCCGCGATTATTCATCGGGCCGCCACGCTCAACTGCCAGTTTTTTATGGAAGTTGTGGACGACTCCGAAGACGTACAAATCTTGATTGATCACGGCACTGTGGCCGAGGATCGCACCACCGCCGCAACCCCTGACTAAGGGGAACCAACATGGCTCGACCTGACACCGATGACGGCTTCCTTATGATCGCTCTGGAACTGTTCCCGGCGCTCGTTCTGGCGGACTTCCCCAGATACCAGTGGGTCGTTCTCGTGTCAGTTCTTGGACCGTCGTTCGGACCTAAGAAAAAGGTCTGGCACCAACTCAAGGCTAGTGAAATTGCAAGGCTCGCCAACGTGGACCCCAGTGATATTCGATCAGCAATGAGCATCCTTACCGGCCGAAAAGTACTGATCCGAAACGAGGACGGGCTCTACCGCTTCAACAAGGCGTTCGGTTTTTGGACGCCTCCGATCAATCGAACGGCTCAGCGGTTCGTGGACCAGGCCCTGAGCCTTTGGACGACATTCACATCGGATAAACACACGTCTAAGGCCAGGGAACCCCGAAACGTGGTCAATCAACCCCGGGGCAACGAACCCCGAAGCGGGGTTATCGGACCCCGAAACGGGGTCAACGGACCGGGGTCAACGAACCCCGCTCAGGTTCGTCCCCCCTTAGAATCCCCTATAGAGGACTCGCGCACGTCAGAAGACTTAAGACTTAAGAGAGAGAAGAAATACCCCCCTAATCCCCCCAAGGGGGGAACGAGTGAGGGAGTGATCCCGTTCTCACGAAGAGATCGGACCCGGCAAACACCCTACCAGCGCCATCAGGCCCGCCTGGCAGAGGGCCAGCGGATGCACCAGGCCGAGATCGACGCCATGAGCCCCGAGGACCTGGAGGCCGAGCGCCAGGAATGGCTGACGGCAATCCGGACGCGGTACGGGCAGGTGGGAGTGGACCAGGCGCTAGCCGAAGAGGCAGCCGACCGGGCCAAGCTGGCGAAGGGAGGGGCCTGTGGCAGTCTCTGAGTGGTTCCCTGGCTTCCTGAGCGTGCATCTGGAGCGGTTGGCCCGTAAGGACTACCCGGACCAGCACAGCGAGTTCTGGAGGCTTCTGAAGCAAGAGCTGGTCCGAGCCGGCATTAACAAGAAAGCCGCCAACCTGGCCAGTACCGAGATTGCGGTGGAGCAACCCGAGCACCCCGGCAACCACCACAAACGGTTCCTGGAGCTGGCCCGCCGCAAGCAGGCCGAGCTGCACGTCGGCAACCCCAACGAAGACAAGGCCGCCGCCATGGCCCAGTCACTGAACTGCGAATGGTGCGCCGGCAACGGCCTGGCCCTGGTCGAGCGGGTTGACGGCGAGCCGTTTGAGGTCGCTACCGCGGCCGGCATGGAGTACGAGTCACCCTCCCTGGTCGTGCTTTGCAAGTGCCCCATGGCCACCTGGCTCCGGTCCCGCAACCAGTTCAAGTTCACCGAGCTGGGCACGTTGCTGGCCCGTTATATCCCGGTGACCCCTGCCAACACCCGCGACCTGGACGACGTCGAGCCGTATGAGCGGCTCCAGCTCGCCATTGCTTCCCCTTCTTACTGAGGCCACCCATGAAACCGACAGACAAAGACCTGGCTAAACAAGCGCTGGAAGTGCTCAGCCTTCAGCGTGAGTTCTTTAACGCTCGGCCAGGCTCGGCAGAACGATCCACGGTGCTCAGCTTTGCCAAGGCCGCCGAAGCCAAGCTCCGCAAGATGGCCGAGGCCACCCTTGCACCACCAACTCTTTTCAGCGACCAAGACTGACCACACATCAACAACGAAGGATAACACGATGTTAGTTCTCACTCGTTACAAAAATGAGGGCATAGTGTTTGTGGACTCCCTGACTGGCGACCGCACGGTGATTACGGTGAACGATCTACGCGGCGACAAAGTGCGGATCGGAATCGACGCTCCACAGCACATCCAGATTTGGCGATCCGAGATTGAACCGCAAGACCAGTCTGATCGGAGGTCAAAATGAACGACTGGATTAAATTTTGGGTACCTGGCGATCCAAAACCACAGGGATCGAAAACGGCATATCTGAATAAGCACACTGGCCGAGCAGTTTTGGTGGAATCATGCAAGTTGAACAAGCCCTGGCGTGAGCGTGCCAAGGCCATCGCTGAGATGAATTACCAGGGAATGCCCATCACTACCGCATTAGAAATGTCAATTGGTTTTTTTTTCCGCAGGCCCAAGAGCCACTACGGCACCGGCCAAAACTCAAAAACACTCAAGGCCAGCGCTCCTGACTACATGGCCACTCAGCCAGATATCGACAAAACTACTCGGTCCATTTTAGATGCACTCAAAGACGTGATCTACAAAGATGATAGTCTCGTGTGCCACCTCAGCGTGTGCAAGCTTTATGCTACCATCCACGGACCAGGAGCACAGGTATGCGTGCGGGCAATTACGCATACCGCTGGCGCGGCGAGGGAAAGCAAGTGATGAACAGCATCACAGTGGATCAGGTGATGGGGTGGGATCCGTGGTACGACCGAGAAAAAATCGAAAGCCTGTTTGCCGGGCGAGAGTCGCTCACCGCAGCCGACATCCTGGATTTACCGATTTCGGCCAATGATCGGCTCTGGGCGGTACTCCGTGAGGACTGCTTGCAAGCCCCGATTTTGCACGAGTTTGCCTGCCGATGTGCAGAGCAGGCATTAGCGGCCTTTGGCGATGCAGATCCGCGATTGGTGGCAGCAATATCGGCCAAGCGGGCTTGGCTACGCGGCGAAGTTAGCGACCAGGAACTAGCCGCGGCCCAGGCCGCAGCCAGTGCCGCAGCCAGTGCCGCAGCCTGGGCCGCAACCAGGGACGCAGAATGGGCCGCAGTCAGTGCCGCAGCCAGTGAAGCGCAACTGTTAATTTTGCAAGATGTGTTGAACGAAGACGTTGCGAAGGTGGAGGAGTGATGAGTAAGTACATTCACGAACGCGAATTAGGAGAAGTTTACGCCATCGAACTGGACGTGATAGCCGAAATGATTGAGGGTTTCCATCCGAGAATTTCTTTCCTGGCTGGTACGCTTGCTCAGCAGCAATTCCAACTAGCACACAATAAAGCCGCCGACGCGGCAGGGGGTGAGTAATGGGCTCGTGCCTAACATCAAAAGTCGTCAAGACACGTAAGCCGCATCGTTGCTACGGATGCTATCAGTTGCAGCCTGTAGGTTCGCTGCTTCGCTACGAGTCTGGCACAATAGATGGCGGCATGTGGTCGCGTTATATGTGCCCAGTGTGTCAAGAAATCTGGGAAGACATGCACAAGCAAGACCCATTTGCTTATGAGTCTATATCCGAGGGCGATCTTTTTGAGGCTAAAGAAGATTGGCTTTTTGTACAGGCCAAGCAAGACGCCGACGCGGCGAAGGGGGGATGAGTGATGCCTTATTTTTTTGGCGACCAGTGGAACCGTTTTTGCGCTGACCACGCAGACGCGGTTCGCGAGCGAGATGCTCTCCAGGCAGAGAACGCAGCACTCCGCAAGCGGTGCGATCAGTTGGAGGATGCCAACGAGCGGCTGATCCGGTGGTGGCCCACCTGGGAGGCTCATTGCAGCGACGAAAGCCAGGAAACCAGCAACTCCGTTTATCGCATCACCGACACAGAGTGGGGCCTCACCCACGACGATGATGGCGCTCTTGCTCGCTATCCATCACGCACTGCGGCCATTTATGCGATGTGTGGAATTACACAAGCCGCAGACGCGGCGAAGGGGGAGTGATGATGGGTGAGCAAAAACCATTCGATTGCCCACATGGCAACGGGGCATATGTGGGCATCGGTTCAAAGTGTGTAATCTGCTATATAGAAGCAGAAATCACCGCACTCCGAGAGGAAAACCGCAAGTTGCGGGATTTGATTAAGATCGAGAAATGGTTTGCGGAAACTAAGATGCACTGGGAGACCTACGATATATGACCCTGCTCCTCACCGTCACCCAGGCCGCACACCACCTCCAGATCTGCCCCGAGGCGATCTACGAGATGGTCGAACAACGCAAGATTCGCCACCTTCGCATCGGCCCGCGCCAACGGACGATTCGATTCAGGATTCAAGATCTGGAAGCATACGCGGAAAGCTGTATAGTGGAGCCCCGTGGCACCACTGCTGTTTCGCGTCAGTCTGGCCACTTGGCAAGGCCCGACCTGAAATCAGTGATCCAGCGAATCAAAGAAACAACCTGACGATTGCAAGGCGTGAGAGCAGTCAGGGGCTGGTGCCGACGTTCCTAGCTTCATCCACGTCAGCCAACCGTCTAATAGTGCGGGACGCGAATTGGCAGGGGAGCCCCCACCCTTGGGGCTCCCTTTCTTTTTTCTACCTGCTCAGCTCGGCCCGCATCAAGTCCACGGCTTGGTCTACGTGAGAATAGATCCGCGACGTGATCCCGCTCGAAGCATGGCCGGCGATCGCGCTAACGACCGACAGCGGTGTTCCCTGTTCCAGCAGATCGGTGATCCGTCTGTGTCGCAATGCGTATGCGCTTACCTCGCTCCCCAGGCCTGCACGCTTTCTCGCTCGCCTGAACGCCAGGCCGATCGACGAACGATCCCACGCATGACCTCGTGAGTTCAGGAACAGCGGACCTTCTGGCCGCTGCTCAATCATTCGTTCAATCTTTGGTATCCACTCATCGGGAAGGACGACCTGACGTTTCACGCCCGTTCGATGCGTGGTTTTACCTTCGAGCGTGAACAGGCCGCGACTCTTGCGATAGTGGCACGCCTTAAGCCGGGCCGCTTCACCAGGGCGGCAACCCGTGGCCAGAATGAATTCGTACAGCTCGCGAAGCTCGGGGTACTTAATCTCCTCGGAGAACTTCCCTAGATCCTCGCGAGTGGGGATCACCTCGCGACTGATCTTCCGGCGTGGAAGTCTCAGGGGGTCCAGGGGGTTCGTGAAGATCAGGCCCTCACGCAAGGCCCACCGGAAAGCGAGCTTGATCGTAGCGACCCGATCGTGGCGACTGGTTGGCCCCCATTGGCCTTGGCGGGCAATCCACTGACGGACGATCTCCGGCCTGAGTGATTGGGCGGCCAGGTCGTTGATCTCGTCCGAGAGGCAGGCCAGCCGATCCGCATACGACCTGAGCGTGACCGGCGACAGGTCGCCAGCTTGGACCCGGCCGGCCTGATACGTGAGCCACTCCGAGAGAACGTGACTGACCAGGAGCCGACTGGGATCGACCTGGGGATCACCAGCCTGACCAGAGAGCAGTCGAGCCAGTTCTTTCTCGGCCTCCTTCTGGGTGCCGGACGGCCCGGTCAACCGAACCTTCTTGCCGTGAACGTGCGCATACCACGAACCACGATCAGCCCGTCTCCAGGGCCTCGAATATCTTGCCATCGTACACTCTTCCACGTCCCGGAATAGTCCCCGTTAAGGAACCATTCTGGAACCATTGCCTAACGCTGGCCACGCCCGTGACCGCAAACGCCTTATTTTCAGTGGAGCGGAAGGGAATCGAACCCTCAACCTCTGCATTGCGAACGC
>CAIYJE010000002.1 GCA_903926465.1 uncultured Planctomycetales bacterium
ATCTGCGGACCAAGAATGTCCAGCAGAGAAGTCAGATCATGGGTGTCCGTACCCAGTGGTGCCATGCAAAGAGTTGAATGCCACGAAAGGCAAAATGCAAGGGGTTACTGAATTCGGCTGAATGCTTACGAATTTCCGAACTGGTGAGGAATTTTCGACTCCGGCCCCGACCTCATCCAACTTAGGGCGTGAATCCCCTTGCCATTCGGGTGGCAAAGCTTACAAGTATGAATTTACGAGCCATCAGATCAAGCGTTTCTTATTTCTTAGTCTGAAAAATTTTATAAGCACATCTTGAGGAAGTGTTTATAAATATTGTCAGTTTCTCGGCCTTGGGTTTTTCCCATCATCAGGATATCGTCTCATGGAACTTTCGGTAGCGCAATTTAGTCTCGTATCGAACATGTTTTCGTTCACGATCGCCACGTTGGGTGCCGCTGCAATTTTCTTCTTTGCCTCGCGATCATCCGTGGCTCCGAGGTATCGGACCGCCCTGATGGTATCAGGCTTGGTTGTTACAATTGCGTGCTATCATTATTTCCGGATCCACGAAAGCTGGCACCAAGCCTATGCGTTGTCTGGTGACGTTTTCAAGGAAACCCCTCAGGCATTCAACGATGCCTACCGCTACGCCGACTGGATCTTGACCGTGCCACTGCTGATGGTCGAGTTGATCGCGGTTCTGGCCCTTCCGAAGGATCAAGGGCGTAATCTCCTGACTCGTCTGGTCATTGCCGCAACGTTGATGATCGCGTTGGGCTATCCTGGCGAAGTCTCGTCAGACACGACCACTCGCTGGGTCTTCTGGGCTGCGAGCATGATTCCGTTTCTTTACATCATGCTCATACTCTTTGTCGAGCTCACGAAGTCGCTACAAACGCAGCCTGAGGCTGTTCGAGGACTTGTGAGTTTTGCCCGCGTGCTGCTGCTTGTAACCTGGTCTTTCTACCCCATCGCATATGCCATTATTACACTCACCGGCAAGACCCCAGCCGGACAGATCGCCCTGCAAGTCGGGTACACTCTTGCAGATATTACCGCAAAGGCCGGTTACGGACTATTGATCTACTTCATGGCTCGGGCCAAGTCGGACGCTGAAGGATTTCAGCAGGATTCCGGCGATTCATCCCGAGCTGCCGTCTCCCATGCCTGAGTAAGTAATCTTGTAATGGAATTGAACAACCAATGTCCCGGTGTGGTCTTGTACACACCGGGCCGTTGGCCACCTGATAATAAGAAAATGTATTCGTAAGGCGATCAGGTGTTTGTCCGGCTTATATCAATGCTTAGCAAATCCTTTGTTCACAGGTTTGACACTCGCCTGAAGTACGGTCCAGATTCGGCTCTTACCCTTGCGGGAACTCTCGGGCGACGGGTGCCAACAAACGGGTTTATGATCGTTTGCCAATGAGCCGGGCGTACGTGTTTTGGCAAGCCTGGGACATCCGTTGATCATCCATTGCCACCCTGGAGGGCGAACCTCCCGGTGAGCCGGACACGCGTGAAAGCGGGGCATTCAGGCGTTGTCTCGTTTGCGGATGAGGGGTACCGGGCCTGCTGTGTGTTGCACCTGGCCGCGCGTGTAAAAACACGCACATTCTCCACCCTGGAGGGCGAACCTCCCGGTGAGCCGGACACGCGTGAAAGCGGAGCATTCAGGCGTTGTCTCGTTTGCGGATGAGGGGGGAGCCTGGCCTGGTTCGGTTGGCTGGATTACTCGATGACCAGGCGCTGGAGCCGGGCTTCGCCGTCGGGCGCTATCGTTACCTCGGCCCAGAGTTGGTGCCGCAGAACTGCGGCCTCGTACGACTTGCCCTCGCCCTCGGGCACGAAGAATTTCTCAATTCCGAAGCGTACCAGGCCGTTCCCCTCGGAAGTGCCGCGAAGAAACAGGGTCCCGAAGGGTGGGGCCTCGCTCTGCAGCCCTTGGCCCCGTGCATGGCGGCCGTCGGCTTCCAGCACCAGAGGCGCGTACATTGGCAGGTTGGGCTCGACCGGTAATTGTGAGCGATTCAAGCGATTGAAGTCGTAGCCTAGCGTCACGTAATCGCCACGCATCAGGTCTCGGGGATCGATCGGATTGACTTTCAGGAGCACGGTGCGCGCTTGTGCGGCATAGATGGGGCGGGCCCCCTGGTACGACAGGCTCAAGAGCACACCCGCCTGGAACAGCACGGCGGCAGCCAGCACAGGCAGTTGATGCCGCCGTAGCCAGCCGAAGGCCCGATCGATGGCGAGGCTGGCGGAATTCGAGTCGCCTGCCTCGATCGGTGCAGGCTTCTGGCCTGTGTTTTGAGCCCATGCGGTGGGCCCAGAGAAACCCTGCTCAGATTTCGAGGGCATTGGGCACCTCCGTTTGGCGGGCGGTTACGCGGCGATTACGCCAGTACTGAGCGACCAGGAACAACGCGACTCCGCACAGGAAGAATAGGCCGGCGGCGCCCAGCATGCCGCCGAAGTTGCCGAATAGGTCGATGTACCGCAGCACGGTCCAGAGCAAGAAGTACAGCACGCCAGCGGTAAACGGCCAGCCGCGATCCTGGCTCAGGCCCAGCCGGATCAGCCAGAATGCCAGGGCGACCATGGCCAGGTTGGCGACGATCGCGAGTGGCCAGCGGCCAAGCGTTTGGGACAGCATCAGTCGGTACCAGATCATTCCGGCCATCAAGGCCATGATGCCGAAGGGCAGCCAGTTTTGTTCGAGACTCTGCCAGGCGGTCTTGATTGGATCCGCTGCGCTGGCGGCGCGGTAACGCGACACGGCCAGGGCCACAGCCAGCGAGCCCAGGCAAAGCATAACCGTGGCCAGGAGCGCTACCGGAACCGCCAAGCCCTCGTCCGGGTTGTTGTGCCAGTCGTAAAAGCTCAAGGGAATCAGAGCACCCGCGAGCAGGCCGGCGCCAAAGCCGAAATAGGGTGTGCGCATCGGGCTGCCGGCCCGGTGCAACCCTGCAGCCAGTAGTAGCGCTGCGGCCACGGCACCTACGAACTCAGCGGTAAACGAGAACTGGTTCCAGGCCAGGGGCAAGAGTACGGCCCACCAGGCTAGCACGACCACGTACAGTGTCAGGGTTCGTGGGTCGCGGCGGCGGTAAGCCCAGGCCAGGCCGGGGGCGATCAGCAGTAGCAGGCTGGGCAACAGGTTTGGCAGCCAAGGCCAGCGTCCAATCCGCCAGGCGCCCAGGTTGTTGAAGCCGATGACCTCAACGCCGACCCAGGCAGCCAGCAGGGCTGCCACCATCGCGTGCAAGGCCAGGCTTTCGGAGACCAGGGCGAACGGCAGGGTTCCGAGCGCCCACCACCACCAGGCGGCACCGTCGTTAGCCGTGAGGTGGAAGATCTGGGCGATCAGCCAGATGCCTGCGCCGTAGAGGAAGCAGCCCAGCAGGGCTGCCATATCGGCCGCCATCGGATGCCCTTGCACGAACCGCAGATACAAGCCTAGCGCATGCACGCCGATCAGGCAGGCCAAAATCAGGGCGATCTTGCCGGCTGCCGGAATTAGCTCCCAGTTGGCGGCAACTAACAACAGCACGGCCAGGCCCATCAGCACGGCGGCCAAGCTGCCAAGCACCTTCAGTGCGAGGGTCTGAGTACGGTCACCCAACTGCTCGGGAGTGGGATACAGGCCCAGGACCGCCTGCTCCTGCGCGGCGTCGATTAGCCCCTGCAACCGCCAAACGCTTAGTTCGCCGACAAGCCAATTGCGTTGGCTCACGTTGATCTCGCGTGTCATCGGCCGGCCTCCGCATCTTGGATTGCCCCATTCCTGCTGTTCTCACCCAAGGCATCGTAACAGGCGGCCGAGCGCTGCCGGAGGAAATCAAGCTTGAATTTTCCAGATCTCACCAAGTGAACATTCGTTGCGGCCTCCAGCACACGCTTCACCAACATTGGATAACGGTCGAGTCTCTATTTCACGGATGAAATGGGACGTTTCAAATTTTCTTGCGTGGCCGCGCAGTTTCGGTAAACAAGCTTGCTAGTGCTGCGTCATCCCAAGAGTTTGGGGTGGCCGTCCTGGTTTAAAGGATAAATACAGACTCGGACCCACTTACAAACCCCAAAAGGTAAGCGTGGCGTTCCACTAGCACCGGTTTCATAGAAGCGGACCAGCACCCTGCGAACGTGCATCGGTTCGAGTTGGTGCTGGGTCGGCATTCCTCTCGGGAACAAAGAGCCTGAATTGCAAGGCTATCGGCGAATTCGGCTCGGCTGGAAGCTTAACTCAGCAAAGCGATATTGTTCTGCAATTCAGGCGCATTCTCCACAATCAGGGACCGGCGCTTCGAAGCCAGTCCCCCATGTGAGCCAGTTTTCCTCTGCCCCATGATCATTGTATTGGGAACTCGGCGTGTTTGACCCGGTGTTCATGAACCCGCACCCAGTCCACGGCGTGGCCCAGGCCGGGTCGAGACGTGACCCGGAGCCGGCCGTGCAGCAGGTCGTCTAGCTCGATGGGGGGTTTGACGAAGAGGTCTGCAAACCAGCGTGCTAGCGGGGCCAGGCCCGAGGGGTCTTTGCAGTTGGGTAATGCCGCCAGCGCCAGAGACTGGGCCAGCCCAACGCCGGATTCTGGGCTGGTGCAAACCCGGCAACTAACGTGATTCGCCTCGCAGATATCATGAAGTCTACGAGCAGCGTTCAGGCCACCCGCACCCTGAACGCTCAGCCGGGCGAGCCGGCATCCACCGGTTTCCAGCAAATGGGTTTGGCTGGCATCCACACAAAGCGGCGTCTCCATCGCCGCCTGAAGCCCGGCCATGCCCTCCGTGTCTGCGGCGGGTAGCGGATCATCAATCCAGAGCAGGTCGAGCTCATCCAGTCGATGGAACAGGCTCACTTGCGAGCGGTCGAACCGGCCGCCGGCGTCGGCTGCAAACTGGCAATCGGGGAAGTGGTTCCGGAGCGATTCCATCAGTTCCAGGTCCAGGCCGGGGGTCAGACCAATCACGAACGTACGGATTCCCTCCTCCTGGTGCGGCTCCATGGCCCTGATGGTGTCTACCATCGTGGGATAGGGACCAATTTCCACGCTGGGTTCAATGCCCATCATCAGCCGGGCCTCGTCGGCCCCTAGCAGGCTTGCCAGGCTTCGTTCCTGGAACTTGCCAATCAGGTCCCAGTAGGCGGTTTCAACTCCAGCCCGGCTGGACCGATGCAGGCCGTTATCGTGCGCAAGCCGTGCTTCGCACGTTTCAATGTCCATCACCGGCTGACCCAGCAAGAGCGAGGGAATTGTGGCCGTTAGCTCTTGCCAGCATTGTTCAATGGTCGCCTTGAGCTCTGGTCCAGGCGGCGGTGCGCATTCGCCCACGCCCACTCGTCCGTCGTGGGTGTGGAGCGCAACCAGAATGGTGTCGCGGAAGCCAGGGCCGGTGGCCTTGAGACCGCGGTAGCATTCTTTGAGCGGCAGTTCGATATGCGTCAAACTGACGTGCTCAATGCAACTCGTGATCGGCTGATCATGCAAGAGTCTCATAAGCCCCTCCATAGGATCTTGATGCGAAGTTCAAGTGTTGAAGGTCTATCCAGGCAATCGTTCGGGCGCTGCCACGGATCTGCAAGCCATAATCTTCAGATCGATCCGGTTTTTTCACAGAAAGGTCTGGCTGGCAGGCATTTCATGCACGCATGAGAGCACGCAATTGCCCGGTTGCTTCAGGTTCATGGGCATGGCTAAGGTCGGGGTTGAGTTCAGAACCAATTGCCCTGGGGTTAGGCTGCGGGCTAAACTTTGGCCTGGGGACTGAAGATTCTGCTTGGGCGGTTTTCAATTCGTGTCTGGATTGAGTCTTATGGAAGATGTTGAAGGTTCAGGTCCCTGGTATGCCGCCGGTTTGCAGTTTGCCTGCAGTCGGTGCGGAAAATGCTGCACCGGTGCGCCTGGGTTTGTGTGGGTGACCGTGGAAGAGATGGAACGTCTGGCAGAACGTCTCCGGCTTTCGTTCCCGGAGTTCACCCGCCAGTATGTGCGCCAGGTTGGAGATCGCTACAGTTTGATTGAGAAGCCGAATTACGACTGCATTTTTTGGGAATCAGGCAGCGGTTGCACGGTTTATGAAGATCGCCCGGTTCAGTGTCGCACCTGGCCGTTTTGGCCGGCCCACCTGGAATCTCCGGCTGCCTGGGGCCGAACCCAGGAATTCTGCCCGGGAGCCCGGGGCGGGCCTGTGATCTCGCTGGAAGAAGTGGAGGCCCAAGCCCGGCGCGCGGCGATTGCGTTTGAGGAATGAGGTCGGCCGGTCAGGCCGTGACCAGGTGTGGTTGGTGGCCATCTAGGTGGCCCAAAGCGCGAACCGCTGTCAGCGGTTGAGCGCGGGATTCTGCCTCCTTGACTGTTTGTGAGGGGGCGAACCAAAGGAAGGGGAGCAGTCGTAAGAACTGCACTCGCTGACGCTCTTCGAGGTTGCGCATTTGGGATCAGAGCCTGCAAAATCGCAGCGGACGCTCCTGGACATGGTTTCGCGTTGCGTTGCGTATGGCCTGGCCAAGCGGTTCGGGCTCGTATTGGGGCAAGAAGGCCACTCACAAGCCCGCCGGTTTCCCCTACCAGGTGCTGCTGTTTTGGAGGCCTGGGCTTGCCCAGGCTGGTTTCGCTTTCCCGAGCCTTTTTCAGGGCTCAGGATACGTTGCGGAATCTATTCATTTCAAAAAATATTGACATCAATCTGTTTGGAATCCATGATCAGGGGAACGGCCTTGGCGGTGCTGGTTTGGCTGGCAGGCTCTTGACACGAGTCCGTACCGTTACTAAAGTTGCGACGAAAAGCGATTGAGAATCCGTCGGGATCGCTAGCCTCTCTGGAGTTCTGAAAAGTGACAAAAAAAGAGATAGTCAAGAAAATTTCCGAAGAACTGGAATTGACTCAGCTCAAGACCAAAGAAATCGTCCAGATGACCCTGGATGAGATCATCAAGACGCTGGTCGGTGAAGGACGTATTGAGTTACGGAACTTTGGGGTATTTGAAGTTAAAAGGCGGGCTCCACGTAGGGCACGTAATCCACGCACCGGAGATAAGGTATTTGTGCCTGCGAAGAATGTGGTGACCTTCAAGCCGGGCAAGGAAATGGAAGAATTGGTGCGTCGGATGAATCCTGCCAATCTTCCACTGATGGACGGCGAAGAGGATGCCGATGTAATGAGGGACGGATCGGTCAAGCGGACCGCCGAGTCCTCGTCACAGGCAAAGCCGAAAGCGGGCGAGGGTAAGGTTTGAGTTCGGATTCCACGGCGGTGTGCAACTCTTTCGGGGGTTGCGGCTGGAACTTGACCGGTTCGGGTAAGAGCGCGTGGGATGCGGCCTGAGGAACGGGGCCGACCCAAGGATTGGACGCTCTTGCCCCCCAGATGAGGGAACGGGCGAAATCATCGCACGACCTTACTGGGTGGAGGAGAACATCTCCAGGCGGGAGGATCCCGGCATGCGTAAGCTAGCGGCAGCACTAGGACTTTTGACGGCCGTTGTTGTGGTGGGAGAGGGCTGTGCCCCGGTCCCATTGCCTCACTATGCGGCCTCTCCTCCGAGACGTGTGCAAGAACTGCTCGTGGACTCGGAAAATCTCCGGCAAATCGGTGATGAGTGGGAACGCTTCTGGTTCCTGGACCACCCATCGCACCTGACGCCGTATCGAACCGATGGGACCGTTGGCTTCTGATTGCCAGCCAGTTTCCGACCGACAATTGTCAGGCACACCACCTTTCCCCGCCAGAACCTGGGGTGGGTGGTTGGTCCTGATGCGTCCAAGGTTTGAAACCGGGTTGTTCCCTGCGGAAGGGGGCAATCTGGATTTCCCCTGGGCACCACTCCTGTTGAAACCAAGAGCGGGAACACCGCGGACCTTGAAGAAGGTCCATGGTGTCCCCGCATTTTTTTGGCATGATTTTTCCGCACTTGGTCGCTTCGCTCAAGTTTGCTTAGCTGGAACCATTCCGCCGAATTCCAAAGCATTGAGATCTGGCTGTTTTCGTCTTGTTCAGAACGGTTCTGTCAGGCCGCTGCCTGCGAACTCCTGGGGGAGAGTTGCACGGCTCTTGCGAGCCGTGCACTGCGCTTCCTAGGAAAATCTTTTCCAGGAGCAAGAACTCGACTCGGCGAGTCGAGCGACTTGGTCAGAACTAGTTTTACCGGGCGTGCAGCATGGCGGAACGGTGACGTTCAGCTGAGTTCGGCGGCAAATTTGTCGCGCTTTTCGCGAATGCTCTTCATCAGGGTCTCAAAATCGGCGCTGAAGCGTTCGACACCCACTTTGAGCAGCTTGTCGGTGACGCTGTTGAAATCAATGGCGTGTTTGGCCAGTTCAGACATGGTGTGGCGGGCATCGGCCAGGCCGTGGGTTAGGGCGTTAGAGACTTTGCCGTGGTCACGTACGGCGTTGTAGGTCTCTGGCGGCATGGTGCTCACGGTATCGGGACCGATCAGTTCATCGACGTAGATCGTGTCTGGGTAGCTGGGGTTTTTGGTGCCAACCGAGGCCCACAGCAGGCGCTGAACGTGGGCGCCGTGGCTCTTGAGGGCGGCAAATTCGGGGCTGCCGAAGATCTGTTCGTAAACGGCGTAGGCTTCTTTGGCGTTGGCAATGGCCACCTTGCCCTTGAGGTGTTCAACGGCCTGCCGCTGGGTGGCGTCGGCAATGTTTGCGGCGGCGCCGTCGAGCAGCTTGTCTACTTCGGCGTCAATTCTGGAAACGAAGAAGCTGGCCACGGAAGCAATTCCGCTGACCGGGAGGCCGGCCTTGGCTCGCCGTTCCAGGGCACGAACGTAGGCCCGGGCCACGGCTTCATAGGCGTGCACGCTGAAGAGCAGGGTGACGTTGATGTTAATGCCTTGGAACAGGCACTCTTCAATGGCCGGCAGGCCGGCGGGGGTGCCTGGAATCTTGATCATCGCGTTCGGCCGGTCGAGGATCTTCCACAGCCGCACGGCTTCGGAAATCGTCTTCTCGGTGTCGTTGGCCAAGATGGGCGAGACTTCCAGGCTCACGTAGCCATCCAGCCCCTTGGTGCGCGTGTAGGTCTCTTTGAACAGGTCGAGCGCATTGCGGATATCGGTGGTGGTCAGGGCGTCGTACACAGCCTGGGCATCGGCCCCTTGCTTGACCAGTTGCTTGAACTGCTCGTCGTACTGAGATCCGTAGCCGATCGCTTTTTCGAAGATGGTCGGGTTTGAGGTCACCCCGCGCAGGTCGTCGGTCTCAATCATCTTGCGCAGGTTGCCGGAATCCAGAAACTCGCGGCTGATGAAGTCGATCCAGACCGATTGGCCGTGAGCCTGGATGGCGGTGATGGGGGTGGTTGCGTGAGACATCGAAATCTTTCCTTGGCAGTAGTTCATTCGGATCTGGGTCAGGCAAGGCCGGCCAGATCGGGGCAGCCCTGGATTTCTCAAGGGCCAGTATTCAGGCGTAAATTATATCTGATTGGCTGAGATTTCTCGAACCCTGTTGTTCCCGTTCTTGGCGGAAACCCCGGACGATCTTCGGGGAAGGCCAATCACCCGGGCCGAACAACGGCGGCCCGGGTCATGAATTGGTAGCGGCTTACGATGCGATTGCGCCTGAAAATAACACCAAGAGACAGCCGATGGCGGCTGTCTCCCAGGTGCAACTGCATGGTGAACCGCGATAGCACAGGTCAGGTTTCACTTTGTTCCGTTGTTCAGGAACAGGTAAAGCCCGCTCTTGCCTGGGCAAACCAGGTCGATATCGCCGTCTTTATCAATATCCACGGCCGAGATTTCCAGCCCTGTGCCGGCGGTGCCTGCGGGGAAATCTTTCTGGGCGTCACGCTTGCCACCTTCGGTGGGGGCGTTCTTGGCCCCCTCGCTGGCCGAGATCACGTGCCGGGTCCAGCCTTTCTTGTCGCCCTGATAACGGTAGTAGGCAATGATCGAAGGTCCAACGTCGCCCGGCTCAACCTCGTGAGCGTAGACCCGCTTGCCGCTCAAGAGCTCGTTCTTCTTGCCATCGCCGTCCAGGTCGACCCACTGGAGCACGTGCACGGAGCTGATGGTGTCATCAATCAGGTGCTTGTTCCAGACCGGCTTTCCATCGGCATCCTTGGTCTGCTCGGCCCAGTACAGGCCAATGTCGTGCCCCTTGCCGTACACCAGGTCGGTATCGCCATCGCCGTCAAAATCGTCGCAGTAAATCTGGATGCCGGTGGGGCCAAGGTCCCAGGCGGGGTGAAAGGTCCAGGTTTCTTCGAGCGGCTTGGCGGGCGATTCGAACCAGCCGGTGGGGGTCAGAATGTCGACCCGGCCGTCCCGGTTCACATCGCCAGAGCCCACGCCGTGCCCCGCGCCCGTGTCTCCCAGGCTTACCTTCTTGAACTTGGGTTCCTTGCCTGGCTTCTCCAGGGCATAGAAAACCACCGTGTTCACGGTGTTGGGCAACAGTTCAGGCCGGCCATCATTGTTGAAGTCTACAAACACGGCGCATTCGCTGGGGCCCGGTTCGTCGATCAGGTGGTAAGGCCACTTGGAGGTCTTGTCGCCCGGATTTTCAACCCAACCCACGCTTTTACCAAAGTAAGACACCGACAGGAAGTCAGTATCGCCGTCACCGTCTACGTCCATGGGCAGGGTTGAGAAGCAGGTGGTGTACGTGCCAATCTTCTCCACGTCGCGCACGGGGTGGGGGGCCCAGGTGGGCGCCTCGTACCAGGTTGAGCCGGAAACGATGTCCATATCGCCGTCAAGATCGACGTCGAATGCGCTTGCCCCCTCATAGATGCTCTTGGGGTTGATCTCAATCTTGGTAAAACTTGGTTCGCTTCCCAGGGCGGCCGCCAGGCCAAAGCTAAGCACGGCGGCAGTCTGGGTGAAAAGGCGGATTCGTCGCATGAAAGCTATCTCCAGCGTTGGTGCGTGAGAGAGGAAATCCAAGGGCCAACCACCAGGCCGGCCCGCCATCAACAAGACGCTCAGTCCCCCTCGTCGGGTTCGTTGTCCTCAATAATCTCCCAGCCAAACTCGGTGGCCGCGGCCTCGACCAGGGCGCGGGCCGGTTCTGCCAGGGCCTGTTCAAATTCCAGGTTCAGTGCAGACACCCGGCCATTGGACTCGATCTCGGCGTAGCCCTCGGCCCCGATTGGTTCCAGCATGATCACTGCGCCAAAGTTGCCATCCTTGTCCACGTCGGGCGTTTGGCCCAGCTTCTCAAACAAGGCAACCCAGTCAGCCAGTGACCGTGGTGAACCGTTCCAGGGGGGAATCAGCAGCAATTCAGGCATGGACACCGGGCCATTCAGGGAAAGAGCGTGAAAAACAGAGACTCGGGCACAAGGCCAGGCTCAACCGTTAGCCACCGTGGGCCAGGCGAAACGGCGCCGAGTTACGGACGTGGCTTTGGCTCAGAGGCTCACACCTCTGGCAACTTCCAGGGGGCGCGATACTCTGGCCTGAACAGGTAGTTGTTGGCTTCGGGGGCATTGGTAACCTTTTCGGCCTGGGCATCCCAGTGGAGCTTCTTGCCGGTCTTCAGGGCCATGTTTCCCAGGTGGGCCACCGCCGTGAGGTTGTGACCGTACCCGAAGTTGCAAGAACATTCCGCGCGGCTCTTGATGGCATCAATCCACTCTCGGTGGTGCCCCTTGGAGCGTGGCAGGAACGGCTCTGGCTCGGTGATGGGGTCTCCCTCAGAAATCACCACGTAATCATTATAGTGGCCGTGCATCGTCCCCTTGGTGCCGTAAAAGGCAATGCCATTGCCACGGCCAAAGAATCCCTGGCCGTTATGTGGCTGGGCGCTCCAAACCAGGTCAAAGCCCTGGGGGTAATGGTAGACCACTTCCAGTTCGTCTGGGGTTTCGGCGTTGTCCTGCTCGACCCGTTCTCCATGCGCCACAATGGTTTCTGGAGCGCTGGCCTTCATGCCCCAGTGAACCGGGTCGACCAGGTGGCAAACAAAGTCGGCAAGCTGGCCGCCGCCGTAGTCCCAGAAGTAGCGCCAGTTGAAGGTGAACCGGTTGACGTTGAACGGCCGTTCGGGGGCGGGGCCAAGCCAGAAGTTGTAGTCGGTGCCGGCCGGTGGCGGGCCGTCGGCCGGTTTGCCAATCCCGTCTTTGGGCAGCCGGGCAGACATCCAAACGCGCACCTTGCGGATATCGCCCAGCACGCCCGACTGGGCAATCTCGGCCATGCGGTGGTAGCTTTCGCCGGCGTGGATCAGGTTCCCCATCTGGGTTACCCGTTTGTGCTTGGCTGCGGCGTCGGCCACGCGGCGGCCTTCGCCAATGGTGTATGCCAGCGGCTTTTCGCAATACACGTCTTTGCCGGCCTGGCAGGCCAGAATAGACGGGATGGCGTGCCAGTGGTCTGGGGTGGCAATTACAACCGCATCAATATCTTTGCGATCCAGAATCTTGCGGAAATCGCCCACTACGTCGGGCTTACCGCCGGCGGCCTCTTTGGCCCGCAGGGCGTGCGGTTCGTACACGTCGGCCACGGCGGCCACCCGAACGTCTGGGAATCCTTTGAAGATATTCAAGAGGCCGGTTCCCATGCCTCCCACGCCAATGAAGCCCAGGGTGACCGAGTCATTGGCCCCCAGAACCCGTGAGGCGCGTGCAGTGGTGGCCGTGGCAAAAGCGCCGGCCACGGGCAGGGCGGCCGTTGCCTGAATAAACCGGCGGCGGTTCAAGGCGGTCATGAAATGATCTCCCGGCGGCGTGAGGATTGAGGCGGGATTCTGCATGCGAACACCTTGCGTTTAACAGACCCTTCCCAGCAGGGCAAGCGGTTGACCCCAAAAAGCTCGGCCATTGATCCGGCTCACCGGGCCCATTAGGCTGGCTTTTCTGGTTCAAAAAACGTCGAAGGAGATCAACCATGCGTCTGACCTTGGCCCTGTTCATTTTTTGTGGGTTCATGGCCGTGGGGGCCAACCCCTGCGCGGCTGATGAGCCGGTGAACCTTCTGAAAGGGGCCAGTGCCGACCTGAAGGGCTGGACCCGGGTCCCCATCCCGGTCACGGGCGAGATCAAGAACCCCTCGCCCTGGAAATATGATGCGGCCACCGGCATCCTGACCTGCGAGGGTAAAGGGCATCATGAATGGCTCAGGTTCGATGGCGATGAGTTTGGTGACGCCAAGATCCATCTGGAATGGCGGTTCGTGCCGCTGGCTGGTGGCAAGGGCTATAACTCGGGGCTCATGTTCCGGAACTCGAAAGATGGAAAAGTTTGGCACCAGGTTCAGACCGGTGACAAATCGGGCGGCTACCTGTTTGGGGAAACCACGGGTGCCACCCAGCGGTTCAATGCTGCCGCCAAGAGCCCCGGCGGCAACGTCAAGCCGGCCGGCGAATGGAACGTGCAAGACATCACCTGCAAGGGAAACACCATCTCTTTGCGCACCAATGGCGAAGACACGGTGACCTGGGACGGCTGCAAGCAACCCAAGGGTTACTTCGGCCTTGAGGCTGAAGGGTTCACCATTGAGTTCCGCAACCTCACCGTTGAACCGGTGAAGTGAAGTCCTACGGTTACGAAAGCGGTCAGACGGGTGCAGCCGCCCTTTGACCGGTTCCTGGTTGCACGGGCAACCCGGCTGCGCAATGCTGAATTTCTTGGAGGCGATTTCAAAACCTGGGACAGGCACCTCGCGGACGCGGCGCCAGTCTCGGTTTTGAAACGGCTTCTTACCTTCTCAAAACCTCGCACCTTCGGTGAGGAGCTTGATCATGCAGTTTTCACGGTCCAGTCGGCGGCAATTCCTTCAGACGGCGGGAACGGCCATGGCGTTTCCCTATGTGCTCACGTCGTCAGCGCTAGGCGGCAATCGCCCTGCGGCCAGTGAGCGAATCACCATGGCCACCATTGGCTGCGGTGGCCAAGGAACCGGCGACATGCAGGGGTTCCTGGGCTTCCCGCAGGTGCAAATGGTGGCCACCTGCGATCCCGTGACCGAACATCGAGAACGGGCGCGGACCATTGTTAACCAGCACTACAAGAACGAAGACTGCAAGTCTTATAACGACTTTCGAGACGTGCTGGCCCGGCCCGATATTGACGCCGTGCTCATTGGTACCCCCGATCACTGGCACGCCATTATTACCATTGAGGCCTGCAAGCACGGCAAGGATGTGTACTGCGAGAAGCCCGAGTGCCTGACGATCAAGGAAGGCCGCGCCATGGCCGATGCGGTTAGCCGCTATGGTCGCGTTTTCTCAGGCGGCAGCCAGCGTGTGCTGGGTGATTACGGAGACATTCCCCGCTTGGTCCGTGGCGGAGCCCTGGGCGAGATCCAGGAAATCTTCGTCGATTGCTGGGGCCCTTCCGCCGATTGTTATCTGGAAGAGCAGCCCGTACCCGCCGGCGTAGACTGGGAAATGTGGCTTGGCCCCGCCCCCTATCGCCCATTCCATGAGAGCCTGATCAAGGGCGGCTTCCGGCCGTATCGAGACTACTCGGGCGGCGGCATGACCGACTGGGGCGCGCATCGCTACGGCGCGGCCATGTTTGCAGCCGGTCTGCACCATACCGGCCCGGTTGAAATCATTCCGCCAGACGGCAATGAGCACAAGCTGCTGACCTACGTCTTCGCCAACGGAACGAAGATGTACCACGGCGGCACCAACGATATTACCTACAAGGGTACCAAAGGGAGCTTGCCCGGTGAGCACCCCACGTCCATCGACCGTGTAGACATGGAAGGCTACAAGGGCGAAGGCGGGATCTTTGGCGACTTCCTGCACTGCGTGCGCACCCGCGAACTGCCGTTCCGCAACATTGAGGTGGCCCACCGCGCCACCACCGTGTGCCACCTGGGCAATATTGCTTACTGGCTGAATCGCCCCTTGAAGTGGGACCCCGTCGCCGAGCAGATTCTGGGCGATCCCGAAGCCAACCGCTGGCTCGATCGGCCCAAGCGCGACCCCTGGACCCTCTGAGATTCCGTTCGGCCAAAAACAGACAACCGATCAACGATTGATTCAAATAAAGGGTATAAGATGATGAGTTGGCGTTCACTGATGTTCGGAGCGGCAGGCGGTCTCTTGATCCAGGTCGGTACTGGAGGCGCGGTAGTGGCCGCGCAGGCGCAAGAGCAACAGACTTTGCAGGCGAGCTTCACGGAGCTTTTGCCCGCGATTGGGGCAACCACCGGTTATGACCAGGCTCAGCAGCGCTGGCAGGAACTCTGCTGGAAGGCGGCAGCGCCCGGCCACGAGCCTGAACGTTTGGAAGCCTGCCGGTTGATGACGACCGCGCTTGGTGAGAAGCAAACTCCCGCGCAGACCAAGGTCTGGTTTCTGAGGCAACTGGAACGGATTGGCCGGGGCGAGTCTGTGGCCGCAACTGCCAAGGAACTGGCCGCCACGGATTCACAGGTGCGTGAATCCGCCATTCGGGCCCTGGCCAACAATCCCGATCCGGCGGCAAATGTGGCACTTTTGAGTACGCTCAAGACGGTGCCAGAAGCCGCCGCCCGCGTTCCCCTGATCAACGCCCTGGGGTTCCGCCGCGAGGCAACCAGCGTTGCGGAACTGGGCGAATTGCTGCGTCAGCCTGCCCCCGTGGGCGAGGCTGCTGCGCGGGCGCTTGGCAAAATTGCCACCCCGGAAGCGGCCCAAATTCTGACTCAGGCCCTGAAGGCCAGCCAGGGTGAGGCCGCGCTCCAGATTACCGACGCCTTGGTCCGTTGCGGCCAGCGGCAGCTTGCCGAGGGCAAGGCCGAGCCCGCCGCACAGGTCGGTCAGTCGCTGATCGGCTCGCCCAGTCTTCCAGCCCGGCTGGCGGGCCTGGAACTGGTGTTACAGGCACGGCCGGAATTGGCCGCGCGCACCATCTTGCAGGTGCTGGCTGCGGGCCAGCCACAAGAGGCCACCGTGGCCTTGGGATATGTGAGCCGACTCAATTCCAAGTCTGTGGCCACGCTGGCCGAAGGGCTTGTCAGCCTGCCAGAGCCAACCAAGGTTCAACTCTTGCACGCGCTGGGATCCAGGCGGGATGGCGCGGCTCGGGGGGCTGTGGTGACCGCCACCAAGAGTTCTGACGCTGCCGTGCGAGCGTCGGCACTGGCCGCGCTGGGCGGCGTGGGCGACGTGAGCACGCTGCCGATTCTGGTCGAGGCCCTGGGGCAGGAGGGCGATGCGGCCAACGCCGCGCGTCGCAGCCTGGAGACCACGTTTGCCGGCGGGGTCGATGCCGCGCTGGTGGACACGATGAAGGCCACGGCCGATCCTGGTCGCCGGACTCAGTTCATTGAAATTCTTGAGCGCCGGCGTGCTTCATTGGCTGCCCCTGCGTTGCTGGAAGAGGTGCTTAGCCCCGAGGCTGGCGTTCGCCGGCGTGCCATGGCCGCGCTTGGGAATCTTGCGTCTGAGCCGCAGATTGAAGGGATGATCAAGGGCCTGCTCAAAACGACCGACCCTGCGGAACGAGACGAGGCCCGCAACGCGATCACGTCGGTTTGTTCTCGGATTGCGGACCCTGCACGCCGGCCTGAGCCGTTGCTGAGGGTTTACAGTTCAGCCTCTGAAAGCGACAAGTCTGGCCTGCTGCCGTTGCTGGCGCGGCTGGGCGGTCCCAAAACCCTGGACCTGGTGCGTCAGGGGCTCAAGAGTTCGGATACCGACCGCAAGGCCGCTGCGCAGACGGCGCTCTGGATCTGGCCCGATGCCTCGATTTCAACCGATATCCTGGCCCTGGCCGAGGATACCAGTGATCCCGAACTCAAGACGCGTGCGGTGCAGGGGCTGTGTCGCTCACTGAGTCTGGCAGGCAATCTGTATGCCAGTGAAAAGCTGGCCATGCTGATTCGCGGCATGAAGCAGGCAAACCGTGACGAAGAGCGGCGCCTGGTGCTAGACCGGGCGCGTGATGCCCAGACCATCGAGTCGGTCCGGTTTGTGGCCGAGTCGCTGGATAACCCCAAGCTGACGAGCCAGGCCTGTGCCAGCATTGTGGACCTGCTGCATCGCCCTGAACTACGCGACCCGAACCAGGCCGAAGCCAACAAGGTTCTGGACCGGGTGATTGCGATTACCAAAGACAAGAGTCTGGCCGAGCGGGCCAAGAGTTTCCAGAAGGGGAACTGAACAAGGTTAACGCGGTGGTTTTTCACAAGGGGCCGGCACGAGAGTGCCGGCCCTTCGGTTTTTGCTTACTCCGATGGGCCGTGAACACCATGTTCAATCGCTTCGATCTATGCTTCCTGTCGTGGTGCAGGCGTCCCGCCTGCCGTTCTTGATCTGAGTCATGCGTACAATTCGGCGACTCGCTCAGATCATTGCTTCTGGACCGTGAACGATTGAGTTTACTACCATCACGGAGCCGTAATTGCCATGCCCAAAACAGACAAGCTCAAGCTTGGCAAAGGCGTGGCGTTTGTAAAAAGCCGCCTTGTCCAACTACCAGAGTCCGAGGAGAGCTGGGAGGCCGATTTCCCGGCGATGCCACAGCTTTTGATTCAGGAAGAAGCCCATCACATTGGAATGGTTGTCATCAAAAGGACCGGCGATTTGCTCGCGGAGTAAACGATCCAGGGCAAGCCAACCGTCAATGACCTGGCCAGCCTGCTTGCCAACGCCATGAGGCGGCCACTCGACGGTGATGCCCGACGCCCGAAGACGATTCGTCTCAAGGCGAACACACGGTGCCAAGAACTGTATCCTGTTCTTGAGCAAATAGGCATTGGCGTTAGGGTCGAGAAGAAACTGCCGAAGATCGACAAGCTCTTTCCTGAACTTCGGCAAGAGCTTCGCAAAATCAGCCGGGCCAAGATGATTCGTCCCGATACCGACCAGGCAACGGTCGAGACGATGTTCCCCACCATTGCGCAGTATGTTCAGGGATGCGGCTTTATTGAAATCGGTGATCAGCAAGGCTTCGGTTTTGTTGTACGGGCGATGGGCTACGGCGGCGTGGATTTCGAGGACAACCGCCCCGAATCACTGGCCGAGGCGATGGTCGTTCTCGAGGCCGGATTATCACGCTGGTTTAAGGATCAAGGCATCGAAATCGAGTGAGTTGATGAGGATAAAATGATCTCGGAGGATCAGGTCGGGCGTCATCCCGTTATCGTAACGTATGGTGGAAAGTGTGGCCGTTGTCGCGGTGCTAATGTCGTGGATATCTGTTCTTGAGTTTACATTCATCTGTGGATATTAGTCAGAGTATTCATGCTCTTCCTCTTCCTCTTCTTCTTGATCTTCGTCGAATATCTCTATGTTTCCTGGCCTAACTAATACGATGAGAGCATAGATGGCAAGAGCGAGAGTAAGCCCAAGAAAGATTCCAGTAATCCAGCTTAACCCCGAACGAATTGCAAATACTCCGGGAACGACAGGCAGCACCAACAGAATTCCACAGGCCATCGAGGACGCCCATTCCGGCAAATTCGGAAGCCATGAAAGGGTTAGCAGTTCGGAAAGCTGAATTGTGGTCTCTTCAGGGTCGACGGGGAGAGGTGGAGGTAGGGCGGTTGGCAGTACAAACGAACGGTTTTGTGTGGATGGCTGCTTCGAAGGTTGTGCCTTCATTATGCGAATAGCGTCTTTAACAGTTGTTAAGAGCGTTGTTGCACCCTGTGCAAGGGCCGGCTTAGAGATATGTAAGGTTAATCTCAGCCCAGAAAACCCTTCCAGTTCCAGGATCCCGTATCTAAGTATTGGTAATTCTCGATTGTTGTTAAATCTGCGGTCTGGAGAACCGTCTTTATTCACATACTGCCAAGTAGTTCCTACTCCGATGGCATCAAGTGGCACCGGTTCGGATTCAATAAATGTTATTTCGCTGGAAGTGTATCGAATGTCCGTATAGCTGATGCTGTTTATGGCCCCATGTGGACCGTAGACAAACACGCGATCCGGCAACATGTAAAGTGAAGTTGGCCCGATTGTGATTTTTCCAACTGTGACGTTTGTGGTGATGCGTGGTGGGCATGCCCAAGTGATCGAAATCCTATGACGGTCGATAGACGTACTCGCGCCGGCGTTCCGCTTTCATTCACCGTGTTGATTCTCTGTTTTTACAGACCATATTTTGTCTGCATCTGCTAATGCTTGTACTAATCTTACAATGGCTTTTTCAACATTTGCTCCCAAGGGATCGAACTCATAGCTGATGTGGGTCACGAGCCGTTGTTTATCTTTCAATTTTGCATAGGGCAGTGCTGCTAAAACCAGAAGGCCACTGCCACCGAGTATAAATATCCCTGTGTTCTCTTTTTCTGAGACCTGAAACATTGCTACGAACATCGCCAACGAGACGAGCAATCCAGATATGATTGCAACTACGGAAACCAGGCTTACTTTGTTTGCATTACAGCGTATCTCCTCCAGAACTTCATCCTGATTAACATCTACAAAAGATAGTGGATCAAGGTTCTCAACAGTGCGTAGTTGACCCCTTTGCAGAGGCCTACTCTGGTGTGTGGTTTGTTCTTGACTGTTTGGGTGATTTCTTGCGTCGATGCGCGATGAGTAACGGAAGCCACCAGCGCCAACATGGACATAGGTGCCTCTTGGGCATATTGATACCCGCGCGCCTTTGACACCCACCGACATTCCCATCCCCGACTGCGAGAAATTGAATCTAACGGGGCCAATACTCATTGATCGTCGCCAGGACCACCCCATGTTTGATAACCCCTTCTCCAGCTTGGATCCATAATCGCTGAGTTTCCGTCTCATTCTTGTTACGCGGCACACCTACGGGAGCCCTGGCGTCCGAATCCATTTTGTGCGATTCCACAAATTCTGGCTGTGACGTCGTGAAGTTGATTCGTTTTGACTCCACGGCCGACGATTTTGAGTGCGGGCCCGTACGCATCGACCGTGAGCACGGCCAGCGGTTCGGGCAAGAACGGCCCTTCGAGGGTAAGCCCACGCTTGATTTGTTCGGGGATCGGTCGGGTGGGACTGGTCATGGATACTGGCTCTTTAAAGAGTCATCGCCCAGTGTGCCGCAGTCTGCGAACGAATTACCGGTGAGTTACATTTCGATAAAATAAACTATAGGTAAAAGCAGGTCGGGCATACAATGGCCCATCCGTCTGGGTGGTTGGGTAAGGTTCAGCCCGCCAGATCACGCCCTGAAAACTACCACTCCACTTGCCTGAGAACCTGTCGCCCCGCCTGGCAAGCAAACCGATCGGCTTGGGAATCCCGTTCTTCCAGGGCCTCGTTCATCTGGGCGGTGATTGTGTTGGGATCATGCCGTGCCACAAACTCGGCCAGCGCTTGTACGTAAAGCTGGCTGCGTGAAATATGCAACCGCTTGGCAAGCTACTCGGCTTGTTCATAAAGCTCGTCAGTGATGGAGAGATTTGTATGCACGCCCACAGTATAACCGAACGGCGATTCCTTGCGGGCAAACCGTTCCCAACGAAACCCGGTTTCTTTGCAGGGACTGCGGGGTTAGAATCCTCCTGAGACAGTGAGATTCATTCTGGAACCGGCAGAAACTTCAGAGATGGCGACCCAATCGAGCGATTCTGACACATCACCGGAAGCCCTTGAGGTTCAGTTGCAGTGTCTACGTGAGATGACTCCCCAGGAACGGCTCCGGCGCGTTTTTGCCTGGTCAGATCAGCTCCGGCGGATGTCTTTCACCGCGATTCGTCGGCGTCATCCCGAGTATTCCGAAGAGCAGGTCAGACTCAAGTTCATCGAATTGACCTACGGCGAGACACTCGCAAACGAAGTGCGGGCCTGGCTTCAGGAGCAGCGTTAATGAATCCGCAGGACGATCTTGCTGCCGCGTTGGCGCCGGTCTCGATGGCATTCAGCAAGCTGGGTGTTCGTCATTACGTGGGAGGCAGCGTTGCCAGCTCGTTCCATGGCGCTGCCCGGTCCACGATTAATGTTGATGTTGTCGCCGAACTGACTGAAGAAGCCGTGGCCGAGTTTCTGAAGTGCTTCCAGGGCGACTTCTACGTGAGTGAGGTGGCGGTACGCGATGCAATTCGACGGAAATCCTGCTTCAATCTGATCCACTTCGCCACGTCATTCAAAGTTGACGTGTTCATCAGCCAAGGTCGACCGTTCGACGTCTCCGCGATGCAACGGGCCACGATCGAACAGCTCGGTGACCGCCAGGTCGTTAAAATTGCGGTTGCTACCGCTGAAGACGCCATCATCAGTAAGCTGGAGTGGTACCGCAAAACGAACGAAACATGGGACGGCAGTGGGACGACGTGACCAGGTTACTGAAATTGCTGCGTGATCAAGCCGACTTTGATTATCTGAAGACATCAGCGCAATCGGTCGGAGTCTCTGATCTTTACGAACGGCTGCTGAGCGAGATTTGACACCGCAGCGGCACAGAGCAAGGTCAAAAAGAGCGAGGAACACAACTCGCCAGAGTCTTGCGACGATCGTTGAAGGCTCACCAATACCTGGGCACACTTTTATCGGCTTGCAAGCTGTAGGCGTCGATACCGCCTTGCAGGTTATAGATATTCGTGATTCCCTGCGCGGATAGCCACTGGGCCACGGCCATGGATCTAACGCCGTGGTGGCAATAAACAATCACGGGTGCCGCTGCGCTGGCAACGTGCACCCGGATGGTTTCGATACTATCTACGATCTGCCCCATGGGCAAATGCAGGTCGGGCGTTCCCTCGGGAACGGGGATGGAGTTATACGCCCGTTCGGCCGGCTCGCGAACGTCAAGCAACAGCAGTCGCTCGCCCGCTTCGAGCCGGCGTTTGAGGTCGACCGGTGAGACTTCTACAACGTCAGGTGTCATCATGCTTGATTGATTCAGATCACTCAGGAGCCGAAGTCGTTTTCCAGGCTGCGCCAGACGCTATGGATATGGTTCGCGCCTGTCTGGGTGTTATTGAATTCGATCTCGAAGTTTGAGCCCTTGACGGTGTAAGCGTGGGGCTGAGAGCGATCGGCCGCGCCGTACCAGGCGAACCGGACGTTCTGAGAGCGAGCGACGTCGTACAGCCAAGAGCGGGCCACATCTACGGGCATGTCGCCGGCGTAGGCCTGCACCAGTTCGTCAAACAGGCGCTGCTGGAGATCATTGAAGCCGTCGGTGGCAACACCGGCAGCTTCGCCCTGGGGTGGGTCGGCGGCCAGGCCGGCGGCGTTGCCGTTGTTGCTGGCAATGTCGGCGGGTGCGGTATCGCTTGCCAGGGCGGTCTTCTGCTGGGCGGGGTCAAGGGCCTGGAACAGGCGCAGGGCGGCGTCTTCAATTTCGGCCAGGGTACGAAGCCCTTCACGGGGTCCCTGTCGGACCTCGGCAGGGTTGGCGCCAAAGAAGGCGGGGGTGGCGGCCACAATTTTGCCGTCGTTAATCGTGAAGTTCAGGGACAGGTGGTGCCCTTCCACGCGCCAGCCCCAGTGGCCCTTGGCACTGGGATCGCCAAAGACGGAGAAGAAGTACATTTCTGGGTCCCGCAGCGGGCCGGTCCCCTTCTCAGAATCGCGCAGGATCGCTTCCAGGCTCATGATCGTGGTGGCCTTGATGGCACCGGAGCGGCTGGTGCCGCTGGAGATCAGGCCAAAGGCCAGCGCCCGCTGTTCGGGGGTCATGGCCTTGATGGGCAGGCCCTTGCGCTCACGGGGGATGAAGTGCCAGTTCAGGCGTTCAGGGCTGTCGTAGGGGAAGGTGGCCTGGGTTTTCTGATTAGCGTCAAGAGCGGTCAGGAACCGGGAGGCCGCCGTGGCCATCGAGGTACCGGTCGGGTCCATCTGGGCTGCAACCCAGAATGTGAGGCCGACAATGAGCATAGAGCCCAGGACCAGGGTTGGCTTGATGCGCCCCATGCGGATAGCTCCCCGTGGAAGAGGTGTCGCGTGCCGGGCGACACGGAATGCCAGTCAAAACGATCCGGAAATGGGCCGGCGTCTCGAAAAGTTGGCGGGGGACGAGACGGTCGCCCTACAATTGCCTTATACCCGAGCCGTGGCTCTGGACCAACAGGGAACCCACCCCAAACCCGCTTTGAGCGTGGCTTCCCCCCGACCAATCCGCACGACTCTGTCCATTTTCAGGAACTGAGCCAGGTTATGAGCGATTCTGTCCGGACCGGCGATGAGCCCGAATTGATTCCATTGAATACCTACCCGCTATCTCAGCCGGCTCAGGCACTGGTCGTTTCCAACAAGCGGATCAGCCATCCAGACTGTGACGATGTTCACCATGTGGTGCTCAACCTGACAGGGCTCAACCTGCGTTACCTGGAAGGGCAATGCCTGGGTGTGCTGATCCCGGGCCTGGACGATAAGGGGCACGCCAGCAAGCAGCGGTTGTACTCCATTGCGTCCAGCCGAGCCGGCGACGATGGGAATGGGCAAACCGCCTCGCTTTGCGTCAAACGGGTGATCAAGCGAGACGAACACGGGCACGTGATTCCTGGGAATCCGTCTAGCTACCTGTGCGATGTTCAGGCCGGTGACTCGGTCCAGATTACCGGCCCGGTGGGTAAGTCGTTTCTGCTGCCGACCGACCCGGCCAGTCACCTGATTCTGGCGGCCACCGGAACTGGGGTGGCCCCTTTTCGCGGCTTTTTGCGACACATCTTTCGGGAGCGAACCGACTGGACTGGTAAGGTCTGGCTATTTCAGGGTGCCAAAAGCGCGGGTGAGGCCCTTTATCAGAGTGAATTTGAGTCTTACCGGCGGTTTCCCAACTTCCAGTATCACCTGGCACTCAGCCGGGAAGAGACCGGACACGACGGCCACCGCATGTACGTGCACCACCGGATCCATGAGCAAATTGAGCCGGTCTGGGAACTGCTCGATCATGAGAAAACGCACGTTTTCATCTGTGGCAAGAAGGGGATGGAAGAGCACATCGAACGGGTACTGAACCACCGAGCCAAGGTTGCCGGCGTGTCATGGGCCAACTTCCGGCACCTCTTGATCGACACGGGCCGGCTGCTGATTGAGACCTACTGAACGACGGTCGACAAGAATCCACGGCGGCCCGCATTCCGGTTTCGGCCGGTCGGGCCCCGTGATAAACTCCGAAATTCGCAAGACGTCTCCCGAAATCTTTAAACTGTCAGGACATGTTCATGACCCCGATTGCACCTGGTAAAACGCGAGTTGGCTGGATTGGTACTGGCGTCATGGGTACCTCGATGTGCGGCCACGTGCTTGCAGCGGGGTACGCAGTTTCGGTATTCAACCGAACCCAGGCCAAGCTGAAGCCACTGCTGGAAAAGGGGGCAACTGCCGCAACTTCACCCGCCGAGGTGGCTGCCAATTCCGACGTGGTGTTTACGATTGTGGGTTACCCGGCCGACGTTCGCTCGGTGGTGCTGGGGCCACAGGGGCTGCTCTCGGCGGCAAAACCGGGCAGCGTGCTGGTGGATATGACGACTAGCCAGCCCTCCCTTGCGGTCCAGATTTTTCAGGCGGCCCAGGCCAAGGGCGTGCATGCGGTAGACGCTCCGGTTTCGGGCGGCGATGTGGGGGCGAAAGAGGCAAGGCTGTCGATCATGGTGGGGGGCGAACCGGCCGTGGCCGAGGGGCTGCGTCCACTGTTTGAAGCGATGGGTAAGACCATTGTGTATCAGGGTGCGGCCGGTTCAGGCCAGCACACGAAGATGGTCAATCAGATCCTGATTGCCACCAACATGATTGGGGTTTGCGAGGCCTTGCTGTATGCCTATCGCGCGGGGTTGAACCTGGAGCAGGTGCTGCAAAGCGTGGGCAGTGGTGCGGCTGGCTCTTGGAGCTTGAATAATTTGGGGCCACGGATCATCGCCAACCGGTTCGAGCCGGGGTTCTTTGTGGAGCATTTTCTCAAAGATATGGCGATTGCGCTCGAAGAATCGAGGCGGATGGGGCTGGCCTTGCCGGGCCTGGCGCTGGGAGAGCAGCTTTACCGGGCCGTGGCTGCGCAAGGGCACGCCCGCGATGGTACCCATGCGTTGATGCTGGCCCTGGCCCAGCTCTCGGGGATCGACTGGCGGAGCCGGTCCGCGAGCGGTGCCGTGTCGGACTGAGTTGCCGTGGGGATTCCCAAGCCGGGCCAGGCTCAGGGGAACGAACGGCTGAGCCTGGCTTGGAGTTCCGGAATGACGCACCTCATCAATCGCAGGCATCAAACTTCATGACGCGAGTTAGCATCATCACCACGGTTCAGCACAACGTGGGTGATGATTTTGTGCGAGAGGGGCTGCTTTACCTGCTGGAAAAGCAGTGTGGCCGGGTCCGGGAACAACTGATTCACAAGCATCTCCCAATCACGGCTCGCCCCGAGTTTTCCTGGATTCATGACCAGGGGCTGGACCACTGGTTCGACCGGAAGCGACCAGGTCGTCCGACGTTGCGGCTGACGAACACGATCGACCGATTGCTACCAGTTTTCCCCTGGTCAGATCGCATCCGGCGGTGTGATTTGTTGTTGCAGTCAGGCGCGCCTATCTACTGGGCGCATTCGATCAAGGATTGCAAGGATAACGAGTGGTGGTGGCCCCTGATCGAGCGGCGCTGGGCGAACAAATCGGGCGGCCGGCCGTTTCTGAATCTGGCGGGTGGAACCTGCCAGCGCTGGGGAAGTGATGGCTCTGAATTTGCGGATCGGCCGGCGACCTTGGCCTATATCCGACGTTTTTTTGATCTCGCGACCTTGACCACCGTGCGTGATGCGTTAAGCGTGCGCGTGCTGGAACTGGCAGGCCGAGTAGCGCAAGCCTTGCCTTGCTCATCCATCTTTGCCGTCGACCGACTAGGGATCGAGCCCGCAAAGGGAGAGTATGTTGCGCTCAACTACATGCCGGGCGGTGGCCACTATGCATTTGGGCAGTCGATACACAGCCACGCTTGGGAACGAGAGTTTGTCAGCTTTGCAAGAAAGCTTGCAGCACGCACCAAATGTGTGCTGGTTTGCCACGATGACAAGGAACTGAGGGAGGCCCAGAGGCTGTTGCCGGAACTAGATCGGTTTCATTCCAGGGATTACGTCGATTACCTTCGGTTTTACGCACGCGCACGATGGGGAATCTTGAACCGTATCCACGGCGCGTTTGCGCTGGCGAGCCTGGGGAAACCGGCGACCGTGGTCGGAACCGATAGCCGCGCGCAGATGACGGAAATGATCGGGCTGCGCTCGATCTTCGTGAATCAAGCCGACATGGCTTGGCTGGAAGCTGAAGCCGTTCGCCTGGAATCGGAATCGGATCACTATGCAAGAGCCATGGATCTTGTGAAAGAAGCCGCGAAACTCCAATACATCGGGCTCATCAAGTCTGCGATTGGGTCTATCTCGTGACTAAACGCATGATCCGGCTTTTTTGCTCACGGCTGCTGTTCCGGTGGCTCAAACAGCGGCGACGCCCTTCGCATCAGCCGTTCCGGCAGGTAGGCATTTACAAGGTGGATCGGCTGGGAGACTTTGTGCTGGCCCTGAGTGCTATCAGGCAGATTGTGCAGCACGAAGGGGCCGAGAATTGCGTGTTGATGATCTCGCCCTACGCAGAGGCCCTGGCACGCCGTGAGTTTCCAGATGTGGTACAGGTTCAGATCCGGTACGAGTACACCGGTGCCATCTCGGTCTGGCGATATTTCCGAGGCCGGGCAATGGAGGAGCTCTTTTGCCGTGGCGTCAACATGCTGATTTGTTTGCGCCATCAGCGAACCGCCAGAGAAAATGCGTCTCTGGCCGCCATTCCTGCCAGCCAAACCTGGGGAACCATCGATTTCCAACCCAGCAGTCAGGCAAGCCATTGGGATCGACTTTCATTCGACCATGGTATTTCCCATGAAGAGCCGGACCCCGGTGAACCCTGGGAACTCGCTCGTCACCGGACCTTACTTTCTCACTACCTTGGCAGGCGGGTGAATCACTCGGAAATTCTGCCCAGTCTTACGCCCGGCTGGGTGCCCCGAGGTGAATTTGTCTCGGTAGCTCCGTTCGGTAGCAATGCCATCAGGGCTTTCCCTCGGTCGCTCCTGGTGGCAGCCGGACGGTATCTGTGGCATACGCATCAGTTAAGGCTTGGTCTGCTGTCGCCACCAAGCGAGGTTCCAAGGTACCAGGAGCTTGCCCGAGAACTCACGGAATTTGGCGTGCCTGGGACCGAGGTACGGGTTTGCGCATCGCTAGAAGAACTGATCCAGTCAATCAGTCTTAGCCGTTTGGTGCTCTCGGTGGAAACGGCAACGGCACACCTTGCCACGGCAATGGATGTTCCCCTGGTCACTCTGATCGGCGGTGGGCACCTCGGCTGGTTCGGACCCTGGCAACGGTCGAAACGGCAGCAATGGCTGACGAATCCTGTGTCTTGCGGCCAGTGCAACTGGAAATGCTCCCAGCCTGGGCCGATTTGCATCACGGGCATTCAGGAGGGGGCATTGCTGCAAGCCATCTCGCAGGTGCTGGCGGAATCGGCTGCGTGATAATAATTGATTTCTGGTGAGAAGGGGTCCCCTGACGCATCACTCAGGGATTTTCCGTCCTTCTCACTACCGTTCCTCCTCGTGAACTGGCCAGGAGAATGATCTATGAAACGTCGTCTTCCTCTCTCCACGCTTTGCCTGCTGGTGGCCGTGGTCGCCCTGTTGATCTCACTGGCTCTGAACACCGCCAAGCATAACGCCCAGCTCATGGCGTTGACGCAGCAACACAATGCCCAGCTTGCAGAGATGACGGCCAGGCATAATACCCAGTTGCTGGAGATGGCGGCTCGGTTGAATGCCCAACATGAACCCCAGTCGAAGAGCGATTTCGGCCCCGAGTCTCGTTCCAAGCCTTGATCACTTACTTGGCGAGTTTAAATATTAAGAAGCACACAATTGGTGAAACAAAATTACATATGTAAAATAACACAGAAACTAGAGGACAGAAAACAAGGGGACAGGCAATGCAAGATCCAGTCCTTCAAGGACTAACGCCTCAATCGGTTGAGAAGGAAAACCAAAGGACAGCGACTGTATTGGATGTCAAGTTCAACGTGTGTAAATCACGTCAGGTTCTTTGCCATATTAGGATCCCATGGTTTCATGTCCCTGATCATGGCATTGAGGATGGTGAGTAATTTTCGCGCGACTGCGATCAGGGCGACTTTGGCGGCTTTGCCAGCCGCACGCAACCTGCGGTAGAACGCTCGAAGTACAGGGTTAAAGCGTATGGCTGGCAAAGCCGCCATAGAGAGAGCCGTTCTCACTTCGGCACGGCCACCGAAGATCGTTCGCTTGCCTCGAACCATACCACTGTCGCGAGCACGCGGAACTACGCCCGTTAATGACCCCACTTGTTTGCCATTGAGTCGGTCGATCTCGGGAAGCAATCCCAAAACCGTATGAGAAGTTTGGTTGCCGACTCTCGGAGCAGTTTGAAGCACTTCGTCCTGTAGCCGCCAATCCTCCTTTGATTTTACAATACCATGTATGTATAAGTCTGCATAAAATAATAATTGTCGAGTTACGAAATTTGAGCCTCGATTCCAGCTTGGACTATCGGGGTTGGCTGTTGTTTAAGTCGGTTCTGCTCGGATACTCGCATTCCGATTAATTCGCGGCGGCGAGCGATCAGAGCCACCAAGGCATGCGATTCTGCATCGTGAGGGGTTCGGGCCTCAGGGCGTACCTGGTCAGCAAACTGAGCGAGAATTCGAGCATCAAGAGCATCGGTCTTGGCCTGCTGGCCAATGGAGCGAGCAAAATGCCGGACTCGCGCCGGGTCTATGATGCGCACAGCTAGGCCCGCATCAGACAAAGCAACGGCCACAGAGCGTTCCAGTCCGCCTGTTGCCTCAATCAGTATCAGCTCGGGTCGGATTTCCTTGAGATGTTCAACGAGAGCCGCAATGCCTGTCGGGTTATTCGGCTCAGTCGCTGTCCTTTTTGCTCGATCTTGTTCTTGTCCTTTTGTTCTTTTTCACGCGTTTTTTTAGCTTTTGCGGTTGACATGGCCAAGATATTGTGCTACGTATACTTATGTCTCTTATTATTATCGGCTCGATGTTATCGTATTTGAGGACCTCATGACAAAGGTGTCTCGGCTTGCTGGTTTTATGGCCTCATTGTTGGTGTTAGGGCCTGGGCTCTTGCGTGCGCTGACAATTCGCTCACTGGTGTTTCAGTTACTTCGCCTGCTGGTGATATCTGTATCGGTGAACCCGTTACCTATAAGGTAACATATGCTGGTGGTGATCCGGTTCAAAGCGTGCAATGCCAGGCGACTTGTACTGATTGTGTGCCACAGACAACGGTAACTCTGGGGTCTGGTTCTTCTGTGCAAAGCAACACCACAGCAACAAAACTAGGGAACTTTACGATTAAGGCAATCGTAACTTTTTCGCGTCTACCAGCAGGTGGTACATACCAGCAAACGAAAACTGTCAATATCCTTGTCAATCCGCCGGATCACATAAAACTGTCTAACGGTGCTGCTGTCTTAGGTGTGAATCTAACAACGGTTACCCTCGCTCAAGGGCCAAACACCCCCTTTCTATTCACATTATTACGTGGGCCAGGGCAGTTCCTTGTGGTGGAATGCCTGTAGAATTCGTCCATCACGCTGATCCAGCCTACGCGGATCATCATTGGACGGATTCTGTTCCATTCATGTCAATAAGTGCAAAACACCTTAACTGACATGAAAGGGTTAGTCGGCGATGCCAATTATCAGGCATTCGCAAATGGTGTAGTGGTAGATGAAATTGATCAAAATATCGGGGTCAAGCTTCCCACTGGCTGTGGAGGAACCCTTGAGGGTCATTTTCCCGAGACTTTTCACTTTCGATTCGTGAAAATCGACAATACCAATTTCCAGATCGTGTCACCCTAACGACCAAAACCAGATGGAGGTTAGACTATGAGGATTTTGCTTTTTACTGCGTCAATCGCAGCACTGATTGCAGTCACCATGACGACCGAGGCTGCTCAGCGAAAACGTTCTCGCGGTGCCGTAACTTCGAGGGCAAGCGACATTTCTAATAGTTTGCCAAACGTAGATGTTCAGGAAGCTCCTAAATATCTGGGATTTTCAGTTGAGCCGGAGCTGGATGCCAAGGGGGAGGATCTTGAGTTTCAACAGGCGATCGCTGCTCAACTGTCATTGTTGGATTACGTTCCAGATTACAGAGTTGAGCATTTTCGGTGGATCTCGGATGAACTCGTGGTACCGATTCAGGGTTGGCGTGGCCGCATTGTTTCGGCTGATCCAATAGCGGATGGGGCCTGTATCACTGTGAGGGTTGTTCCCATTGCTGGCATTGGAACGAAGGACCATACCCTGGAGCACTACCTTTACGTCGATGGACGTTTGACTTACATCGCGTCAGATGGTACGGCGACACGGGGAGTTACCACCTTTAACTGATGTAACTGCTCTTTCCGGAACTGACCCCGGATTTCGTCTTCGATCGCCCAGCGTTGCTCATTCTCGATATCCTTTTCCTCGATCAGCCGTTTCTGGATCGCCGCGGTGGCGGCCTTCTCCACGTCATAAAGTCTGCCAATCCACGCCAGGGCTGGATGGGCATAATCAGGGCAGGTCGAACGACAGTCATAAAACTTGCGGCGCGCGTGCGCCCAGCAGGCAACCTCAAGGATGCCTCGATCATGCAGCGAATCGTACACTGTGTATGCGTCGGATTGCAGATGGCCTTTCGAGAAGCCACTCAGGAATAGATCCGGGCCATCGCGACTGCGGTCCCGCGTGTAATCATAAACCACAAATGAATAAATGAATTTCGACGATCACCGAGATAGGCCCAGAATCGGTCCGTGCGATTCTTTCCGGGAAGGAGCAAATCCAGGGCCGGCACCGAGGTATCATCTGTCTGGATCGCCTTGGAGAGCAAGATCCGGTCCTTCATGGCTTTCCAGATCGGCTCCATCAGGCCGCCGATCGAAGCCATTCAGTTGCACATGGTCGAGCGTGAGAGCATCACGCCCTCGCGGGCAAAGATCCGTTCCAGCCTGTAGAGCGGCAGATGATCGATGTATTTGCTAACTGCCACGTGAGCAAGCAATCCCGTGCCAGGCAAGCCGCGTTCGATCGTTTC
>CAIYJE010000003.1 GCA_903926465.1 uncultured Planctomycetales bacterium
TCGCCGCGCCGCACTCGGCTTGCTGAAGAACGAGACCACGCTGAAGGTCGGCATAAAAAACAAACGGCTCACGGCCGGTTGGGACGAGAGCTATCTCGAAAAAGTGCTGCTCGGATAATGACTTATGGTGCAATCGCCCTGTTCTACCCCCTTCACGCGTGGTTTGTGGTTGGTGGCCATCCACAGGGTGTGAGACGGCTGAAACGTCCAGAAGTCTTCACGCATCCGGCGCGCGGTGATGGTGTCTCCGCCGGTGAGCATCTTTACCAGGGCCTCATCAAAAAGCTGGCCTTCGCCGGTTTCAATGGCGGTCACCAGGCGCACTCCGAACAGGCTGGCCAGTTCGGTGGGGTGGCTTTCGCCACGTCTGGCTACGCACAGGCCGCGGGGTGCACCCTGTGCGTAGTCTGGACCCAGGGCAGACTTGGCGGCTTCCAGGATGGTGCTTTTGCCGTTGGTGCCAGATCCATACGCCACCAGCAGTTTCTGTTCCAGCACCACGTCGGCCAGGCTCAGGCCCAGCGCCCTCTGAACAAAGTTCAGCATGTCGCGGGTGTCGTCTGGGTCTTCGCGGTGGAAGAACAGCTCCAGGGTCGATTCCCAGAGCGGGCTGCTGGTGTGGGGGTCGTACGGGTGCGGGCAGAGCTTGGTAAGCCGGTCTTCGCGGGCATGATCACGAAGCGTGCCGGTGCGCAGATCCAGGGTGCCGTTGCGGCAGTTAAGCAGCCAGGGGTGCTGGTCTAGCTCTGACGGAGAGACCACGCACAGGGGCTGCGCCTCGGCGATGAGCGCGGAGATGGCGTGGGTAGACTCGCTTCGAATCGCCCAGTTTGCCAGGGCCGCACGCTTCACGCGGTCGCGTTCGACGTCAACCTCGTGCTGAATGGAACGGGCCGTTTCTTGCGCCATGCGGCGAATTTGGCCCATCTCATCAAGGGCCCAGCGGCAGCCGTCCCAGACCAGCCATTTGTTCCATTTCTGGCAGAAGAGCACGTTCTGGCCGTGCCGGGTCAGGAACCGTTCGGCGTTCCCCAGGTCGCTGAGCTTCCGATCATTTTTGGCGGCCAGGCATTGTGATCGGGTGGGCGCTTTCAAGGCCTGGTGCCGCACCTGTAACGGTTCGGCGGCCGAAAGCCAGGCCAGGAACGGACCAGGCTCGCCCAGCCCCGGTGGGGCTGGAACGGCTGGCCACGTTCCCAGGCGGTGATGGTGGCCAGGCGCAGGTCATAGGCCTTGAGCCGTGCGGCCGCATGCAAAACTTCGCTGGCGTCGGTCCGCTCGCGCGGGGTCGCCCGGCGTGGCAGCAACACCGCCACGCTCTGCTCAAAGCAGGCCTCATCCAGGGCCTCGTCATCGGCCAAGATGATGTCGGTGAACGAGACCACCCGGGTCACGCTGGGTAGTAGGCGTTTGACCTCGTCACGCGCCGCGTCGGTGGGCAGCATCAGTGTCCACGGCAATCCCGCTGGGCTGGGTTCATAACCCGGGGGCTGGCTGGGGTCGTTGGGGCGAGTCACAAGGCTCATGCCTGGTCCCCTTTCAATCCGGTCGAGGTGGCCAGTTCAATGGACCAGGTCTCGGCGTTGCGCACCCTGACGGCAATGCAAACCTGCTCGTTGGGTTTGGGTTTGGCTCTGGGTTTCGCGTTCTTGGGGGGCCGGGGCGGCTGGCTGCGGCTGGCCAGGAAGGTGTCGATCTTTGCCGAGTCCCAGCGGCGCAAGGTGCCCACCCGCATGCCCCAGGGAATCAGCCCGGCGTTGGCATACCGCAGTACCGTGCGTCTAGAGCAGCCCAGCCGGGCCGCCAGTTCCACACTGGAGATGAATCGGCGATCGAGGCCAACGAACCGTGGTGAAGCTGCCATGAGTTTTCTCTCTCTTCCAGGGTGCTCGTTCAGAAGCTTGATGCAAACAGAAGCATCTTCCCTATAGGCGTGCTTGTTGCATTTGTTTGGAAAAAAGGCGCTCCAAAGTGGGGCATGTGCCTGTATTTAAGGCCTGGTTTTTTTGTGCGTTTCTGAAGTAAGACGGAAATGCATATCTTAACACGAGTGTTTGGTATGGGTTGCGTGAAATGGGCGAGTTTCAGGGCGGTTTGCCGGGCAGGTCAACGTGCGTGATTGTATGCAACGGATGGTGGGTGGTGATTGGCAAGACCGATCGCAAGTGGCATTGGCAGGATGCACAGCGGGGCCAAGCGGTCCGGATTCAGGAGCAGCCCCAAGAGATCCACGCGCTCGCGGTTCGGGCTCACCTTTGGAAGAAGCCGAACCAATCCCTGCGCTGGGGTTGCGTTGGCGATAGCCGGGTTCCCGCCGCCCGTGTTGGCTCTGCTCAACGCCGGGCTGGTTCAGGCCGCCAGGCTGGGGTGGTAAATTCGGTACGATCGGCGTCCGTCTGAGAATTGGACAGGTTTCTCCAGGCGGAATTTGAGATCCAATTGAATAAACCGTTGCGGCCGACGAAGATATTGTGAAGGTCGGGTACCGGGCGACAATTTCAAGACGCCCAGCACGCCTGACCGGGAGAATCGAGATGCAATCGATTGAAGACCTGGACCATTGGGCAGCCCGGCCGCGCCGCTGGCACTGGGGTTCAGGAATTTTGGCTTTGTGCCTTGGACTGCTGGTTGTATGCGTTGTTGTGCTTTACAACCTTTGCAAAATTGAAGTGCGAACGGCGCACCAGGCCGTGTTGATCCGCAAGGAAGGGCTAGAGCTCGAACGAGACATGGAGCTGGCCCCGCCCCGGAAAGACGGCAAGAACTACTATAAGGGCGTTCAGACCGAAGGGCCCAACCACGGAGTGCTGACCGAGGGTCGGTATTTCTACAACCCGTACTACTGGTCTTGGGAAATTACCCCGCAATTCGTGGTTCCCAATGACAAGATTGGGGTTCGGATTGCCCTGAGTGGTGAAGAGCTGCCCCCAGGCCACATTTTGGCCGATGAGGGGCAAAAAGGGATCTTGAGAGAGGTTCTCAAGCCGGGCCTGTCTCCTTACAACCCCTATGCGGAAAAGATTGAGTTGCATGACCCCATCACCGTACCGGCCGGGTTCCGGGGGGTGGTCACGCTGCTGGCAGGCAAGGAACCGGTAGACCCCAACGTGTTCCTGGTGAATTCGGGTGAGCGTGGGGTGCAGCCAGACACGCTGGAGCCTGGCACGTATTACTTCAACCCCTATGAACGGCGGGTGAGCCTGGTCGATTGCCGGTCGAAGCGGTTCAACCTGGGGCAAGACACGCAGATGGATTTTCTGTCGTCAGACGGGTTCCCGATCTCCGTAGACGGCGCGGTTGAGTTTCGTGTGCTGCCAGACAAGGTGGCCGAAGTTTTTGTGAAGTACAACGAAGATCCCAACGGCGACCAGATCGACGAAGAGATTATTGCCAAGATCATTACCCCGGAAAGCCGCTCGCTGTGCCGGATTGGCGGCTCCAAGCTGTCGGGTGGGCAGTTCATTGATGGTACCGAACGCGAGAAGTTTCAGAGAGACCTGGTGAAGAGCCTGACCCTGAATTGCAAAACGCAGGGAATTGAGATTCTGGCGGTGGCCATTACCTCGATTCAGCCGCCCGAAGAGATTGCCGAGCCGGTCAGGCTGCGGCAGGTGGCCAAGCAGCAGCTTGAGCAGTTTAACCAGGAAAAGCTCCAGCAAGATTCCGAGGCCCAGCTCAAGGTTCAGGTCATTCTGGCGGACCAGAAGAAAAAGCTGATCGAGGCCGAGCAGAGCGTGGTGGAAAAGACCACCAAGGCGGAACAGGAACAGCAGGTGGCCGTGACCCTGTCTGAGCAAAAACTGCAAGTATCGCAAACCAGGCTAGAGGCCGCCAAAGACAAGGCCACGGCCATAACCGCCAAGGCCAGGGCCGATGCCGAGGTGATCAAGTTCAATAACAAGGCGGAGGTGGCCGGCCTGGCCGCCCGGGTTGACGCGTTCGATGGCGATGGTTCTGCGCTCGCTCGCAACATCCTCATCGGCAAGCTGTCTCCCTCGTTCCGGACCATCCTTTCCAACACCGAAGGGCCGCTCATGGAACTGTTTGGTCAGTTCACCCGCGAGTCCACGCCAAGCCCGCTCAGAAAGCCAGAAATCGCAACTGCTGCTGAGCCCGCACTTTCCGTTGTGCCTGTTGAGCTGCCTGGTGCCCCGACCTCTGCTACGGAGTCTAACCCATGAACGATCACACGCGCGGAGATTCGTTACGGGGTGTGATGGTGGCCGTGGCGCTGGGGTTACTGCTGCTGGCTGGCTCGATCGGAATCTGGCAGTGGATGATTTGCCGGATTGAGGTGCCGCCAGGATTTAGCCTGCTGGTGAACTACAAGGGGCCGTGGCCGTTTGGGGCAGCGGAACGGGTCGGTGAGGGGGCACTGGCGCAGACTGACGCCAAGGGCCGACCGCTCCAGGTTGGCATTTTGGAAAACATGCCTGGGCCGGGCCGCCACTTCTTCTCGCCGCTGGAGTATGAGACCAAACTGGTGCCAGACGTGGTTATTCCGCCTGGCAAGGTTGGAATTCTCGTGTCCAAAATTGGTAAACCGCTTCCGCCCGGCACCTATCTGGTGGATGAAGAAGGGTATCGAGGAATCCGGCGCAGGGTGTTAACGCCCGGCCGGTACCGGATTAACAGTTACGCATTTGAGTTCAAAGAGGTCGGCATAGATGCGTGCGTAGAGCCCAATACCCGGGCCAAGATTCGGGCTGGAGATACGGCCCTGATCCCTCCAGGGTACGTGGGGGTGGTAACCAACAAAACCAATGACCCACGCACCAAGCAAATCCAGGGGATCCAGAAGGAGGTGCTTCAGCCTGGCATCTACTTTATCAATCCGGAAGAGAAGCGGATTGACATCATCAGCATTGGCTACAATGAAACCACCTTGCAGGTCGAAACCGGCAAGCCGGTAATGGCAACCTACACGCCTCCCCAGGTGGATGAGTTGGGAGACCGGCTGGGCAAGCAAACCAAAGCCGACCCCACCTATGTGCCCGGCAAGGGGATTGAGTTTCCATCTAATGATGGGTTCTTGATCCACCTGGATTTTACGGCCATCTGGGGAATTCTGCCGGAACAGGCTTCAGAAGTTGTGCGCCAGTTTGGCACCCTGAAAGATGTTGAGCAGAAGGTGATCTTGCCGCAAATTGGCTCCATTTGCCGGCTGCATGGCTCGAAACGGGGCGCGGTCGATCTGCTGGTGGGTGAGTCTCGCGAAGAGTTCCAGACCGAGACCTCTGAAGAGTTGGACAGGGTGCTGGAATCCAAGCATCTTTCTTTGCTTTTTGGACTTACCCGGCACATTTACGTACCCAACCAGGTGCGTGAGCCCATCCAGAAGTCCAAGATTGCCATGGAGCTGACCAAGACCCGCGAACAAGAGCAGATCACCGCGCAGGCCCAGGCCGAACTGACGGAGGCCAAGGCCAAGGTGGTTCTGGAGGGCCGGCGCACCAACGCCGAGACCCAGAAGAAGGTGGCCGAGGTGGAGGCCGAAGGGGAAAAGGCCGCCAAGGAGCTGGAGGCAACCACCGAAAAACTCAAGGCCGAGATTGACGCCAAAACCGCCGAGGTTGAGGCGCAAACCACCAAGGTGCTGGGCGAAGCAACCGCCCAGAAGACGCTGCTGACCAGAGAGGCTGAGGCCGATCGGTTCAAGCTGTACGTCAAGGCTGTGGGGGGTGCAGAGGCGTACAACAAGTATGTGTTTGCCGAAGGGCTTCCGGAAGATATGCGGCTGGGGATCTTCTACGCGGGGCCCGGCACGCTGTGGACCGATCTCAAGGGGTTCGAGCAAACGATGCTGGGTAAGCTCAGCACCGAAGCGAACCCGCCCACGACGAAGCCGGCTTCCAGCGTCAGTCGCTTGGTACCGTCATCGGGTGGGGTTAAAGAACCGAAAGCGACTGAATCCACAACTGTAGAATCAGTAAACCCAATGCCCTGAAAGTTGCACGTCTGGGGCGGGCAACCGCCCCAGACGTCGTGGAGACATCAATCTTGGTGCGCCCTCCATGGTGGCTCGGATTATGATGTGTGTGCTTGTAGTATGCATATATCAGTTCGGCCCGGTCCCCCTCATTCGGCCTTTTGGCCACCTTCTCCCGCTTGGCGGGAGAAGCGGTTAAGGCCTGAATCGAGCGATCCTCTTGCATCGCCGCCAGGTGGCCAGGAACACCAGGTTGATCGCATTCGGGCAAGGTCTCTTTCAGAGCCCGGAACGTGAGTGACGGGGCAATCTGGAACGTGTTAGCGCGACCAGGAACACCAGGTTGATCGGCTTGGCGCTCTCCTTCAATACCGAGCCGGGAGCGCAAGCGACCGACCAGCTTCGGGTGACTTCCGGGGGCCCCGAACACCAGGTTCACCGCACTGGCTCAAGCATTCCTGGGCCGAGAAGAATACACGTCCGCGTCGGCCATGAACCTGGTGTTCAAGGTCCGGAAGCGTCTGATTTGAGAGGGTCGGTCGCTTGCGCTCCCGCTCGGTATGAAAAACCATTCTCAAAAAGCGTAACTTCTTAAGAACTCGCCAGATCGGCCCGGTCCCCCTCGTCCGGCCTTCGGCTACCTTCTCCCGCATCGCGGGAGAAAGGGTTTAGTGCGCTCGCCACACGTTGGTCCGGCTCACCGCGCGTCAATGGAGACCGTGTCTCCATTGACACTGGAGGTTTGCCCTCCAGGGTCGCACTCATGCCGATGTTTACACGCGTGGTCTACATGTTTCAGTTTGGCCCGGTCCTCCACATCCGGCCTTCGGCCACCTTCTCCCGCAGTGCGGGAGAAGGGTTTCTTTGCGCTTGCCGCGCCTTGGTCCGGCTCACCCGGAGGTTCGCCCTCCAGGGTCGCACTCATGCCGATGTTTACACGCGTAGTCTGCCGAGGGTGGCTGTCTGACCTGTGCAACCCCATTGGGAAAGTGCTTCTTATTCAATCACGTACCAGCTCATCCCCTGTGCGGGTACCTGAGCGGGAATTTCGACGGTGTGGTCTCTGCTGAGCTTCAGCCGGGTCAGGGCGTCGTTTTTGTCACGCACCACGGCTTCATCGCTCAAACCGGTGTAGTACAAATTCACACGCAGGGACTTGGAGATTGGCTGATCGAGCGGGTTGAACACAACCAGCATCCCCTTCTCTTTGCCCAATGGGTTCACGTGCAGCATCCAGTCCAGGTTCTGGGCATCTGCGCGGTGGCCGTGGATCAGGTCGCTTTCCAGGATTTCTCGGTGGGCTTTGAACCAGGCCACCTTGGACTTGACCAGATCGCGGGTTTTGGGCGTGTCATACAGGCGCGGGCCACGGTAACAGGCTTGCACGCCGAGCCCGAAATTGCTGTCAAGCATCCGTTCGTAGTGGTCCAGATGATCGTTCAACGGCTCAATAGTGGCCGCTGCGCCGCCCCCCTGGTACTCGGTCAAGGGGACGAACATCCAGCCCATGCTTGGGAGCTTCTGCCAGGTACCGTCATAAATGTTCTGACGGGTGTGGATCACTTGCTGATCGCGCGGAAGTGACCAGTTGGTTTCTCGGTACCCCATGCCAGACTTGGAACTTCCAGACAGGAAGTAATGGTCTGGAATGTTCAGGTAAAGGCCTTCACCACGGCACCACTTGTAGAAGTCTGAAATCTCTCGCCACTGGTTCCAGCGCGAGTCTTCCAGGCCATGATGCCCAGGATGGTCCGCCGACAGGCAGGGATCGCCCGGGTAAGAGCCATCATGTTCCAGCAGCGTGAAGCCACTGGTGCGGTGGAATTCGTACAGACGCTGAAAGTAATGCTGTCCCCAGGCACTTTGCAGGCAAGGGGAATTGCCGAACACCGGTTTCTCGCCGGCCGGCATCACCACATCATTTCCGCCGCCCACTGCGCGCGAGGCCAGCAGTGAATAGCTGCCAATTTCAATACCCTTGCTACGCGCATAGGCCGACAGGTTCTTGGCCTTCTCCAGCGTGGTCGTCTCTTCATTTTCCATGTTGAAGCCGCTGCCAAAGCTCAGAATCAGCATCTCAAAGCCGGTCTCCGCGCACTGGTCGATGGCGGTTTTGACCGCCGGCTCATTGGATGCCACCAGATGCATCATGATTGGGTTTTCGGTGGTCCAGGGCGCAATCAGGCGGTACATCCGTCGGATCGCCAGGCCGCAGCGTTCGCGGTCGGTGCTGTCCATCGGCAAGATCCAGGCGCGAAATGATTCCAAGGTCGAGCCTGGTGCCACATCCTGGGCTGGGCCAAGGTCCGGCCCAACTTCCAGTAGACAGGGGGTCTTCTTCTCGTAATTTACCTGGGTGGGAAAGTCTGGGTCAGTCACCCAGCGGTAAGAACGGCGATTGGCACCGGCCGCCATCATGCCGCCAAACGCCATGTCGGTTTCCACATGAATGTTGGGCGGGGTGCGGCCCTCGATGCTCAATTCATCAACCTCGGAGGTGCGCTCAACCACGGCCAGCAGTTCACTTGTCAAATGATCAACATGAATCGGCTTGTCCGAGTGATTCTGGATGGAGATCCATTTGCTGAAGCAGGGAATGCCGTCATAGAGTTCGTAATGCACAGAAACCTGGATATTGCGGGCCTGGGCTTTGGTCCCGTTTTCAGGCTCGGGCTGACCGAAGGCAAAGTCTAGACGAAGCGACACGCCGGCGGGTGGCCATTGAACGCCCGGCGCATGGTGGCGAGTTCGTTTCCAGGGGAATCGTTCGGCCGGCTTGCCGACTTCATATCCCACGAATTGAAATGCGGTGGGGTCGGTTTTGAGCTGTTTGATCCACTCTGGCCGAAGAAACGCGTAATTGGGCTGGCCGGTGAGCCCACCCACGTTGAATCGCTTGCCGTCAATCTCCACCACGGCTTCTGGCTTCACCCCGCGCAACAGAGATTCGCCGGTCACCAGATTATCGAGCGCCACGGTGGCCGCGTTCGGTTTCAGTCGAATGGTGCGCCTGATCAGTCCATTGCTCAGTTGCAGCTCATCGTGGTCTGGGCTGACCTCAACCCGCGCCCCATATGGCTGGGGATCAATCAGCCAGTCCCCTGCTCTGGCAGAGCAAGGTTCCGCGAAAGCGAAAAGAGCGACGTACGTTGCAAGGCATGTGGCCGGCACAAGGGCCAGAAGTCGTGGCGGAAGCATGATGTACCACTCTTGGGTCGGTGGGCGGGGGTTGGGTAGGCAGGTGTGGTAAGTTCAATGGCGGTGCGGACGGACGCGGGCAGGGATTCTGAGCTGCGTGGATGCCGAGCGATTCAGATTCCGGGCGGGGGGGCCACGGTTGGGCTGGGGTTGGGTTGTAGCAGAGGCCTGATGTACTTCTTCTACTTCGAGCGGTAGGCAGACCGCAAGTCTTTGCAGGTCTTGGGAGCGCTGGGCGGGAGCGAACGAGCGGGCGTAACTGGCACGGCGGTTCCGTTTTGCGATGCAGAGGCTGGCGAGCCAACTCGACCGGCCCGGCATTTGGGCCGTATGCCACAGCTTACCGGAACGGATGACAGCCGAGGGCGGCTCTTCCACCGGAGGAAGAACGGATGACAGCCGAGGGCGGCTGTCCTACACCGGAGGAAAACATGGCCACCGGGTGCCGCGGTTTGTTGGCCGAAGTTATCAAACGCCTAAAGGGGGCCACGGGGGCCCCCTTTGGGTGAGATCGCGTTTAGACAACAGCCTTCGCCGTTACTGAGCGGGCGACACCGTTGAGATGCCACCGAAGTAGCGGCCAGTTTTCGTGGTTGTCGATGAGGACGTACCGGAGATTGGCACGTTGATCGACTTCAAGCTCCGGGCCACGAAGCTGTACTGCATGGTGGTTTGCAGTGCGGTATTGAAGGGAGCCGCCAGGCGGTCGATGAAGACCGTGGCTCGAACGATCGGGTCTCGATAGACGTGGAGCCGGTCGCCGGGCAGAAGCTGATAGTTGGTGGTGGTATCACCCTGTTGAACGATGGCGGCCATGTTCACGGGAAGTACCTGGGGTCCGGTTGCGCCTGGTGGTGCGGGGCGAATCAGGCGAACGTTGGGAATGGAGGCTGTAGGAGCCATGCCGCCGGCGTAAGTGATGGCGTCTAGCACCGTTTCGTTGCCGGTGATGGGAAGTCGCCCTGGGGCGTTCACGTCTCCGGTAACGTAGTAAACCTGGCTGTTGTAGGCGGCCACGTCGACAAAGATCCGGTCGGAATCTTGGGGCTCGATCTTGATCGGTTCGCCGTTCCGATCTTCACCGATCAGGCCAAGGGCTTCATCGGTGAGGTACTGCCTGAGGTGAATGATGATCTTTTCTTTGATCTCTTTCACGGTCAGGCCGGTGACATAGACGTCACCGTAAAAACCAAGCGTTACCGTGCCATCAGGCCGCACCAGTCGTTCACCGGTGATCGGTCGGCCTGGAAGGGCTTCTAGCACTTCCACAATGATCAAGTCTGGCGGCGAGACAACATAGTCTGGCATCGTCATTTTATGAAGTTCTCGTGGCAACGGAGTTGCCGCGAGTTGTTCTTCTGGTGTCCGAACCGTCTGGCAACCTACCGATGCCATCAGGATCAGCATGATTGGCGCCAGGAGTCGGCCGAACCGTCCTCGATCGACCTCTACGCGATCCATGCAAAACTCCTGCCCGGACCTGCCGGGACTGGCGGCTGCCCCGGGTGTGACCCTGGGGACCTCACGACTCCTCGTGACCGCCTGAACCTGTTCGACCATCCCTGTGGAGAAGCGATAACCGCTTTTCCACACTTCATCGTCTTGGGGAGGCGAACCGATTTTGGTCCCGATTCGCCGCGACACCGTTATCATCGGCATCTTCCCTCCACACCTCAAATCGAAAACGACCGGAGTTCATTTAATGGTCAAATCTTCCACCGGTGCGCTGAAAATAGGAGCCGGCCCGGGCGTTGAACCGGCCCTGGCCGCGGTGGAAGTACCGTCCGGCCCGTTCGCTGGCGTTGGGTACGTCTGCGGTGGGGCTGGTCTGGCTTTTGGGGGCGTGAGCTTTTCTACCCTGTTCCAGTTCTCGGACGCCACTCAGGGCGCCTGAGCCAATTCCGCCGCTGGCCTTTTGGGCCTGCAGCATGGACATCACGGCCACATCGGTGGGAATGGGCGTGTTTGAGAGGTAAGGGTTCAGGTAAGGATTGACGGCGGGATTCATGAGGGGATTAAGCCCAGATCCCAGATTGGGGGCTGCCGGGCCTGGCAAAACCGAGGCTGGGGCCGAGCTGGTGCCAGGCTCTTGCCCGTGGGCGCACAGCGTGCCTGAACAAACCAGCAGTCCCAGCGTGTAGGTCTGCCAACGCAAAATTGAGTGTCGCATCCTGCTCCTCCTGCTCGTCCGGGCTTCCTTGACGCAACTGACTTCATGGAGATCGACTGCGCGATCAGGGAGCGACCACAGAAATCATACTTTAGAAGAGGAAATGCCGGGCCTGGACTTGGGGTCAAATTTCCGGACCCCAGAACCCCTTGGCTTCTTTGGCCTCCAGGCTTTACTAAACTTCGTAATCTATCTCAATCTGCGGTTTTCTGCATTTTGTGTGAATTGCTGGGCCTCCGCTGCCCGATTCGAGGGCTAAGGATTGAACTTGGGCTCAGCCCCAGAGGCCCGTCGCATGGCACAGGTGACGGACCGAGTACGTGCCGTAGGAGGAATAGGGATGAAAATGCCCCGGTCGCGACGGAGCCCCTGGACACTTGGGCTCTTGGTTGTTTTGTTTCTTGGGCTCTTGCCCGAGATTGTTTCTGCGCAGCCGAACGCGCTTTTTCCAGACATTTATATCAAGCGGAAACGGCCCTGCCCCGAGCAGGAAAACCCCCAGTACCGCATGATTCGCGAGCAGTTTTACGGCCACTACCCAACCTGCTGGCGGAAGTTCCCAGAAGGCTGGGGCTGCCGCAGTGCAGATGCGCCAGACTGGGCCGCCTCGCTTCAGAAACAAAAACTGGATATCCCAGACGGCGTGGAAGGTGCAGAGCCTGCGGCTGAAGAAGGAGCGGGTCGTCCCGATCCGTTCAATTTCAACAAGCCCAAGCCGAAGCCGAGTGGCGAGGGGAACCAGCCGGCCATGCCCGAGCTGCCCGAGGACGATCAAGAGTCTCTGTTCCCGAACACCAATCCCTCGTCTGGCCCACCGGCCGATGGCGGAATACCCTCGGGCAATCCGGGGCTGGTGAAACCGGCTCCGACGGATGCCAGTGATCCATTCTTGCGAGGTGGCTCCAGGGCGTCGGTAGATCCCGCGGGCAACTTCCCTGCGGAAGATGATTCGACCTTGCTGGCTTCGTTACCAGCCTCGGTCACCGCGCCAGAAGCACCGCCGTTGCCCGATGCCAATCCGCTGGCCGTGGGCAACACCATGACCAATGCTCCCAAGCCAGCCAGGCGGGGCCCGGTCTCTCAGTTCTTGGGTCGCTTCAAGCGCAAACCCGCTTCCAACTGAGCACGGTTGATTCCAGAACCAACCAGGCACGGGCCCTTAGCTCACGCGGTGCCCGTACCTGGTATTGGTACAAGTTTTCAGCCCGCAAGCTGGGCCCTTAGCAAGAGATCATTCGTTCAGAAGAGCCCTTCTCGACTTTCACGAGAATGGGCTCCTTTGTTCATAGGCTTCTGCTTTGATCCAACGCCTTCATTTTTTCTGGCCACCGGAACGAGCTACCGATGAAATTGCGTCTGCTAACAATGGTCTTTCTGGCGTCTTTGAGTTTTGGGTTGGGTGCCAGAGTGAATGCGCAGGTGACGTCGGCCCGTGACCTGGTGGCGCTTACGCCTGAAAATCTTGAGGCGCTGTTTCGGGCGGGGCATGTGGCCGTGCCTGCCGCGGGCTGGGTAAAGGGGCAGGCCTTGGTCAGGCCCGGTACATCGAGTGGCGCTGTGGCCTCGCGAGGGGCCGGCGTGGTGTGGCAGGGGAAGCGGTTCAAGGCCGACGGTACGGCCCGGAATCGGTTTTTTGGGCTACCGATCATCGAGGGGAAGCTGTCTCAGGGGCCAAGCTGGCTCGATGGGCAGCCGGTGTTGGTGCTGGATTATGCCGAAACGTCCAGGCTGTACCGGCCGTATCGCGACGAGATCCGCGAAGTGGCTCCCGGTGTTTTTCTGGGGATGATGTTCGACCGCCGGACCAACCCGCCCAAGTTCGTACGCTACTTCGCGCTCGACACCGCGGCCCGGTAAGTATGTTCTAGCGGTTCGCAAGTGGATTGCAGAAAAAACGCCCTGATCCGGCCATCGGCCACCTTCACCCCAAGCGCGGAAGTAGGTGGCCGCAAAGGCCGGATGAGGGAAACCGGGCCGATCTAGAACGCGTTGATGAAATCACAACATGAGCCTGTACTCACGCGCGGCGAATGAACCAGGCTTCAGGATGGCTCAATGCACGCTGCGGCTGATCGCATGTGTAGATTCATTTCGCCACCGTTTGTTAGACCCTGCAAGCCCGTTCTTCAAACACCGAAGGGGCTGAAAGAATCCCCCCCGGGGATTCCACGTTGAAAAGGTGGTGCCTCGGCTGAATTTCTGTGTGCTGTAATGGTTAATTGTAAAAAGATTTATGGCGACTCGCATGGCTGGCTTGAGCTTTTTGTCCAGTAAACCATTCCTTTCGTCCTGGTTGGGTTGTCATTGTTATAGGAGATACGTGACGAGGATTGCGGGTTAAAGAGTAAAACCCGCATCCTGCATGGCTCGCGTTTAGGCTGCACAACAAGCTGAGCGAACTACGAAAAGGATAGGGCACCAATGTCGTTTTCCAGCCCTCTGCGTTCCTTATTCTTGGGTGATCGTCGTTTTCGGAAAATGGCGAACCGACGCAGGCATTGGCTATTTCACCAGGTGGAGGGGCTGGAGGCGCGTACGTTGCTGACAACGCCCACGCTGACAAACCTTTCGATTTCACCGCTGACGGCGGTTTACGGACAGGCGGTTGTGCTCACGGCCACCGTGACGGCCACTACGGGTACCCCCACGGGTTCGGTACAGTTCCAGGTTGATGGTTCCAATTTCGGCAACTCGGTCAGCCTGGTGAATGGTGTGGCAACTCTGCCAGATTCGGTTGCCGTGGCCGGCAATCACACGGTCCATGCCTTTTTTAGTGATTGGGGTGGTTCGTTTGGGGCGAGCCAGGATCAGTTGTCCTCTGGATTGATCAACACGGTGGCGGGGAACGGTTTTGTGGGCTATGGGGCTGGATTCTCGGGCGATGGCGGAGCGGCGAGTAACGCCAGTCTTGCCGGGCCGCAGGGAATCGCCGTCGATTCTTCGGGCAACATCTACTTTGCGGATAGCGGCAGCCATCGCATTCGAGAGATTGTGAAGGAAACTGGAACGATCATCACGGTGGCTGGCAATGGTACGTCCGGTTTCAGTGGCGATGGGGGTGCCGCCACCAGTGCCTCGCTCAGGAACCCGTATGGGATCGCGGTGGATTCTTCGGGCAACATCTTCGTTGCGGATTACCTCAACGACCGCATTCGAGAGATTGTGAAGGAAACAGGAACGATCATCACGGTGGCTGGCAATGGTACGTCCGGTTTCAGTGGCGATGGGGGTGCCGCCACCAGCGCCTCGCTGGGTTACCCGCAAGAGATCACGGTTGATTCGGATGGTAATCTTTTTATCGCGGATACGGGTAACCAGCGTGTTCGCGAGGTGGTGAAGGCGACCGGCATTATCGTGACTGTTGCAGGGACGGGTGCATATGGTTTCAGTGGCGATGGGGGTGCCGCCACTAGCGCCGTGCTTGACGTCCCGCGTGGAATGACCGTGGATACCTCGGGCAATCTCTACATCATAGATGCCGGTAACGAGCGTATTCGCGAGGTGGTGAAGGCCACGGGCATTATCATGACCGTGGCCGGGAATGGTGGATTAGGCTTCAGTGGAGACGGAGGCGCTGCCACCAACGCCTGGCTTTGTCGTCCGACCGGAATCACCATTGATTCTTCGGGCAACCTGTACATTGCGGATACCGACAACAACCGCATTCGCAAGGTGATCAAGGCGACCGGGACCATTATAAGCGTGGCCGGAAATGGTTCCTCTGGCATGAGTGGCGACGGCGGTGCGGCCACCAGGGCTTCCGTTTTGAGCCCCTATGGAATTGCCGTAGATTCTTCCGGCAATTTGTACCTTGGAGATTCCAGCAACAACCGCATTCGCATGGTGGCCCAGGCGACCGGGACCATCATGAGCGTGGCCGGAGTCTCTGGTGATGGTGGCCAAGCCACCGGTACCTCAATCAGCCACCCCCGTGGAATTGCCGTGGATTCCGTGGGGAACCTCTACATCGCGGATGCCGAAAACCAGCGCATTCGCGAGGTGGTGAAGGCAACCGGGAAGATGATCACCTTTGCCGGGAATGGTATTGTGGGCTTTTATGGAGATGGCGGCGTTGCCAGCTCTGCCATGCTCAGTTATCCGCAGGGAATCGCCGTGGATTCCGCAGATAACCTGTACATTGCAGACACCGGCAACGAATGCGTTCGCGAGGTGGTGAAGGCGACCGGGAAAATCATCACCGTGGCTGGGAGCGGAAATTCCGGTTTCAGCGGCGATGGTGGCGCCGCGACCAGCGCCTGGTTCAACTATCCGACTGGGCTCACCGTAGATTCCTCCGGCAACCTCTACATCGCGGATACCAGTAACCATCGCATCCGTGAGGTGGAGAAGGCGACGGGGAAGATCTTCACCGTGGCAGGCAATGGTACGAACGGTTTCAGCGGTGATGGCTGTGCCGCCATCACCGCTTCCATGAGCTATCCTTATGGCATCACCGTGGATTCGGTAGGGAACCTCTACATTGCCGATACCTATAACAATCGCATTCGTGAGGTAGTCAAGGCGAGCGGGAACATCATGACCGTGGCTGGGACTGGCACGGGCGCAATTAGTGGCGATGGCGGACCCGCCACGAACGCTTCGCTCAACCGTCCTTATGGAGTTACTGTCGATTCCTCGGGCAACCTTTTCATCGCGGATTATAGTAACAGCTGCGTTCGCGAGGTGGTGCAGGCGTCCGGGAACATCATCACCGTGGCTGGGACTGGTGCAATTGGTTTCCGCGGTGATGGCGGTCCCGCCAGCAGCGCCTGGGTCTACTGCCCGTTTGGGGTCACCCTGGACTCCTCGGGCAATCTCTACATTGCGGATTTCCAAAACTACCGCATTCGTGAGGTCCAGGCTCCGAGCTTCACAGTAACTGCCGCTGCGACATCGTCTCTGCTGACCACCTCCCTTCCAACCTCGGTTTCTGGCCAGACCGTGACCTTCACGGCCACGGTGAGCGCGAATTCGCCGAGCACAGCCGTACCCACGGGAGGCACGGTACAGTTCCTGGTGGATGGTACGAATTTCGGCAGTCCCGTTAGTCTGGTGAACGGAGTAGCGAGCTGGAGTTCCAGCAGTTTGACCGTGGGTCAGCACAGTATCATGGCCCTGTACACCGGGGACGGCCTGAACTTCACAGGGAGCACAGCCCCGGCTGTTGTGCAAACGGTGAACGTGGCCAGCAGCACCACCACGCTGGTCAGTTCTCTGAACCCGAGCGTGTTTGGGGACTCAGTGAGGTTCACAGCCACGGTCACCGCAGGTGCCACGGGAACCGTGACGTTTAAGGATGGCCCCACCACGCTGGGCACGGTGTACATTGGAGGTGGCCTTGCGATATTCATCACGTCCACTCTGGCAGTCGGCAACCATGGTATCAGGGCCGAGTATTCTGGCGATGGTAACTTCACGGGTAGCGCTGCGTCTGCCATTACCCAGACAGTGAACCAGGCCAGTAGCATCACCACGCTCGTGAGTTCTCTGAACCCGAGCGTATATGGTGATTCCGTGACGTTCACAGCCACGGTAGCTGCAGGTGCCACAGGAACCGTGACGTTCAGGGATGGCACCACTACGCTGGACACGGTGAACCTCAGCGGTGGCCAGGCAACGTTGACTACGTCTACGTTGGCAGTCGGCAGCCATGGCATCAGGGCCGAGTATTCTGGCGATGGTAACTTCACGGGTAGCGCTGCGTCTGCCATTACCCAGACAGTGAACCTGGCCAGCACCAGTCTTAGGCTGGCGAGTTCGTGGAACCCAAGCGGAGTAGGACAGTCCGTTACCTTCACGGCCACGATCACCGGTGGTGCCCGAGGTGTGATCACGTTCTACGATGGTGCCCTTGCGCTTGGCACGGGGCTGATCAGAGGGAACACGGCCAAATTCAGCACAGATTCGCTGAGTGCTGGCAGTCATGCGATACTCGCCGTGTTTGACGGCGATGTCAACCATCCTGCAAGCACGAGTGCCGTCCTGACGCAAACGGTCGATACCGTACCATCCGTTGGTTCGGCCACGTTCCTGCAACGCGATACCGCCACGCTTGGCAACTGGAAGAGTTCTTACGGGGCCGAGGGCTTTAACATCAGTCAGGATGGAAGCGTTAATAACCCCAGCAACCCAGCCTATGCCACGGTCAACATTCAGGGTGCTCTCAATACAACCTGGACCGGCTCGACAGCCGATGTTCATGCGCTCCAGAAAGGAGCCAGCGGTTCGACCGATCGGATCGCCGCTGCGTGGTACAACAACAATGTGTTTTCGGTGAACGTAAGCGTGACCGACAATCAGACCCACCAGGTCGCACTCTACTTACTTGATTGGGAGAATTATAACCGACGAACCGAGATAGTTCAGGTGCAAGATAGTTTCACTGGCGCTATTCTGAATAGTCAATCGCTGGCCGAGTTTGGGAATGGCGTTTACCTGGTGTGGAGCATCAGCGGGAATGTCACGTTTAATGTGATCAACACCGGTTCCAGTAACGCGCTGCTCAGCGGCCTTTTCTTTGGTGGAGCGAAGATCTCCACTTCGCCTGCCACCGCTGGGTTCGTGAAAACCGACTCCACAACTCAGGGCAACTGGTCCAAGGCGTACGGCGCGGATGGCTTTGGGATCAGCCAGGAATGGAGCACGAGTAACCCCTCCATTCCAGCCTATGCCACTGTCAATGTTCAAAATGCCCTCAGTGGAACGCCACGCTTACCTTTTGGGGTTTGTAAGTGGGTCCGAGTCTGTATTTATCCTTTAAACCAGGACGGCCACCCCAAACTCTTGGGATGACGCAGCACTCAGCCACATCTGGAATGGCTATACCTATGATGAGCGGGCTCTTCAAATGTCGGGCACTGAATCCACGTACCGAATTGCCGCCGCGTGGTATAGCAGTGATAGTCTCTCCTTTAACGTTAGGATCAACGATGGCAAGAGCCACCAGGTGGCCCTGTATGCACTCGATTGGGATCACTCCAATCGGTCCGAAATGCTCCAGGTGATCGACACCGTCAGTGGCGTTATCCTGGATAGTCGACCACTGACTGGGTTCCAGAATGGTGTTTACCTGGCCTGGAACGTCAGCGGGAACGTCACATTCCGGATCAAGAGTACAGGCTACAGCAACGCTGTGATTAGTGGCATCTTCTTCGGTGGAACGGTTCCCCCTCCCCTCATTCCCACGGCAACTGCCAATTTGGCCAATCGAGATTATTCGACTGCTGGGAACTGGAGGACTGCGTATGGGTTTGAGGGGTTCGATATCAGCCAGGACCCCAGCGCCAATAATCCCAGCCTTCCTGGTTACGCAACTGTCAGCATTCTGAATGCCTCAAGCACCATCTGGAACGCTTCCACCAGTGATGTTTGGGCTCTTCAAACGGCGGACGTTGGCTCATCAAACCGCATTGCCGCTTGCTGGACCAATCCTGATAGATTCTCCATCAACGTGCGCATCAATGACGGTAAGACCCACCAGGTGGCTCTCTACGTCCTGGATTGGGATCACTCGCATCCAACCGAAACAATCCAGGTAATTGATACCGACACGGGTATCGTTCTGGACCGTCAATCGGCGTACCTGTTCGAGAAGGGTGAATACCTGTCCTGGTACATCAGCGGAAACGTGACCTTCAAGGTCATCGGCTCACAGGCAGGCAACGCTGTGATTAGCGGTCTGTTCTTCGGTGGTGGCAAGATGTCGGGGACCGCCAGCTTTGTTGAGACAAACACCACGACACAGGGGAACTGGCTTGACTCTTACGGAGTCGATGGCTTTGACATCAACCAAGACCCCAGCGCCAATAACCCGAGCATACCGGCCTACGCCACGGTGAACACCCAGAACGCTTCCAGCTTTACCTGGACCGCCTCTACCAGCGACCTCCGGGCCCTTCAAAAGTCGGCCGTTGGCTCCAAAGATCGAATTGCCGCCACATGGTACGACTCCAACCATTTGTCCATCTCTGTGGGTATCAACGACCACAAGACCCACCAGGTTGCCCTCTATGTTCTGGATTGGGACAACGCCCACCGAACTCAGACGATCCAGGTTCTCGACACGGCCACGGGAATGATTCTGGATAGCCGACCCGTAACTGGTTTTCAGAATGGTGTCTACCTCGTCTGGAATATTACCGATAGCGTGACGTTCAAGGTGGTGAACACGGGGCCCGGTAACGCCGTACTCAGTGGGCTATTCTTTGGCGGAGAGGTGCCCCCGCTACCCCCAACTCCTGACCCCACGTCCACCGCTGAGTTCGTGAAAACCGACTCTACCACTCAGGGCGATTGGAAAGGCGTGTACGGGGTCAACGGCTTCGACATCTGCCAGGACCCCAGCATCAATAACCCGAGCATTCCAGCCTACGCCACACTCGATCTTGAGAATGCCAAAAATATCACCTGGAACACACTCCCCTATGAGTGGCGGGCCCTGCAAACAGCGGCCGTCGGCTCCACGAAGCGAATCGCTGCAGCATGGTACGGCAATGCTTTATCACTGAACCTGGGCCTGAACGACGGCAACACCCACCAGTTGGCCCTCTACGCCTTGGATTGGGACTACGCCAACCGAACCGAGCTGATTCAGGTGATCGACACGGCCAGTGGCGTCATTCTGGACAGTCGATCGCTGAGTGAGTTCCAGTACGGCATCTACCTGGTCTGGAACATCAAAGGGAACGTGACCTTCAAGGTGATCAATACCGGTCCTGGCAACGCCGTGATCAGCGGCGTGTTCCTTGACTGAGCGACCGCTCGTTGGTATTTGCGTTTCCGTCTTTAAACCAGCCACGACCGGATGTAAGCGACCAGCTCCCGTCGTGGTTGCATGGCGTGCTGCAGTTTGCCCCTAAGGGGCCAAGGCCCGTTTCAAGACAGCCCGAGGTGCTACCTTTTGAAGTCTTCAGGGCTCCGGACCCAGGCCAGGACACGCCTCGATTTGCCTGGAGGGACCACTTCAAGCGTTGGGATGATCACCGATCAGATCCGCCGCTGGTCAGGTACTGCGCACGGCGGGGAACAGCCGTTTGGGATTTTCAACCAGCAGGTGACGGGCCAGGTCCAGGGCCGAGTCTTCGGTCCAGCCTGGTTTGCGCATCACCTCTTGCGCCAACACGTCGGCCAGGATGCGCCGGTACATGTTGAACTTGGGCAGAATGAACTCCAGCTTGTAGGCGTCTGAGTAATACCCGATCTGTTTCGTCTTGGGGACGGCCTGAATTCTTGCCCGCAGATCTTGCTCAATATAGGTGGGAATGTTGGAGTACCACCAGTGGCCGTTGGGGACCACGTTGGGGAAGATCCAGCAGTGAGCCACCAGTTCAGGCGCAGCGTCTGGCGAAAGCGTGGAGATTGGGAAGGTCACGCCTGAGAAGTGGTTGAACAGGCTGTGGTAGTCTGCCAGGCTCACGCGGCGATCGAACAGGTCTCTGCCACCGGCCACCCCTGCCGGGTAGCTGTTCCGGATCGGGCCGATCATGAGGTCGAACGGAAGCTGAAACTCTGCGCAGAACTCGGCCAGCATCCAGAACACGAATGAACGGATCTCTTCATGTTCATCGGGGCGAAGATCTAACCCATGCAGCGCCCGCCTGAGCGGAGTGGCTGCGCGCTTGGGGGTGGCCGGCCGGGGCACAAAATCGGTTGGCACGCTGATGGCGCAGGCACGCGCCCCGCATTTCACGAAGTGGGCAAAGATTGAGGCGACCGCCAGCCTTAAAGATTTTTCGTCGCCCACATCGATGTTGGAGGCCTGTTTGAGCCGCTCGACGGTTTTGGGCTCATGGAGCTTGAGCACCAGGTCATCGGTTCTGAGGCAAGGGATGTACCGGGACCGGTCCCAGCCTTCCAGGGGATCATCAAACTCATTGGTCAGGAAGACCGCTTCCAGCTTGGAGGTGGTCCAAACGTGTTCATCCCAGGCTGCGCTATTTTGGCTGTGATCGGCCTGAGTGAGCAAGGAATCTACGGCGTTGAGATCAAGCGGCCCCTGGTGGCCCAGGAAGGTCTGGGTAATTTCCGAAAGCCACTCATACTGGACCGTGTTATCGAGCCGGTTCAGATGTTCCACAATATTCCGGACCCGCTGGGGCCGAGCGACCGTGGGAAGAACCTGGCTGGCCGGCATGCCGGCCGAGTGGGCCAGCTCTGTATAGTAGTGGTAGCCCAGAATTTCGTCGAAGTGCCGGGCCGCCGGTCGGTGTGGGTCAATATGCGAGTGCGGGTCGAAAATCGGCCAGCGCAGCATTTCCTGGTACAAATTGCCGGCAAGTGATTCTTTTGGGCCACTGGAACTCATGGCGGTCTCTCTGGCCACAGTTCAAAGTTCAATCCTCACGGGTTTCAAGGCTAGCCGGGAGTATCAAATGCCACAAGGGAGCCGCCCTTCAGGCCGGCCGATTCGGGTGCTGGTTACCGGGGGTGGGACCATTGCCCCCATTGATGAGGTGCGCCAGATCACCAATGTCTCTACGGGATCGTTTTCCGCTCAGCTTACCGAAGCCTTTTTGGGCCTGGGTGCCGAAGTTTGGCATGTTTTCAGCCCCAACGCCCTGCAACCACTGAAGCGACTGGCCCAGTTTGATCTGGCCACCTTGAACCCCAGCGCAGAATTTGCCCGCTTGCGAGCGCTCCACGAACGCTGGGAGCGGGAGGCGGATCGGCTGCATTTGGTTCCGTTACCTCACGGAACGGTGGCTGAGTACGCGGAGACGGTGCGGTTTCTACTGACCAACCAGCAAATTGACGCCGTGTTGCTGGCGATGGCCGTGTCTGATTACGAGCCGGTGCCCTTCATGGGCAAACGCCCTTCCGACCTGCAAGAGCTGAACGTGACCTGTTTCCGCACCCCCAAGGTCATCCGTTCCGTGCGGGGCTGGGCCCCTTCGGTGTTCCTGGTCGGCTTCAAGTTACTGGTGGGGGCCGAGGAATCTGAGCTGATCCGGGTTGCCCAGCAGGCCTGCCAGGTGAATGAAGCCGACTTGACCGTGTCCAACGACCTCAATACCCTGCGGGCCGGCAAGCATACCGTTCATGTGGTCGATCCTGCGGGCTCGGCCCAGACCATTGGCCCTGATCCAGCGCCCGCTGCCGGGCTGGCGGCTTTGATTCTCAAAAAGCTAGGGCCCAGGTCTTCGGTCTAGTCCCGTGTAGGTGCTGGCACCATGTGGCGAATTCGGTTTGTAAACGCATTGCACGGTTCTAACCTGCGTGCTTTTGCCTGGTTACTGGCGGTTACGCTTTTCATCGTTCGGCCCGTGCTGGCCGATCTTTGCACGTTTGTGGCGGGCGGATCGGTGGAGTTGCCGGCCGAGTATGAGGGAGATCAGGTTCGATTACTGGCCCCTGATCGCGTTTATACCTTCTTGAAATCAGATTTTCAGGAGATTACGGCACGGTCCTCGGCGATTGAGGAGTGGCCAGAGCGTGAGCAGGCAGCCGGGCGTGGCGATGTGTTTGACCGGCTAGAAGCCGCGCGCTGGGCCTGGACCCACGGCCTGACCCGGCAAGCCGAGACCCTGATCCGCGTGCCTGGGGCACGTTTGCCGCAGGCCGATTCTCGTTTGGGGCGGCTTCGCGACCGCCTGGACGCCTTGGAAACGCCCTGGGAGGAACCCAACGCGGAGGCGCTTACGGGCGACCTGGGCGGCAAGTTCTTGGTGGCTCGTGGACCGCACGTGCTGTTGTTGCACCAGCATTCCGAGTCGGAGGCCGCCGAGCGGGTGGAGTTGCTGGAGCAGGTGATCCGGGCGTTTTTCCTGGAATTTGAGGATGCGGGAATTTCTCTGCCGAACCCCAAGTTTCAGCTGGTTTCCGTGTGGTACCGCTATCACCGGCCGTACTTGAATTACCTGGAGCGCCAGGGGGCACGGGCGTTCCAGACCACGCGTGGCTTCCATCATGTTGCGCGCGGGATTGTGGTGAGTTACGATGCTCGGTCCGATGCCGATCAGGTTCTGGGAAGGGATCGGCTGGACCAGGATGAGTTGAAGCTCAAGGTGTTGCAGGCGGCTGGCTCGCCCGGCGATTCTGAGCTTGAGGCGAAACTGCGTGACATTGAGCGGCAGCGGTTATTGTTTGACCTGCGGTGGCGTGAGCTGGACCTGGGTACGGCGGCTCATGAAACAATCCATCAGCTTGTGGCCCAGACCGGCCTGGCACCCAGCTATCCGGCGTTTCCCGTGTGGCTTCATGAGGGGCTGGCGATGCAGTATGAGCCGGTGGTGGGTGGTCGTTGGGTGGGATCGGCCAATGCCACGTCGCTTCGGCTTCGAGATTACCGCGCGATGCCCCAGCCCCCTGCACTGGCGGACCTGCTGGCCGACAAGGGGCTGGGCCAGGGGTACCGGCGCGAGCCTTACGCGGCCAGTTGGGCCTGGGTCCATTACCTGAGAACGGCTCATCCCCGGATCTGGGTGACCTTGCTGGACCAGTTGCGCGGCCCTGAGGCTGGGGCGGAGTCTGCTTGCCAGCGAGCGTCTTCTGTGATTCTGAGCCGGGGGCCGGCCAATCTCAAGCTTTGGGAACGGCAGTGGCATGAGCGAACGTCGGCATTTTGGAAGCCTACGAAACCGGCCGGAAAGGCTCCTGTATCCACAGGAAATGGTCGAACTGCCGTGAAAGCCGCCCCAGGCCCAGCCCTGCAGGAATGAGCCCAGGCCGCCTTGGAGCCGGAATTGACATCAGCGGAATTTGCCGTATATTAAATATTACGCATACGGGGCGTAGCTCAGCCTGGCTAGAGCGCACGGTTCGGGTCCGTGAGGCCGGAGGTTCAAATCCTCTCGCCCCGATTTTTTGCCGTAGAGCGGCAAAAAATAGAGAGTTCAGTCGAGAAAGCAGAGAGTAGAAAGAATAGAAAAGACCGAATCAACTCGGTCTACTCTCAACTTTTCTTGGGATTCACAGTGATGGTATAGTCGTCTTGCAGGCGTTATTGGACGAAGCGGCTGCGCCGCGGGGTTTATGGTGTGGACAGGGTGAATCGTTTGGTCCCTGCCGTGGCGATTGATTGATTCCGGTTGATACCCTGGGATTTCCAGCCAGAGGGGCTGGTTTTCATTGCTTCAAGCA
>CAIYJE010000004.1 GCA_903926465.1 uncultured Planctomycetales bacterium
CCGCGCCGCACTCGGCTTGCTGAAGAACGAGACCACGCTGAAGGTCGGCATAAAAAACAAACGGCTCACGGCCGGTTGGGACGAGAGCTATCTCGAAAAAGTGCTGCTCGGATAATGACTTATGGTGCAATCGCCCTGGGGTTCGGGTTTGGCCTGGCGGCGGCCGTGGCGCACGGATTTGATGCCGTGGGTACCGAACTGTACCAGGGTTTCATTGACGCCTGTCGTGAGCAGGGATTGACCGTTTACCCGGGAACCATTGAGGGAATCCCATTCCCTGATCAGTCTTGCCAGGTGGTTTTTCTGGATGATGTTCTGGAACACCTGGATCAACCGTTTGACTATCTCAAGGAGATTGCGCGGGTTCTGGAACCAGGCGGAGTGGCCATGATTCATACCTGGGTCATTGATAAGCCGACAACGGTTCAGGCGGCCTTTGGCGAGGAATGGAGATCCAACCTGAACCTTGACCTCACGGCCCATACAACCATCTTTCCTACCCAGCTACTTCTGGACCAGCTTGAGCAACGCGGCTTGGTCCATGTGGCGGCGGCATCCAGTTGGACCGCCGGATCCGAGGCTGCATCTGCGATTCAGTTCTGTGACTTTTACCTGCGTAAGATCTGAAGAAGTTAGCGTGGGGGTTCCAGAAAGCCGTGCGCGGTCAGTCCATGCTCGGTCCACTGAACTCGGATTGCGCCCTGTTCCCAGGTGGTCAGGGTGGTTCGGCCATCGGTGGAGAACCAGTCGGGCAGGTCGCCGGCTCCAAGGTTTGGCCGCCGCTGGCTGACCAGGATCAGCTTGGGGCTGGCCCAGCGATACAAGGCCTTGGGATTGGCCGCCCGGCTGCCGTGGTGCGGGGCCAGTATTGCCTCTGTGGGCAGGGGGGCTTTGGCAAGCAAGCGGGCCAGCCCATTCCCCTCCAGGTCGCCGGTTAGTAACAGCGTGTGCGCGCCGGCTGTCAGGTTCAAGATCAGGCTGTGCTCGTTATCAGGCCGCTCGGCCGGGTAGCCAGGCGGTGGGTGCAACGCCACGCATGAGGCGTTTATGCCCAGGTCAATGGTTTGCCCCTCAACGAGTTCACGGACCGAGATTCCTTTGGATCGGCAGAAGGTCATCAATTCCGCGAGCCCGGGATTGGTTGGCCGTTCAAAGCCGGGCGGCACGCGGATTTCGCCAATGGTGAACCGTTCGAGCAGGTCGGGCAGGCCGCCGTAATGGTCGGCATCGGCGTGGCTAAGCACCAGGGTATTGATGGAGCGCACGCCACGTGCCCAGAGCGCAGGGGCAATGACACGGGCACCCACGTGGGGGTCTCGCATCTTGCCGCAATCGTAGAGCAGCGTTTTGCCGCTGGGGGCTCGAACCAGGACCGCCAGGCCATGATCCACGGCCAGAACCTCGGCCTCAAGCGTGGCGGGCGGTGCGGGTAAGGCGACCGTCAGAACCATGCCGGCGACCGAGCCGACAAGGGTTGTGACGGCGAGAATCTTCCACCCTTTGCCAGGCAGGTAGGCCCATGACAGGGTGGCTCCAAGCGCTGCGTAAAACAGCAAGACCAGCCAGGTGGACGGTCCGGCCGCATACAGAAACGCACCAGGCAGGTTGGCACCCCAGGCCACGGCGTCGCGCTGGGGAGAGAGCATCCATTCGCAGACCTGGCGGGCCAGGTGCTTGAACGGGTCAGCGCACCAGCCGGCCGGAAGCAAAATCACCACGCTGATGAGGGTGGGCAAAGACAGAGCGACCAGCGGCACGTTCAGCAGGCTACCGGCCAGTGGCACCAGATGAAATGCCCAGACGATGATCGGAAGCGTGATCAGCCAAACAACCACCGCTGCTAAAAACATGAACATCAGCCAGCGCCTTGATTGGTTTAACTTCTTGCGGGGCCAAGAGGCAAGCTGCCGTTCCAGGCGGTCGAGCCATTCCTTGGGCGTGGTTGGTTCTGGTTCCGGGTGGCTGGGGCTGTACAGCCCCAGCCACGCAGCGACCGGTGGAACCGCCCAGAACAAGGCACCCACCGCGATGAAAGAGAGCTGGCAGCCGGCGTCGAACAGGAAGGCGGGGTTGAAGCCCAGGGTGATGAGTGCCGCGGCGGCAAGCACGTTGGAAGAGCGAACCGGATAGTCGCAAATCACGGCCAAGGCTACCAGAATGGTCATGAATGCCGAGCGAATGACCGAGGGCATGGGCCCAACCAGAATGGTGTACGCCAGGGTGGCCAGAATGACTACCAAGGCGGCCGGCTTGCGGTTTACGCCCAGCAGGGTTAGCGCAACGCCAAGTACGGTGGCCAGGGCCTGCATGTGCAGGCCAGAAATGGCCAGCAGGTGGGTGGTCCCGGTGCGTGAGAAGTCTGCAAAGGTGGCTGAATCCACGGCATCGTACCGGCCCAGCAGCAGAGCGGCGGCCAGGGCCGCCACGTCGGGCCGAAGGCCTTCAATGAGCCTCTCATAGCAGCGAGTGCGAATTCCACCAATAAACGCTGTCCAGGGCCAGATTGATCCCGTTGGATCAGGCTTGAGCGATTCCGGTCCATCGGCGTTCAATCGCTGGCGAATTCCCTGCGCCTGCCAGCGGGCCGAGAGATCGGCCTCGCCCGGGTTCCTCGGGCCACGCATCGACTCAAGCACCCCCGCGACGACTACCGGATGGCCCATCTGGATATCGGTTCGATTACCACCCGCGAGGATCAAGAGCCGACCCGACGCCGGTAGCCAGGCTCGGCCGTGGTTCCTGGAAACCACGTCCAGTTCGAGCCGGGTCGTTCCCTCATCGTCCGGGTTCAGGCCGGGGCGATACTCAGGCACCGAGGTGGGCACCCCACGCAGCCAGGCCGGTCGTGGACCGGCCGCGGTCTCTCGGGCCACATCATCGGTGGCCAGGCCATTCCAGCGTAGGTGGTGCCAGCCTGCCCCCAAGATCAACACGGCCAGGAACAGCCCAACCTGGGCCAACCAGGTTGGAATCCCTTGCCGCCAGCCGCTGAAAAGTGCAACGCACAAGACCAGTGAGAGCGGGGCCGCGTATCCGGGCAGGGCCAAGTTCAGCACTCGATCCCCGGCAATGCCCAGCCCCAAAGCCAGGGCCAGCGGCATCAACGGAGGCGGCGCTGGCACAACCCGTGGTTGCACCCAGCGCATGCCCGGGGGCACCCGCAGCACCTGGCCTTCGCCGGGCTGTGGTTCTGTTGCTGTGGTGGTGGTTGTGGATGATACGGACATCTGTCGGCAACGGCTCACACGCGGTTATACGCTCAGAGACTGGTTGAGCTTACGGTCCACGGAGCGGCCGCGATAGATACCCGGGCCAGTGAGTTGCCGAAAAGTGGCCTGGAAACGCAGCGGGGCCGTGTTTGCACAAGACCCCACCGCTTCGCCTGTTTTGAAAACCGAGCCGATGTTACTTCTTGAGCAGTTCTTCGAGCTTCTGCTTCAGGGCCTCGTTTTCCTTGCGGAGCGCTTCCTGTTCGGTCTTCAGTTTCTTCACGAGATTTTCTTTTTCGGACTGGATCGTTTCAAACTCGGACTTGAACTGTCGCTTGAATTCCTCGGTCTGTTTCTCAAAGCCAATTTTCAGTTGGGCCTCCGCTTCCTTGAGTTGATTGAGTTGAATCGCGCGTAGATCGTCTTGGTCGACGCCGACGATGCGGCGGGCTTCGTCGGCCATGGCGGCGGCTTTGGCACGCGCTTCTTCTGCGGCGGCCTCGGCTCGGGCTCGCTCGGCCTGCGCCGCCCTGTCTCCGCCAAACAATCGCCCTAACAGCGTGCCTCCCGCAGAGGCACCCGGGTTTGCCTGTGTTGTTCGGGCGGGCGTTCCCCGATCTTCCTGGCTAATCACTTCACCGCCGGCCCGCGTGCAAAGCGCTTTCCAAACCTCGTAGTTCTTGGGGTGCAGGTAGTGGGCCGCGCCATCGGCCGTGACCGCGAGGATTCCGTTCTTGAGAATCTCGGGCACGATCGGGTTCTGGCCATGCTCGTCGCTGAAGGCGGATGGATCATCGGGCGCGGTCCAGGGGATCACATACGGGCTCTCAATGAGCGCGACCGTGTTGGACGTCCCATCCGTGATGTCCGCGATTCGGGTTCCTTCGGCGTTGTCCCAGATTGTGCCGGGACCGGTCACGGCCACATAGCGTGTGTCCCGTGGCGCGGCATGATGTAAGCGAAACACCTCAGGCATCTTGTCAAGGAGCTTGCTGTTGTGCTCGCTATGCCAGGGTTCGTCGAGGTGGAACTGCTGGTACAGGTCGGCATGGCCCAGAAATGGCAGAATCAACACACGCCAGCTCAGGTTGGTGGGTGTAGACAGGGGTGGGAACTTCCCGTGTGCGCTTTCATAATTGTGCAGGGCCAGCATCAGTTGCTTGAGGTGGTTGGCAGCACGAATTCGATCGGCGGGAGTGGATCGTCGATCGTCCTGTTTGGCCGCTGGCGTGAAGGTCACGGTTGTCTGAACCTGTTGCGGTTCCGGCACGGTCACGGTAACAGGCTGTGCGCGCCTGGCGCTGCCGGCCGGAAGCAGATCGTCAGACTGCGCCGGCGTGATCATAACGTCTGCCAGAACCTGTTGCGGTTGACCGTTGGCTCCGGTCACGGTCACGGTGACAGGCTGTGCGGACCTGGCGGTCGGCTGAAGCAGATCGGGAGATTGTGGGAGTGTGGGCGAGATGTCTGCGATGATCTGTTGCCGTTGGCCGTCGGGGCCTTGCATGGTGACGGTGACCGGGTTGGCGTTCATCGCTGCCGTTCTTGGCGTGGCAGGCGCGGCCTGGGTTCGTTCGAGCTGAGTGAGCTTGAGTGCCGCCTGTGTCAACTCCGCCTCGGCGATCTCGATATCGGCCTTGGCCGCTGCTGCATCGAGTTCGGCTTGTTCCAGTTCTTCGGCCGGCAGGCTACCCGCTTCGCTCTGTTTGGTCAGGCGGGCCACTTTCTTCTCCTTGGCGAAAGCGAGCAATTTCGCTTTCTTGAGCCTGGCCCGCTGGATCTGCACGGTGGTTCGGGCCAGTTCGAGCGCATCCTGGGAGGCTGGCTGGAACGTACGGACCTCGCCCGTAGTCCTGTCCTGTGTGGTCACGGTCATCATGCCTTGTTCGAGGCTGGGCTGATCAGAAACCAGCCGGCCTGACGAGTTGTAGACGATGGTGTGGGCTTCGCCATTGGAGCCAAGCTGCTTGATGACGGTTTCCGTGGCCTCTGCGCCTTGGGCTATGGTTTTTTGGGAACTGGCCCAGGTAGCCCAAGACGGTAGCACCAGAATGCCGAGCACCAGGGCGAACAGACCGCCAATCCAACCCAGCCTGGGGTTCGAACGTAATTTCATGATCATGGTTATCCTCTTGGAAATGTGATGAAGTTTGCCTAGTCCGCTGGCTCCCACGGGAACCGTGTGCGGCGAGGGTGTTCCCCTGGCCGCTGAAAGAAAGTCGAGAGTTTCCACCAGGGCCGTGGCGTAAGCCGAAGCCGCAGCTGGGCGGGTTTGCACCACCCAGGCATCGCAGCACTGTTCTTCGGCCTCGTGCAGGCCGCTGCGGGCCCACCAAAGCACCGGGTTCCACCAGTGCAGGGCGGTGGCCGCCAGCTCGACCAGCCGCACCAGCGGGTCACGCCGGCGCAGGTGGGCCAATTCATGGAGCAGCAGGGTATCTTGCTGGCTGGTTTCGAGCCGGTTCCAGAGGTCCACGGGCAAGATCAGCACCGCTCGGCCGGTGAGTGACCAGACGCACGGGGAAATTGATCCCGCCACCAGCCGCACATGGGGAATGGTTTGCAGGCCGAGTTCGGCCGCCAGCGAGATCACTCGGTTTGTGATCTCTACGGGTGCTGGGGTGGCGTGCCGCAAGGCGCGCTGAAAACGAACGATTCTGATGGCCGTGAGCAAGATCCAGAGTGCGGAGCCGGTTGCCCAGAGCGTGAGCAAAGCGGTTTCCATGGTGCGAGCGGCTGGAAGCCGGTTCCGGGCCATGAGAACCGTGCTGGGTGCCGGTTCAGACAGAGGATCGGGCAGGAGCGGTACCGCGATGTTTGCCAGCTCAACTTCAGAACTCGGTACGTCGATCGGTTCCTGGGTTGGTGTGGCGTTGGAAGCGAGTTCGAGCGGCTCGCTGGGTGGTTGAAGCTTGGAGGCGTCGAGGGCCGGGTCTTCTGCAACAATCACCGGTTGCCGAATCTGGTTGATCGGTTCCGGTGCCTGGGGTGCGGAATGGGCGACCGATCTTGCTATGGGCTGGCTGGGCCTGGGAATGATGGGGATCTGCCAGAGCGGCGGCGTGACCAGCTTCACCAGCACAAGTAGCCAGAGCAGATGCCGCACGCCCGGCCGGTTGCTTAACACCCGGCCCAGGCACACGATCATCAGGCCAAGCAACCCCGCCAGGGCCGTGTTACTAAGGGTGATCTCAAGGAGCGTACGCATGCCGGGCTCCGCCAGAGAAGGGAAGAGGTTCATGGCTGGTCACGCTCCTGTTCCAGGCGAGCGATCAGGCTTTCCAGGGTTTTGCGGTCCGATGCTGAAAGCGGCTGGCTTTGCTGCACCAGGTGGCTGAGCAGGGGCACCAATGAGCCGCCACACAGGGATTCGGCCACGGCCTGGAGCCGGCGGCCGATCAGCGCATCTCGATTAACGGTGGCCTGGAACCAGTGCGGTGGCCCCTCGCTCCGATCACGCACCACGCAATCCTTCTGTTCCAGCCGCTCCAGCAGCTTCTGGACCGTGGCATAGCCAGAGGTCCCCTCGTCTGGGTAAAGCGCCTCGGTAAGGTCCCGAATGGTGGCCCGCGAGCGGTCCCACAGGGCCTGCAAAACTTGCAACTCCGCGTCGGTCACATCCTGAGTGGGTCGGGCCATCATGCTTCTCCCTAAGACGTAATGTCTGAGTTTAGGGTAAGACAAGATGTCTGAGGTGTCAACCAAAAAAATCCGGGGGTATTTGGGGCCCCCGGATGGTGGTGTGGCGGTGGGGTGGAGCCGTGGTTACTTGACCGGCTTGATATTCGAGTGTTCTTCGATGGTCAGGTCCAGGCCGGCGTCAATGGACTGGCCCATGACTTCCAGGGTCAGCGAGCCGGTGATGTGCTGTTTCTCGGTTCCCTCGACCACGCGACCTTCGTTACGATCGAAGAGCAGGGTTCCTTCGCTGGAGTCAATCTTGAGGTCGTTCTTGGTCACCTTGGCTGGACCGCCGGCGTTGGGGTCTTGGCTGTAGTTGAGGGAGGAAACCTTGACGTTGATCTTGTCGAGGGTTTTGCCGTCCTTCTCAACGGGGCCAACGTATTCGTAAGTTTTTTCATAAGTGAATGTTTGCCCCATGCCTAGTTCTTGAACTTCTTTGCGGGTCCAGGTTTCGCCCGGTCGAACCGGGGCTTCTGGGAACCGGCCGAACTGATCGTTGGCGGTTTGCTTGATCTTGTCGGCAGAGAACCGAGCCTTGGCGGCCTCGGCGAGTTCGGGGCTGGTCTGGCTGGCCTTCTCCAGGGCTTTCTCGGTTCCTTCCACGGCCACCACCTTGCCGGTCTGGTCGAACACCAGGGTGTAACTGATGCCCACGATCATCTTCATGGAGTCGGTGATGGGCTTGAAGCGGGGGTCGGCCTCGGCGTCTGGCTTCTCGGAATCGAAGCTGATGGTCATGCCCTGAATGATGGCGGTCCCCTTCACGGCCTCGATGGTGGCCTCGACCGGCAGGTTGCCATCGGCCCTGCGCTGGCCGTTGGCCTGGCGGGTGAGGATGGTCTGATCGGAGCTGGTCTGGATCTCCTGGCCCATGATGGTCATGGTTTGCTGGAGCTTGACCTCGGTCTCGGTCTGGGTGGCCTGATTCTCTGGGTGTTTCAAAACCAGGGAAACCTGAGCCTGGGCCGGAGCAATTGAAAGCAGCACAACCCCGAGCGCTGGGGCAAAGCGTGAGAGAAGCGGCGAGAGGTTCATAGGGAAGCCTTCCAGGGGGTAGCCGAGGATGATTTGGGTCCAATGACCGGAGGTGCGGGGCCGTTCGGGGCCCTGGTGATTTGGGATCTGATAGGCGATTGTCAGGTTGGGTCCGACGAGTGTCAACGGGCGGGAGTCCTGAACAGTCAGAACGCCAACGGGAAAAACGAGATACGCAACATCCAGGATTGCACGCAGCGGTGTTCTGGAAACATCTGGCCTGGCTGTCAGTTTTCCAGCAGGCTCGATTCTGGCTTGTTAAGATGTGTTCCGGTTATGGTTCAGGTCGTCCGTGCGGTTCCGCATAGGATTGTGTGGTTACGAATGGTCCGGCTGGGCCGACCGGGAGAATTCCCCGCTCATGAGCTGGCGTCAACGCCTGATGGCCCGCAAGTCGCTTGAGTCTTTGCAGGCCAATCCCGAGGACCACGGTGGTCACTCGCTTGAACGTGTGCTGGGCCCGATTGGCCTGATGAGCCTGGGGGTGGGCTCGATCATTGGCACCGGGATCTTTGTGCTAATTGGCCAGGTGGTGCATGACCAAACCGGCCCTTCGGTCATGGTTTCGTTTCTGCTGGCGGCGGTGGCCTGTGGCTTTGCCGGCCTGTGCTACGCAGAGTTTGCCTCGATGGTGCCGGTGGCTGGATCGGCCTACACCTATGCGTACGCCACGCTGGGGGAACTGATGGCCTGGATCATTGGCTGGGACCTGATCCTGGAATATGCGGTCAGTGGCGCGGCCGTGGCGGTGAGCTGGACCGGCTATTTTAATGAGTTTTTAGCCCTGCTAACCCGGGGAAGCGGCACGCCCTGGAAGCTGCCCAAGGCCATTTCCGAGGCTCCACTGGCATTTGATCTTCAAACCGGCCAGTACAGCCTGACTGGCGGCTGGGTGAATTTACCGGCCGTGCTGGTAACCGCCGCGCTCTCTGTGCTTTTGATTGTGGGGATCCGGGAAAGCACACGGTTCAATACCCTGATGGTGGCCATCAAGGTGGGGGTGCTGTTGCTGGTGATCGGGGTGGGAATCGCCTACATCGACCCGGCCAACTGGGTGCCGTTCGCCCCTTATGGCTGGGGAGGTGTGACCCTGTTCGGGCACACGATCATCGGGCAGCCGGCCCCGCTGGGTAAACCGGTGGGGATGATTGCCGGCTCAGCGATCATCTTCTTCAGCTACATCGGGTTCGACTCGGTCTCTACCCAGGCTGAAGAGACCAAGAACCCTCAGCGTGACCTGCCCATTGGGATCATTGGCTCGTTGCTCGTTTGCTCGGTACTGTATGTCAGTGTGGCCGCGGTGCTCACCGGCATGGTGCCCTACCAGGATTTGCATACCGAGGCGCCAGTCTCGCATGCCTTTCACCAGCGAGGGATCTGGTGGGCCGAGGGGTTAATTGCGATCGGGGCGTTGACCGGCATCACCTCGGTGGTGCTGGTGAGTTTGCTGGGGCAGACCCGCATCCTGATGTCGATGGCCCGCGATGGCTTGTTGCCCCACCGGTTTTTTGAGGAAGTGCATCCTCGCTTCCACACGCCCTGGCGTGCCACCATTGTGACCGGGATCTTCGTGGCGTTGCTGGCCGGCTTGCTGCCGCTGGGCGTGCTGGCGGAAATGGTTTCGATTGGAACGCTGTTCGCGTTTGCCATTGTTTGTGCGGCGGTTTTGATCATGCGCCGGACCTACCCCGATGCGCATCGGCCGTTCCGGGTGCCCTGGATGCCCTGGACACCCATTCTGGGGATGGCCATTTGCATGTTGCTCATGATCTCGCTTCCCTGGGAGAACTGGGTCCGGCTGTTTGGCTGGCTGGCTATCGGCCTGGTGATCTATTTCAGCTACGGGCACCGGCATAGCCGGATCAACCGCCATCCGGAGGCTGCGCTCACGGCTTCTGGCATTGCCCATGAGGTGCCGATTGACGAGTTGAAGGGGTGATCTCACCCCAACGTGGCTCGTTGACGAGGGCCGGGGAGTGTCGGTAAGATACTCGTGTCAGAATGTGTTTCGGTCGTAACGATCCAGGACGCGACGGATGGCTTTGACCCTTGACCTAGGTGTGCAGCTTACGCTGACCCAGGGTTTGCTGCTTGCAAGCCCTGCCGGGTTTTGAGGTCCGTCGTCCGCTCAAATATGCGACACTACGGAGCCTTGAGACCTGCCGCAACGGTGGATCTCAGGGCTTTTTGCGTTAATCGTTTGCCTTGGTCATTGAAGACGAACCGAACGCGGGGCGGGCCGACAACCGGCCTGGCCCTCTCCTAGCGAGCCCCAGAAGAGAGGCCCCCATGGCCGATGCAGCCTCGACGACAACCGCCCCGGTCGATCCTGACCGCGTCTTGATTTTTGACACCACCCTGCGTGATGGTGAGCAGTCTCCGGGCGCCAGCATGAACCTTGCCGAGAAGCTAGAGCTGGCGCGAGCGCTGGCGGCGCTGGGCGTGGATGTGATCGAGGCGGGCTTTCCCGTGGCGTCCGATGGCGACTTCGAGGCGGTTCGGGCGATCGCCAGCGAGATTGTGGGGCCGACCATCTGCGGGCTGGCCCGCTGCAATGAGCGTGATATTGACCGTGCGGGCGAGGCGGTGAAATCTGCCGGCAAGCCGCGGATTCATGTGTTCCTGGCCACCTCGGCCATCCATCGAGAACACAAGCTGCGGATGACCAAGGAGCAGATCATTGAGCGGGCCGTGCAGGGGGTGAAGCGGGCCAAGGGGCACTGCCACGATATTGAGTTCAGCCCCGAAGACGCGGCCAGGACCGAAATTGACTTCCTGTGCGCGGTGGTTGAGGCTGCGATTGAGGCGGGTGCCACCACGGTGAATATTCCGGACACCGTGGGGTACACCACCCCCGCGCTGTATGCCCAGGTGATCAGGACCCTGCGTGAACGGGTGCCGAACATCGGCAGGGCCGTGATCAGCACCCACTGCCATGATGACCTGGGGATGGCGGTGGCCAACAGCCTGGCCGGCGTTGAAGCGGGTGCCCGTCAGATCGAGTGCACCATCAACGGCATTGGTGAGCGGGCTGGGAACGCGGCCCTTGAAGAGATTGTGATGGCGCTCAAGACCCGGGCCGATTACTTCCGGGTCCACACCGGCATCAAGACCGAGCGGCTCTTCCCTATCAGTCGTTTACTGACCAGTATCACCGGGCTGGTGGTGCAGCGGAACAAGGCGATTGTGGGCCGCAACGCGTTTGCGCATGAGTCTGGCATTCACCAGGACGGCATGCTCAAGGAACGCTCAACGTATGAGATTATGAAGCCTGAAGAGGTGGGGGTGCTCAAGACTGACCTGGTGCTGGGCAAGCATTCAGGGCGTCATGCGCTCAGGGATCGGGTTGACTCGCTGGGCTTCACGTTGAACGAGGACCAGTTGAATCAACTGTTTGATGACTTCAAGGCCCTGGCCGACAAGAAGAAAGAGATTTACGACGAAGATCTGATCATTTTGATCGAAAAGCATATGAAAGATACGCCGGCGCAGTGGCAACTGATCAGCCTGCATACGACGTGCGGCACCAACCTGTTGCCTACGGCCACGGTCCAGATCAGACGCCCAGACGGCGAGATAGCCCAGGACGCCGCCATTGGCGATGGCCCGGTGGATGCCATCTTCAAGGCCGTGGAGCGTGTGACCGGTGTGCATGCGAACTTGCGAGAGTTTGTGGTGCGCAGCGTGACCCAGGGCAAAGATGCGCAAGGGGAAGTTACGCTGGAACTGGAAGTGGAAAGCGATACCGGCAGTTACCGAGGCCGGGCTGCCTCAACCGACATCATTGAGGCATCGGCACTGGCGTATCTGAATGCGGTCAATACGATCGCGGCCCGCCAGCAACGGGGCGGCGTTGTGCGCGAAGTTCAGGGCCGCCCTGGCGCGGGAGCGTGATGTCCTCTGTGAGCATTCGGAATTGGTCTTTTTCGTGCCACTGTTCAAGCAACTGTGGCACGAAGAAAGGCATAAGACCGAAAGCACGAAGAGCACTGCTCACAGAGCGTGTCACAAGCGAAGACCATTGTTCAAGAAACAGTGGCACAAGAGAAGCTCAAGTCGTCTATGTAGAAGCAAAGGCCTTGGCATCGGCTGTTTCAAGCGTCGAGGGAAAACCCGATTCCCCTGAACTCCGACCTGTTGCCAGGTCTCAACCCGCAGGTTTGGTCAGCAGGGATAAGTCAAACGGCTTGATCTTCTTGACGAACAGGTTGAACCGCCTGACTTGTTCCTTGGTGAGAATCTTCTTGATCTGATCGGCGGTCTGTTCCCGGAAAGCCTGTAGTTCTGCTTCGGTGGTTTCAAGCTGCGTCTGAAACTCCTGAACCTCTTCGCGAGTAAGTGGTATTTCGGCATTCTTGGGACGGAGGGGGTTGTTCAGTGTTGTTTTGGATGGCTCGTTTCGATTCTGAAGCAAGTTATTAAAGGCAAATAGATGGCTCTTGAGTTCGTTCACCCTAGGCGCGTACTGTGAGCGCAAGTCCGCGAGTTGTTTCTTTTGTTCTTGCTTGATTTCCATGTCGTGCTGCATCTCCTCCCAGAACATGGAGAGCGGCCCGGCAATCAGTACACCGATTTCAAGCAGTTTGCGTTTCTGCTTGTCATCCGTAAGCGTCCGATGAACCACGTCCTAGAAAATTCGCAGCGGGTTGATCGTTGAACCCTTCGTGGGTTCAAGGATTCGGCCCGGGTACTGGTTCCCCGGTTTGTTTCTGCTCGGCCGGAGCCGGCTTCCAGGCATCCGGGAGTAACTCCGCGATCCTGCTATGCGGATGCGTACTCACCCGGTCGAGGACATCTCGAAGATAAGCAAACGGTTCGACTTTGAAATGCTTGCAGCTCTGCAGCACGGTCATCAGAATCGCCGCCGTGCGTCCTCCAGCATCACTGCCCAGATGAAGCCAGTTCTTACGGCCTATGGCGATCGATCGCAGGGCATTCTCGCTCGCGTTGTTGTCGATCACCAAGTAAGGGACCCCCAGATACCTATTCAACGCTGTCCAATTCGTTCGACTGTAGGCGACCGCCTGACCCATGGGACTTTTGGGTAAAACCTGACCCGCTACCGTTTCCAGCCAGGTGCCAAACGATTCCATCAAAGGACGGGACTGCTCTTTCCGGAACTGACCTCGGATTTCGTCCTCGATCGCCCATCGTCGAGCATCGTCGAGGTCCTTCTCGTCTATCAGCCGTTTCTGGATCGCCGCGGTAGCTGCTTTCTCCACGTCGTAGAGTCTGCCAATCCACGCCAAGGCTGGATGGGCATAATCAGGACTGGTCGAACGGCACTCATA
>CAIYJE010000005.1 GCA_903926465.1 uncultured Planctomycetales bacterium
GCGCATTGTGATGAACTTCTATACGGCCAAGCGGCTACTCACGGCTCTGGCAATGACCGTCCAGCGGCATGAAGGAACCTTTGGATCAATCGAACTCGATGTTCGCCGCAGGGCAGGGGCGCTGCAGCCAACCCAGGTGCCGTTGCCAGGCTCGATTGTGCGTGACTGACCTGCGTCCACGGCCTCACACCTATCCCTAGACCAAGCAATAGTCCGGAGCATCCTGACCGCGATTCATGATTGCGTTTCAGCGCTAGCACAACAGCCCCCGGCAGTCTCTTGGGGTTGAAAGTGTGTGCAACCCACTCGTGAACCGCGGTAAAACGGGATGCTCGGGCTGTTTTCTTAGTGGGCCCGCACGCGACCACGTTGCGAGAGTACCAGCGCGGTGTGAGCTTGGGGCACGGCGGTCTTGGGTGGATGGTACCCCTGGGGTGGCACCCAGATCCCAAAACTTTGACCGGCCGCGTTATCCGGCTGACGGGCCGAAACGGCAATCGTGTACAGGCGGCCGTCAGAGTCGCCCCCAGCCACCCGGGCCTGCAAGTGGGTCTGGAACGAAAACGTGTAGCGGCCGACCTCGTCAGGGACCGGATGGCTCTTCACGTCTCCGTGCGGCATGTCCAGCCGGTACTCGTCCACCACCAGAAAATTGGCGAGCGCTGCTCCCTGATGGGGGCCGACCTTGTAACTACCGGTCACCGTGATCGGCACATACTGGCTATTGGGTGGGTAGATAATTTGCGGGTTAATGGCCACCTTGAAATCACTGATGGTCAACAGTTCACGACGCTCCAGTGCCAACCCCGCCAGATTGGGACGGCAGCTCCGGACCGGGGCCCGTTCAGCCGCCCGGCGACCAGAATAGCCCTTGTTGGTTTTGACGTCTTTGCGCTGGTGTCGCCAGCGGTTTGACCTACGCCCCATGCCACACCACCTTCTCTGCCAGGCCAAGTCCAGACCAAGCCGCCTGCCCGCTCCCAAGATTCTGCTTCATTCTACTGGACAGGCAATCGGAAAGTTTGGGGTGGCCACCACACAGATAATCTCCGCGACGTAGGCAAAATATGCCGACTGCGCGTATTGCGCAGCTCACGCGGCCGTTTACCGGTTACCCACCAGCTGTGGAGAGCCATCCCCAGGCACCCAAAGCGTGGCACCGGTTGACAGAAACCGGGTAAAATCGGAAGAATCTGAAGTTGATATCCGCGGCAGAACGCAAGCGCCCGATTCTGGGCCGAGCGGCCGACGAGGCGAAGGGAGAGGAGTCCCACCATGGGCCGCTATGGCCGCATCGTCTTCTTGGGTCTGGTGCTAGGCACCAGCACATCCTGGACCGAATTTTCCCAGGGGCAAGAACCGGGCCTCGAATCGATTTCGAATCCGGCTTCAGAGCCTGGACGTAGTATCAAACGTGACCCGGGTGACAGGGGCATTGGTATTGGCCGCGAAAGCCTGTTAAGGCTGATCCAGAGTGCCAACCCCCTGCTCTGGCCGCTCATGGCTTGTTCGGTGGTCATGGCGGGTTACATCTTCGAACGCGGACTGGCCCTGCGGCGAGCGCGGGTCATTCCCAAAGAGTTCGGCCAGCGGTTTCTGGAACGCCTGGGGCAGGGCAAGCTCGATCGGGAACGAGCCCTGGAACTTTGTCGAGCCAATGACAGCCCCCTGGCCCGGGTTTATGGCCATGCTCTGCGGTACTGGGGCCAGCCGGCCGCCACTATTCGCCAGGCACTTGACCACGACGCCGCCAGTGAACTGCTCGGCCTCCGGAAGAATGTCCGGGTCCTGAACGCCACGGCAACCATTGCCCCGCTCCTGGGTCTGCTGGGGACCGTGGTGGGCATGGTGGAATCATTCGACGCCGTGGGTGGCGGACGCGTGGGCGGCGATTCCCGAAGCGCGGCTCTGGCCCACGGGATTAGCCTTGCACTCATGACCACCGGCGTTGGCCTGGCCATCGCCATTGTCTCAATCTGCTTCTACTACTACTACCTGCAGCGGATTGACAACCTGGTGCACGAACTTGATAACCAGGCCCGCCAGGTCATCGACCTGATCTCGGCCGAGGCGATCCGCGCCAGTATGGCTCCACCGCCCGTGATGCGGGGCCCCATGGTTGGACCAGGGCCCGATGCCGGCCCAGGCCCCGCCGCCGATCCGGGCCGGCCCCCCGGACGATCGCTCGGGCGTGTGGAAACCCACTGATCGGAACGTCTCACCAGAGCCCGGTCAGGGATCGCCTGTTGACCAGGATCTTCGCCCCCAGGAAGGGACCCACTCATGCTGGCCGACCGATGGCACGCCGACGAGCAACCGCACATTAACATGACACCCATGGTGGACGTTGTGCTGTGTCTGCTTGTCTTCTTCATGGTGGCCACACGGCTTTATGACTGGGATGACACCCAGTTTGAGGTCAAAGTTCCCCAGGTTGGTAGCGCGGCCCCGTTGACTACCGCCCCCGAAGACCTCGAACTTTCCATCGAGGGCCCTGGCAAAATCTCTGCGCTGGGTAAAATTTATGACCTGACCAGCCTCACGGCCCTGCTCAAGCAGGCCAAGGCCGGTTATGCCGACCAAGCCGTGCAGGTCCGTGGCGATGGCAGCCTGGCTTACCAGGCCCTGGCCGATGTCCTTTCCTGCTGTGATGAAGCCGGCATTTCCAACATCCGGCTCAGGGTCCGCCCCCGCGATGATGGGCCCACCCGCCCCTAAGGCCCTGGATCCGAGGCCGGGACGGGCGAACTCCAGGTCCGCAGCGTCTGGCTCAAGTTTGAGGTCACTACCTCTCCAAGCCCCAATCAGCCACTTGATTCCCAAACACTCACACCCCGAACCGCAAGGAAAACCGGCACAGTCGTGAGAATTCACACAGAATTTGGTAGCTTGGTGGACCTTACGCAAACGTGGGCACGGCCAACTGACCACCCGGCGCCCCCTGCCCATCTGGAACGCCCGGCTTGAGACTGCCCCCATGGATTCACTCATCCAGATTTTTGATGCGATTTTCCACCCCGACAAGCTGAATGAGCTGGCAACGTATCTGGGCCCCTGGCTGTACGTGGTCATGTTCGCCATCATCTTCGCCGAGACCGGCCTGGTGGTGACCCCCTTCCTGCCGGGCGATTCCCTGCTGTTCGGACTGGGCGCCATTGCCGCCGCCGAGGGGTCCAACATCAACCTGCCTCTGCTGGCAGGGCTCCTGGTGGTGGCGGCCATTCTGGGAGACGCCGTTAATTACACAATCGGCCGCTGGATTGGCCCCAAAGCATTCGCCAGTGAAAAATCCAAGCTTCTGAACAAGAAGCATCTGATCCGCGCCCATGAGTTTTACGCCAAGCACGGTGGCAAGACCATCATCCTGGCCCGGTTCGTACCCATCATCCGCACGTTTGCTCCGTTCGTGGCCGGTGTGGGCGAAATGAGCTATCTAAGATTCGCAGCCTACAACATCGTGGGTGGCGTGGTCTGGATCTTGCTCTTCTTGCTCGGCGGCTACACCTTTGGCCAGCTTGCCTGGGTCAAATCCAATCACAAGCTCGTGTTCGGGGCCATCATCCTGATCTCGGTTCTACCGCTCATCTGGGAAGTGCTGCAGGCTCGCCTGGCCTCGAAACGGGGAGACTCGGCCCTGCTCCAGGCCACCACCCTGGGCGAAGACATCAGCAACCCCTGAGCCAGCTCACGCTCAGACCGGGATTGGTGCCAAGTTCGCGACGGGCACCCGTCCCAGGTTTTGGAGGCGGCATGAAAGTAGCCGAATACAATGGACCCAGCGATAACTTGACACCTTGGCACCAAGGCATCTTGGGATCAGGAGGTTGAGGTTCCAGGGACCATCATCCGACCGGCGATGGGAAGTAACACCCGGAAGGTGGTTCCCTGCCCAAATTCAGTCTTGACCTCAATCCGTCCCTGGTGTTCTTGCACGATCCCCAGACAGATCGCCAGACCCAGACCGGTCCCAACTTCCTTGGGTTTGGTTGTAAAGAACGGCTCGAAGAGCCTGGGCATGACTTCGGGGGAAATCCCCACTCCGTTGTCCGTGATCTCAATCACACCCCAGGGGGGCTCGGGATAGGTACGAATACGGATCCAACCCTCAGGCCGATTGGCCTCCTCAATCGCCTGTTGCGCATTGACCAGCAGGTTAAAGACGACTCGATGAATTTGGGCAAACACGCAGAGAATCCGAGGGCAGGCAATATCATCACGCTCAATCACAATTTTATGCGAGGAAAGCTGTTCGCGAGCCATCTCCAAGCTGGAAGTGACCAGTTCGCTCAGACCGACCGATTCAATCACCGGTCGATCCATCAGCGCAAAGCCGCGCAAACTCTTCACGAGCTCGGCAATTTGGGTCACCCCCTTGCGGGTGCTCGCCAGAATGGGACCCAGGTTCTGGCGGATGTACGGAAGGTCAATCACCTTGGCCACGTCAACCACGGGCTGAATGAGTTCAGGACGCTGAACTTTTAGCTCTTCCCGCACGGGCTCGATCGCATCGACCATATTCATTAATTCGTGCGCATAGTCATCAATCACGGCCAGGTTGCTGACCACAAAAGCCAGCGGATTATTGATCTCATGAAGCATTCCTGCCCCCAGCAGTCCCAGCGAGGCCAGTTTCTCGGCCTGAGCAAGCCGAAGCTGCAACTTGGTTCGCTCAGACACGTCACGGATCGAAGCCAGAAACAGCTGGCGACCGGGGAGATTGATGCCCGTCAGGGCCATCTCCATGGGAAAGTGCTCGCCGTTCTTGCGTCGACCGGTCCACTCGGTATGCTTTCCCAGGTTTGTGATCAACTTGTTTTGAATGATTTGTTTGACGGCATTCGGATCTTTTGACCACCCCTCCTCGTGGATCAGGCGAGTGAACGACTGTCCCAGTACCTCTTGCTCCTGATAACCGAACAAGTGCTGGGCAGACGGGTTAAAGACCTGAATCTCACCCTCGGCACTAAACACCACAATAGCATCCAGATCCCCTTGAATCAGTGCTTCGTTCATTCGCTCTTTGATGACTCGCGCTTCTTCGGCAGTCTTATGCTTGGAGATATCGCGAGCCACGGAGAGGAGCTGGGGGCGATCCTGAAAACGAATCGCCGTGTATACGATCTCGACCGGAAACGCGGTGCCATCTTTGCGGCGATACTCGGTCTCCATCGGAGAACTCGGGCCGGTTTGTGCCGCCTCAAAAACGGCCTGATACTTGCTGAGATCGTTACTGGGCTCGATGGCAGGCAACGTCAGGCTGAGCAAGTCGGGCTCAGCATAGCCCAATTTCTGGCACGCTGTGGAATTGGCGAACAGTATCCGCGCATCGCGGTTCAAGAAGACAATCGCATCACTGGAATGGTCACTCACCAGTTTGTAGCAAAGCAGATCTTCACACTGGTTTTCCAAAATCCGGGTCTGGTTCTGGGCCAAGGTCTCCTTGGCCTCCAGCAACGCATTCAGGGTGAGAATCTGCGACCGTGTAATCTCTGGGCTGAGATTCAGGGGGCGTGCGTCACCGGCAAACCGCGGCCCCCCCACAAACGGCAAAAACGCGAGCTTGGTATACAGCGCCAGCGGCCGAAACAGGGCCAACTGATCGGGGGAGATCCGTACCCGGCTGAACATCAGGACCGCGAACAGGCTGCCACCAGGCAGCAGCCCGCCAAAACCAAAAACCGAATCAATTCCGTATCGTTGCACAAACTCCGCTTGCGCAGGCAACGGGGCAGCGCCGTCGGTAGGTTCCAGATGAAAGACCTGGTAAAGCTGAGGCTCAATCGGCACCGATGGGTGGCTCTGGGGCTCCAGAACCAGGCTGGGCTCAATTTGAAGCTGTTCGAGGAGCTTGGCAATCATCGGCAATTGGCCAAGATCCTCTGGGCGCATCAGCGGAATCACCGCGTGCGCGCTGGAACCCTGACGGTTGGTCCAGGCTGGCTCAACCCCCATGCTGCCCAGCAGCGTCAGGCACATGACCTTGGAACAGTCCGCGCGCTCCTTTACGGGCAAGCGTGCCACTGCCCGCTTCTTGAGCGATGCTTCCAGTAGGTCGACCGGCAGCGTGACAAACAGCCGGGTAAGAACGCAGGCCGGTTTCCCCTCCTCGTCGCACAGCTCGTGAAACAGGGTTTCAGCAATCCGCTGGGCGGCTGCTTCCATGGAGTCACAGTCATCACGCAGGTGATGCAAGCGACGACCCAGGCCGATAAGTTCCGAGAATTGCAGCTCATCAAGGTTGAGCATCAAGAAAATCCTGCCTGGGACGATACGGCACCTGCAGATCAGCGGCACCACGGCTGAAGCTTAGGTCGCCAGATCCGCCGGCATACGTGGTGTTCCTGTGAATCACCATGGAGTATCGGAAGCCCAAGTCCTGCGAAAGCCCAAGGTCACGAGGCGCACGGGGTCATGAAGCCGTCGGTTTAGGAACCACGAACATCAAGAAACCTCCCCTTTTAGTGACGGAAGCGAGGAATGAACGGAATGGACACGCCTGACGCCTGAGTGGCCTGGCCTGGTCGATCATGTCTCTCCATTCCATCTATCAGGCCCATACTTAATCCTGAGATTCACAGACCGTACGCACCAAGACCAACCGCGCCAAGGTCTCTGAATCATCAGGCCCCCCTGGACCCTGGCTAACTGGGCTCCAGGGCTTCCAGGCACGCTCGCAGCATCTGGTTCTCTTCCTGGGCTTGCTTCAGAGCCTGGCGACAGTTTGCTAGTTCTTCGAACGTTTGAAAGATCCGGTGATACTCCACTGCCGCGTCATCCACCGCAGTGATCAGTTCCTCGGGATACCAGGGTTTGCTGATGAAGCGGTAAACATGCCCTTGATTGACGGCGCTCACCAAGGATTCCAGGTCGGTATACCCTGTGTAAAGCATCCGGATTGCCTGCGGATACTTGGACTTCATCTTCGCCAGCATCTCAACCCCGGTCACGTCCGGCATCCGCTGATCGGTCAGGATAATCTCGACTTCGTGCTTGGACATCAGCTCAATGCCCTCGGCCGCGGAATGCGCGCGAAACACGTTGTAACGCCGACGTAGCAGGTGGTAAACCGTATTGCACACCTCGGGCTCGTCATCCACAACCATCAGACCGTGTCGATGTTGCGCTTCACTTACTCCTGTGGCTTGGGACTCCGCAGCCGTCATGTGCTAACTCCTTCGTCCCGAGATCGGAAGACTCACCCGAAAGGTGGCTCCCAGCCCAGGTTTACTTGAGACCTCGATCCGGCCCTTATGATTGGTGATGATCCCGTGGCAGATCGGCAATCCGAGGCCCGTCCCTTGTCCCACCGGCTTGGTTGTGAAGAATGGCTCAAACAGCCTGGGTAACACTTCAGGGGAAATCCCAGCCCCGTTATCTTCAATCTCGATGATCCCACAGGGTGGCTCGGCACGCGTGCGAATGGTGATCCGACCACCAGAACGATGGGCCGATTCAATGGCTTGCTGCGCATTGATCAGCAGGTTGAGAACCACCTGATTGATCTGGGCCACCACGCAGATGATCGGTGGAGCCGGGGTATCTTCTCGCACAATTTCAATCCCATGCGCGGAGAGTTGCTGGCGAACCATTTCCAGACTGGTACTGACCACGTCTTTGAGCTCGACCGGTTCCACCGCCGCACGATCCACCCGGGTAAAGTCCCGGAGGTTCTTCACAATCTCGGCGATCCGGGCGACCCCCTTTCGCGTGCTGGCCAGAATCGGGTCCAGGTTCTGTTTGATATAGGGTAGATCAATATCACGAATCACGGCCTCAATCGACTGAAGAATCTGAGGGTGGTCCTTGAGGACCGTATGGATCGGCTGGGTAGCATCAATCAACTCTAAAAGCCCATGCGCATAAATTTCAATGACAGCCAGATTGCTGGCCACGTAGGCTAGCGGGTTGTTGATCTCATGGGCCACCCCCGCGCTCAGCAGGCCGAGCGAGGCCAACTTCTCGGCCTGAGAAATCCGAAGCTGCATCTTGTTTCGCTCGGTGAGGTCACGAAATGAGGCCAGAAAAATCAGACCTTCCGGGAGATCGATGGAAGAAATTCCCATCTCAACCGCAAACCGCTCACCACTCTTGCGCCGGGCGGTCACCTCAACGGTTCTCCCAATGATTTTGGGGATCCGCGTTCGGACATAGCGCTCGATCCCGGCCAGGTGCCGGGCTTGATCTTCCTCGGGCATCAAGATCGTCGCGGGCTGGCCCATCGCTTCTTGTTTGGTAAATCCAAACATTTGCTCAGCGGCCGCATTGAACAGTTGAATGCGTGCCTCGGTGTTGGTCACCACAATGGGATCCAGGGTTCCTTCCGTCAGGGCCCGGTAAAAGCGATCCTTGGCAATTCGAGCAGCCTCGGCGGCTTTGCGGTCGGTGATATCACGAACCACGCAAAGAACATACGGTTGACTCTCGTACGGGATGGGCGTCACCACAATCTCAACCGGAAAGAGCGTGCCATCTTTGCGGCGGTGCCGGGTTTCAAATGCCGGTAGATTCCCTTGTTGCGCTAAATCGAATACGCTCTGATATTGTGCCAGATCATAGACAGGATCAAAATCGGGTACGGTCAGGGTCGTCAATTCCTGCTTGGAGTACCCCAGCCGATAGCAGGCCGCCGCATTGGCGTAAATCACCCGTGCATCGCGGCCCAGAAAGAACATGCCGTCATTGGAACGATCGCTCATTAATTGAAAACGTCGAAGCTCTTCCGACTGTTTTTCCAGGTTCCGGGTCTGCTCGATGGCGATGATCTCTTTGGCATTGAGCAGCGTTTCCAACGCGAGCGCACGCGATTGGGCGCTCGCCTGTCCCGGCTTGTGCGGAAGCTTCTCTCCTTCCAAGACCGGTCCGTTGACAAACGGCAGCAGCGACAGCTTGATACTCAATGAGAGCGGCCGGAATTGAGCGGCCAGGTCGGCCGAGATCCTGACTCTGGTGAACAGCAGCACGGCATAAAGGCTCGATCCCGGAAGCAGACCGCCAAACCCAAGCACCGACTGGATTCCATGGCGATCGACAAACCCGGCCTGTGCCGGCACCGAGGGGGAACCAACGGCCTCTTCAATATGGAAAACCTGATAGATCTGGGGCTCAACCTCGTCAATGGGGTAACGGTGGGGTAAGACCAGGCGATTGGGATCGATACCAAGCTGTTCGATCAGCTTGCTGATCATCGGAGCTTGTTTCAGCACCTCTGGGCCCGGCAACGGAATCACGTCGTGATTCACCGAGCCGTGGCGGCCGTTCCAGGCGGGCTCAATCCCCTTGCTACCCAGTAATGTCAGACAGACCACGTTTGACGGTTCATGGCTCACCGGTTCGGACAACCGGGCCAAGGCGCGCTGCCTGAGCAAATCAGGGAGCGCACCGAGTGGGCGAGTGACAAACAGGCGGGCCAAGGCACAGGCAGGCCGCCCCTCGTTGTCCACCAGCTCATCAAACAGCGTGGAAACAATGCGTTGGGCCACCGCTTCCATCAAAGCGTCGTCAGTACACGGATGCCGTAATCGGTGAACCAGCTCAAGCAGATCGCTGAATTTCGGACGGCAAAGATTAAACATCAGGGGGATCCAACCGCAAGATACGGCACGCGCACAAGCGGAGTGCAACTCTTGCTGGAGTTTAGGTCGCCGGCCTCCTGACAGAGATCTCTGGGTGTCTGATGTTCCCCAGATACACCCAAGACAAGCATTTCAGACCGATCGGCGTCAGGGCATCGAGCGTTCGGAGCGACTCAAGGCGACAAGGCGATTAAGTTCGGCAGCCAACATCGCCAGACAGCGGCTGGCGTGCCGGGAAGCCTGCTCGTCAGGCCGTTGAACCTCAGCCTTCCTCGGGCTTCAACGCTTCTTCCAGCATATCCAGCGGGACGGATTCCAGTCGCCCGCCCAGCAGCGCGGTCAGTTGCAGGCCCACCATGGCCTCGCTGCTGCTCCGGCGTGGGTCCCTGAGCAGTTCCAGAAACGGCTCGGCACCAATCAATACAGCCTTGGGTTTGCCATGAACCGTGAGCACAAACCGAACGTCAGACCGCTCCAGTTCGCGCAGGATTCCAGGGAGGTTCTGGTGCAATTCCCGGCTGCCGATGATGCGAACCGGGGTTTCAGGCGTTTTCTCCGCCATGTCTTACCATCCTGGAGTCAGAGGTGCCGGCACCTGGGCGAAGCGGGCCTGATTGATCTCGGCGATTGCCTGGAACCAACGCAGAACATCCGCCAGGAGCAATCGCACTTGCGATCAAAAAGATAGCTTCCAAGAACGGAAGCAACCGCCTTCGACCAACCAGAACGGCGTCGAATGACGTCAACCAAGAAAGGCTGGGCCTGAACCCTGAATCCGTGCCAAACCCAGATCGGGCCAGGCATGGGAACTTTTTCGCCAGGATCAGAGCCGCATGGTTTGATTGTAGTTCGATCAGGCCTGGCAATTCAAGCTAGGGCAACCCCGGTGCCGGAACCAACCGGCCTACCCTGACCGGTTCGGCTTCGTTCAAGCCAGGCCCAGTACCTGCAATGCCTGAGGGTTGAGCCCCGTCATGCCCCGTGACCCAGGGTCACGGTCGGTGCGCCTGGCTCTGGTAAATCCGGCACCGTGCCTGGACGGCGTGCCAGCCAGCCCAGGCCCAGAAGCGCGGCCACGAATGAGCCGGCCAGCACCCCCATTTTGGCCCGGTCAAGCCGAACGGCATCCTCAAACGCCAGGCCGGCGATGAAGAGGGCCATTGTGAAACCAATGCCACAAAGCAAACACGCCCCAAACAGCTTGGACCAGGTAACCCCGGCCGGCAAGGCCGCCAACCGCAACCGGACCGCCAGCCAGGAAAAACTCATCACGCCAATCGGCTTGCCCAGCACCAGGCCCAGCAGCACGCCCAGGGTGATGGGGCTGCGACACGCATCCGCCAGCCCACCCGCACTCACCGCCACGCCGGCGTTTGCCAGCGCAAACAGGGGCATAATCACCCAAGAAACCCAAGGCACCAGCGCATGCTCAAGCCGCCTGAGCGGTGTTTGCACCGCCTCACACGCCAGCTCCAGGGTCTCTACCACCTCAAGTTCATGCCCCGAAAGCGCCTCAGGCTGCCGTTCATCCCCGTGATCCTGAAGCTGATTGACCAGGTCACGGGTCAACTGCACAAATGCACGGCCGTTGATCCGCCGCCGGTCCGGAATCGCCAGCGCCAGCAGCACCCCCGCAATGGTGGCATGAACACCGGAGGCCAGTACGGCCAGCCACAGCCCAATTCCCACCAGCAGGTAAACCAGCGGCCGTCGGACATGAAACAGATTGAGAACCACCAGCAAACCCAGCAGGCAGCCGGCGGCGGCCAGCGCCGCAAGATTCAGGCCCGAACTATAGAAAATGGCAATCACCAGCACCGCACCCAGGTCGTCCACAATGGCCACCGCCGCCAGGAACACCTTGAGCCCAACGGGCACCCGTTTCCCCAGCAGTGCCAGCACCCCCAGCGCAAACGCAATGTCGGTGGCCATGGGTACGCCCCAGCCACGCTGACCACCGCCGCCCAGGTTTAATGCCGTGAAAATGAGAGCCGGCACCAGCATGCCTCCCAGCGCGGCCGCCATCGGCAAGGCGGCACGCCGCACCGACGCCAGTTCACCCGAAAGCACCTCACGCTTGATCTCTAGCCCTACCATCAGGAAGAAAATGACCATCAGGCCATCATTGATACATTCCCCAAGCGACTCTTCGATGTGAAACCGCCCGAAATCCAGCTCCAGCGGGGTGTGCCAGAACGCAAAATAACTGGCACCCACCGATGAGTTGGCCCACACCAGCGCAATCAGGGCGCAGACGATCAGAACGATGCCACTGGTGGCCTCGGTCTGGAGGTACCGCTGAAACGGGCGAATCAGCCGCTCGGCCGGCGTGGGCGGAAATGGGAACGGGCGGTGCTTCAACCGAAGCTCCTTCGGCTCAATAGTCCAGATTGACCAGTGGACGAAAGTATCACGGTCTGGGCCCAACTCGTCAACCGCGGCATTCACCAGTACAAGCCAGCCCCACCCGGGCCTTAACCTAACACCGAACTCGGCCATTCGGCCAGGGCCCGCTCGTACTCTTCCGGCGTGTTGAGGTTGCGCAAAGTGGCAAGCTCTGGGTCATAACCCCGCAAGATCTCGGGGCCCAGCACCCTGGCCCGCAAAGACTCTTCCAAACTGCTGAGCCGGAACTGCCCGGCCGCCAGCATCGTTTCCATCACCGGCAGCACAACGCTCCGCCGGTACAGTGCCGCCAGAGGATGCCGGTAGCCCTCAACCCACGGAATCACCAACTCGACCTCGGCGGCCGCCATCTGCTGAACCAGACCAAGAATCCAGCCGGGTGCCAGAAACGGAGTGTCTACGGCCGTGGCATAAACCAGGGCAATTTCGGTCGGCAGGGCCGCCATGCCGGCGGCCAACCCCTGCAGCGGACCCCGGCCGTACACCGCATCACGCGTTACCACCACCCCTGGGGGCAAGGCCGGCAACTCCTGCCCAGCGGCCGCCACCACCACCACAGGCCCTTCCCCCATCGCCAGCCACACACGGTCGACCATCCATTCCAGCAGGGTCTGACCCCCAAACGGGAGCCAGGCCTTGGGTCGGCCCATACGGCGACTCTCTCCACCACACAGAATCACCGCTCCCAGACGCTCCGCAGCCATGATCAATCCTGGACCCAGAGAAAGGGAACCGCTTACCACCCCAACACCAACCCAGCCGCACAAACTCAATCATTCTCCGAACCAGACCACCTCCGCAAGCGATGCGCCCAAGCGAATGCCTGTGGACGATTCATCGGAGGGGGGTCAGAATCAAAAGGTACCAACCTGGCCCTTACACCCTGGACGGGAAATCCCAGGAACCTGACCCATGTTCGCAGCGCTCACGCTTAGCCTGGCGACATTGTTCTGGTTCAGCAACCTCCAAGCGTTGCCAGCGTCAACCAACCCCGACCGGGAATTTCACCGCTTACTCGAAAATGCCAAGGACCACCCTGCCGCAACAAACTGGCCGGCGCTCCGGCTGGCATTCTCAAAAACCACCGCCTATTACCCCGACCTTGAGCCGTTCGACCCCACCCCCCTGGACCAGGAACTCAAGAGCGGTGAGCGTGCGGCCGCACTGGTTTTGATCGACCGCTTGCTGGAGGGGCGCTGGGTTGAACCTGAGCCACACTTTTACGCAGCGCTGGCCTGCGACCAGCTTGGTGAGACGGCCCGCAGAGACCTACACCTGGCGTTCGGTCGCGGACTCAGAGCGGCCATGACCACGGCCGGCGATGGTCGGTCTGTAGAAACCGCCTATCCCGTGCTTTTTCCCAGTGAAGAAGCGTATCTCTTGCGGTACCTGGTTCAGGCAAACCCCAGCCCCCACACTCAGGTACAACACAAGGGGCGACATTATCACGCGCACACCGTGACAACCGCCCCAGACCACGATCTCACGATCTATTTTGATGTCGAAATCCCGTGGAAAGCCCGCCTGGCCCGCCAGATTTCAGGACCAGGGCTCAATCCACCGCAGCCTTGAAACCCAAAACTCGACCCTTCATTCCACACCCACCCAAATCACCAAGAACAACTTTCCCGATGCCTAAACCGTCTGACTGGCTACTGGTGATCATGCTACCCAGCATGTTCTTGATTCTGGCGATTGGCCTGTTTTTGGTCATGCGCAAGGTGTTTCGCGATTCCGACGAGGCCGCCCGGAACCCCATTCCCACCTCCGCGCCAGCCAGCAATACCCGGTTACTCTGGCTGGGGCTAGGGCTGGGTATGGTGGCCGTGACGTTTGCCTTGGGTGCGCTTTTGCTGGTGGCCTGGAATGTCCGGCGATCTTGATTTTTATTCAAGCCGGCAGACCCCCAATGACGAGACCAGATAAGTGATGCCGTGGGAATCTCCCGGAGGGAGATCCGCGCGCTTAGGTTGCCCCCTCCAGCAGATTGAGCCAGGCAATGGGCGGAGGCCCGGTTCGAACAGCGCTGAGCAAGTTCCAGCGGCTCGTCCTCGGACTGGCCCTGATGGGTGTTGCGCACCCAGCCATGGCCCAGGACCAAACACCGGGCCCCAGCCTCGAAGCACGACTCCAGCAACTTGAGGCGATGAACCGAGCGGTGCTTGAGCAGAATCGCCAGCTGCTCGAACGCGAGACCCAGCAACGAACCGAATCTGAAGCCCGGTACCAGTCTCTTGAGCAACGCTACGAGGAACTTCGGACCCGGCTGGAAGCACAGCCCGTGGGCCCCGCAAACGCCCGATCGATCGAACCTGCGGCCGACTCGCTAGAGGAGCTCAGCTCCGAGAGCGTGCCAGGCTCGCTCTGGCACCTCACACCCGAAGCGCCCCAGGCTCGGCCCCAGTCTTGGCAAAAACCGCTCAGGGCCCAGTTCGGCGAAGGATTTGAGTTCACCACCACCGACGAAGAGTACTCGCTCAGGCTCCACATCCTGGACCAGACCGACTTCAAGAACTTCGTGCCCGGCAACCAGTTCCCCGCCAAGAGCGGCCTCTACATCCCCCGCGTCCGCCTGTACTTCGAGGGCCAGCTCACCCAACTGTTTGACTACGAAGTTTCACTTCAGCGCAGCGTGGACGGCGTGTGGGACCTGCTGGACGCCAACCTGCGGGTGAACGCCGATCGCCGGTTCCAGATGATCTTCGGCCGCCAGCTCGTGCCCTACAGTTATGACTGGTACGACCACCTGGAACAGCACTTCATTACCCCCGAACGGGCGTTGTTTCCACTGAACTTCGGCCTTTCACGTGAGGCTGGCCTACTGGCGCGCGGCTTCTTGTTCGATGATCGGCTCCAGTACGCCTTGGGCGGGTTCGATGGCCGGCTGGTAGGCGTGGCCGACGACAACAACACCCGAGACGCGGTGGCCTACCTCAACGCCCGACCGTTTTTGAAGTCTGAGCAGTTCCCACTGCTGCAGTACCTGAACCTGGGAGCCTCTGGCTTCATTGGCCGGCAGCTTGGCGCGCAGCCGCCGCTGCCACTGCGGACCTCGGTCCAGTCGTCCGAAAACGACGAGGCCGCCAACCAGGCCTCTTCAGAAATCCTGTCGTTTCGTGAAGATGTGGTGGCGCTCGGCCAGCGTTATGGCGCGGCCCTGCACCTGGCCTGGTATTACAAGCAGCTTTCGCTGGAATCAGAATTCAATACCGGCCACGTCCAGTTCGCACAAAACGGACATCCGGCCAATCGGCCCGTGGTCCCGATTACCGGTTACCACGTGGCGGCCGGCTACTTCCTGACCGGCGAAACCGTGACCGGCCGGAAGATGGTCGATCCCTTGCGTCCGCTGATGAAACGCGAAGGGGGCGGCGTGACCGGCCTGGGCGCCGTGGAACTGTTCGCCCGCTACAGCCGGCTCACCCTCTCTCCTTTGGTGTTCCAGGACGATCTGGCCGACCCCAACGCCTGGACCCGAGACGCGTACGCCACCGACGTGGGCTGGAACTGGTACCTCAATCGCTACATCAAGCTCTATTTTGACTGGCAACACGTGGGCTACAGCTCGCCCGTGCTGATCAACCCCCACAGCGATCTGTATAGTCGCACCAACGACCTGTTCTGGATGCGCTGCCAGATTTACTTCTGAGACCTGTCCAGCGATTCCGCAGCAGCCGGCACAAACGCGCAGCAGCCATAAAGATTATCGCGAAACAACAAGCCCAGTGCTAGAAACCCGCACGTCTGGGTGGCCGCATGCATCCAGGACTCTTCCTCGGGAAAATCAGAACTCCGGATATGCTCCAGGGTTTCCTCAATCTCCTGGAGGCTGAGCGTCTTCCAGTGCTGACGGATGTCTTGCTCCAGTGCCTGGCAATACCCTTGCCGCGTTTGGCCTGGGTGCCGAACCTCATCGATCCAAAGAAAGACCCCAGCGGGCTCCAGCACGCGCCGGATCTCTTGCACCAAGGCCTGCTTCTCGGCCTGTGAAAAGTGATGCAGGCAGTAACTGGCCAGCACCATATTGAAGGCGGCATCGGGTTGCCGGCTCAGCGCGGTTCGAACATCTTCGCAGACCAGATCCATCTGACCCCCACCAAGCTCCGAACCGATGCCAGGCCTGGATTGCAACCGGGCCAGCGCATCGGCCGAGGTATCAATGCCCACGTAGAGCGAAACCGGTGAAGCTTTCAGGCACTCGTACGCCATCCAGCCATCGCCACAGCCAAGGTCCAGCACCCGTAATGGGGCAACTTGTTCGGCGAGTGAGTTCGCCACCTTGGCCGAGATCGCCTGATGCCGCATGTAGTCATGCAGCAGAATGCGGGAATACAGACTCCACTCGTCAAAGATGTTGTTCATGAGTGCGGATCCCAAGTTCTGATTTGCCCACGATCGTTCAGGCCCAGTTTACCCTGATCCACAACGAAGACTGAAGTCGAGCCTCTGGTTGGGGCCGCCAGAGGTAGGTTTCACGAGTGTAGTGAAATCTGCGGAAGATGACCATTTTGATGGTTCACAACGCCATGAGGACGGCGTGAATTCTGGCCGGAGACGGACCTTCAATGGTTGCCACCAGCCAGAACAAAGCACCGAGGTTCAACCCAACGCCGAGCTCAACCGAAGAAGAGTCCGCTGAACACAGCGTTGGTGTTACTGGTGTTCAACACCCGGACGGTTACGTGACCGGAGACATTCCAGACCAGATAAATCCCGTTCTGGAAACTCGAAACAGCGCGGGAATCCAGAACATTGCCCGTCGCAGTATCGAGCACCTGAATGGTTTCAGAGCGATTAGCGCTGTCCCAATCAACCGCATAGAGAGCTACCCGATGAGTCTAACCATCGTTGAGATTGACTCGGAGATCAAACGAATCATTACTGAACCAGGTTGCTGCCATACGATCGGTAGACCTGACAGCCGATTTTTGCAGGGCCCGAACATTGGTGGTGCAAGGATTCCAGACAATGCTACGGCTATTCTCCACGGCCACGGCTGCATAACTAGGCAGGCTCGGGTTGTTGGCGCTAGGGTCTTGGTTGATATCAAAACCATCGGCTCCATAGCCCCCCTTCCAGGTTCCCTGGGTCAGGATCTCCTGCTGCACAAACGCAGCCTGACCGAATGCCACCGGTGCGCCGCCGAAGAAAAGACCACTGAGAACGGCATTGGAATTACCGGAGTTGGTGATGGTGAAGGTCACACTCCCGGATATATTCCATACCAGGTACGCACCATTGTGAAAGCTGGACAGTGTGCGTGCATCAAGGACCGTACCAGACACATCATCAATCACCTGCACAGTCTCGGTTCGTGATGTCGAGTCCCAGTCCACGGTATAGAGCGCGATCTCATGGGTCTTGCCGTCGTTGAGCTTGACATCAATCGAGAAGCCGCTGTCGCTGAACCAGGTACCGGCAATGCCCGTAGTTGCCGCTGGTGCGGGTTTGCGAAGCGCGCGACTATCTGTCGTGTCCGCGTTCCAGAGATAATTGAAAGTGTTACTCAGGCTAACACTCGCATAACTGGGGATCTGTGGGTTGCTGGCACTCAGATCCTGACTGATGTTATACCCATCTACCCCATACATAGACTTCCAGTTCCCTTGGGTCGCCAGATCTTGCTTCACGAAGCTCGCCTGACTAGACAGCGAGGAGGCACCACCAAGGAAGAGTCCACTGATCACGGCATTGGTGTTGCTGGGACTGGTATTCGTGACCTTGAAGGTGACCCCGCCAGCAATGTTCCAGACAAGGTAAGAGCCTCCATGAAAGCCAGACATCGAGCGGGTATCAAGCACTACGCCCATGATATCATCGATCACTTCAATCGTCTCGGATCGAACGGTGCTACTCCAGTCGAGAGCTTAGAGGGCAACTTGATGGGCTTGTCCATCCTTGATCTGAACGTCTATGGAGAAGTTATCAGCGTTGTACCAGGTAGCCGCAATCCGGTCACTTGAGCCATTCGCGGCTTTCTGCAACGCGCGACCGTTGGTAGTGGAAGGGTTCCAGACATAATCAAGCACGTTCGTGAACGTAACGGTGGCATATGCCGGAACGCTAGGGTTATTCGAGCTGATATCCTGACTGATCTTCTAGCCATCGCCGCCATACTCTGACTTCCAGTTCCCCTGGGTGCTGTCATCTTGCTGAAGAAACGTGGCAATTCCTGGAGGGGCCGCCGTAATCGTCTGGCTGAGGTCCGAAGCGGTACTATTGCTGAAATTTCCATCGGCTGAGGTGTAACCGCCGAGATAGCATGAGTTCTCACGGACAGCGTAGAAGTGGTCAGGCTGGCGATACCGCTCACATTCAGTGTGACTGAGGGACCATAGTTCACCCCATCCACCAAGAACTGTACCGACCCAGTGGGGATTCCCAAGCCAGCTACAACCGCAGCCGTGAAGGTAACGGGCAGCCCATACACGGCTGATGCCGCCGACGCGGTAACGGTTGTTGTTGTACTCTCTCCATCCACTATTGTTACAACACCGTTCGAAACGTTGCTAGCGATCTGCAACCGGTGTGCGTAGAGATTCAGTCCATTCAAGTCCAGGGTGGTGCCTGCTGGTACACTCAGAGTATCCACATAAACCGCTTCCTGACTGACACTCCCCGTACTATTCACGGCCTGATCGACAAGCCTTACATAGGTTTTGTTGCCTAGCGCAATCGTACCATAGGCAAAATTCTGGAAAATATCCAGCCACCGTGGTACCCATGTCCCGACTCATGGTCTCCAGCAACTGCGGATTCGACACGGAACTCACGCCGTCGAAGACCACAGTACCAGCGCAGTTCCAGCCACTGGAGTGGTGTGTATCACCTAGCACACTTGCCAACAACCGGATCCGCCCATCCGATGAACTTTTAATCACACCTGGTTTATCCAGAACGACCGTCAAACTTATCTGCAACATTCCCTGGTTCGATGCCGAGATGTTGCCACAGTTACCGAAACTACTGGGACTAATGGTCAGGCTACCACCGCTTAAAGCGGTTCAGGTTTGGGTTGCACATACAAACAACCCGAAGAGACAGCCGGGGCCGGCTGCCCTACATGTGCAACCCAATCTTGAACCGCTTAACACTTCCGAATTCACTCCCTTCACCGGCACTCTGCCCGAAAGCACCTGCATACCACTCACCTGGGCATAATCACTAACAGGCGTGACATTCACCACCAACTTACCGTTCGAATCCGCCGTCACTCCCACTTCCTCCATGGCCGCCTTGAATGACCCGCCCGCAGAACTGTAAACATCAAAGTTCGTCAGCACCGCCACGCCGTTCACAGTCACATCAAACACACTCTGACCAGGGGCATTGGCCATTTGATCCGCAAAATCCAACCCCAGCGTAAAACCAGCGCCCGGTGACAGATTGCCCAGCGTGTAACTGAACGAACCCCAGTTATCTCGCGATGACTGATACACAGTCTGAGACGCAGGATCAGCCACTCCACTGGTGTCTATCTCGTTCGCCGTAATTGCAGCGTAACCACCGCTATACCCCGTATCATAACTATAGCCGGCGACGGTCCCGCCTGTGTTATCGGCGAGGATCTTGCCCTGGTAGATAAGGCTTGTTCCGGACAGAGAACCATTACTACCCCGCACCGTGATCCCCGTACCAAGCGTCAGGGTAGATCCGGAGCCCGCATAAATACTGTTGTAGATCGACTTCCCGAAAATCACCGAACCAGTGCCGCTCAGCGCCTGATCCCCACCCGAACAATAGAGCCCCCCGAACTCGCACCGACGCCATTACCCAGCCAGATGTTCGAACCTTGAAGCATCAGACCATTCTGGACATACAGAAAACTGCCCAGTAGTTCCAGGTCGCTCGTCGCCGTCACTCCATCAAAGGTTCCACTTGAGTTCACCTTTAGCAAAGCACCACCACTGCCAAGAATTGTGGCATGGGCAATACTGCCACTATTGATCACCAGAGATCTTAATGTATCGATTTCCATAACATCCACACTTACCGAGATCCAGATATCGGGTCGATTTCCAGTATTGCCAATCGAGGCCACATCATTCGCACCCGGAAGGACATTTCCTGCCCAGTTCGCAGAGTCCCGATAATTGGTGCCATTCCCATCCAGCCCGCCGCTCCACACCATGGTAGAGAGCAGCATTCGCCTTCCAGGTCTTCAAACCGAACCCGAACATTTTGCCCGAGGACACGTCTGCGCGTGACGGCAGAGGCGGTTCGTCGAACTGGAATCCATCGGCGCAGACTTGCAGGAATTGACATGTTGAGCAAACTCCTGAATGTCGTGTCAATGGAGCGACACTTATCTATTCACGCCACCAAACTCGCCGCCCTCGCAACAGCCTTATCTGCACGAGGCGGTACGAGTACACCGATCACCGTATCAGCATTGATGAGCTAACCCAAGAATCATTTTGACAAAACAATCCAAATCTCTACTTACTACACCCCAAGCCCTTCGCCTGTAACGACTTAAACATCCTGACTCGTGAAAACAATCGTAGACGGTCTCAAGATATTCTTGAGCTTTTCCGCCCAGCCGTCCTGGGGTTTTCCCTGGAGCAACCGGTCTGCTGACGATAGAATGAAACTGTAAATTCCTCGTTTCGATCCACAACCACCAGGGGTCGCCGGCGTGCTTGAGCTTGGCCGGATGCATGGTCGAACCTGTCAATCGGCATCGCGGCGGGCGTTCCTTCAGGCGGGCAGCCTGGGGGCACTTGGCCTGAGCATGGCCGACCTGTTCGCCCTGCGCCAGGCACGGGCCGTGAACGTGAACGCTCCTGAGGCCGGCTCTGCTCGCGCAGTGATCATGCTCTGGCTTTGGGGCGGCCCCAGCCAGCTTGAGACGTTTGACCCCAAGCCAGACGCACCCCTGGAGTACCGCGGCCCGTTTGATACCATTGCCAGCCGGGTGCCAGGCTTCCACATGGGGGAACTGCTCCCCGGCCTGGCACAACGGGCCGATAAGTTTGCCGTGCTGCGGGCCATGAACCACCCGTCGAATGACCACGGGGTGGCCGGCACCATCGCGCTCACCGGTTCAATTGCCGGTGCCATTGATCTGGGCGGCAAGACGGCCGGCGGGGCCCTGCAGCCCAGCACCGGGGCCATTGTGGGGCGCCTGGCCCGTGACGGCCGCTGGGCGTCCAGTTCTGCACCACGCCCCTTACCCCCGTATCTGATCCTTGGGAATATCCTGCACCAGGGGCATAAACGGGTGGTGGGCGAAGGGGGCGGCCTGCTGGGCAGTGCGTATGATCCGTTCCGGCTCGACTATGAGCCGGGCGTGGGCCTGAAGGTGCCCAATCTGGACCTGCCACAGGATCTGCCGGCCCCCCGGCTGGCCGCACGCTGGGGGCTGCTGGAGCAGCTTCAGCCGGGTGGGGGTGATAGCTCAAAGCTCAAGGCTCTAGCAGCCATGGACAACCATTATAGCCTGGCCCGCAGCCTGATCACTTCGCGCGCGGGGCTGGAAGCGCTCGATGCCGAGGGGGAACCGCTGGCCCTGCGTGAAAGTTACGGATCTTACCGGTTCGGCCGCTGCTGCCTGATTGCTCGTCGGCTGGTGGAGGCGGGCTTGCCGTTCGTGCAGGTGAACTGGAGCACCCACGTGGAGGGGCCGGAAGATGCCGGTGACGGTGGCTGGGATATGCATGACAATTACTTCTCGATCATGCAAGATCGACATGGCTGGATGTTTGACCGTTCGGTCTCTGCGCTGCTGGACGACCTGGATTCACGCGGGCTGCTGGCCAGCACCTTGGTGGTGGCCGTGGGTGAGTTCGGGCGCACGCCCAAGATTAACGACAAGGCCGGCCGCGACCACTGGAACCCCTGCTACTCGGCCATGCTTGCCGGCGGTGGTGTGCAAGGGGGCCGGGTGATTGGCTCGTCAGACAGGCGCGCGGAACATCCGGTGGATCGCCCGACCACGCCGGCCGACCTGGGGGCCACCATTCTGGCTGCCATGGGGGTAACCGCCGCCGATATCACGAGCCTGGGGCTTACACCCGCCGGCCAGGCAATTGAAGAGCTGTTTCGGTAGTGTGCGCTGACGAGGTGTCAGGACTTGAATGGACGGCATGGACTTGAATGGACCGAATGAACAAAAGAATCCGGATATGATAGGTTCATGCCAAACTTCAACGATCAAATTCTGAACCACAACGGCCTGCTGTTCCTGGCATGCATACTTCTGTACACGCTGCCTGTTACCGTGGTTTCCCAGGAACCACCGCCCGAGCTCCAGCGCCTGACCACCGACGGCAAAGACAAGCAACGCCCCGCGTGGTCGCCAGACGGTCGCACCCTGGTCTTTGCGCGGCATGAGCCGGAAGGGGCGTACGGGGCCTCGATCTGGCTGTACCTAATCGACCCCAAAAACCCGAACGGCCTCAAGCGCCTGACCGACCGCGAATTGCCGGAGTATCACGCCACGTTTGCCCCTGATGGGGCTCAAATGCTGATGGTCACGGTCTCTCAGTCTGGTACCCAGGGGAACCTGGATATTGCCAGGCTAGACAAGGTGGGCGGCAAGCCAGAAACGGTGGTGGGCGACCAGAACGGCAAACTCTCGCACCAAGATTGGCCGGCCTGGGCGCCTGATGGCAAGCAGTTCGCGTTCTCGTCCACCCATGACGGCAACCAGGAAATCTATCGCTGCAACCTCAATGGAGCAGACGTGACCCGGCTCACCCAAAGCCCCGGCCATGACGCCCATCCGTGTTACACGCCAAACGGCACCCGGATCCTCTTCAGCACCGACCGCTGGGGCGGCCTGGAACTGGCCAGCATGGCCGTGGATGGCACCGATCTGACCCGGCTCACCCAGAGCCCCGGCCTGGATGACTTTCCTGCCGTTTCGCCGGACGGCAAGCGGATTGCCTTTGTCTCCAACCGTGACGGCAATTCTGAGGTTTACGTCTGTGACCTCGATGGCGGCCAGCCGGTGAACCTCTCCCGCAATTCTGCGCGAGACACCCAGCCCACCTGGACCCCCGACGGCACGGGCATCACCTTCGTTTCCGATCGCCAGGGGGGCACCGACCTGTACACGATCAAGGTCCAGTAGGCCTTGGCGATTTTTTTGGGATGGAACCGGGCGGCTGCTGTCTACGGGGATGTAAGACGAACCTCGGCACCCAGGTACGTGAGCCCTGGCACCATGAATCCCGACCTGCTCGGACGCCTGATTGACCGCCACGCACCAGCGCTTGAGCTGTACGCGCGGCAATGGTGTGACACGGCCGAAGACGTGGTGCAAGAGGCGTTTGTGAAGCTGGCCGGCCAGAATCCCGCGCCTGATCACCCGGCGGCCTGGCTGTTTCGGGCGGTTCGTAATGGCGCTCTGAACGCCGCCACCGCCAGCCGCAGACGTAGGCGGCATGAGGCCCAGGCCGCGGCCGGCGCTTTGGCCTGGTTCAACCCCAACTTATCCCATGAGCTAGAGCCCGAGCAGGCCCAGGCCGCACTGGCGGCCTTGCCCATGGAACAGCGAGAAGTGATTGTCGCCCACCTCTGGGGCGGCTTGACGTTTGCGGAAATCGCGAGCCTGGTTGAGTCGTCAGCCAGCTCGATTCATCGCCGGTATCAGGCCGGCATTCACACACTCAGAGAACACCTGGGGGTTTCATGTCCACTCCTCTCCACCCGGACCGGGCCGACGACAACGGACTGACCGACCTGGAGCAGGCGCTGGGCGCGCTCCGGCCTGTCAGCCACATCCAGCGCGATCAGATTCTGTTCCTCGCGGGGCAACGGTCAGCCGCTCCACCACAGCCTGGCCGCTTCTGCACCAAGCTCTGGCCGGCTCTGGCCGCCAGCCTGGCGGTGGTCGTGCTGGGCCAGGGGGTGCTGCTGGCACGCCGACCGTTGAAGGAGATTGAGGTTGTGTATGTGCAGGTGCCCCAGCCCCCTGCTCCTGCACCTGTCACGCCTCAAGCTACCGCCCTGGCTCAGATCCCAACCGCCGCCATCAGGCCTCAGCGCTGGCTTGATGCCCCAGGCCCCACAGCCACAAACCGCTTGAGCTGGCAATTGATCCGCTACGGCCTTGATGCCCTGCCCGCCACGCCCGTGGCCGCCCTGGCACCCAGCGAAGCGCCACTCACGGCCGGCCAAAACTTCCAGAACGACGTTCGTAGGCTCATGAACCCCGGAGATCCCTCGTGACCACTCGCAACTTCCTTCGATTCAAAACCTGGGGCAGGCACCCCGCAGACTCGGAGCCAGTCCCGGTTTTGCGATCGGCTCTTCTGTCGCTGGCCTTGCTGGCAGCGCCAGTTCAGGCAGCAGCACCGCCGCAAGACGCAACGGCCACCGGACGACCGGCCGAACCTCCAACCGAAATCACGCTGAGGCCGGCCGGTGAGCCGGTACCCGCCCTCAAGTATCGCCTGGTCCCGGAACGCAAGGACCAGGTGCGTGGCAACGCCGCCCTGTTCTATCATCGTGCCATCCAGATGCTGATCCAAGACCGCGGTAGCCGCGCGGCCGAAGATCAGCGTGTGCCAGGGCAGAAGCTCATCGCCATCGATGAGCAAGTGGCCAACTGGGCCAGTAAACCACTGGGCGAACTCCCACGTGAGGAAGCCAAAGAGCTGATTGCCAACCGGTTCAACCAGGTTCTGAGCGAGGTGGACCTGGGGGCCAGCCGCGCCACGTGCGACTGGGAGTTTGACCAGCGCACCGAGGGGATTGCCATGCTACTCCCCGAGATCCAGGAAATGCGGTCCCTGGCCCGACTGGTGGCCGTGAAGGCCCGCCTGGCCATTCTTGAAGGCCAGACTGTCGAGGCCATGCACTGGATCGAGACCGGCCTGACGATGGGCCGGCACGTGTCCCAGGGCCCCACTCTGATCCAGTCTCTGGTCGGCATTGCCATTGATAGCGTGATGAGCCAGTGCCTGCTCGACTTGATCCAGGCCCCCGGCACCCCCAGTTTGTACTGGGCCTTGGCCGACCGGCCTCGCCCGTTCATCGATCCCCGCTATCCGTTTGAAGGAGAACGGTACCTGCTCGAAAAGGAACTCCCCGAACTCAAGGACCTGGCCAGCCATGTCTGGAGCGCCGATGAGGCACGCCGGTTCGCGGATGAACTTCAACGCAAACTGTACGCGCTCAGTTCGGACCAGGCGACCATCGCCAAGGGTGCCGCTGAAGACACATTCAGCTTCGGCCGCCGGCTGGGAATTGCCGCCATGTCTGCCAAGCTCTACCCGGAAGCCAAGAAGTCACTCCTCGCGCAGGGCTGGGCTGAAGAGAAGATCAAAGCCATGCCGGTCATCCAGGTCGCCTGCCTGCATACCATTCTTGAGTACCAGAAGCTGCGTGACGATACCTATAAATGGCTCAACCTTCCGTACCCCCAGTCGTACGACAAGATCGACCAGGCGATGCAGGCCACCATGGCCAACAAGCTGAAAAATCCACTCCTGACCATGTTCAGCCTGCTGACTCCGGCCCTGAACTCGGCAAGGATGGCGTTCCTGAGGCTCGATCGCCAGTTCGACGCGCTGCAAGCGATGGAAGCCATTCGGCTGTACGCACACAGCCACCATGGTACGCTGCCACCTAGCCTGGAGGCGATCACCGAGGTCCCGGTGCCCATGGATCCAGCCACCGGCAAACCGTTTGAGTACCAGGTAACGGGAGAGACCGCCACACTCACGTCACCCGTTCCACCAGGCGGCCCAGACCACCCCAGCTTGAAGATCAATTACCGGCTCACCCTGGCGAAATAAACACCCGTCCATTCTCTTTTCCCCTTGAACATGGATTCCAAACCTGGGACCGGCGCCTCAAAGACTCGGAGCCAGTCCCGGTTTTGTCTCACGCTTCCGGAGATTTCTCGATGCTGTTCTCGCTGCCTTTCCTGTTCGCACTCGGCCTGCCCGCCCAGGCACAGGCCCCGGCCGATCCGGCTACGGTCATTGCCCCGTTCGTGGGCGAAGAGGTTGCCGCACTGGTCCATGCCGACCTCACCAAGCTGGACTTCGTGGCCACGGTCAAGCGACTGGCTGGCCCGTTTGCCACCGAGAAAGATTTTGCCCAAGGCCTGACCACCGCCAGCGGCGTGCTGGACTCGCTCAAAAAAGCTGGCGCTCAGAACGTCTTTGTGATGGTCGATCCCACGGAATTTCCGAACATTCCCTTGTTCGTGTTTACCGTCAAGCCTGGGACGGATCCCAAGCTGCTCCAGGCCCTGCTGGCAGGCATGCTGCCACAACAGGGGCCCACACCCACCGCCGTGGAAGTGATCGGGAACCTTGTGGTGGGCGGCTCACCCGAAGTGGTGGGCTTTGCTCGTACCGGGAAGTATCCCCCGCGGGCCGACTTGGCGGCCGCCTTTACCGCGTCCGGCAACTCGCCGGCCCAGATCCTCATCATCCCCAGCTCCGTTCAGCGCAAGGCGTTGGAAGAGAGCTTTCCCACCCTGCCACCCCAGCTCGGCGGCGGCCCTATCACCACCCTGACCCAGGGTATGAGCTGGGGCTCATTGTTCCTGTCCACCGGTGCCGAGCCTAGCCTCAAACTTCTGATCCAGGGCACAGACGCTGCCACGGCCGGCCAGCTCACCAAACTCACCAGCGCTTTCAAAGCACTGGCCATTGAACAGGCCAAAAAAGAGCCGCTCGCGGCTCCCCTCGCTGCCGTGTTTGAAAAGGTTGCCCCCCAGCAGCAAGGGGACCAGGTGGTGATGGAGATGAGCCCACGCCTGATGGGCGATATGCTCATTCCACCCGTGCAGGCCGCGCGCGAAGCCGCCCGACGCTCTCAGTGCGTCAATAACCTCAAGCAGATCGGCCTGGCCATGCACAACCACGCTGCCACCTACGGAGACCGTTTTCCACCGGCCGCCATCGCCAGCAAAGAGGGCAAGCCACTGCTAAGCTGGCGGGTGAAGATCTTGCCCTATCTTGAGCAGCAACCACTCTACAGCCAGTTCCACCTCGATGAACCCTGGGATAGTGAGCACAACAAGACCCTGATCGGCAAGATGCCGGCCATGTACGCTTGCCCCAGCGGCAAACTGGAATCGACTCTAGGCAAAACCCCCTACCTGGCCCCGCGCGGCAAGAACACCATTGTGACCGGTGCGCAAGGGGTGAGGCTCCAGGAAATTACCGACGGCACCTCGAACACGATCATGGTGGCCGAGGCCGGTGATGATGCGGCCGTGATCTGGACCAAGCCCGACGACTGGGAGATTGGCGAGACCGTGGATTTCAAGCCGCTGATGGGGCACCACCCCAAGGGTTCTAACTTCCTGTTCGCCGATGGCTCGGTGCGGTTCATCGTCGAAACCATCAAGCCCGCCGTCTTGAAGGCCCTGCTCACCCGCGATGGCGGTGAAGTCATCAACGCCAACGATTTCTGAGCTGGGTGCTGTTATCGAACCTGGTTTGATCGCTACACAAGCCGCCGGTCACGGGCGGACCCTCTCTCCCAGGGTCCGCCGGAATCGGCGGGTGTGGTATTTGGTCAGGAAATTCCCGGGCTTATTCGGTCCATTCCGTCCATTGGATCTTCAAAACACGCTGGTCAGGAATGGACAAGAAAGAAACCGCCAGTCGGATCAAAGAGTATTCACGAACCCGGGCAGGCAGTTTTAAGCCACCCATTGCTGACGCTTGGAACGCTACGATGGTTAACGCTTATTCTCCGCACCCCAAGCGAAGATTAGCCAATCTAATCTCCGCAACGGGCTGATCCTTATGGACCCAATGGACGGTAGGTACCAGCCTGGATTCGACTGAGTCGTTTCCGTGGCTTTCCTGATCTTCTTCACTTGGCGGCAGTGGCTGGCGGTGCCGGTGGCGTGTAACCAGGTGCCGCAATAATCGTGCGCAGGGGCTTCCCTTCGGCCAGGTCCCACACAATCACCGCGCCGTCCCAGCCGCCCGAGGCTGCAGTCTTGCCATCGGGGCTCACCGCCACGCTGTAGACCCAGTCGGCATGCCCAGACAGGGTCTTGGCCACCTTGCTGTCGGCCGCCGTGATCACCTTGACGGTCTTATCGCTACAGCAGGCCAGCACGCTCGCACCGTCGGGTGTGAACCGGAGCTGAAACACAATGCCGCCGGTACCGGCCTCACGCACCTGCTTGCCGTCTTCGTCGGGGTTCCACCAGCGCAGCTTGTTGTCGGCACCACCGGAAACCACCGACTTGCTGTCTGGCATCCAGCCCACGGCGTACACAATTTCGCCATGGCCGGGGAACGTAACCAGCGACTCCTTCTTCTCAACGTCAAACACCTTGCTCGTCTTGTCTCGGCTGGCCGAGGCCAGCCGCTTACCGTCGGGGCTGAACGCCAGGTCGAAAATCCAGTCGGCGTGGTCTTCAATCGTCGCGTAGGGCTCGCCCGTCTCCACCTTCAAAATCCGGATCGTGCGGTCGGCACCGGCGCAGGCCACAAGCTGACTATCGGGGCTGAAAGCCACGGCATAAATCACGTCGTTGGATTCCGCCAGATCTCGCGCGGGCTTACCGCCACCGTCAGGCTCGGCAAGCCATAACTGCGCCTTGCCGAACTGGCCGGGATCTCCACTAGCCGTAGCAATCCACTTGCCGTCTGGGCTGTACACCACGTCATAAACCCGCTCACTCAGGCCGCGCAGCCGCCGCCCAAGCACACCGTCATCCTTCTTCCAGAAGTTGATCTCATGATAGCCAGATGTGGCGATCTGATTGTTATCCAGGCTGAACGCCACGGCCGTGATGGGCACCACCAGCGGGTACTTCTCTGGCACCTCCACCACCATCTGCTTGTGCAAGAGCGCCGTCCAGTCTTCGGTCTGGTCGGTACCGTCATACACGGCCCCTTCCTTGACCCACCGGGTTAGCAACTCCAGCGATTCAGGCTTCATCGGGGCTTGCTTGTACGGCATCCGCGGTTCGGCGTCTGGCTGGCAGATATCCAGCAGGTAGCTCTCTTCCACGTTACTGGGAGTTACGGCCGCGCCGTTGGGCCCACCCTTGGCCAGTGCCTTGAAGTTCGTCATGGCGTACTTGCCGTCAGACTTGCGGGCATTGTGGCAGGCAATGCAATTCTGCACGAGCAGCGGTGCCACGTCTTTCATGAAGCTCAACGGCGGGCTGGCCGGTGTTGGCACCGGTGCCGCCGGCGCGGGATCTTGGGCCACGCAGATCGGTTGCCCGGGGGCAACCGTGAGCAAACTCAGGGCGAGCACAGCAAGGAAGCGAGACATGGGGAAGGTTCCTGGCAAGAAGAGCACGCGCTGGATAGGCAAGCCATCGTGTGTGGAGTTGTGCGGAACGGATCGGTGTGGGTCGTGGTAGTGATTGGGAATTTCATCACACGGGACAGACATCATTTAGACCTGCAGCCGGTCCCGGTGTGGCAAGACCGCTTGGTGGATCACTTGGGAACCACAACCTTGGAGGGGAGCGGCATCGGTGGCAGATTGTAATCTTTGTCGGCCAGCTTGAAGGTGGCCACGGCAAGCTGGGCACTGGTTTCGGCGGCGGCGGCGTTCGCCTCGGCCACCACTTTGAGCACAAATTCGGCCATCTCGGGAGCCAGGGTCACCGGTTCCGCTTTCAGGCCGGCCGGCAAGCCGTTGATTTGCAGGGTCAGCGGCAGGTTGAAGCCGGCCCGGCGGACCACCTTCCCCTTCACCTCGATCGTTTCGCCAGGCTTGATCTCCAGCTTGGGTGTGGCCAGCTCGACCCCCACCGGGCGGACCACGTTCAGCGTGACCACCGGCACCCCGAAGACCTGGTCTTTGTCTTGGAACTTCCCCTTGGCCGTGAAGCCCAGAGTGACCGGGCCCACTGCAGCCTCGGCGGCAATATTCACTGCCACGGCCCCTTCGGCTGCCTCGGCGGCAATTTTCACTTCGGGCACGGCAATACCGGGCGGCAGCGGCAGCGGTTGCACCGTCAGCTCCCCCTTGGCCGGGTCGCCCGTGCGGGCCACCTTCAAGGGCACACTGGCCGGGTAACCATGCACCGCCTCGATGGTATCGGTGGGCGATTCCAGGGTGATGATTCGTGGCTGGGCCGGGGCCGCCGCCAGGCCGAACTGGGACACGCTGTTCAAAGGCACATTGGCCGGCGCTGCCCCCTGTTGCGCAAAGACCACCACCTTCGTGCCGTGCGACTTGATCGAGCCGCCAGCCTCTGGGCTGACCCCTTGAAGATCAAGCACCACCGGTCCGAACGCCGCGTCGGCCGCGGCGGAAAGGCTGATTGCCCCAACAGGCTGCCCGTCAGAGACCTGACCAGCCCGCGCCAAGAGACCGGCCGGAAGGTTGGCAACGTTCAAGGTCAAGGGGCCGTTATACCCCTGACGAACCACCGCCACCGGCACGGTCACGGTTCCCCCCTTGGGAATGCTCACCTGGGGGTCGCCGGCAAGCTGAACGTGGAACGTGGGGGCCGCCGGGCGAACCTCGATCCGGTACGGATAGCCCAGACCCCCGTGCTTGGCCACATCGCGAATGACCAGGGCCAGCTCGGTCACGCCGCCGGGCACGGTCACATCCACCGAAGGGTCAGCCGAGGTGGTGTTGATCGGCTTGCGAGGCTGGTCAGGCAGCCCACCCGCGGGCACCGCCGTATCATCGCCCGTGGCAATCGACTGGTTATTGGCCGCGTTCAGGACCGCCAGCGAGCCGTCCATCTCCGAATACAGGTCGGCCGCGTGCACCTGAATGCGCACCACCTGGCCAGGGGTCACCGCCAGCAAAAACCGATCTTCATCTCCAGGGGCGTCCAGCCGGCCGTTGAAGATGACCGGAGCCACCCCGCGCACCGGCGGTGCGGCCGGATCGGCCGGTTCACGCAGCTCGGGAAGATCCGAAACCTCAAGCGGCCCAGGCAACTCCACGTCATAAACCGGGTCGGTGGGGCTGGCCAGCCCCAGCATGTGATTGGTGATCCGGGGTCGGACGGTCAGCGGCCCTGGCGAACTGGTTAGCCGTTCAGCGCCCACCGCCACCTCGGTTCCGGCCAGCAAGGTCCCGCCCCGGAACTCAAACCCAACCGTTTCCCCCTTGCGGCCACCCTGGGGATAGATCTCCGCCACAGCCGGCAGGCTCCCCATAGTCAGGCGGTACGACGCCCGACCACCGCCCGTGTACTTGGAGTCTGAAAACTCGACCACATACTCGCCATCTTCGGGCAGTTCCACAATCAACCGGGCATCCGTGAACAGCCCAGCCGTATCATCCACCGAGGCAATGAACTTGCGCCCCACCGTGTTGAGCCGGATCTGGGGATCAATGCCCGACCCAATTCGTGAGCACCAGGCCTCCAGGAGCAGCTTCTGCCCCTTGACGCCGGTGAACTTGTAAAAATCCACATCCGCGCCGGCAAGCTGGCCTTCAATCACGCCCGGCAGGGCCACGGCTTGGGCCTGCTCAAAGGTGTTATTGGGCTCAACCTCGGCCACATTGGGCACCTGGCCAAGCGCCAGCAAGAACGGGTTCGAAATCCCGTCATCGGTCTGGATTCGGACCGGATACACCCCAAGCGCCACCCCGGCCGGCACCGTGAGCTTGGGCTTCCAGGTTTTGCCGTCCTCACTGGGCTTCTCGGGCGGCTCCACATTCACAGGAATAGGTGCAACCAGGCGCGGGTTGGCACCCAGATTCGCGCCCTGGAAGTCCACCATGGTGGCCACGCCACGGGGTAGACCGGCCGGGCTGATGTTGCCAATCGACGGGGTATCGGCCCGCAGAGCGCCGGCCAGACCAAGAACCAAACCAAAAGACGCGAGGGGGAATAGACGAACGACCATGGCGGGGGTCCCTCGGCGTGGGCGGGTGGGAGAGGAACAAACGCGAAAGGCGGGAATGAACCAGGGCGGTGGTACCGGTCCAGACTCATCCAGTCTAGCACTTCGGCACTCTAACCACCGTGCCCGCCCGTCCTGAGAATGTCAAGCCTTTGCGGGTTGGGTGAAGCGTAGGGGAGACAACGAGACGGCTTTGCACCTTGTTGAGATCGGCTTCATGGAAGAACGGCCGACCCTGCCGCAGTCGCTGCGGCAAAGTCGACCGGTCTGGCGTGTACCACGCCCTCCCAAGGTCTCAATGAATTGGTCAAAAATGGACGGTACGTTAGCATTCAGTCGAATTCCGTAAAACCTTGGGGACGGATTGTCTGAAGCCCTGACGGGGCGATTCAATGGAACTTGAACCGCCCTGGGAGGGCATAGATTTTTTCGCGGGCGACCTTAACCCAGCCCGGTGGGCTGGGCTGTCATGAAACAGGCTTTCAGCCCTCAAAACCGAGACCTTTTCCTTGATTCACCGAATTTGGCTGAATGGTTACGACGTTACTTGCTGAGATCTTTGAGCCTGAGATTGCGGTACTCGTGTACGCCATCTTCGGCCTGGAGGCCAAGATAGCCCAGCTTCAGGGCATCTGCGGTGTCGGTGGTGGAAACCAGCTCGCCGTTCAAACGGACTTCAATTCTGGGCCCGACAATCTTGATGTCGTATTCGTTCCACTCACCGTCAGGCTTGAGAGCCTTCTGCGTCAATTCCACGTTCAGATCATTCTTGCAGTTGAAGATCATGGCCATCCGGCGCGTGTTCTCGACCTGCACCTCATACTTTTGATCTGGCCAGTCTTTGCCTTCAATGCCCGCCCGCAGAAAGACGCCACTATCTTGCTTGGGTTTCATGAAACGGAATTCCAGGTGCAGCAGGAAGTCCCCGTATTTCTTGTCGCTCCTGAGCCAACCGTGCCCCTCGTGGTGCTTTATCACGCCGTCTTCCACCACAAACTTGGCGCCGTTCATTAAATGCCAGCCATTCAGGGTCTTGCCATCGAACAGACTGACAAACTCCTCTTCAGCCTTGTCCACGCCCCAAGACACCGTAGGCACGCCCCAAAGCCACAACCCGGCAACGGCAACAGCCGCAAGACTTTGGGTAACAGTACGCTTGTGAACCATGCTTCACCTCGGGAGAGGTTGATCTTTTCCGATCAACGGAGATTCCCCAATGACGGATGAGCTTGACCGATCTGGTCACACGCCGCGTCACCCATCAACAGGATTCAAGCAGGCTGGATCGGTCCGGTCAACATTCCGCCGGTTCGGAACCTGGCTCCATTTCTCGGCCGCCCCCACTCGGGTGTCACTCATGGCCTCGACCGATGGCGGCCGGTGGAAACTTCACTCAGGAAAGGCTTCAGAATGGATTGGTCCGGGGGGGGGAGGAGTGGCAGAGATCCTGGAGCATGACGGGCGATCCAAGCGCCTGGTCTTGTGAAGGTGGGGCGTTGCCAAGACGCTGCCGTCGCTCTCGGGAATCGTAGTAAACTGGGGGCCAGGCATTTCCTTAGAAGAAACGAGGTTTACCGGTATGGAACCAAAAGAACTCGGGGAAATGGCCTCGCGCGGGGAAGACAGCATGCACCAGTTCAAGCGTGAAGTGACCCACGCAACCACCCTTGCCCGTGAAATTGTGGCATTCGCCAACTCTGGCGGTGGACAGATCTTCATAGGCGTGGCCGATGACGGGACCGTGCGAGGTATCACTGGAACCCAGGTCCTGGAATTGAATCAGCTGATCGCCCATGCCGCCACGCAAAATGTGCGGCCACCACTGAATGTGATCAGCGAAAACGTGCCCGTGCCTGACGGGGTAGTGATTGTGGTCACCGTACCGCCGGGTCCAGGGAAACCGTACCAGGACAACGAAGGCAGTTTCTGGGTCAAAAATGGAAGCGACAAGCGAAAGGTGACGGCCAGGGAAGAACTTCAACGCATGTTCCAGAGCGCACTTTTGGTCCACGGCGACGAGGTTCTGGTACCTGGAACATCACTGGACGATGTGGATGATGGGGTCTTCTGAAAGTTTTTCAAACACCGCTTCGGGGAAGATTTCGACCCACAAACCCGTTCCATGGCGCAACTGCTCACCAACATGCGGCTTCTCAGGGAAGAGACGTTCACAATTGCCGGCGGCCTGCTTTTTGGCAAATCCCCTGAGCTCTTTCTACCGGTTTACCATATCAAAGCCGTTCGGTTTCCAGGCAATGCCATCCATGCTTCCACGTTTATTGATAGCGTCGATTTACGGGGACGCATTCAGCAGCAGTTTGAGGATGGACTTGGATTTTTGCTGCGCAACATTCGTTTCGAGCAGGGAACGCAGGGTGTTAACGCGGTCGGGAAGCCTGAAATTCCAAGACTCGTGTTTGAGGAACTACTTGCCAACGCGCTGATTCACCGTGATTTCTTCATCTCGGCTCCGGTTCGAATTTTTGTTTTTGATAATCGCATTGAGATCATCAGCCCAGGCCACTTGCCAAACAACCTGACCGTGGCCAATATCCGCAGTGGAAACTCAAATATCCGCAATCCGATTCTGGCATCGTACGCAACCCATCTTTTACCTTACCGTGGGCTTGGCAGCGGAATTTTCCGGTCTCTGAATGCGTATCCCGAGATCGAGTTCGACGATGACCGTGCCGGCAACCAATTCAAGGTCACGATTCGCCGGCACCCGTGGTCGATAACCAGCGAACGTCCGTGAGCCGTGCCAAGCCCCACTCCGCACCAAAGAACTGCGTCGGTCTGGCATTGAATCCAAAGACCACATCCACAACACTGATCCAGAACTTTCCGGAACCGCCGCCGGTTCCGTTCAAGCCCCCTCTGAAAACCGCACCACACTCGCATAAGAACAGGGAACAACGCATGCCAACCTCGAAGAAGCTCTGGATCGCCGGCTGGGTGATCTCGGCCCTCATGGCCCTCGTGCTCATGGGCCCCAGCGCCATGAGCAAGCTCACCGAGTGGGAGGGGAAGGAAAAGGCGTTCGAACATTCCGGGTTCACCGTCGACCTGATGAAGAAGATCGGCATCCTGGAGGTTCTGATCGCGGTGGTTTACCTGATCCCTCAATGCTCGTTCCTGGGTGCCATTTTGATCACCGGTTACCTGGGCGGCGCGGTGGTGACGGACCTGCGGGTGGGCGAGTCATTCATTGCGCCGATTATCATTGGCGTGCTGGTGTGGGTGGGCCTGGCGCTGCGGCGGCCGGAAATCTGGCGGCTGGCGCTGGGTCGCGGGTCTGTGAGCAAGGGCTGAACTTGAGAAAGTAAGCAACACCATGGACCAGAACGGCGGGGCGCTGAGATTTCCCGGTTGATTCGATATCAACGACTTCGCCGCCAGGTTCGGCAACTCGATCGGGACAACAGTGGAGATCAACCTCCTTGTGGCAAGTTCCCAGAAGTCAATGGGTAAGGTACAAACGATTTCTGGGCCCACCGTTGTGGCTGAGCAGGTGATTGCCATGGATACGCGGATCGAGGACACGTTCGATGGACAGGTGTTCCGACCATTACGACCGATTTCGTTACCCCCCAACACCAATGTCTGACTCATTGTCGAGGCCATGCAGGTGCCACCGCGCTCGTTCCTGGAGACTGCCCAGTCACTGAATCCTGAAGGCCCCCCAGACTGGTCAAGCCATCTCGGACAAAGATCACGCGACACATAAACCTTGGTCCTGAGCGACCAACATCCCCTCGGTCTCGAAACTGGTTGTTTTCCACGGCTGGATACCTCAATCCAACTCCAGTCGCCGGCCATCTCCCACAACCTCGGCCAGGGTGAGTGCATGCTTCCGGGTTTCACCAAAATCCTCAAGGAAGAAACATTCCCAACCCCGGTTCCCTCTTTGAATTGCAACGGCAGGGGCTATCCTGGAGAATCTGGATATTCTCGCCCTCGATCCTTCGTTGGTCGGGTCACCTGCTCCTCTTCCCGGGGTTGTCATGCGTAAACGAGCTTCTTTCGCCCGCTGGGTTTCCGTTGTCTGCCTGGCCGTGGCCGGCTGTGGTGGAGAATCATCCAACCCTGGTAGCCCGTCGGCAACCGGTGGTGGGGCCAAGGCCGGCGCCCGGCCCAAGGTGGCCTTTGTTTCCAACAACCCGGCCGAATTCTGGACGATCTGCGAGGCCGGGGCCCGCAAAGCCGCCGACGAAGTGGATGTGGAACTCCAGTACAAGCGGCCCCAAGACGGTGCCGCCGCCACCCAGAAGCAGATCATTGAAGACCTGCTCGTGGGCAAAACCCAGGCCATTGCCATCAGCGTGATCAGCCCCGATAACCAGATTGCGTTCCTGGACGAGGTGGCCGCCCGCATCCCCCTGCTCTGCGTGGATAATGATGCTAGCAAGAGCAAGCGCAAGGCCTACCTGGGCACCGCCAATCTCAAGGCCGGCCGGAGCGTGGGCGAACTGGTCAAGCAGGCGCTTCCCAACGGCGGCAAGGTGGCTCTGTTCGTGGGCCAGCTCGACCCGCTCAATGCCCGTGAACGCCGCCAGGGTGTGATTGACGTGCTGGAAGGGGTGGAAAGTCAGGGGCTCAGGGACACGCCAGACGGCAAGACCTACGGCAAGTATGAACTGCTGGGCACGTACACCGATAATGTTGATAAGAACAAGGCCAAGGACAACGCCTCAGACGTGCTGGCCAAGAACCAGGGGGCGGAAGACCTTTGCCTGGTGGGGCTGTGGGCCTACAACCCGCCCGCCATCCTGGCCGCCGTCAAAGATGCCAACCGCGCAGGCAAGGTCCACATTGTGGCCTTCGATGAGAATGATGAGACCCTGGAGGGGATCAAGAAGGGTGAGATCCTCGGCACCATCGTTCAGAGCCCCTATGAGTTTGGTTATCAGTCTGTGAAGCTGATGGCCATCCTGGTGCGTGAGCCGGACGAGGCCGTGATCCCTGCCGACGGGATCATTGACATCCCGCACCGGGTGATCACCAAGGCAAACGTGGACGAGTTCCACGCCGAGCTGAACAAGCTGCTGGGCAAATGACCGTCGCCACGTCTGCCATGGAACCTCCCGTGCAAACTCCCCTGCTGGAAGTTGAACGAATCTCCAAGCGTTATGGTGGAGCCCAGGCCCTGAGCGGCGTGGGTCTCCGCCTGTACGCGGGCGAAGTGGTCGCCCTGATTGGTGAAAACGGGGCCGGTAAATCGACCCTGATGAAGATCCTGGGCGGAATTGTGATCCCCGACGAAGGGGAAATTCGGATCGTCGGTCAACCGGTGCGCCTCAGCTCACCGAGCCAGGCCATGGATCTGGGGATCAGCCTGATCCACCAGGAATTGAACCTGGCCGACAATCTCTCGGTTGAGGCCAACCTGTTCCTGGGGCGTGAACTCACCTGGGGCGGGCCGCTGGGCCTAGCCCGTGGCAAGGCCATGGAGGCGAAGTCGCGTGAGTTGCTGGCCAGGGTTGGGCTCAACGTCTCGCCCCTGGAACGGCTAAGCAACCTGACCCCCGGTCAGAAGCAGCTCGTGGAAATTGCACGCTCGCTATCCATGGACGCCCGTGTCCTGATCATGGACGAGCCCACCTCCAGCCTGGCCCAAAAAGAGACCGACCGGCTTCTGGAGGTGATCCGAGAACTCCGCCAGCAGGGAGTTTGCGTGGTGTACATCAGCCACAGGCTCCGTGAGGTGGAAGCCGTGGCCGACCGCGTGGTTGGTCTGCGAGATGGCAAGAATGCCGGCGAAATGACCCGCGCCCAGATCAACTACGCCGCCATGGTGCAGATGATGGTGGGGCGTGAAGTCGATCTTCACCAGCGGAACGCGGCCGACTCTGGCGCCAGCGATCGGGGCCCCGTGCTGCGGGTTGAAAAGCTCAGGCATGCACTTTCCAGAGGGGAAGGCGTGTCGCTGGAAGTTCGGCCCGGAGAAATTGTGGGCATGGCCGGCCTGGTCGGGGCCGGTCGCACCGAATTCGCCGAGACCCTGTTCGGAATCCGTCCGCGCGTGTCTGGACAAGTCTATCTGGAAGGCCAACTCGGCAAGATCCAGCGCCCGGCCGACGCCATTGCCCTGGGCATGGCCCTGGTTCCCGAAGACCGCCGCCAGCACGGTCTGATTCTGGCCGAATCCATTGGCGGCAACATTGCCCTGCCCAACCTGGACACACACCAGGTCGCCCGCCTGCTCCGCTTCTCCAAAATTCGACACACCGCGCACCAGGGGGTCACCTCGTTGCGCATCCGCACCACCGGCATTGCCAAACCGGCCGGCCAGCTTTCTGGCGGCAACCAGCAGAAGGTGGTGCTGTACAAGTGGCTGCACAGGCAGCCCAAGCTGCTCATTCTGGATGAGCCAACCCGGGGCGTGGATGTGGGTGCCAAAAAGGAAATCTATGACCTGATGCACGACCTCACCCGCAAAGGGGTCGGCATCCTGATGATCTCCAGCGACCTGGAAGAGATCCTTCACCTGAGCGACCGGGTGGTGGTGATGCACGAGCATCAGAAAACCGGCGAACTGACCCGCGCTCAACTCTCTGAAGAATCGATCATGCGGCTTGCGACAGGGTCCCAATCATGAGCAAAGGCGAATCCAGCAACATGTTCCGGACCTTCTTTTCCAACCCCACGGTTGGCCGCATTCTTGGCGTATTCCTGCTGGTGCTGGTTCTCTACGGCCTGATGGTAGGCATTGAGGAGAACGCCCGATCCCTGGAAAACCATCAGAATATCGCCCGCCGAATCGGCGAGTGGGGCATTCTCACGCTGGGGGCGGCGTTTGTGATTATCACCGGCGGGATCGATCTCTCCATTGGCTCGGTCGTCTGCCTGAGCGCGGTCTCGTTTGGCATTCTGCTGGAAAACGGGGCCAATCCCGTGGTCGCCGCGCTCATTGTGCTGGCCGGTGCCGGCCTGATTGGCCTGTTTCACGGTTTCTTGATCACCCGGCTCAATCTGCAACCGTTTGTCGTGACCCTGTGCGGCCTGTTCATCTACCGCGGCCTGGCCCAATTTTTGAGCCTGATCGATTTCAAACGACTGCTTGACCCCGCGCTCAGGGGCACGGGCCGGATTTTGAGAGACTCTTCCAGAGACGTGGGCGTGGGGGGCCGCGGCGACCTGGGCTGGTTCTTCTGGCTCCAAAAAGGGGATTTCCTGGGTGTCCCCATGCCGATGTGGATCTTTGGAATTTTGGCCCTGATCGCGGCCATCTTTCTGCACGCCAGCGTTTATGGCCGGTACCTGTTTGCGCTCGGACACAATGAACAGGCCGCCCGCTACGCCGGCGTTCACACCAACCGCTACAAGGTGCTGGCCTATTTCCTCTGCTCGCTGCTGGCAGGACTGGGTGGCATCCTGTTCCTGATGAAGATCAATAGCGCGTCTCCCAGCAACGCCGGCAACTGGTTTGAGCTCTACGCCATTACCGGGGCTGTGCTGGGTGGTACCAGCTTGCGGGGAGGTGAAGGGACGATCATCGGTATCCTGCTGGGGACCGCCGTCTTGCCGCTGCTCAAAACCCTGGTGATCTTCGCCGGCATCCCCAGCGATATGGAATTCTCGGCCATCGGTCTGGCCCTCTTGCTGGGCACCCTGGCCGATGAACTCCTACGCAGGCATAGTGAAAAGGCCCGCAAGGGGGCCTGACCATAGTGAAAAGGCCCACAAGATCTCCGGCCCACGCGGGCCGGCCTTTGAAATTTCGTAGAATGCCGGCTCTGATTCCATTGGCTCACGACTACCAAGGAGGGCTGGGTCCATGACTGAAGCCGCGCGGCGATCCACGGTCCGGTGTGTGTGTCCGCTGGATTGTCCGGATACCTGCCAGATGGTGGTCACGGTTGAGAACGGCCGGGCCGTTGATCTGCGGGGGGCCAAAGATCACCCCTTCACGCGCGGGTTTTTGTGCCAGAAGATGGCCAGCTACCTGGATCGGGTGTACAGCCCAGAGCGGCTCACGCACCCGCTGAAACGGGTGGGACCCAAGGGGTCTGGCCAGTTCGAGCCGATCTCCTGGGATGAGGCGCTCGACCAGATTGCCGGGCGGTTCCAAGCCATCGCCGCTTCAACAGACGGGCCCCAGGCCATTCTGCCCCATAGCTATTACGGCACCATGGGCAAGCTCCAGGCCAGCAGCCTGGACCGGCGGTTCTTCCACCGGCTGGGGGCGTCCATCCTGGACCGGACCATCTGCGCCTCGGCCGGCAGCCAGGGCTATGAATACACCCTGGGCAAAGGGCGGCTGGGGGCCGACCCCATGGCCGCCGACCGCTGCCAGTTGATGATTAACTGGGGCTCAAACACTGCCAGGACCAACAGCCACCTTTGGAGCCTGATGGTGGCAGCCCGCAAGCAGCACGGCGCCACCATCGTGACCATCGACCCGTACCGCAGCACCACGGCCGAACGCTCAGACTGGCACTTGCCGATCCGGCCCGGCACCGACGCCGCCCTGGCGCTCGGCCTCATGCACGTGATCTGGCGAGACGGGCTTCAAGATCAGGCCTACCTGGATCTTGGCACCGTGGGAGCCAGCGCTCTGCGTGAGCGTGCCTTGCAAGAGTACGGCCCCACGCGGGTGGCCGAGATCACCGGTTTGAACGTGGAAGCCATTGAAAAACTGGCCCGCCAATATGCCACCACGCAACCCAGCCTGATCCGCCTGAATTACGGCCTGCAGCGGCACGGGGGCGGTGGCATGGCCGTGCGCACCATCGCCTGCTTACCGGCACTGGTTGGGGCCTGGCGGCACCATGGCGGCGGTGCGCTGCTTTCCACCAGCGGCGCTTATGAGTTTGCCTCGGAAAAACTCACCAGGCCCGACCTCTCGCCCGCTGGCACCCGGGTCATCAACATGAACCAGCTCGGAGAGGCGCTGATGGGGGAACTGCCGGGCCCGCCCGTGCGCGCCTTATATGTTTATAACAGCAATCCCGCGGCCGTCACGCCCAACCAGTCCAAGGTGCTGGCCGGGTTACAACGAAACGACCTGTTCACCGTGGTCCATGAGCAGTTCCAGACCGACACCGCCGATTATGCGGATATCGTGCTACCGGCCACCACACAACTGGAGCACGTGGACCTGCACGGTTCCTACGGCCACCAGTTCGTGATGCTGAACCCGGCGGCAATCGCCCCGGTGGCGGAGTGCCGGTCCAACAACACCGTCTTTCGCGCTCTGGCTGGGCGGCTTGGGTTTGAGCCCGAACTGTTCCCAGACGATTCCGCACTGATTGAACAGGCCCTGGCCGGTGGCCCGCCGCTGGCCGGAATCACGCGTGAGCGGCTGGAGGCCGAAGGGTCAATTCGCCTGAACGTGCCACAGGTTTATATGCCCTTTGCCGAGGGTCGGTTTCCCACCGCTTCCGGCAAGTGCGAGCTGTACTCGGAGACGATGGCCCTGGCCGGCCTGGACCCCCTGCCCACCTACACGCCCCCGCACGAGGATCCCCAAGCCAGGCCCGACCTGGCCGCGCGGTTCCCACTGCAACTGCTGAGCCCGCCCCGCCCCCAGTTCCTGAACTCTACCTTTGCCAACTCCCAGCAACACCTTCAATCCGCCGGAGACCCCACGGTGGAACTTTCGGCGCACGACGCCCAGGCCCGCGGCCTGAGCGACGGCCAGTGGGCCGAGGTCTTCAATGATCGGGGGTCGTTCCAGGCGCGGGTGGCGTTACTGAACTCGGTGCGGCCCGGAGTGGCGGTGGCCACCGGAATCTACTGGAACAAGCTCAGCCGCGGACGGACCAATGTGAACGCAACCACCAGTTCCGCGCTCACCGACTTTGCAGGCGGCGCCACGTTCTTTGATAACCTGGTGGAAGTGCGGGCACTGGCCGAGCCTGACCCTGCTTGATTGGTGTTTGTCCTGGTGCGTGTTGGCCAACCGACAACTTTCAGGCTTGTACACTGTCCAGGCACGATTCAGATCCACCCGGATCGTGCGTGAACGCGTATCGCCGGCGGCAGGCTCTGCCTGATTGCCTGATCGCTCCAGATGTGGCATATTTCAGAGGAGAACTGTGGAGATCGCCCCTCTCATTCTTGATTCGAACCACTGATGAGCACCAGCGACCCCCACGCCCACCCCGAGCCTCAAGAACCGGCCATCAGCCGTGCCACTGGCGAGCCCGCCGCACACGACGCGATCACCAGGCCCAATCTGTCGAGCCAGCATGCCCCGTTCGCCGCACTCCAGGAACGCTTGGGGCCGTTCATCATTGACCGCAAGCTTGGCCTCGGTGGGCAGGGGACCGTTTATCGAGCCATCCAGCTCGTTCCCATCCAGCGCGTGGTGGCGCTCAAGATCCTGAATATCAGCGTCGAATCGAAAGCCGATGCCATACAACTGCGCAAAGAGGCCGAACGGTCGGCCCGGATCGTACACCCGGCCGTTCTGCCCATTTATGAGTTCGGCCAGGCCGATGGCCGCGCCTATCTCGCCATGCCACTGGTTGACGGCGGCACCCTGGCCGACCTCATCAAACAGCGCAAACACAGACTCGCAGGCAACCCACCCGCCGACTTGCTCAGACTGGCAATCCTCAATGAAGAGCCGTTCCAGGAAGAGGCCGTGAACCTGATCGGCCGAATTGCCCATGCCCTGGCCGTCGCACACGAAAAACATATCGTTCACCGAGATATCAAGCCCTCCAACATCCTGATCGATCGCCAGGAACTCGGCTCCGTTTATCTCTCGGACTTCGGCCTGGCCCGCGACCTGGATAACATGACCCTGCTCGACGCCAGCAGCGAGCCCGGCACCATCGCCTACATGGCCCCCGAACGGCTCAAATCCCAGCGCGGATATGACGAATTTCGCTCAGACGTCTACTCTCTGGGCATCACACTCTACGAACTCGTTACACTCAAGAAAGCCCGGAATATTCCGCCCAACTATTCACCGGGGCTTTATCTGAGGCAAACACTCGACCAGGAAATCACGCCACCACGCCAGATCAAGCCCAGAATCCACCCCGACCTCGAGGCGATCATCCTCAAGGCCACGGACTTCAGCCCCGCCTATCGATACCCCAATGCCGGCGAACTGGCGGCCGACCTCGATCGCTTCCGCGCCGGCGAATCCGTACTCGCCCGGCCGCTCGGACCGCTGACTCGCAATCTGCGCAAATTAAGAAAGTACCGCAAGTACCAAACACCCCTGGCCATCGGGTTGGCCACACTGCTTACACTGGGACTGGTCTGGCAAGGGGTCAACCTGTATGCCGGCGAACTCCGGAGCAAGGCCCGCACCCTGCTGGAGAAAGGGGATTTCAGCGAGGCCAGCTACGTGGCGGCCCAGGCCCAGGCCGTCTCTGGCAAGAACCCAGAGATGCTCAACCTGCTCATGGACCTGATCCGCGAAACCGTTCGCCAGTACCGCACCAGCGACGACACCACCGCCTTCGAACATATTCACAAACTCTATGCGGATTACGTCAAGCTGCAACAGCGCATGGCCGCGTCGCCCGAAGACGCTGAAGCCGCCCGTAGAAACTTTGCGTTCGAGCTCTCGCTCGCCAAATTCCGTGTGGTTTCCGATCGGCCCGACACGTGGGTCACGTTCCATCCCACCACCCGCGACGGCCAACCTCGACAAGTGCCACCGCTCTATGCGCTTTGGGCGGGCGGCGAACACCAGCCAAGCCAACAGGCCGAGGTGATCGATGGGGTTTACTGGGTCACCGCTTATCAGCCATCCACCGGCTCGTTCGTCGAGTTTCCCTACCACGTGCCGCACAACGCCTTCATGGAACCCGCCTCATTGGTACTGCACCCACGGACCCACCTCGAAACGGCCCACCTGGTGACCAAGATTGAAGGCGGCTCGTTCAAGATGGGAGTGAACAATCTGTCAACGGCCGAGTCCCCCGAACATCCGGCCACCGTCCCACCGTTTTATCTGGGAACCGGCGAGGTCACGCAGCAGGCATTCGATGCATACCTGACCGAGAACGACACACCCGGCAATACCATCCTCTTCCGGCGTGATCGTGAACCACTCACCATTGACCAGTTCCGTCACCAGCGCTGGCCACAAACCGGACATCCCAGCCCAGACGAGGCGATGCTACCCTGGACCGAAATGATCTTCGAGACGGCGGTTCAATTCGCCGCCTGGTACGGATGCCGACTCCCGTCCGAGACCGAACTCGAATACACGGCCAGACGCAATGATGGGCCCCTGATCCCACCCGGCAGCCCTGAAAACTGGGACAACGCCGGCCCCCCCTGGAATACCTTGCACCCGGTCGGCTCGCTTCCCCAAGATCAGATCTCCGTGGAGCCCGGAGGCGCAAAAATCTCGGGCCTTTATGGCAATGCCTTGGAATGGACAGTTTTCAAGTTTCGCTCTTACCAGGACTGGAGCAACGAGGGGGAAAACGTCATCCATCGCAAATCCATTCCAGCTCCCCAGGACCGCAATGCCATGGCCTACGAACTGTTTGGGCAAGCGACCCGCTGCGGAGTGACTGAAACATTTGGGAAACCACGTTGGGTGCTCGGCTACGTGGAACGATTTTTTCACCAGAAAGCGACCGGCAACAAGTACCTTGGCTTTCGCCTGGCCCGATCCGAACAACCAAAAATCCCGATCGAAAAACTCAGGATTCCCCCAGGCCAGAAATAATAAATCCGCGTGGAACGAACCCCAGTAAATGTTCACCTGTCCAGAATTTGCCAGACTGAAGAAGCCGGTGTGGAAGCGACTGCTCCCGGGCTTTTCCAAGGTTCTGGCCCGCAGTTCCACCACGGAACTGCCGCGCAACTGGAGGGAAAGATAATGACGACCCTGAATCCGCAGATCGCTCCACGCCTGCCTGTGAAGGTTTTCTACCCCGACACATCTGCAACAGCCCCGAACAATGGGTACTACGAAATAATCAGTTCCGGAACTTCGATCACGTATTCCACGCAATTCGGTTATTTCCTGGACAACAACAGTGTCCAGTACCTGATCCCGCTGGTGAAGCCGTACACCTCGGGCACCTTGACCACCATCTCCGGCCCAGACATGCAGATCCAGGTCACGAACCCATACACTGGCTCAACCCTGTGGTATGGGCTGACGAACATTGTGACCAGCGATAGCCACAGGTGCTGGGTCTGTTTGTGGCCCGGGCAATCGAGCGCATGGTCGGGCGTGGCGTCGCAAACGGTGTCTGGCACGAACACATCTCAGGCCAGCGTTGCCTGGTCATCCACCAGTACGTTGCAGTACACCCTGTGCAAGAACCTGACTGTATCCTCGGGATTGCCAACTTATGCGTTCTTGCAACTGATCTTCCCTGCCGTGTGATGGCGCGACTGAAGATTTGAAGCACTCCGGGATCGCCGGGGGGAGCCGGCATCGGCCGAGCAGGTTCCCTTCGCGCGGGCCGGCAGACCTATCAAGGCCTACTCCCGGAATTGAAACCATTCTCGCTCCGGGCGGATGATGCACCTTGGCGCGGCCTGAGCGCGGGCCAATAGGGCCGATGTCGTGATGACGGTGCCAGTTTTCTGGCACGCGTGGCCTTGCTAGAATCGGCGCAACCGGGCGTGGCGATGGCGACTGGCCTGTACAGGAACACGCTGATGCGGGGCCGCACGAACTTTGGGGATAGCGCGGGCACGTGTACTCCTGGTCAGAGCCGCGAACGGAAGTGAGCGACCCTCTCTCATGGAAAAATCAGGACCAGCAACATAAGGTTCACCAGCCACGCGATTTCTTCTTACAGAGCCGAGAACGGAAGTGAGCGACCCTCTCTCATGGAAAAATCAGGACCAGCAACACAAGGTTCACCAGCCACGCGATTTCTTCTTACAGAGCCGCGAACGGAAGTGAGCGACCCTCTCTCATGGAAAAATCAGGACCAGCAACACAA
>CAIYJE010000006.1 GCA_903926465.1 uncultured Planctomycetales bacterium
GGAACCCGACGGCACCCAGAAGGCGTACGTCTGCTGAACCTGGTTGCCCGTGCTGGTCTGCGTGGCCGTGAGCGTGACCGTGGGTGTGCCGATCGAGGGCGCGGACGTTGTCCAGGTGAACTGGAGGTGATAGCTGCTGGCACCGGTGATTCCCGTGGCCCAGCCGGACAGGCTGGACGTGTTCCAGCTAAACGTGTAACCCGACGTCACGCCGCCCCGCGCCTGGGCCCGCAGGTCCATCGCTCCGCCCAGCGTCGCGTATCCGGCGAAGCCAGGCACCAGAACCGTGCCGTGATTGGTGTCAAGCGTGGACAGCGTGAACGCCGCGCTCGGGCTGCTGGGCGTCGTGGCCAGGATCGGTGTGGTCACGCTCACCGGACCGCCGCCCGACAGGGCCGCCGTCACCGGACCGGCCGGCGAGGCTGCACTGAACGCGGCGATCGAGACGCTCGTGCCGGCCGAGGCGCGTGGCGGCGCGGTGTTCAACGAAGAGCCAGAAGAGGGCATGCCCGCGAGCGTTGAAGCACACAAACCGCCGCTGATCCCGCCGAGAACGGCGGGGCTGGGCGAAGGAATTTGCAAGGGCGTGATGGCACCACGCACGCCGGTCGAGGGCGCGCCGCCCGTGGTGCTCGATGCCGCCACCGGCCCACGCGCACCAGCGCCGGCCACGCCGGGGCTCGTCCCGGTGGAACGCGGCCGGGCGATCGTCAACCAGTCGCCAGACACACCGTCATGCGCCGCTACGGCCTGCGTTTGTACCGGCCGGGCGATCGAGAGCGGCAGCACGTCGTGCTCCGCGTGACTGGCCGTGCCGGCCTGCTTCGCCGACCGCGTGAACTTCCATGATCCGGTCGGCGCGGGCTGCGGGAGATTCGACCGGCCCGACATGCCGCCCCGCATGAGCAAGTGTGATAACCCGGCCGCCGATACCGCCTGAAACGCCAGACCCAGAGGACTCGAGATATCCGTCGTCGAATTCCGCGACTCCAGACGCTCCACCGCCGACAGATTCAAACGCAGACGACGACGGCGCTGGTCCAGATTTGATAACTTCGACATACCTTGATTCCTCTTGCGAGTTTACTCGAAGAAGCTTGCCAACTGGGCACGAACGGTGTTGAAAAACGTACGCGTGTACAAACCGTGTTTTTGATTCAGGAACAGAAGACACGACTCGCCAGAGCCGTGCGATTCTCGACCCGACCCTTGACCTGGCGCCGCTCTTTTGAAAACAGTGGCCTGTGTGCTATTCAGTGACTGACACGACTTCTGGAAGTCGCATCGTTATCCATCAGCTCAGCAAACGATGACAGAAACGGTTTGCGAAGACTTGAATCGTGGGCGAGGGTTCGAAGTTTAATCGCGAGCAAATAGGATTGACAGACTGCCGGTGTGATAGGTATCAGCCAACCACCGTGATAACAATTCAGCAGACATGAGACACACTGTCAAGAGAGCCCACGTCAAAAAACGGAAAATATTTTTCCAACTACTAACGCGGTGTGACACCGGATTGGTTGCGGCCTGTTTGGTGCTGTATTTAACGGCCCACATTTACATTTTGCGTATGTAGGTGGTGAATTTCACCACCTGCGAAAGAGGCACCCTCGGCATTGGCTCATAACACATCGGGAAGAACCACATAGATTCAATCCGTTGACCTTTTCGCGGGCTTCAGTCATGCCGGCGAACCTGAGCGTCACCCTCACTTCACGCATCCTGTGAGACCGACTCCGGGCTCCACATCTTCGCGCATCGATACTGACGCCATCGGACCCATCCCTCATACCCAACCGTGCCGCTTGCGGATGAACCACTCAAGCGTGAGCAAGGTGGCGAACAGTAGCAGGACGGGCCAAGAATCCCAGAGTCGCACCTCACGCTGGGTGGTGTAATCAGGCACAATCTCGGCCTTGAGTTCGCGAAGATATTTTTCAAGCTGTTCAGGGGGTAGGTACACCCCCTCAGAGGCCTTGGCAATGGCCCTCAGCGAGGCCAGATCGGCGGCCGTCCTGCGCATCTCGCGATCATCATCATAAACCAGGAACCGCGCGGAGGCCGACCCGAGCACCTGGCCCGCTTGCGTGGCGGTGACTTCCACCTTGTATTCCCCAGGATCTGCCACGGGCAAAAATGGGCCCTTGGCCGACTCACCCAACCGAGACAGCGAAACGCTCTCGGGCTTGGCCTCGGGGTCGTTCCTGGTCACCACCGTCTTGAACTCCGCATCGGTGATTGGCTGGCCCTTGGCATCACGGGCAATGGCGGTGATTTCCAGTTTCTGCCCCAGCGCCACCCGACGCCGATCCAGTTCGAGCCGGACCTGGGTTTCTCCTTCGTCTTCCTTATGAGACAGCCAGAGGATGGCGTTGCGCCAGAAGTTGAGATGGGCCGTGCGGGCCCGCTCGTCAAACAGGTTCCGGGCCCAGGGCCAGGTCTCACCTCCAAACGCCAGTGACCGGCCCCGGCCGGTCTCCAGGGCCACAATCACAGGCTGGTTCTCCGAGGTCTGCGCCCACACACGGCCAGCCAGCTTGGCATCGAACCGGTTGGTGCCAACCAGGGGTGGCAGGCTCTCCCAGATCGCCCGATTCTCGCTGGCGGTGGGGGCCAACCGCAGCACATAGCTATCCAGCCCCAGTGGGTTGGGGATCACCTTGATCCCCCCTTCGGGTTCAAGCTGACCGTCGCCCGGATGGATCTCCACGGGCAAGACGTCGGCAATCTCGGTTCCGGTCCAGCCGCCGGATCCGAAACTCGATCGACCGCCCAGCATCATCAAGCCCGCTCCGTTGCGAATATTATCCGCCAGCGCTTTTTGCTGGACTCGGCTCAGGAACTCGGCGGGAAGATCGCCCAGGATGTACACGTCATACTTGCCGCGCTGAAATGCCGCATCAAGGTCGGCGCCCGCCCGTTCAAACAGAACCTGGAGCGTGAGTTGAATCTTGTCAGAGGCATCCAGCACACGCCCCACGAACCGCTTCTCCCAGGGCGAACTGGGACCGGAGAGGTAGAGGACGCTGATCCCCCCTTTCAATACGGTGACGTAGGTGCTTGATTCGTTGTTGGTGCTAAGGAGCTCCCCTTTCATGGGATCCACCGTCAGGGTAACCTTGGTCTCACCGGGCGTGTCGGGGGTCCACTTCAGGCCTCGCAGGTTGAGTTCGGTGACCCCGGGCGGAACCTTGACCTCGGCCCTGGCCACCGGATCCGGTTTACCCTCCACACGCAACGCCACCTTCAGGGTCTCGTTGGCGTAGCCACGCACATCAAGCTTGGCGAAGACCTCAAGTTGCGTCTTGGCGTAAACAATGGGCCCGGCCTCAAGATCCCTCACGGCAATATCACGGTTCTCATTGCCTGTGGTTTCAGAACCAAAGCCAACCGTGACCACGGGAATGCGCTGGTCTCGCAGAGATTCGGCCACAAAGGTGGGATCAGGCCCAGCATTAGACGCCCCGTCAGACAGCAAAACCATGCGCAGCACGCGAGACGCGGCGTATCGCTTGGCAGCCTCTTCCAGGGCGGTGCCGGTGGCGGTCACCCGGCCGTCGGCCACGGGGGCTTCATCCGGCTTGGGCTCGTGCAATTCGGCATCAAATGTCAGCACCTTGGGCACCACATCCGCACCCAGGTCCTTCACCGCCTCTAGCGCAGAGGTCAGGGTGCGCTGGGCGGCGGCCAGGCGGGTCTGGCCACCGGCCTCACCACCCAGGCTCATGCTGCCGCTGGTGTCGGTCAGGAACACGATGGTCATGGTCTGCTTGACCTTGCTGAGCAAGAGCAGCGAGGGCCGCAGGGCGGCCAGCAGACATAACGCCAAGGCCGCCAGTCGGAGCCCCAGCACCACCCATCGCCAGCGGCCACTCGTCGCGCGCAGCTTCTTGCGGTAAGGGATGAGGGTGAGCGCCACCACAAGCGCCGCGATGAGCGCCACGACCGGCCAGGGAGCAATCGGGTCGATGGCGGGAGTCATGGAGTTCGGAAACCTCGAGGGCTCAAGACCGCACCCCGGCCAGTCGGGTGGCCGGCGCGGGGGAGGAAGGTTGGTCGCGATAGAACGTATTAGCCAGGGCACTTTCGGCCGTGATCAGCAGCAAGATCAAGAGCATGACCCAGGGGAAAAGCTCACGCCCCACGGTCCCCTCGGTTCGCTTCCTGACCAGCTCTTCAGGGCTGCTCGCCACCTTGTACTGATCTTTGCCCAGCAGCTTATCCAGGTCGGTAGGCTCAAGCGCGGCCAGGTTAGACTCTGCGGCAGGCGGGTTCACACTGAAGCCCAGCCGAACGGGTTCGGCCCCCGCGCGGTTGGCCAGCACGTTCCACTGTCCGAACAGGTTCTCTGGGTTGAGGTTCAAGAGCCGGGTCGAGATCGAAAGCGGTCGGCCCGGAGCCGGCTCAGTCAGGCGAATGGGCGGCACTCGCCCTGGCGGCTGGGCATTGAAATCGGTGAATCGCTGTTCGGTATCCACAGGCAGGCTAACCGTCTCGCCCGCCTCTACCGAGAGCTTGCGGGTGGTCTCACCCGCCAGGTAAGGCACCGTCTGATTCATCATCTGAAAGAATGACCAGTTGGCGATCGGAAATTCGTTCCAGTTCGCCGCCTGGTTGGGCACCCGGGTCAACGCGGTGGTCCAGAGCAAGACCCGGCCGGTCCCCCTGGGGCCGGTGACCACCCGCTCCAGGAGTGCGGGCCGGTCATCCTGGTAAGAGAGCAACACCCGGGCATCGGCGATCGGCTCGACCTCAAGGGTCTTGTAAACCGGCACCTGGCTCAGTTCGGTGATCAGGGCCCGGGCGTCTCCGCCTCCACTGAACAGGGTGGAACCCAGGTCGGCTTTGCCAAAGCTGTAATCTTGGTGGATGGTTACCGCCTTGAGCGTGGCAGGCAGAAGCTGACGTGCCGACGGCGAATCATTGTAGGCGGAAAAATCAAACGCAACCCGATCTCCCACGCCAATCACCAGCCCCCGCCCACTTTTCACGTAGTCGTCCAGAATTTGCCAGAGGTCCGCGCTCGGGCTTTTGGCGTTGAGTAGAAACACGCTCACGTAGTTGTTCAAACTCGTGCGTAGGCTGGCAAGATCAACCTGATCCAGTCGTTTCTGATCAACCTGGTAGGGGCGCGGCTGGTCGGCTCGCTCACGGAGCGCCTCGGGATCAATGGCGTTGGCCACATATTCGGCGTCGAGTGCCTGATCTGAAAGGACGAGCACCTTTACGGCCGGCCGCACTTCGAACGTGGCATAGTAGGAATCGTTTTCGGGCAACGGATCGGGCTCACCCTCAAGCCGGATCGTCACCCGATGCAACCCCGCGTTGAAGCGTGGCAGGAACGGTGGCACCTCGACCTCGGTGTTGGCCGGAATGTCGATGACCTTCTGGTCGCGTTTCTGATCATCGAGGTAGAACTCAACCGTGCGTTTGGCCGGCTTACCGATTGAGCGGACGAACGTGCGAATGGGTACCGGTTCGTCTTGCCCCACAATGCCACCGGGCGGCTCCACCCGAACAATGGCCACATCGTTGCGTTCCGCCAACGGCACGGCCAGGTTCATGACATAGGTGCCAACCCCCTGCTTGTCTTTCTCGACCCGGTCCAGGTTGGCAACCTGCTGAGCCAAACCCCAGGCCGACTGCGTGAGGTCGGTAAACACAAACACCTCACGGAGCGGCTTCTCGGCACCCAGTACGGCCCCGTACGCCAGCCCCAGCCCCTGGTTGAGCGTTTGGTTGGCCGGCTCAATTTCCAGACCTTGAATCGCTTTGCGGGCCGAGGCCGGCGACATTGCCACGGGCTCAACCGCACGCGCGGAATCGATCACAAACACCTGGCTGCCGTTCCGCGTACGCTCCAGTAACTTTTCCGCCAGGGTCTTGGCTTCGGCGAGCCGGGTTTTGTCCTGATGCTCATAGGCCATGGACAAACTGGTATCAAAGACCAGAGCCACGGCCGACTCCACGTCGGCATCACCGGCTTGAATTTTGGCGTCGAACCGCGGCCTGGCCAGGGCCAGCGCCATCAACGCAAGCAACGCCATGCGCGCCAGCAAGAGCAGCCAGTTCTTCACCCTGAGCTTCTTGCGTGTGGTTTCTTGCCGGCGCTGGATCAAGCGCAGCGCGGGAAACACGACCCGCTTGGGCGTCTGTTTCATGAACAGATGCAAGATCACCGGAATGACGGCCAGCGCCACCCCTGCAACCAGACCCGCATTGATGAACAGAGAACTCATCGACAAGACCACAATTTCTGAAAGATCAGCCAATTCAGGGACGGGAAAGCGGTGGGCAGTTCGCGGTTTCAGGCCCGGGTTTGCCGGTTCAACAAGTAACTCATGAGCGCCTTGTCGAACGGCATTCCGGTATCCAGGGGAACGTAATCAATGCGAGCCCGAAAACAATCGTGGCGGTACCCTTCTCGGAAGGCGGCCACTTCCTCCAGGTAGTCTGCCTTGACGCCATCGGCATCCACGAGCAGGGTCTCGTGAGTTTCATTGTCCTCAAGTTCCACCATGCCGTCGAATGGAAACTTGGCTTCGGCTTCATCCAGAATATGGAACAGAATCACATCATGGCCGGCATGGCGGAGCCGGTGAAGGGCCTTGATGATCGGTTCCGAATCGGCCAGCAGGTCACTGAAAATCATGACCAGGCTCTTATGCCTGAGCATGCTTGCCACCTGATGCAGGCTCTTGGCTATTTCCGTGGGTCCGTGCGGCTGAAGCTTGGCCAGCACAGAAAGGATGCTTGCCAGTTGAGTACGCTTGCTCTTGGGGGCCAGGCTCTGGCTCACCTTCTGGTCAAAGGCCATCAAGCCCACCGGATCCTGCTGGTGAATCATCAGGTACGCCAGCGCGGCCGCCAAACTGATCCCGTATTCAAACTTGGTCAGTTCCTGGCGGTACGTGTAGCCCATCGAACCGGACAGGTCCATCACCAGGTATCCGGTCAGGTTGGTTTCCGCCTGGAATTTCTTGATGTAAAACCGGTCGGTCTTGGCGAACACATTCCAGTCAATATCCGAGATATTGTCACCGGGCGAGTACTTGCGATGCTCGGAAAACTCGACCGAAAACCCTTGAAACGGACTGGCGTGCAATCCCGCGATAAACCCCTCAACAATGAACTTCGCGCGCAGATCGAGCCGGGCGACCTGGCGGATGACCTCGGGCTTCAGGTATTTCTCGACCGGTGCGGCCATGCGGGGGGAAGCTCCGGGAACTGCTTCTTGTAGAGATCTAATATACAGAACGGTCTTGAGGGACTTTGGGTTCGCCCTTTCCATCGTCCAGAAAGTTCGAGGTGATCACGGTAGCGGGCGGTCCGACCCCCGCCACCGGCCCCGAGTGACTTGCCACAAGTCCCTTGAAAAACCGTTGCGCCGCAGGTCCAACTCGCTCCCGGCACACCTGCGCCGAACCGGCCGGGAGTCGAACCCAGAGCCTGGACTCAGGCTCGACCGCCGTACTTGGGAATATGCGGCTCAGGAATGGTCTCAACCAGTTTCTTGATAATGCTTTCCGTGGTCTGGCCTTCGGCCTGGGCCTGGAAGTTTGGGCTGATTCGGTGCCTGAGCACCGGGATGGCCACCTTGCGGATGTCGTCATACGAGACGTTGAACCGCCCATCCATGGCGGCCATCGCCTTGGCGCCCAAAATTAGTGACTGGCCGGCGCGTGGACCAGCACCCCAGTCTATGAGTTCCTTCACAAAGCTGGGCGTTTCTGGTTCCCCTGGGCGCGTGGCCCGCACCAGCCGCGCCACATACTTGACCGGATAATCGGTGATCTGCACCGACATGACCAGTTTCTGAAGGTTGACAATGGCCTTACTGGAAAGGACCTTGCGCAGCTCTGGGGCTTCACCCTTGGTAGTGGCCGAGAGGATCTTCTCTTCCTCTTCCAGGCTGGGATAACCCACCCGGATATCAAACATGAAGCGGTCAAGCTGAGCTTCGGGCAGCGGATACGTGCCTTCCTGCTCGATGGGGTTCTGGGTGGCAATCACGAAGAATGGCTCAGGCAGATGCAACGTTTCCTGCCCCACCGTCACCTCTCGCTCCTGCATGGCCTGAAGCAGGGCCGCCTGGGTCTTGGGCGGGGTGCGGTTGATCTCGTCGGCCAGCAAGATGTTCGAGAAGATCGGCCCAGGCACAAACCGAAACGCACGCCGGCCCGTCTCTGGCTCTTCCAGAACGTTGGTGCCGGTGATGTCCGAGGGCATGAGGTCGGGCGTGAACTGGATCCGCTTGAAGCCCACGTCCAGAATTCGGGCAATTGAACTGACCAGCAAGGTCTTGGCAAGACCCGGCACGCCCACCAGTAAACAGTGCCCGCGGGTAAAGATGGCAGCAAAGATGAGCTCAATAACGTCGCGCTGGCCGACAATCACCTTGCTGAGCTCGGCGTCCATGAGATCACGGGTATTCTTGAATTCGTCCAGTAGTTGCGTGATGCGATCAGCGGCCGTCGACATATTTGCGGCACTTCCCGGAATAAGCGTGAGGGGAGGAAGTGGGCCAGATCGCACGTGCGACCAACCCGACAGGCGGACCCAGACCGCGAGCCTCTTGATCCGAAAGAATCGGCCCACGCCCCTAGATGAGCTTATTCTAGGGCCGGTGAACAGGGCGATTCAAGCGGCAGAAAAAAGCGAACCCCCGTAAACCTGTACCAATCGGCCAACCGCACAGCCCAATTTGAGGTTATGATGCGCATTGAGCTTGGCTTGACGGATCACCCCACGATACTACAATTGTCGTACAAGATCAAGCATCCCGTGGATGTTCTGCGATAGCTGCCCAGGGCAGCGGTCAGAAGGAGATGGAGCGATGGCGACACAGGGTCGAAAACTCAGACCATGCTGGGCCATAGCCGTGTTTGCGGTGGGGCTCGGGTTTTCGTTCCTGGTCCCCTCTGTCGGCCGGGCCGATGTCACGGCCAAGCAGGTCGAGGATGCCATCCGGGCCGGGGTTCGATTTCTGGTCAGGCAACAGAAGCCGGACGGCTCCTGGCCCGATATCGACCATCAGGCCCATACCGGCACCAGTTCGCTGGTGATGCTGGCCCTGCTGACGGCTGGCGAAAAAACCGGCTCGGCCCCCATCGACCGTGGACTCCGCTACCTCGAAGAGTTCTCAGCCAATGATCTGGGCCGAACCTACTCGGTGGCGCTCCAAACCATGGTGCTGGCCGCGGCCGACCCGGCCAAGTACCGGCTCAGGCTGGCCACAAATGTGGAATGGCTGGAGCGGGCCCAGATCAAGCAAGGAGATCGCAACGAATGGTCGGGCTCCTGGACCTACTCGGATGAGAAGTCGGCCCCTGGCGATAACTCGAACACCCAGTACGCCTTGCTTGGACTGTATGCGGCGGCCGAGGTCGGAATTCCGGTCAAACCCGAGGTCTGGGGCCGCTCACGCGAATACTGGGAAAAAGCCCAGCGCAGGGATGGCGCCTGGGGTTACATGCCGTTCGCGGCCGACAATCCCACCGCCAGCATGACCTCGGCCGGAATTTCCAGCCTGGTGATCACCGGCATCAAGCGATTCCAGGGCCAGGAAGTCTTGCTCCCCTCCGGTGAAATTCGCAATTGCGGCAAAAGCGGCACCAATGTGAACCTCCAGCACGGCATCGACTGGATGTCGACCCACTTTCGGGTCCGGGAGAACTGGGGCCGCGGTCAGTTGTGGAAGTACTACTTCCTTTACGGTCTGGAACGCGCCGGCCGGCTCACCGGTCAGCGCTTTTTTGGTGAGCATGACTGGTACCGCGAAGGGGCCGAATACCTGGTGGGCGAACAGGACAAGCTGCAAGGTTACTGGACCGGTGGTGAACACCTGGAACGCGAGCCAATCATTAGCACCAGCTTTGCCCTGCTCTTCCTCGCCAAGGGGCGGGCCCCGGTGCTGGTGAACAAGTGCCGCCACGCCCCCGATGCCGACTGGGATAATGACCACGACGACGTTCGTAACCTGGTGGGCACCGTCTCGCGAGACTGGAAGAACCTGCTTACCTGGCAGGTGATCGACCCGGCGTCAGCCTCGCTTGAAGATCTGCTGATGGCCCCCATCCTGTTCATCAACGGCCACCAGGTCCCCCAGTTTTCCGGACAGGCCAAACAGCGGCTCCGCGAATACGTGGAACAGGGCGGCCTGATTTTCGCCGAAGCCTGCTGCGGGCGTCGTGAATTCGACGAAGGGTTCCGGGCCCTCATTGCCGAGATCATGCCCGAGCCGGAATACACCCTCAAGCCGCTCCCCGAAGAACACGCCGTCTGGCGCGCCAAGCACCTGCTCAGCCCCGACGTTCACCCGCTCTGGGGCGTGGAATTCGGCTGCCGCACCGTGGTTATCTACACGCCTCAGGACCTCTCGTGCGGCTGGCACCAGGCCGAAACTCAGCCTGACCATCCCCTGGTGGTCAAATCCCTGCGCGTTGGCCAGAACGTGGTGGACTACGCCACCGGCCGCGAACTGCCCGCCGACAAGCTCACACCGCGTGACACCACCAAGTTTGGCAACGAACTCGCCAAGCGAGGCGCGCTTCACATCGCCAAGCTCAAGCATGCGGGCGAGTGGAATATCGCGCCTCTGGCCGTTCCCAACCTGGCCACCCTGCTGCGTGACCAGCTCAAGATGGACGTGGTGATCAACCATCGCGAACTCTTTGCCAATGACCCGAACCTGGTCTACTACCCGCTCATCTATGTTCACGGCCGGGCCAGCCTGGCGTTCCCGCCCGAACATATGCAGATCTTACGCAAACACCTGGACCCCGGCGGCGGCCTGATCTTTGCCGACGCCGCCTGCGGCAGCGCAGCGTTTGATGCCTCGTTCCGCAAGTTCGCCGCCGAGCTGTTCCCAGACCAGCCGCTGGAGCCAATTGCCCCCAACGACGAGCTGTATCACCTGCCGGGCGGCTTCGACCTTTCCAACATCCAGTACACCAAGGCAGCCGGTGGTGCCACGGGCCCACCCCAGCTTGAGGGGATCAAGGTCAATGGTCACTGGGCCCTGATCTACTCTCGGTTTGACATCGGCTGCGCACTTGAGAAACACAACGGCATCGACTGCAAAGGCTATAACCATGATAGCGCTCTGAAGATTGCGGCCAATATTGTGCTCTATTCCACACTGCCGTGACCGGGGAAGTCAGCGCGATCCAATAGGCCCTATGGACGAAATGGACCGCGAGAACCGGCCAGACTGAAACCGGAACCACCCTCGAGCGCCGGCGTCCTGAGGCTTTCCCTGGTCGGGTCCATTCCGTCCATACCGTCCCCTTCTTTTGTGTGCGTGACCTACAAGCGAGGTTCATCATGATGATTGCTGCCGCGATGGTTGGTTGCCTGCTCTGTTTGCAGGAGCTTTCGGTGGACGAGCTGCTGGCTTCTCATAAGCATTACCTGAGCCAGTACCACGCGGTCGATGCCGAGATCGAGACATGGGTGACCTGGGACGACGGCGAATCCTGGAAACTGCTGGCACGCGACCAGTGGTGGCGTGATGGTTCACAAGAGCGCGGCACGCGCTGGACGGCCAGACATTATGACATGTTCTTCCGTACAGAGGTCGACGAGAGTTTTGAGGATCACTCCTATTCGGACCATCGAATCCTGACTCTGCTGGGTCTTGATCCCAAAAAGAAGCTGACCGGGGCCCCTTATGATCCGGGAATCAAAGCGTCGTTGACCGAACCGGCGAGCGTGCAGGACTCCACGGTGGGCGGGCCGATCTTGCTCCTGCTCCGAGGGGCGATGGTCGACGACCTGGCCAGAGCCGCCCGGTCCGCCACAAGTTCCCATGCCAGCCGATCCGAAGTCGATGACCACACCCTCTGGACGGTGGAACTCAGCACCAAGGTACCGTTCGCGTACTCACTGAAATACACGATAGATCCGGCGAAAGGTTTTGCCCCCGTCGAGCGCAGGATGAACATGAGCGCGACAAAGTACACTGACACAAAGGTCCTGGCCTACCAGCACGAAGAGGACGGAACGTGGGTCCCCTCACGCGTTCAGATGCGGATGTCGGATCGGCCCGGGCAGATCCTGGAATACCGACTGACCAGGTTGCGGCTCAACACGCCGATCGACCGGTCGCTACTGAAAACGCCCATTCCCGAGGGGATGCTGGTTCGGAGTAAGAATCTCATTCACATCTGGGGCAAGGATGGTCCCAAACGAAGCGCGGAAAACCTGGAAGACCTGCTCCAGATCAAAACGAAGCAATAGCCCTGGTGGGGATGTTTGCATGGACGGGATGGACGGAATGAACCGCGAGAACCGGCCAGCCTGGAACCGGGTCCATTCCGTCCATAACGTCCATTTTTTTGTGTGTGATTCGGGAGGGGCTCAAGGGATCCAGTCTTGAACGATTTCTTCAACCTGCTCCCATTCCAAGGTGTCGTGGGCAAGCAGGTTGTCGGCGAGTGAGGCAAGCGCCACCCAGATCTCATCACGCTCAAGCCGATGATACAGCTCGATGGAAACCCGCTCCAGATAGTCGAGTCGTTGCTTCTCGTCTCGATGCAAAGACTCCGCCACCCTCCAGGCTTGCTGCCAATCATCGGCCCACTCGGCAATCAGGCCAGGGTGATACTGGTCACCTGAGTAGATCATTTCTGCAACCGGCCCGGCGAGGTAAACCTGCACTCCCTTGACGGCCATTTCTCTGGCACTCACGCCCCGCCGCCAGTGGACCACGGTTTCACCCGACCGACTCGGGCCGTCGTCATTGTCCGGCTCAATCGTGACCAGCTTCACTCGTCCGCCCAGCAGCACCGCAACAAGGGCATGACCGGCTTCGTGATAGGCAATCAGTTCGGGCATCTTGAAGAAACCAATTCTTGCGAATGGCGGCTGATGAGATTGAAACCGGAGCCGATCCACGGCAAGCGTCCAGCCTGCCCAGCACGCGTCTGGTACGTCATTGTTCAGAGAACCCAGATCATCCCAGCTCGACGGGAAATTCGCCCTACCACCGCCGATCACCTGAACCGTTCGCCTTCAAGCCGGTGCAGAGACCGGAATTGGGACACAGGCTCTGAAGAATCACGGGTTCCCCTGAGAATTTGAACCCGTGTCAGAGCTGGCTCCAGTTCAAACAAAAGCGACCGTCCTGGAACTGGTGTTCAGGACGGTCGCTGGACTTGAGTGGCTTGGGGCTTTCAGGCAGCCGGTGTTCAGAAATCTAGATCACCCTGATGGTGTTCCGTGGATGAGGAAGACGAGGGCGTTTCCTGACCTTGAAGTTTCCCTTTGCGGCCACGCCGCGAGCGGCGTCGGCGTTTCCGGCGGGGCTGGGATGGCTCGTGGCCGCCATCGTCTGGAAAATCGGTCATCGTTGGGTCGAACCCATCAATGTCCTCGGCCGATCTCTCAAGCTGCGACATCAAGAGCATCAGGAATTGTAGCTTAGAACCGTGCCCTTCGAGGATTTCAGTCAGCAGGAACGGGCTCTCCAGCAGATCCTCGCCATGCACAGACACGGCGTCGGCGAGCTCGTCGACCAGCATGTCGCGCCCCTTCTGAAGGACTTCCAGGGCGTTGCGATACTTATTCGCTTGAGGTCGAGGCATCGCTGTTGTTACCTCCGCAGGTGTATGAGCCATGAACGTGAATAACTTTTTACCACAAGACCGGGGTCAATCGGAAAAACTTTTCCAACGAGCCGTCAGCCATCCCGCCAGTTGCGCATCGAGCCAGCGTCGATCCACGTCGTCGGAATCTCTGGCGATGTAGCCGAGATGCCCCCCTGCGGGAACCAGTCGAAATTCAATCTGAGCGGGAACTTGAACGGCACGAACCGAATCGACAGGAATAAACGGGTCATCCTCCGCGTGCACAATCAATCCCTCGATCTCGATCTGCCTCAGGCACGGACCTGCACTCGATTGAGCATAGTACTCAGCGGCCCCAGCATAACCATGTCTTGGCGCTGTGTAGACCGAATCGAATCCAAGCAGTGTCCCGGCTTCCACAAGATCAGGAAGTCCAGTTTCCGGATAAGCAGCATGGTGACGCAAGATGCTGCTTTTGACACCTCGCATAAAACTTCGTTCGTAAATCCGGTTTTGTCGCAAGTGAATGTGCCGGCTACAGGCTTCAAGATCGAGTGGAGGATTGGCCGCCAGCACACAATCGAGCCCCGCAACCGGCTCAGACGCGGCCTCGGCCGCCAGTTTAAGCGCCAGACTTGCCCCAAGCGAGTACCCGATCAGTGCCAGCGGTGAGTCCGAGGCCTGGCAAGCCAGCCACTGGACCACGGCACGCAGATCTCCCGTTCGCCCCGCATGGTAAACCCCCCGCGCACTGCCAAACCCGGCACCGGCTCCACGCAAATTCATCCGCACAACCCGGATCCCCAGCCGAACCAGGCGATCGGCCAACCGCACGACATAAGCCGCACGGGCGCAGCCACCAAGCCCATGCACCAGAACCGCGCCAGGATGACCGTTCCGCCAGCCACCCGGAATGGAGTCCAGCACCGAGATCCGGTCACCATCGCTCAGCGGCACTTCATGATAGGTCGCGGGAAGCCGAACCGAACGTCCAGGTAAATAGCGACCGGCAATTGTCTGAAAATGTCCACCCTGAAACCACGGATGAGGCTCAAAAGCGGGTACAACCGTTGCGTCCAAGATGCCTGTTCCTCAACCGGGGTCTGATCGTGTCGCAGCATTCTATGCTCGCTCTTGATGCTCCGTCGATCCCCGAGCGAGCGTTCGCCAACCCGCCAACTGTTCCGCCCCCACCAATCACTCAATCTTGCCAGGCCTTCGTGGTTGCCACGCTTTTGCCAAGAGACGGTGATGTGAAACCAAAACTGGAAATCCAGGCAATCTACAAAGAATAGGAAACCTAAATGCCTGTGTTAATTTTGAAAAACTTGAGAATCGGCAGATTAACCGTATTGGGTGCTTCTCATCATCCGAATACGATGTTGGCTTGAACTTTGCGGGAATCTTCAGGACGCGACTCGATCCGCATCCCCCCGATAAGCTCATTCCCGCCCGTCGGCTCAGGAGGAGTGATTCCCAAAATGGCAGATATCGTACTGATCAACCCGCGTTTTGAAGCATCGTTCTGGGGTATGGAAGGAGCGCTGCCGCTGACTGGCAAGCGGGCGAACCTGCCGGTTTCCTGTCTGCCACTGCTGGCGGCACTCACGCCCGAGGGCCACACGATCACGCTGATTGATGAAAACGTGGAAGCGATTGACTGGGAACGGTGCGCCCGTGCCGACATCGTGGGCGTGACCGGAATGAGCGTGCAGCGGTTCCGCATGAAAGAGATTCTTGCCGAACTCAAGCGTCGGGGAGTGTTCGCCATTGTGGGCGGCCCACTGGTGACCGTGTCTGAGGAATACTTTGAGGGGCTGGCCGATGTGATCTTCATCGGTGAAGCCGAGCAAACCTGGCCGCAGTTCCTCAAAGAATGGCCCATGGGTCTGCACCAGTATCGCTACGAGCAACTGGAAAAGACCGACATGTCGACGGTGCCCACGCCCCGCTTCGACCTGCTCAAGATGAAGCACTATGCCTTTGGCAGCTTGCAGTTTTCACGCGGCTGCCCGTTTCAGTGCGAATTCTGCGACATCATCGTGACCTTTGGCCGCCGACCACGAATCAAGACTTCCAAGCAGATCCTTGCCGAACTGGAAGCGATGCGTCGCACCGGGATGTCGACCGTGTTCGTGGTCGACGACAACCTGATCGGCAACAAGAAGGCAATCAAGGAAGTCCTCCGCGATGTGGTGGCCTGGCAACAGGCAAACGGTTATCCCCTGGTGCTCTTTACCGAGGCCTCGATTGACCTGGCCGATGACGATGAACTGATGGAACTGATGACCGAGGCGAACTTCATCGCCGTGTTCATTGGCATTGAGAGCCCGAACGAAGACGCCCTGCGGGAAACCAAGAAGTTCCAGAACGTGCGCACCGGCGGCACCCTGCTTGAGAAGGTCCACCGGATCCAGAACAAAGGTATGTCGGTCTGGTGCGGCATGATCATGGGCTTTGATAGTGACGACACCACGATCTTCGATCGCCAGATTGATTTCATCCAGAAAGCCAAGATCTCGTTCTCAATGAGCGGTATGCTCTGGGCCATTCCCAAAACTCCGCTGCATGATCGCCTGCGGGAAGAAGGGCGATTGGATCTTGATGACAAACCCTCGTATGGCTCCAACGTCATCCCGCTGCTGATGACGCGTGAAGAACTGCGAGACGGCTACGTGCGGGTGCTCAATACCCTGTACGATCCCGAGAATTACTTCTCCAGGACCGAGGCCCTCTTCCTCGAGTCCAACTTTGAAGTCGGCAACGTGCGTGCCAAGTACTGGAAAACGCACAAGCTACGCCGACTGGCGCTGGAAGCAACCGACGCCGTGCGGGCGGCCGGCCTCTATTACCGGATCATGCGGGGTGTGACCGATCCTGAACTGCGAGACGAATATCGTCGGCGGTTCAAACGGTTTCTCAAGGTTCGCAAACGCCCCACCCTGGCCGTGTTCTACCTCTTCCACATCGCCATGCATTACCACGCGTACACCATGGCCCGCAACATGATCCGGGAAGATGCCGAGATCCTGAACTCGTACTGAGCCCTGAATCGACCCGGTCCAGCCCGTCTGGACCGGGTCGATTGCTTTTCTGGCCGCAGTTCCGCGGAACTAGCTCAGAAATTCTGGCGACCCGCGCCGGTTCATGGCATTCTGGTAAGCCTCTTCAGTGGACCCCTGAAACCGAGCGGCGAACGGCTGGCTCGGTTTTGAGGGACTCTGGCTGGTCGTTTTTCCACAGAGGCTCGCACCATGAACCCACTTCGCAAGCTCGTCCTCGTGTGCGCGGTCGTGCTGACCGCCTCGCCTGTGTGGGCTGAAGATTCAGGACGCGGCACCCGCAACGTCATCCTGATCACAACCGACGGGCTCCGCTGGCAAGACCTGTTCCGGGGCGCTGACGAGTTGCTGCTGAACAAGGACAACGGTGGCGTGGAAAACGTGGCGGCGCTTCGTGCGGCCTACTGGCGTGAGACGCCCGAAGCACGCCGCGAAGCTTTGATGCCGTTCTTCTGGACCACCATCGCTCAGAAGGGCCAGATTTTTGGCAATGCCGACCGCAATAGCCGGGCCCATGTAACCAACGGCCACAATTTTTCCTACCCAGGCTACAACGAACTGTTCACCGGGGCCGCTGACCCCCGCGTGGACAGCAATGACAAGAAGCCCAACCCGAATGTCTCGGTGTTCGAGTGGCTCAACTTGCAGCCCGCTTTTGCAGGCAAAGTGGCAGCGGTGGGATCGTGGGATCTTTATCCCTACATCTTGAATGTCGATCGCAGCAAGCTACCGGTGAACGCCGGCTGGCAGCTGATTGCCGGCCCTGATCTTGGTGAACGAACCGTACTGCTGAACCGCCAGATGACCCAGACTGTGCGTGATTGGTCTAACTGTCGGAACGACGTGTTTACTACCGAGGTCGCCTTTGAGAGCCTGCACCAAAGCACCCCCCGCGTGTTCTACGTTGGCTTGGGTGATACCGACGAATACGCACACATGGGTCGCTACGATCAGTATCTTCACGCGGCGCATCAGGTGGATGCGTTCTTGAAAAACCTCTGGGAGGCCATTCAGGCCCACCCGCAGTACAAAGACTCCACCACCTTGATTGTGACCACCGACCATGGCCGGGGCGACCCCCCTAAAGGCTGGCGTGATCACGGCGCCAAGGTCGCTGGCTCCGAAGCGATCTGGATGGCCGTGATTGGCCCAGACACCAAGCCGCTCGGTGAACGCTCCGATATTCCGGCCGTTACCCAGAGCCAGATTGCGGCTACCATGGCACACCTGCTGGGTCTGCCTGAATTCCAGACCGCAAGTCCCCAGGCCGCCGCACCCATTGCCGACGTGCTGAAAGCCGGCTCGCCCTGAATCCTCTACGGATGTCTTCCCCTCTGAATCGCCCAAAGAATCTGCGTCGGGAGGGACGACAGCGCCCGATCTACCGCTTACTATGAAGACGGTGTGAAGCTTCATTTCTTCGCCATGCGCGTGCTATCGCCCGATTCCAGGTCTAGCCTGGCTCTTGATTTGCATCTGATCCACACTTTCCCAGACCAAAAGGCTGGCCGATGCGTAACCGGATAAACCAACGCCCCTGGTTGGCGGCCATGATGTCGCTGATCATCGCGGACGGAGCGGTTGGAACCGTTTGGGCCCAGGGGGGACCAGGCCAGGGTCCACCACAGAGACCGGGGGGCGGGCCACCCGGCGATTTCGGCCCAGGCATGTTCATTGCGCCTCGGATTCTGGAACTGGCCGATGCGGATCAAGACGGCAAGATTTCAGCCGATGAAGCCGCCAAGGCAGTTTCAAAACTGGTGAGCGAGGCGGACCGCAAGAAAGTGGGCGGGCTCGATCAGGACGGCCTCGCCGCCGCCATCAACCGCAATTTCGGACCGCCCGGAGAAGGGCCAGGGCCAGAAGATGGGCCACCCGGCGGCTTTGGGCCAGGCATGTTCTGGGCCCCTGGAATCTTCCAGGCAGGCGATACGAACAAAGACGGCAAGCTGACCCCCGAGGAAGCCTCGGCGGCAGTCACCAAGTTCCTGGCAGACACCAAGGAAGTTGGCCCGCTGAATGAAGCAACGCTCGCCAAGCTGATCAACCAGCGGATCGGGTTCCCTGGTGGTGGACCGGGCGGGCCTGGTGGACCTGGTGGACCACCAGGATTCGGCGCTGAGCGTAAGATTGCCAAAGACTTTGACAAGAATGGTGACGGCCGCCTGGATCAGGCCGAACGCAAGCTGGCGCGTGAGGCGGCGAAAAAGGAACAGGCTGCCGGTGGGGGTCGCCGGCCGTTCGGACCACCTGGCGGCGGCGAGGCTCACAAGGGCTCACCCGGTAAAAAGATCGAGCCCGCTGATGTGAAGGCTTACCCAGACGCCCCGCTGTACGACCCCAGCATCATTCGCACCTTGTTCTTCACCTTCGAGTCCGACGACTGGGAAGCCGAGATGGCCGACTTTCGCGGCACCGACGTGGACGTACCCGCCCAACTCGAAGTCGATGGCAAGACCTATCCAGGCGTAGGGGTCCACTTTCGCGGCTTCTCGTCTTACATGATGGTACCGGCCGGCTCCAAGCGATCACTCAACGTCTCGATCGACCATGCCAATCCCAAACAACGGCTAGCTGGCTACAAGACGCTGAACCTGCTGAACGCCCATGAGGACCCCACGTTCCTGCACACGGTTCTGTACTTTGATATCGCCCGAAAGTATTTGCCGGCCCCCAAGGCCAACTTCGTTCGCGTGGTGATCAACGGCGAGAACTGGGGTCTGTACGTGAACACCCAGCAATTCGATAAGACGTTCCTGGCTGAGAACTACTCCAGCAGCAAAGGAGCGCGCTGGAAGGTGAAAGGGAGTCCAGGCGGCGGTGGCGGGCTCGACTATATTGGCGACAAGGCTGAGGACTACAAGGGCCGCTACGAGATCAAGACCGACGATAATCCCCAAGACTGGGCCGCTTTGGTGGCACTTTGCAAGACCCTCTCGGAAACCCCAGCCGACAAACTCCAGGCCGCACTCGAGCCAATTCTGGATATCGAAAGCACCCTCTGGTTTCTGGCCCTTGATAACGCCCTGGTTAATAACGACGGGTACTGGATTCGTGCCAGTGACTACACGATCTTCCGCGATGCCGTTGGCAAGTTTCATATGATTCCGCATGACTCCAACGAAACCTTCGGGCGTCCCGGTGGACCGGGCTTCGGACCTCCAGGCGGACCCGGCGGCTTTGGGCGTGGCCCTGGCGGTAGAGCACCTGGTGGTGGGCGACCAGGAGGCCCCGGTGGACCTGGCGGCGGTGGCCTAGGTGGCCCCGGTGGTGGAGCTGGAGCCGGTGCTGGGACTGGGTTCGACCTGGATCCCCTGATTGGCCTGGATGATGCTCGCAAGCCGTTGCGGAGCAAACTGCTTGCGGTTCCCGCGTTGCGTACGAAGTACCTGGAACACGTGCGAACGATTGCCGAGGAATGGCTCGACTGGAATCGGCTCGGGCCCATCGTCGCTCAGTATCGCGCCCTGATCGAACCCGATCTCGAAGCCGATACCCGCAAGCTGGATTCGCTCGAAGCGTTTCAAGCCTTGACAGGTGATACCGACCCCAAGCCGGCCGCGGCCGAACCACCCAGACCCGGGCCGGGACCCGCTCCCGCGAGCCTGCATCAGTTCGCCACGGAGCGCCGAAAGTACCTGCTTGGCAACCCCGACGTCTCCAAAGCTGGCCGATAACGTAATCCTCGATGGCCGGGAGCTGCCTGTCACGCACCCGGCCGATCCTTTTCAACCCTAGTCAGCCAAGTGAGACGCTTCATGCCGGAATGGCTCAATCCCGCAGTTTTGAATGGGACCACCGAGCCGACCCTGATCCTGGTCCTGTTCTGGAGGATCGGGGCGGCGCTCTTGCTCGGCATGGTGGTTGCCGGGCTTTATCGCTGGGCCTGCCGAGGCCAGGCCATTGCCTCTACCTTTCTTGCGACCCTGATTCTGCTGGCACCGCTGATTGCCATGGCCACCCAGGTCATTGGCGACAACGTGGCCCGCGCGTTCAGCCTGGTCGGGGCCCTCTCGGTGGTCCGCTTCCGCACCGTGGTCAAAGACACGCAAGATACCGCGTTCGTAATCTTTGCCGTGGTGGTGGGCATGGCGGCCGGGGCCAACAATTTTCCGGTGGCGCTGGTGGGACTGCTGGTGATCGGGGTACCGGCCGTGCTGTTCTGGCCTCACAAACGGCTGGCCACCAACCTGCCGTCTGAAGCGGAACTCTCACTTCGTGTGGGCCATGACACCGAAACCCAAGTCGCCGTGGAACGGCTGTTGAGCCAGTACGGCGAAACACCGGCCATGATGTCGGCCGGGACGGCCAAACAAGGGACCGCTCTCAACCTGGCTTACCGCGTGCGGATTCGGCCGGGCGTATCGCTTGCGGGCCTGGTGGCGGAACTCAGCCAGATCCCAGGCGCAGAGGGCGTGGAAATTCGTCGCCATACCTGATGCACGGCTCAGATCCAGATTCCATTCTCGCGTGAGTCAACGGAACCGATTCCTGACGGTATGGGGGCATCTTGTGACGTCTCAAGAGATTTTGGCCGAACTCCAGCAACTGGGCAGTGAGACTACCAAGAAGACGCTGCTCAACCACGGGATCAAGGAACCGGTCTTCGGCGTCAAAGTTGCCGACCTGAAACCAATCCAGAAGCGGATCAAACGCAACTATCAACTGGCGCTCGACCTGTATGACACGGGCATCTATGACGCCATGTACCTGGCCGGCCTGATTGCCGATGATGCAAAGATGACCAGGGCCAATCTCCAGCACTGGGTTGAGCAGGCCACCAGTGAATCCCTTTGCGGTTACACCGTGGCCTGGGTGGCCGCCGAGAGCCCGCACGGCCTGGAAATGGCCCGCGAATGGATTGAATCAAGCCGCGAGAGTATTGCCTTTGCCGGCTGGTCGACCCTGGGGAGCCTGGTTTCCATCAAGAAAGACGCCGATCTGGATTTGACTGAACTGGAGCAACTGCTGAAACGGATTGAGCGCACGATCCACGCTCAGCCCAACCGGGTGCGGCATGCCATGAACGGCTTCGTGATTGCGGTCGGCTGCTACGTGGCACCACTCACCGAACTGGCCATTCAGACGGCGATGAATATCGACAAGGTTGCCTTCAATCCAGGCAAGACAGCCTGCAAAATCCCTTCGGCCCTGGAATATATCCAGAAGGTCCAAAACCGCGGCACCCTCGGCAAAAAACGCAAAACGGCCAAATGCTGAAATATGACACCTCTGTCGTCGCACGACTCTCCGAGTCGTGTTCTTAGTTTTAACACATACGATATTGTTTGTGTTTGAATAGCATTCACGTTGTGGCGCAGGCGTCTTGCCTGCTCTGGATTTTCCACAAGCCTGCACCACAAAAGGTGCCCCTGGCGACACATTGGCTTCTGCGTGCAATCCAAACGTGAACCGCTATAAAGACACGACCCGGAGAGTCCGCCGACGATGTGCCGTTAACGTCCTGTATCCAGCCAGAGCCCCTGCAACCGTACCGGCTCCAGCAGATCCTTGAATAACAGGTCGCCCTGGCCCAGCAGGTTCTCGGCCCCAGAGCTTCCCAGCAACATCCGAGACTCAATATCCCGGGCCATCTGCAGGCCCGCCGCGCGGGCCTTGGAACCCAGCCGGGTAATCAGACCTTCAATCGACTTGCGCTGCACCCGGTCTCCCGCCAGCAGGTCGGCATACTCCTCACATACACAAACAATCCGCGGCGTGGGTTTGCTCACCCTGCGCATATAGTGAGCCCAATCCTCGGCTCCAATCTGCTCCATCGACTGATACCGATCGTCCATTTCTTCCACCAACCGCTCGAACGCGGCCGTGGCCGGCTCTTGGTGGTGCAGAATCGGTTCAAGCAAGTAGGCAGATTCACGCCAGCGACGGAATCCCACCCGCTTGGGGTCGATCAGAACCAGGCGGAGCGTCTCGGGCCGGTTGCCATGAATCAGGCCGGCAATGGCCGCGTTCAGCCATTCGCTTTTGCCACTCCCCACGGTGCCGGCCACCAGCAGGTGCGTATGCTCGGGTCGAGAAAGATCGGCCAGACGTAGTTACCCGTCGAGATCAATTCCCAACGGTACGCAATGGCGTTCACGCCTTGGACCCGGTAACCGCTGCGGATACCGGTTGTTCAGGCGCTGCCACACCCATGGCAACCCGCTGGAAAACCACACAGGGTGGGCCTGCCAGCGAGCCAAACCGATCAGGGAATCTCTCAAGGCAACGACCGAGCAGGTCAGCCGAGACCTTTAACACCTCAACCAACCGCTCTACGGCCACCACCGGACAGTTCTGTAAGGCGTCAGCCAGTCGATCGGCCAGCGCTTCCAGGTCGGGCTCGTCAGATTTTTCGAGCAGCGGGGGGCGAGGATACTCAAAGACCTGTTCCACCAGGTCGCCCACAACCGCCGGTACTTGGCGTTCCAGCCAGCCTTGCACGCTGGTCACGGAAATCGGGTCAGCATCCCGGCAGAGGTCACCCGATTGCGCATCGGCCAGCAAAGATCGCAGGGCATCAAGCGCAGCCAGCATCTCTGGCGTGGTGCGTAAAAAAGCGGCTCCCCGATCACGCAACGCCTTGAGCTGCCTGGTTGCGGCATCACCACGAATCGGCTCCCGGATGTCGCGAACCACCACCACCTTCTCAAGCCGGCCATCATCCAGCGCCTGCCGCAATCGTTCGAGCGGTCGCCAGGCTGCTCTCATATCCAGCGCATCACAAACGTGGATTGCCACCCGCCCTTCCGAGCCCGCATAAACGCCATCCACATCACCCGCCCGCAACCCCGGCACCGGTTCGGTCAGCCGTTTCCACTGCCCGCGCTTGAGAACCGCGGTAAGGTGCGGCAAAGTGGCAACCAGAATCTCGCGGGCTCGCTCACTGCCCACCTTGGAAACCGCTTGTTCCCTACGCCTGGCAAATAACTCTCCCAGATACTCGGGAAGTGGCTGAGATCCGGCTGAGATTCCGGTCTCTGGCCGATGGCCATCGAACATCTGGGCACATTCGTTGAGCAGTTTACGAGGGTTCAGTCCCTCACGCCCCACGGCCGCCTTCAGTGCCACCAGGTCCAGGGGCCAGAGTGATGGCATCCCCAGAGACTTCCGACGCACCTCCAGTTCAGGCACGATCTGATCGCGAACCTGAATCAGGGCCTCGGCCTCTGGCCAAAGCAACGGGTTGAGCGCCACCTGATTCATTGCCATCCGATCATAGGCCGGCTGCGTGACGCCGTCTTCAATGTCCTGGATCCGGCCAGATTGCACGCAAGAAATGAGCAGCAGGTTGGTGGTCCGGCTGAAGAGATCCATCAGCATCTGACCAAACGCGAAAAAGCCGCTGGTATCTCGACGTTCAAGCTGAAGGGCTTCGATCTGGTCGAACGCAAAGACGATCGGAATCCTGGGCCCGGCCAGCCGACAGAGCGCCGTGACCACCTCTCGGGCCTGATCTTCGGGAGAAATGTCTGGATCTGGCAGCCCCAGACCGATCAGGGAGAGGGCCGACTCAGGCAACGGATCTCCTCGGAGCCAGGCCAAGGCCTCACGCCCGTGTCGGTTCAGAATCAGGTGACTGAGCACCACCGTAAGGTCTCGACCCAGCCGTTCCTGAATGCTCAACCGATCCATCAAGCCGTCGATGATCGATTCAAAGGCGGCCGGCTGAGGATCTAGCTGACGCAGCCAGTCCCACCAAAGGGTCAGGTCGGCGTCGGCCGGACGAAGCTCGGCAAACCGGCGAAGCAGAATGCGTTGCAGTTGCGGGTGGTGGTCGGTCCCCGGACGCATCAGGTCGCCCACGAACTCTTTGCGCAAATTGCGCCAGATTTGCTGGGCGCCGGCCGCCAGCTTCACCGCCACAAATGCAACCTCGGGCAAGATCGGATCGACCGGTTTTTCGCCATTCCCCAGGCAGAAACGGCGCAACCGAGAAAGCAGATGGGTTTTGCCGCTGCCCGGCTCTCCCAGCACAAGCAGGCCATGGTTCCGCCCCTCAAAGCGAACTGCGTCGAGCGCCCGAGTGCAAACCTGAAAGGCGGTTGCGTGAATGCTGGTCACCTCGGCATCACCACGCTGCCAGGCGTCTGGGACCACGGTCAAGCGATACGGATTGCGGAGGTCGGCCGTCGTGAGCATCTCAGATTCTCCACGAAGCGGCGTTATAGAGGCCATCATGATCATCGGGAACCAGCGCGGCCCGTTCTTCAACCGTCAAGCCGTGGGGATCGTCGTGGCGATGCAGGGCCACGCGATGCGTAGCGGCCAGCCAGCGCACGGCGTTATCGAACTCGGCCTTGGTTTCGGCCAGATCCCAGCAAAGGGTCCGGAGCCGATCCAGGCGAACCATGGCCCCGGTCCGCACGGCCGGGTTCAACTCGGCCATCCGGTCATAAATCAGTTGCGCCAGGGTCGAAAGATCGCCATGCACCGGTAGAACGGAACCGGGCGTGGTATCTAGGGGTGGAGTGGTGGCCGTTCCAAGTTCACGCTGAAGCATGCCCAGCAGCGCACGCTGGAGCGCCCCCTGCTCCACCCCAAACGGCCCGAGCGCCACGGCAAGCGTCTTGATTTGCTTTTTAAGGTTTTTCAGCGTGGGAGCCAGATAGGCTTCGGGGCGAGGCGGCGTGGTGCCATAACTGAGATCGCCGGGCTTGACCTGGATCTTTCCAGCGGCCGTGCACTTGGGGTGAACAAACACCCGCCGATCGTTGATCAGTTCCTCAAGCACTCTGGGCAAATTGATGCCGGGTGCGTACTCGGCCAGGGCCTTGATCGCCTGACTTTTCAACTTGGCGAACGAGAACGGGGCCGCCGGCCCAGAAAGCACCTCGATCACCGTCAACCGGGCAAGCTCTTCGATAGAGCGGGTGCTATAGGCGGGCTTCTTCTTGGCCGAGGCTGCCGGTAGCAGAATCAGCCGCCCCTCGGCCACCAAGCCGGCAAGGATCGGCTCCAGGGCCACGGCCGACCGTTTGAACGGTCCCACCAGATTTTTGGCCAGAACGGCCACCGTTACCGGTTTCTGAATTGCGTGAACCGCATCGATCAGAGCACTGGCAAGGACAGAGTCTGGCACCTGCGATGCCGGTTTCACACGCGCACTTCGGGCCATGTATGGTTCACCTCCGCCGGAGGAGTACCGGCCGCCCTGCAAGAGCGGCCACGTCAATCTATTCAGTGTACGAACGCTTCGAGTCAGACACAAGCTGTTGTGCCGATAGAGGTAACGCGCAGGGTACGATCAGACCGGTGAGAGCGGTTTTAACTGTGAACCCGAAGGCCCCACTCAGAGCAAGGCCAGGGTGGAAACTCGCCGGGGCAAGCCGAGCGGCCTGTTGATACAATAAGCCCCCGCGGGGTGGCCCACCGGGTCATCGGAGGTGGTTTTCAAAACCTGGGGCAGGCCGCTCCGTTTTGAAACCCGCTTCCAAGGCAATTCCGTGGCGAACATGTCTTTCCCTTCTGGAACTGTATGGAACCGATCATCTCCGCTGCCGGCCTTACCAAAACCTACCGCGTATTCCAGAAGCGTAAGGGAGTTGCGGGTGCACTCCGGGGCCTGGTCAAACGCGAGTACAAAGAGGTTCGGGCCGTTGATGGAATCTCGTTCAACATTGAGCCCGGTGAACTGGTTGCCTTTCTGGGTCCCAATGGTGCCGGGAAAACCACAACCCTGAAAATGCTCTCGGGGCTGATCTATCCCAATGCCGGTTCCGCCCGGGTGCTGGGCTACGTTCCCTGGGAGCGAGACGATGCCTTCCGTCGCCGGTTTGCCCTGGTGATGGGCCAGAAGAACCAGCTCTGGTGGGATCTGCCGGCTTCCGATAGCTTCGAGCTTCACCGCGAGATTTACGGGATCCCCAGCGATCAATTCAAACGTACGCTGGGTGATCTCACCGAACTTCTGAATGTGGAAAAGCTCACCCGCCAGGCTGTTCGCGAACTCTCGCTGGGCGAGCGGATGAAGATGGAACTGATCGCAGCCCTGCTGCACCAACCGCAAGTGCTGCTGCTTGATGAACCGACGATCGGCCTGGATGTGGTGGCCCAGGTGGCCATCCAGAAATGCTTACGGGAATACCACCAGCAGCGCGGGGTGACCATGCTGCTGACCAGCCATTACATGCGTGATGTGGAGGCCCTTTGTAACCGGGTGATTGTGATCAACCACGGAAAACTGGTGTACGACGGTGGCCTGGCCGGCCTGTCGGAACGGTTCGGTCGGATGAAGCTGGTGAAGATTGAATTTGCCTCGGGCAGCGTGCCCGACGATATCGAACGATTCGGCGAGGTGGCCCACCGCGATGGACCCGGGGTCGAACTTCGCGTCGATCCCGCGCGGATCGGTGAAATCCTGGGAGCGATCCTGGAACGCTACCCCGTGGCGGATATCAGCGTGACCGATCCGCCGCTCGAACAGGTCATTACCAGGGTCTTCCAGGAGTCGGAGCCAGCCAAGTCATGAGCGCTTCGAATCCCCTGCCATCAGACCCACTTTCAACAGCTTCTGGCGCCCCGGCACGCGGGGTGATGGGCGTACTGACCAAATATTGGATGATCTTCCGGGCCTCACTGGTGGAACGGATGACCTACCGGGGTGACTTCTTCTTGGCCACCATCCTGCGCTTTCTGCCGATGCTAACCACCATCTTGCTGTGGGACGCCATCTATACGGGAGCGAAGGCCAAGAGCGGAACCACTCAGCTCGGCAGTTCGTCGATCAGCTTCAGCTACAATGAGATGATTGCCTATCTGCTGATGGTCAACATCAGCCGGATGTTCTCAAGCATGCCGGGCCTGGCCGGCGGCATCGCCCGCGAGATCCGTGACGGTACGCTCAAGAAATACCTGCTTCAGCCAATCCAGATGCTGGGCTACCTGGTCTCTTACCGGGTGGCTCACAAGATCGCCTACATTGCCACCACCGCCATTCCCTACGCCCTGCTTTTTTTCGTCTGCCGGCATTACTTTGAGGGCCATGTCCCAACCGACCCGGTGACCTGGCTGGCGTTTTTGACCTCGCTGGTTCTGGCGTTTATCGTCGGTTTCTACTTTGAGGCCAGCGTGGGCATGGTCGGGTTCTGGTTCCTGGAAGTGACCTCGCTGCTGTACATCGTCATGACCATGAACTTCTTCATCTCCGGGCACATGCTGCCACTAGATCTGTTGCCTACCCCCTGGAGCACCATCCTGAAAAGCCTGCCGTTCCAGTACATGGCGTACTTCCCGGCGGTGGTGTTCCTGGGCAAGATTCAGGGGGCCGAACTCGCTCGCGAGCTGGCTTTTCAGGCGGCCTGGGCCCTGGCGTTCATCCTTCTGGCACACTGGCTGTACCGCCGCGGTCTTCGCCGCTACAGCGCCTATGGAGGGTGAGTGATCACCTCTGACTCCATCGCCTGTGCTCCGTGGCCCGTTTTTTCTAGTGGACGTACTGATGATTCTCGCTCCCCTCAAACGTTACGCACGCCTGCTCGGCTCGCTGGCCCGCTACACGCTGGCGCGTGAGATGTCGTTCCGGGGGAACTTCCTGGTCAAGGTCTCGGTTGAGGTGATCTGGCTGGGAATCATGCTGGCCTTCTACCGCACGGTGTTCGCCAAGACCAACGCCATTGCTGGCTGGAATGAGCCCGAGTATCTCTTTTTTGTGGGCTGTTACTTCGCGCTCAACGGCCTGATTGAGACCCTGTTCCTGGAAAACTGCAATGACTTTGCAGAGATGGTTCGCAGCGGCGACCTGGATTTTTTGCTGCTCAAACCGATTGATGAGCAGTTCTTGATCACCTGCCGCAAGTTTGACTGGGCCACCGTGCCCAACGTCTTGATGGGCGTGGGGCTGATGATCATTTCTCTGATCCAGATGCACTGGCAGTTTGATCTGATGCGGCTGTTGGCCTTCTGCGTGTTCTTTGTCTGCGGCCTGATTCTGGCCTACAGCTTCATGCTGGTACTTACCTCGCTTTCCGTCTGGCTGGTCCGAAACCAGAACCTGATGGAAATGTGGTGGCTGTTCTCAAGCCTGGCTCGGTACCCCAAGGAAATCTTCAACCAGAGCTGGGCCGAACCGCTGGGTCGGCTTTTCACCTATGTGATCCCAATCTTGCTGGTTGTGAACGTGCCAGCCCGGGTGATGGTGAAGTCACTCGATCCCTGGATGATTGGCTTCATGTTTCTGGCAACGGCCGTGGCCTTCATACTCAGCCGGATGTTCTTCATGCGTGCTCTCCGCTCTTACCGCAGCGCCAGTAGCTGAGAATTGCCATGGTCCCCAGTCGTGCCTCGCTCCAGCAAATCATTGAAGCCTGCGGAATCCGGCTGACCTCACCTCAGTACGACCAGCTCTGGGCCTACCACCGTCTGCTGCGCGAAGCGAACGAAGAGCTGAACCTGACCCGGATTCACAATTTTGAAAACATGGTGCTCAAGCACTATGTTGACTGCCTCCTCGTGCTCAAATTCGAGGAGCTGCCAGACCCACTCGTCGATATGGGCTCTGGCCCCGGCCTGCCAGGTATCCCGCTAGCGATCGCCCGCCCCGATACACAGATCATCCTGGCCGAAACCCGGGCCAACCGCACCACCTTCCTGCAAGACGTGGTGGATCGTCTGGGTCTGCCCAATGTGGCCGTGCATACCGGCAGCGTGGGCCCCAAGTTCCGGATTCCCGTTCAGGGGGTCATCACACGGGCTGTGGCCACCATCCCGGAAACCCTGGAGCGGGTTCGCCCCTCACTGGAACCGGGCGGGCGGGTGCTGTTCATGAAAGGGCCAGACTGTGATGACGAGATCCGAGCGGCTCGTGAAATGGCCGACTCCCCGTTCCGACTCGTCGCCGATCACCCGTTTTCCATCCCAGACACTCCACACCGCCGTCGCCTGGTGGTTTACCAGAGGGAACCCGATCTCGTGGACCAGCAGCCGCCAGACGCACCGCAGTCGTACAATCAGTCCCGTTACGGTCGCCTGATCTCAAGCGCCACCAATCCCACGTTCAAGCTGGCCAGTGAGGGCCTGACCGGGCGGGGAATCCGCAAGCATGGCCATGCCCTGATCGCCGGTTCCAAGATTGTAGCGGAAGTGCTGGCCCAGCATGCCCAGGTTGTGGAAGCCTGGCTCACCCCCACCGACGGCCCGCCGCCACCGGAAGGGACCACGGCCAATATCGACTGGCACCGGCTCGATCCGTCGCTGTTCGAACGACTTGACGTCTCAGGCACACGCGGCCCCCTGCTTTTGGTGCGCGTGCCTGAAATTCCTGTCTGGTCAGCCCAGAAGGAATGGCCGCTCGGCTGTACGCTGTTCATCCCGTTTCAGGACCCAGAAAATGTGGGCGCGGTGATCCGGTCGGCCGTGGCCTTTGGCGTGAGCCGGGTTGTGCTGCTGAAGGAGGCTGCGCACCCGTTCCATCCCAAGGCCAGCCGTGCGGCCGGCCCGGCCCTGTTTTCGGTCCAGTTTGAAACTGGACCCTCGATTCAGGACTTGCAGAGCGGAGAGATCCCGTTGATTGCCCTGGCCGCCGATGGTGCGCCCATTGGTGAATGCTCCTGGCCCGAGCGGTTCGGCCTGGTCCCCGGTGTGGAAGGCCCCGGCCTACCTGAAGGCTGGGAGCCGACCAAGCGGCTGCGGATCCCAATCGAACCGCAGGTTGAGTCTCTGAACGCGGCGGCCGCCACCGCTGTGGCACTCTTTGCCTGGAGGATGGGCAAACGGTGATCCCGTTTACTGATCCCAATGGATCACTTTTTGCCCACAATTCCGGACATGTGGCCTATTTCCGGAAGAATGAGCTTGTTCATGGCCAGTTCCACGGCCGCGGTTGAGCCAGGCATTACAAAGATGATGGTTTGACCCATCAGACCGCCCACGGCACGGCTCAGCATGGCGGCCGGGCCAATTTCCTGGAAGCTCAGCCAGCGGAACAGTTCGCCGTAGCCGGGTAGCTCCTTGGTGAGCAAGTCCGAGACCGTCTCGATGGTCAGGTCTCGCGCACTGACACCGGTCCCACCGGTGATCAGAATCACATCAATATCGGCCCGGTCTCTCCAGGTCTCCAGCAGCGGCCGCATGAGCGTGGGCTCATCGGGTACCTGGGCCTGACCGGTCACGCTATGACCGGCCGCTTCACTCAGGCGAACAATGAGCGCACCCGAGGTATCGGTATCGGTGGTGCGGGTATCAGAAACCGTCAAGACTGCAACGCGAAGGGAAACGGGCGCGGCAGCCTTGTGCGCCTTGACACTGGCAGACTTCTTCATCGGGAAACTTCGGCTTCGGAAGGAGGACTGAAATTTGAAAACAGAAAACAGGTGAAAATAAAACTTGCCAGAGGCCGGGTTATCGCCGCCCTCTGGCAAATTATGTTGAGGCTGATCGGTTTCCCCGATCTCGCCGACCGGGATACTACAGATTCATATCATCAACGGGCGTTCAAGTCAAAATCAACCACCGAGGGCTTGCGGGTCCGGACGTCAAGCACCGTAACCTTGAGCTTGGGTCCCATCTTCTTGGCCACGGCCACAATCTGGTCCACGCTATCCACCGATCGGTCATTCACGGCGGCAATCACGTCGCCAGGCTCAAAGCCGGCCTTGGCAGCGGGGGAACCTGGCTGAACCTCGGTCACCTTCAGAGCCACCCGGCCTCCCACGAAAATCGGATCCGCAACCAGCCCGATCCCACCGACCTTGGTCTGGGGAGCATTGCCGGCCGGGGCTACCGGGGCAGCACCACCGACCGGGATCTCGATCGGGGTGTTCTTGCCGCTCTTGACGTCACGGATGGTCAGCGTGAGTGTTCCCTGGGCATCGTTCAAGGCACGCATCAGAGACGTCGGGGTAGAAACCGGCAGTCCGTCCGCGTCCACAATCACGTCGCCCGGTTCAATCCCAGCCTTCTGGGCCAGGCTTCCCGGAGCCACATGACTGACCCGAAGTGCCTGGCGGAGGCCAAGGGCAACCGTCTCGGCATCAATTCCCAGGTCGCGGGGCCCGGCATCGGCGGCCACACCGCCCACCGGTGGCAGGCTCGGAATGTTCTCAAGCGGAGCACGGCCCTGGGGTGGAACCGCGGCCCGCGCCAGGTTCAACTCCACAGGCAAAACCTTCCCGGTACGCGAGTCCAGAACACCCAGCTTGAGTATCTCACCACCGCGCTGAATCGACTCAACCAGCTTGTTGAGATCATTGAGCGGTGTGCCGTTAACCTCAAGAATCACATCCTTGGGTTCAACGCCAGCCAGAGCGGCCGGACTGTTCGCAACCACATCGGCAGCCTGCAAAGCCACCCGTCCACCAGCATTGACCAGTTGCCCCTCAATCCCCAGCAAGGCAAAGAACTTGGGGAGCCCTTCCAGGGTCATGGCGGGTGCGGCACCGGGACCAGCGGCAACGGCTTCCGCGGCGGCCGGCTCAACCTCTTCGGCTGCGGCTCGCAGGTTATTGTTCACTTCGAACCAGTCGGGGTACGCACCACCCCACCCACCCTGAGACCGGGGATACAGGTAGGCACGAACCGGCGTACCTTCTGAAGGGATTGCCCGGTGACCACCCGCCGATGGAACCTTGGGGGCATCTTCACGGCGCTGAAACACATGCACATAAACGTCGTCGCCAGGGGCAGGCACGTCCAGCCTCAAACGCTCCTGGGGAGCCTTACCAAGCTGCGTGCCCTGAACCTCAATCTGTACAACGTAGTCGGTATTGGTCTGCCGGGGGCTCCGGTAAACCTCACGCACGATCCCGTCGACCACCACGGGTGCATCTTGCTTGGCCTGGGGCGGTAGTTCGGCATGAGCTAGCTCCGCTCCGCCAACCACCAGCATGGCCGAAGCCAGGTACCGCCATCGGTTTCGTCCGTTGTCCCGCATGAAAGGTGCTCCTCTTGAAATCTCAAACAGAACGCCGACATCGGCGCTCCAGGGTGCTGAACACTGGAAACTTGTATTACACCCGACCCCGGAAAAAGTATCCCCGCAGAACTCGTGATCCGGAAGTCGCTTCCAACCTAGATTCTTCCAACCCCCAAGGTCTTCCCAATTCAAGCATTTCGCCCAGACACCCTAGATCTAGCACAGCTTTGCCCTAAGCTGGCCGGTTTTCGGCCTGGCTTTCGTTCTGGTGAAGTGCTGGGGATGAATTCCTGAAGAAAATGAATGGATGGAGTTAGATGTACGTCTCATAGTGTAGGAAAGCTTCCCACGCAAGGCTGCGCCCTGCTGGCGAGATCGACCCATTGAACCCACGCGATTCGAGAAAATCGAAAGCGAGCCCACGATGCGATGCCCGTTGATCGGACACCTGGTGCTTGTGACCGGGGTTGCCTTGGTACCCGCTGCCGTATGGGCCGATCGTGTGGTCATTCAGGGAGGAACCGAACTGCGAGGGGTGGTCTTGCCGGCCGATCCTGAGCACTCGGATCTGGTGCAGATCCTCACGAGCACCACCTCAAAACCGTTCGAGTTTCATAAGGAGCAGTTGCTCAAAGTTATTCCTGAAACCGACGAGATGAGTGGCTACCTGGACCAGCTTGCGCAGGCTCCGCCCACGGCCGAGGGAGAGTTTGAACTGGGACAGTGGTGTGAAGACAAACGGCTGACCGGGCCGGCGCAACGGCATTTCCGGCGGGCGGTTGAGCAAGATCCCCAGATGGGCCCCGCCCATGAGAAACTGGGGCATGTTTTCCATAACGGCCGCTGGATGACACGTGACCAGAAGCAAGAGGCTCAAGGACTGGTGAAGCATAAGGGGCGCTGGGTCTCTCCGCAGCAGAAGGAAGCACTCGACCAGAAGATTGCCTTCACCACCGAACAGCAAGCCTGGGTCAGGCGGCTCCGCCTGATCCGCGAGCACTGGTTCAACGGTAACCCAACTCAGCGGCAAGACGCTGAAGCCCAGCTCTCGGCCATCCGGGAACCGTCTGCAGTTCAGCCGCTCTTGCGTGCGTTCTCCAGTGACCCCGAACCAGCTCGACAACGGCTTGGTCAGGTCCTTGGCGGAATCCCGGGCCCTGAATCCTGTGAGGCCCTGATCTGGCTGGTTCTGGCGGAACCGCAACTGCCCCTGCGCCAGAGCTACCTGCATGAACTGGAATTACGACATGATCCGGAGACCGCCAATCGGTTCCTGAAAGCCCTCGATTCCAGGGACCCCATTGTGGTGGGTCACGCAGCCTGGGCCCTGGGAATGCTCCAGGCCGTGTCGGCAGTGCCCAAGCTGATCAGTGTGCTTGTGAAGGTCGAAGAACGGATGGTGGTGGATGACAGCCCCCCAGCTCCCGGCTACTCGGTTGGCTTTGGAGGGGTAGTCGGCATGAATTCTGCCCCGCTGGCTGCAAGCGGCCTGGGAACCGCCACCGGAGCAACAGCCGGCGCCCAGGCCAGCGGCGTGAGCGGCACGGGGGTACCTGGTGGCATGGCGGGAACCGTCGGCTTTGGCACTTTGACCCCGCTCCCCGTCCTGACCGGACCCGTGGTTGCACCTGGAGCCGTGGCGTTTGGTGCCACCTCGGTTCCCTACATGAACGGCGTGGGGCTTGGAACCGGCAACGGCGGTTCGCTCCGTCCCAGCGCCCAGGTAGTCACCAACGTCGACCGCAACGAAGAGGTTCGACAAGCCCTGATTTCACTGACCGGTGAAGATTACGGCTTCGATGTTCCGTCCTGGCGGCAGTGGCAGACCACCCAGTTCAAAGCCGCTCCCAGCACACCCCAGCGCCGAGTCAGGCAACCGTGAGGGAAGCCTGTCCAGAAGTTGCACCAGACCGCAACAGCCCGTGCTGTCGGGCGGGCTTGATCTCTGCAACCAGGCCCCCTGACCAGAAGATTAGCGAACACCCCGTTGCCCCCCGCCAGGGTTGAGGCCAAACTGGGGAAGCGCATCCGCCAGGGCGTTTGGTAAACTTGTGCAATCATGCCTGGATCGGGCTCACCACCAGCTTACGCAAGGCTAGGCTTCCGGCTGTGGCCTGCACACCCTCCCCGCCAGTCCATCGAGGATTCCCTGATGTCGGATGAGGGCGAGACACTCTGGAACGCTCGCAACCAGGTCAAACAACGGCTGGAAGGGCTGAAGCGGGCCGGAGTCACCGGGATCCCACTGGTTCGCGTGGCTGAACGACCGGAACGGGTCACCGAGATCCCGCCCGCAACCGAACCGATGCCCACGCTCCCCAGGCCGAGTGTAGCACCGCGTTCCACCCCTCCGGCTCCGCCAGTGACACCACCGCCCAGTGTCGGGCCCAGGATCGCTGAGCCTGTCACCCCCAGTCCCAGTCCAACGAGTCGCCCTCCAGAAAGAGCGCCGATCATGGCCGGTTCGCGTCGTTCGTTATTTGAAGAACCAAGAACTCCCAAAGAACTTGGGCCACCGGTACCACCCGCTGAGCGGCCAGCCGCGCTCGACGTTTTGGCCCAGGAAATTGCCGCCTGTCAGCGCTGCCCGAATTTATACACCACCCGCACGCACACCGTACCCGGTGAGGGGAGCCCCCAGGCGCGGCTGGTGTTCATGGGAGAAGCTCCCGGCGCCGACGAAGACAAGACCGGCCGACCGTTTGTGGGCCGGGGCGGCCAGTTGCTTACCGACATGATCACCAAGGGAATGGGCTTGCAACGCGAGGAGATCTTCATCCTCAACACCATCAAGTGCCGGCCGCCGGAAAATCGTGTTCCCCTGCCAGACGAACAGGCCAACTGCCGGGGCTACCTGGACCGGCAACTCTCAATCATCCGACCCGAGTTCCTGTGTTTGCTGGGCAAGACTGCGGCCATGGCCATTTTGCAACTGGATAATACCCCAGCCACCAACATGTCGGTTTTGCGCGGACGCTGGTTTGATTACCAGGGAATCCGCACGATCGTGACCTACCACCCGGCCTACCTGCTCAGGAATCCGCCCGCCAAAAAAGACGCCTGGGAAGATCTCAAGCGGCTCATGGAAGCCATGGGCCTGGAAGTTCCAGCACGCAACTGAGCTGGGTGAAGACTGGCTCCAAACTCAGCCAGGGACGGCCAAGCTGACCCGGATTGACATCTCTAGAGTTGACCCTCATGCCTCGAACCTGTTCCCGGGAGAACCGTCATGAACTTTCCCGTACCTCGCCCCATCCGAAACCGACGTGGGTTTTTGCAAACGATGGGTTTGGGGGCGTCGGCTCTGCTGGTCCCCGGCGTATTTGCCGAGGAACTGGTACGCACGCCGGCCCAGACCGAAGGCCCGTTTTATCCCAACAAACTCCCGCTCGACACCGATAACGACCTGTTGATCATCAATGATTCGATCACGCCGGCCGTGGGTGAGATCACCCATCTGTCGGGCCGAATCCTGGATGCGGGTGGCAGCCCCGTTCGCAACGCACTCATCGAGATCTGGCAGGTCGATCACAACGGTGCCTACATCCACACGCAGGACCCGAACAACTCCAAGCACGATTCCCATTTTCAGGGCTTTGGTCGATTCCTCACGGGATCGACGGGCGAGTATTACTTTCGGACCATCAAGCCGGTCTCCTATCCAGGCCGCACCCCTCACATCCATGTGAAGATCCGCCGCGGCGATAAGGAACTGCTCACCACCCAGTGCTATATTGAGGGCGAAGCCCAGAACGAACGCGACGGCGTTTACCGGGACATCCGTGACCCAGCCGCCCGCAAGAGCGTGACCGTGGCATTTGCGCCCGTCGCCAATTCTAAAATGGGTGAACTGGCCGCCCGGTTCGACGTGGTGCTTGGGGCCACGCCACCCATGTGATTGATCTGAGGGGCCGCTCGCTCAGTTCTGAAGCACCATAATTCCCGCTCACCCCAGCGGGTTTCCCCGCAAACCAGGACAGGGTGGCCAGGCTGTTCGGTCTCCTGTCCTCATTCTTGCACCGACCATCGTGCTGGCACAGGGCCGATCGCTTGCCGGCCCTGAACCAGTACGGTTGCCGCCGCCGAGACGGGCACAGAGCTCAGCCCACCAGCGCGCCCACTTGCTGGAGCGCGGTCTGCACATCTTTGATCTTGATTGGCTTGTTCAGCAGAACCAGGCGGTCATCGAGCGGAAACTCATCGACCAGATCTTCTTGCTTGGGGCCCAAGATCACAATGGCGGCCAGGTCGTGGCGGTCATCATGCGCTTTCTGATGCATGGCCAGAAACACATCCAAGCCATCGGAATGAAGGCCATCCAGATCATAGAGCAGGACGTCGGCCGGACTCTGATGAAACTGTTCGGCGGCCTGGTTAGCCGCTCCAAATACGGAGACCTCAAAGCCCATCTTGATCAGCGATTTCTTGAGCGCATCTTGAATACCGGCCTGCGCTTCAACCACCATCACACGCTTCCCAGGAACCGCCACGCCGCTCACTCCGCCCACAGGCCGGGCAATGGCAGGAGCCGCGGCAACCGCAGGGTCGGAAGCAGAAGTTGGTTTGGCCACAGCGGCCGCAGATGGTGCGGGCGGTGCAACAACTTCGGCACTGGCGGGAAGGGTGCCACGCTGGCGACCAAAGGCCTCGGCAAACAGATCTTCATCCGTGGCCGGTGCCTCAATCGCCACCTCTGCCGTTGCTGAGGAAGACTTGCCAGTACGACGACGCTCAAAAATATCGAGGTCCCGCAGAACTTCGGCCATGTTCTGGTACCGCTGCTCAAGCTTGATATTCATCATCTTTTCGATGATCTGGCAGAGTTCCGCGGGCGGAGCGTACCGCAGTTCAGCGAGCGGCTTGATGGCACCAAAACTACGCTTGAGCATTTTGGCCAGCGGGTCGGCCGTTTCCACCTCTGGCAACGGTAACACCCCGGTCAGCATCTGATAAAACACGCAGCCCATAAAGTAGATGTCTGAGCGGGCATCCCCCTTGGGACTGCCGCAGGTTCGCTCCAGCGCCGAGTAATCCACGGTTCGGGTATGCGCAAACTCGGTCACGCGATCATCGCCCACGTTGGCGAGCCCGAAGTCCACCAGCTTGGCCTCGCGTTTGGTCGAGATCAGGATGTTCGTGCCTTTGATATCGCGATGCGTCACGGAATTATCGTGCGAATACCTCAGACCACGCGCCATCCCCAGCAAGATCGGTAACGCCTCGTCGGCACCCAGCCGACCTCGCAGCTTGAGGAAATCACGCAGGTTGGAGCCTTCGACGTACTCCATGATCATGTAATGGAGTTTGTCGGTTTCGCCAAATTCGTGAATCTTGACGATATTCGGATGCAGCAGCGCCATCCCGGCTTCGGCCTCTTGCGCAAACCGAGCCACGGAGGCCGCATCGGTGGTAAACCGCCGGCGCAAAACCTTGATCGCCACGGCTTCGCCAGATTCGGTGCGTTCACCCCGGTACACCCGGGCGAACGTCCCTTCGGCAATATGGAACAGCACCTTGGCCGGACCATAAAAGAAGCCGCTGAAGTCTCCTTTGAGAAGCTTGTCCCGCTGCCAGCTTGTCAGCCAGCCTTTTCGCATCAGGGTGCGTGTCATTCCGTCCACGCTCCAGTCCGTGGCCTCCTCCTTGGCTTCACGCATCTGGGAGGTTGAGATCAGGCTGAGCCTGATCATCTGATCGGCGAGTTCTTCGGTATCATAATTCGCCATGATCGGTCCTGCAGGAGGGAGCTGCGGCACGGTCAACCGTGATATTCGTCTGACCTGGGGGGTTCACGCAAACTTAACAGACAACTATAGCACTCTGATCAGCGCTTTCCACCGGCCGCAATCCCCAGTTGGGCCAAAGTCTGCGAATGATCAACAGCAGGACTTGCTTCGGGTTCCGGGTCGGCCGTACCAGCTCGCACAGGCGGCAATCAGCGCCAGGGCTGGAATCATCGGGGCACGCATCCGCATGTCGGTCCAGTAAATGGTATGAACCAGCGTCAGGCCCATCAGCATCATGGGGGCCGCCAGAGCCGGCCAGCACCAGAGCTTTCGGCTCATCAGACCCATCCCCAACGCCACCCAGAACGGCACAGTCCAGACGATGGTCAGCCAGCGGAGCGGACCTGGATAAACCGATGCCGCTGGGGCAATGCCCCAGAAACGCCCCAACCGGGACAGCGAGGCCCGCACGAATGCGCCCGGATGCTCAAAAATGAACGTCCAGGCCGAACGGGCAAACGCGCGGTCGGCCTGAGGGGCCGGCAGACCAGCGACCTCCCGGTTCACGTCCTGAAACCAGCGTCGCTGGTTCTCTCCAGTCCAAACCGCCCCCGGAGGGCCATTCAGCACGTCGTCATAATAAACCGAGTTATTCGCCAGATAGAGCGTGTAACCACCATGGGTGGTGGTCCAGACCGGCTCTCCCCAGATCTTGTAATTACGGTACGCCCAGGGAGCCAAGACCAGCAGGCACCCCAGGGCAATCAGTCCGGCACGCCTCAGCCGCACCACCCAGGACCCGGGCGTGGCTAACCCCGCCGCAACAATCACAAGCACCCCGCCCGCCAGTAAACTGGGCCGACAAAGCGCAGCCAACCCCAGCGCACACCCGCTCCACCAGGCCGAAAACCGTCCAGTTCCAGCAAGCAGAGCCAGAATCAGGGCCACCAGGAACGCCGCCAATGACTCGGTCATCACCGACCGCGTCTGCACCACCAGAATCGGGTCCAATGCAACCAGAGCTGAAGCGGCCAGCGCCTGACCCCCGCTCATGCCCAGGCGACGGGCTGCCAAGCCCGAAAGGGCGACCGTTCCCACACCCAGCAAGGTATTCAGACCGACCACGGCCAGCGTTAACCCTCGCCCCTCAGCCAGCCGGGTCAGTGGCGCTAGCAGCACAGGATAAAGCGGCGGTCGGTACGCCGTGGGCCGGCCCTTGAACTGAAGCCCATCACCCTGGGCCAGCGAGCGGGCCAGGGGTAGGTAATTATCAGGGTCTTCAGGGGCTGCGGCCAGGCGGGGCACGCTCACCGCCAGCCGGACAAGACCGGCCAGCACGAGCAGGAGCACAAAGAGCGTCCGCTCAGCCGGAATCGGTGCCACTCGCATTCCGAGAGCCAATCAAGTAAGGGGCCAGGCCAACCAGCATTCCAAAAACGAGGCCGGAAAAGTGCGCCGCGTTGGCAATAGGACCAAACGATCCCGTGAAGCACAGAACCAGCCAGAGCAGCATCCAGATCACCGTGTTGCTGGTGAGCTGGAGACCGGACCCCGGTTCGTATTCGCCGGTCATCCAGACATAGCCGAACAGGGCATAGATCACCCCCGACATTCCGCCAGGCAGTGAGATCCCGTCTGGGCCTGGATTCTCGATGTCCCAAAGGTACTGGCAAAAAAACGACAGTGGGGCCGCCACCAGCACCAGGCCGAGCAAGACCCAGGACCCTTTCTGACTCTCAATCATCCCACCGAACCAGTACAGGGCCAGCATGTTGAAGATCAGGTGGGGCCATCCGTAATGAATGAACATCGGCGTGAACAGTCGCCAGATCTGACCATGTTTAATTGGTTCCAAACCCGCCGTGCCAGGAACCAGCCGAACCTCGGCCGTGCCGTTGCCCAGATCGGTTTTAATCAGTTCATACTGCATGGGCGCGAAGAAGAACGGTTCGAGCCGGCGCGAGTTTGTGCCCACGCTTGTGATCAAAGCCACCAACAGGCAGGCTCCGATCAGCAAAACCGTGATCAGACTGTGGTTGGGCAACGCATTGTCCAGCCAGTCGCGAACGGCCGACCGGGCAGCTGGAAGCTTGGACTTGGACAGGTTCTCAGCCGGTTTTGTACGAAGGGCAGCAACCACCCGGGCTGGGGCGTTATAACGGGCATCCTCGGGAGCCAGTTGATACGCCTGGAGCTCCTCAAGGCCCGCACGGACCTGATCTTCCTGGTGAACCCAGACGCCAAAAGCACCCGACGTGGGTCGAACTTCGGCCGGAATCTCCCGCGTGAGCAGGTAATCCGCGAAGCGACGCGCCTGGCTTTCCTCATTCAACGTTCCTACCAGGCGCATGCGTGCAGACACTCCGAATGAGGAAAACTGAAATTACCAACACCTTCGAGTCCCAAGCTGAATCCTACCAGTTCAGGGGCCTTGTGTGGTAGTCTTACTAGTTTGCCGGGCCACGTTCCCCATTCCCACACCAAAAGTAGCGGTTGCAAAACAAGAAGACTGGCTGCCCTCCGTCAGGTGCCGGTCCCCTTTTGTTTAGAAATCGCCACTCAGAGCCCAGTCATGTATCGACGCCCCACAATTCTGAGCCTCACCACCATGCGTGAGGAAGGGATGAGCCTGTTACGCGCGGCCGGCGATCTGCACATGGCTTCGGCCCTCACCCCCGAGGTGCTCCAGCGCGAGATCCAAAACGCCGACGCCCTGGTGGTCCGCACGGCCGGCACCATCGACGCCGCGCTCATGGATGCCGCTCCTAAACTTCGCGTTATTGGTCGACATGGCGTGGGGTATGACCAGATCGACATCCCCGCCGCCACCGAACGTGGGATCCAGGTAGTGTACACACCGGGGGCCAACGTCATTGCCGTGGCCGAGCATGCCCTGGCGTTCGCCATCGGCCTGAGCAAGCACTTCCCCCAGCAGATGCTTGCCCTCCGCGAAGGACGCTACAACGATCGCACCAAGCTCGTGGGCTTCGACCTCCCAGGCCGCACCTTGGGAATTATTGGTTTTGGCCGGATTGGCCGCCGCCTGGCCACTCTGGCCCATGCCTTGGGGATGCGAATTCTTTACAACGATCTGGTGGCCGCCCCCCTCAAGCTGGAAACCCACCTCGGCGCCCACCGGGTCAGCCTGGACCATTTGCTGGGCGAGGCCGATATCGTCAGCCTGCACGTTCCGCTTGACGACAGCACCCGTCGCATCATGAACGCCCGTACCATCGCCCTGATGAAGCCGGGCGGATACCTGATCAACACCTGCCGAGGGCCGGTGGTGGATGAGTACGCCGTGGCCCAGGCCCTCGATTCTGGCCAGCTTGGTGGTTACGCCGCCGATGTTTATGACGTCGAGCCGCCGCCGGCCGACCACCCCCTCATCGGCCGGTCGGACTGCCTGCTAACCCCCCATAGCGCGGCCCAGACCGTGGAAGGCCTGATCAACATGGCACGCGGTGTGGCCGAAGATGTCATCGCCGTTCTGCGTGGCCAGCTCCCCGCCAACCCGGTGAATAACCCCGACGACGTGGCGGCCAGCCGCGCACGGCTCGGCAAGCCACCCCTGACCGATGGCTTCCCGATCTGATCGAACCTGAATCGAATCGAGTTGCGATGCCTGCCCCAAGCCTGGAAACCTTGCTCAAGCCCCACCCCCGAGTTCGCGTGCTCAGGGACGGACCACCCGACCCTGAGGGAACGTGCATCGTTTACTGGATGCAACGCGCCCAGCGCGGCGTCGATAACGCGGCCCTGAACCTGGCCATTGCCCTGGGCAACGCTCTGCGCAAGCCAGTTATCGCCGCGTTCGCACTCACGGCCGCTTACCCGCAAGCCCAGCGCAGGCATTTCCGGTTCCTGGTGGAAGCCCTCCCAGAGATCCAAAATCAGCTCGCCGCCCGCGGCGTACCCTTTGTGTTGCGTCTGGGCTCGCCCCACGAGGTGATTCCGGCTCTGGTGGCGGAACTCAAACCGGCCCTGCTGGTGGGCGACGAAAACCCGGTCCGTACCCCAAAGGCCTGGCGAGAACACGTAGCCAGGGCGATCTCGATCCCGTTCCGGCTGGTCGATGCCGACGTGGTGGTTCCCACCTCACTCTTCCCCAAGCAAGAGTTCGCCGCCCGGACCATCAGGCCCAAGATCCACCGGGTCCTGGCCGAATACCTCAAGCCAATTCCCAACCCCAAGGCCGAGCACCCAGCCCCCCCCACTCTGATCCCTGCCGGCGAGCTTCTGGATCCGGAAGCCCTCATAGATCGCCTGAACGTGGGCGGCGTGGGCGAGCTCAAAGATTATCCAGGTGGGCCGGCCGAGGCCCAGCGTCGGCTCAAACGGTTTGTCAACGATCGGCTTGAAGGCTACGCAACCGAACGCAACGAGCCCACTCCCTACACCACCAGCGAACTCTCGGCTCACCTTCACTTCGGCCACATCAGTCCCCTGACCATCGCCCTGGCCGTGCACGAAAGTGGCGCACCACCGGCCGACACCGACTCGCTCATCGAAGAGCTGATCGTTCGCCGCGAACTTTCCATCAACTACGTGACCCATAATCCCAGGTACGACGAACTGGCCGGCTGCCCAGCCTGGGCCCTGAAAACCCTGGAAAAACACAAAGACGACCACCGCACCTACAATTACACGGCCGAGCAACTCGAACGCGGTGAAAGCCACGACCCACTCTGGAACGCGGCACAAAAGGAAATGGTTCTCACCGGCCGTATGCACAATTACTTGCGCATGTATTGGGCCAAGAAGATCCTGGAATGGACCCCGGACCCCGAAACCGCCTTCAATATCACGCTTGACCTCAATGACCGCTACGAGATGGACGGCCGTGACCCCAACGGCTACGTGGGCGTGGGTTGGGCCATCGGTGGCCTGCACGACCGCCCCTGGGGTGAACGGCTGATCTTCGGCACCGTGCGGTTTATGAGCTACGAAAGTACCCGCAAGAAATTCGATTCCGCAGGCTATATTCGCCGGGTGCTGGAGATCGAGAAGGGGACGCGGATCGGACGGCTGTTTGACTGAGCAGCCGTACTCAGATCTTCATAAGCTTCGATCGGAATTCATCGGCATTGACGAAACAGCCGCACCCCAGTTCGTTGCCTTGCCACCCTTGGCAGTGGTCTAGCCCTGCGCCTTGCCCTGACGGCATGCTGGGCTCATTCGAAGTATTCCGCGATCAAACGTTTCAGCACAGGCCCGACCGTCTCTGCCAGATGATCATTTGCGAAACCGATCCATGCCACGGGTGACGTGGTATCGAGTGGCGCATCCAGGGGTTGGCGGTCTGGAGCCTCAACCACGCCGCCGGCTTCACGGAGCAGCATCTCCGTACAGATGTCATACGGGTGGCACACCAGCGCCGACGAGTAACCGATCTTGCGGAACGCCAGAGGACGCAGGTCGGCGACCATACGATCGTGGCCAATCAGCAACTCATAGATCTGTCCGCCCGTCGAGATGTACTGGTCCTCAAAAACCAAGGGGGAGACGTTTTGCCCCAGACCATAAAGCGCGTCCCAGAGGCCCTCCTCGACCTGTGCCAGCAGCGCCTTGCCCTCTGGAAAGAAACGGGCCAGTGAGGCAAAGCCGTGCCGAAAGTCGGTGGCCTGCGAGGGCCGGATTGTGAGCCGGCTCCGCCCTCCTCCACGTACATCGACGCGTTCAGCCACCAGCCCTTCAGGGCCGCACCCCCGAACTCCACTGATCTGATCTGCGGCCCATTGCTTGCTGGTCGGGAGCTCGGTCATGGCGGCTACCCGGATATCGCTGAGCCGCGTCTGCGCACCAAGCTGAGGCGCGAGCCCCGCCAGCATCCAGGCCGACCGCTTGTCGTACATCAGGCCGCGCGTACCGTCGATCGGGTCCAGGATACACTTGAACTTCGTCTGCGAGACCGGCGTCCCGTGCGGGAAGGTGTGTGCATCCCCTCCCTCGGCCCCCTCCATCACCAGTTCCACCGGCCACTCAGCCGGCCAGTACGCAGCGAACCACGCAACAATTGCAGCCTCGCTGACCTTATCGATCCGGTAAATGGTGTCAGCGGCCGTGACCTCGGCAATTTCAGAAAGTTCACCAACAGTCTGCTCATCTCGCACTGCAATCAGGGCATCGCGAACCGAGTCTTGCAGGCGACAGAGAAGAACACGTGCATGCTCGAACTGTTGCGCCGTCATCCCTACACCTCCCGTTGTTGCGCACCCGCACACACGATCAGAATCGTTATTCTAGCAGGTGCTGGTGTCGAGCGGATTCTCGCACGGCCTCCGCCGATGGCCCAAACCTTGTTCCAAAACAACGAAACCATCCATCTCATGGCTTACCGATCTGCATAGCCGCGGGGATGCGACTGATGCCAGCGCCAGGCAGTGGCCACAATAGACCGGATCTCTGGATATTCCGGCGTCCAGCCCAGCTCAACCCTGGCCTTGCGAGCATCGGCATAGAGCGCGGGCGGGTCGCCGGCGCGGCGTGGCTGCTCGATCACCGGAACCCGCAACCCGGTCACTTCCTCAACGGCGGCAATGACCTCACGCACGGAAGTTGGCGTCCCGGTTCCCAGGTTGTAGAAGAGGGCCGCCCCTGGCTGTGCCAGCGCATCGAATACGGCAATGTGAGCGCGGCTCAGGTCATCCACATGAACGTAGTCACGCAGGCAGGTTCCATCTGGGGTGGGGTAATCGGTCCCAAACAACTGGAGCGGTGGACCCTGCCCCACAGCTGCGGCAATGGCCAGCGGGATGAGATGGGTCTCTGGGATATGATCTTCGCCCAAGCTACCGTCATTGGCCGCCCCGGCGGCGTTGAAGTACCGGAACGCGGCAAAGCTAAGGCCCTGCGCGTGCGCTAAAGACTTCAAGGCGTTCTCAATATCGAGTTTGGTCTGGCCGTAGGGGTTGATGGGTGCCTGGGGCATGGCCTCAACAATTGGCAAGGACTGAGGGACGCCGTAAGTGGCGCACGTCGATGAAAAGACGAACCGCTTCACATCCTGCCGGAGCATGGCACGCAGTAGATGCAAGGTGCAAACGCAGTTGTTGAAGTAGTACTTGAGGGGATCGGCAACCGATTCACCGACAAAGGCATAAGCGGCAAAATGCATCACAACGTCGGGCCGTTCCTCGGCAAGGATCCGGCAAACGGCTTCCTCATCACCGAGATCGGCCTGGTGGAACGGCACTTCGGAACCCACGGCAGCCCGATGCCCGAACACGAGGTTGTCCAGAACCGCCGGACGGTGCCCGGTCAGAACCAACTGGCGAACGCAGTGGCTTCCGATATACCCGGCTCCACCCACCACCAGAACCTTCATCACAGTCGTCTCCTCACCAGCGATCCCGTTTCAACCCAATGAAACAATAAGGTTAAGCTCGAACCGGTACCAGATCGCCATCGCGCAGAAAAACGCCATGCTTCCGCCAGGGAACACCAACTACTGATCATACGAACATATACCCGCCACTCAAGACCCTGATCGGCTCCTCTGGGCGGATTTGCCCACCATGCTAGAATGGTAAGACAAAAGTCAGAGCGAGCAGGTCGAGCCTTTCTGTTTCTCATTGAAACCTGGATTCCCTTGATGTCGCCAAGCCGCGGGTTAAGTCGCCTGATCTTGATGCTGGATCGTCGTTCCAGTTCCCGCACACGAAATTCGAGGTACCGAGCCCAGATCCGGCTCGAATCGCTTGAACACCGGTCTTTGCTCTCGATTGGGCTCGGCCCAGTTCCGTTAGTTGCGGCACCGGTCCAACCCAGCTCGCTGAACAGCCTACCGAATCTACAACAGTACGCAATTTCCAGCTCTATCGGCGCAGATCAAACCGAGTACCAGGCAACCGCCCTGGACGCTGGAACAGGCTACCTGTTTCACAATTTGCCAAACGGATACTCGGCCGCGCTGGAACGCTCTGGGGTTTCGATCTCATCGGGGTCGGACACGTGGTCACTCCAGCTTCTGGCGTTCGGCAGGGGCAATGCCCAGACCCCCGTGAACCCAACCGCTCCCCAGGCCCTAAAAAATCGCGTAACTTACAACCACGGCAATATTTCCGACTGGTACATCGACGGCCCACTGGGACTCCAGCAAGGTTTCACGGTTAACCAGCAACCCGATGCCGCCAGTGAGGGATCACTGACCGTGACCGTAGGACTGGGAGGCAACCTTCAGGCCCGTCTTCAGAACGACGCCCACGGCCTGAACCTGCTCAGGCCTGATGGCTCCACGGCCCTCAGCTACAGTGGCCTGGTGGCCTACGACGCCACCGGCCGGCAACTTGATGCCCACCTGGCTCTTCAGCCCAATGGATTAACCCAGGACCTGGTGTTTCAGGTGAATGATCGCGGAGCGGTTTATCCCTTGACGATCGACCCCGTAACTCAGGCCGCCAAACTGACGGCCAGTGACGGTGCGGCCTTTGATGCCATGGGGGTCTCGGTGGCTTTGAGTCCCGATGGCACCACCGCCCTGGTGGGATCACCGGGGGCAAGCATCGGTACAAACCAAGGCCAGGGTGCGGTCTACGTCTACACGGAACCAGCTGGCGGCTGGGCCTCTACCTCCACCTTTACCACCAAGCTCACGGCCGCGGATGGCCAGGGGAATGATAGCTTTGGTTGGACCGTAACGCTTTCCAGCGATGGCACTACGGCCCTGATCGGCGCGGCATCGGCCAATTCTGGCCAGGGGGCAGCCTATATCTTCAACAAGCCGGCTGGCGGCTGGGCCTCCTCCTCAACCTTTGCCGCCAAGCTCACCGCCAGTGATGGCGCGGCCGGGGACGGATTCGGCACCACACTCACATTGGCAGGCAATGGCAACCTGGCCGTCATCGGGTCCGAATACGCCAAGATTGGATCCAATCTTGGCCAAGGGGCCGCTTACGTCTTCAACAAGCCGACGGGCGACTGGGCCTCCTCCTCAACCTTTGCCGCCAAGCTCACCGCCAGCGATGGTGCTCCCAACGATCAGTTCGGCTCCTCAATCTCCCTTTCCGGTGACAACACCACGGTCCTGATCGGCGCCCGAGGCTTCGACTTCTACCAGGGGGCCGCCTACGTCTTCAACAAGCCGACCGGCGGCTGGGCCTCCTCCTCAACCTTTGCCGCTAAGCTCACCGCCAGCGACGGCTTCAGCTCTGATGATTTCGGGTCGCCCGTCCTGCTCTCCAGCGATGGAACCACCGCCTTCATTGGGGCTTCAGGTGCCAGGATCGGATCCAATTATGGCCAAGGCGCCGCCTACATCTACAACAAGCCGGCTGGTGGCTGGGCCTCCTCCTCAACCTTTGCCGCCAAGCTCACCGCCAGTGATGGGGATGCCAGTGACAACTTCGGTTGGTCGATCGCCCTTTCCAGCGATGGAACCACGGCCCTGATCGGTGCCTCGGCAGCCACAATCGGATCCAATGCCGGTCAAGGGGCAGCCTACTTCTTCAACAAGCCGACTGGTGGCTGGGCCTCGTCTACTACCTTCGCCGCCAAGCTCACTGCCACAGACGGCGCGGCCGATAATGCGTTCGCCAACGGGGTGGCACTCTCCAGTGACGGCACGCTCGCGCTGATCGGTGCGTCTGGGGCCACCACCAATACCAACTTCGCCCAAGGGGCAGCCTACTTCTTCCAGAACGGCACACAAACCAAGTCTGCCCCCAGCATCACCACTCAACCCACCAGTACCGCCGTAGTGGCTGGCACCACCGCAACCTTCTTAGCCACCGCAACCGGAAACCCCACTCCCACCGTCCAGTGGCAACTCAGCGTCAACGGTGGCACCTCCTGGGCCAACATCAACGGCGCCACCGCCACCACCTACACCACGCCAGCTACCACCGCCGCCGATCTCGGTAAACTGTTCCGCGCGGTCTTTACAAACGCGCTGGGGTCCGCCACTTCCTCGACCGTCACGCTCACGGTGAACGACGCCCCCAACATCACCACCCAGCCAACCAGCGTCACCGTGGTGGCTGGCACCACCGCCACCTTCTCAGCCGCCGCCGCCGGAAATCCCACACCCACCGTCCAGTGGCAGCTCAGTGCCAACGGCGGCACCTCCTGGACCAACATCAACGGCGCCACCGCCACCACCTACA
>CAIYJE010000007.1 GCA_903926465.1 uncultured Planctomycetales bacterium
ACGTTCACGAACGCCTACGCGTGAAACTGGCCGACACCCAGGCCCAGCTCGACCGCGTGAGCAAGCGGTTCTGGGCCGTCACCCAGCATATCCTCCAGGCCAGCGCCCGCTTTGAGGAAACCCACCTGACATTCCAGCTCGTTACGCCGCCCCGCGCCGGCATCCCCAAAGGCCGGTACCACCTGATTTCCAAAACTCACACCCAGGGCGAGCCTGAAACCGGCGACCAGGGCGGCCAGTTTCTGTACCGCCTCTCACACCCGCTGGGCGAACTGGTACTCAACCAGGCCAAGCAAGCCGCCACGCCGGCCGCCCGCGTCGTTTTCGATATCACCGGCCACGCCACCCGCCTCCTCGTCGTTGAAGCCCTGCGCGGCCAAGGGGGCTACCTCACGCTCTGCCGCCAGGTCATTGAGTCTTACGAGACCGAGGAATACCTGCTCTTCTCTGGATTTGATGACAACGGCCGTTCACTCGACCACGAGACCCTGGCTAAACTATTTCAATGCTCGGCCCTGGTTGAGCCCCAGCCCTTGATCCCAGACGCCCCGGCCGATCGCCTGACCCAAGAAGCGCAACGGCACGCCCAGGCCACCGTCAGCCAATCGCTGGAAGCCAACAGCCGCCACTTCCAGCAGGCCCGCGAAAAGCTGGAACGCTGGGCCGATGACCTGGTGATTGCCGCCGAAAAAGCACTCAGAGACACCAAGGAAAAGATCAAGGCCCTGGAACGGCAGGCACGCCAGGCCCCCACCCTGGCCGACCAGCACCGCATCCAGGAAGAGATCCAGAAGCTCGAAAAACTCAAACGACGCCAACGGCAGGAAATCTTCAAGGCCGAAGACGAGATCATCGAAAAACGAGACGCCCTGATTACCACCCTCGAAAAACGGCTCAGCCAGCGCACCCACCACGAAACCCTGTTCACCATCCGCTGGGAAGTGGCCTGACCAGCCCCCAAACTCAAGCAAAAGATCGATCGAGACCGCCATGAGCCAGAAATTCGAGAAACTGAAATCGCTGCTCCAGGAACTCTTTCAACTCGATCAGCCAGACCTCGACTTTGGCCTTTACCGTATCATGCACGCCCGCGCCGGTGAGATTACCCAGTTCCTGGAACGCGACCTCTTGCCCCAGGTCAAACAGGAATTCGGCCAGTACAAGACCGCCGATAAGGCCGACCTGGAAGCCGAGCTGGCCAAAAACATCGAAGCTGCGCGTGGTCACGGCTTCGATCCCGAGAGCAGCCAGAAAGTCCAGGACCTGCGCAACCGGTTGAAAACCGAGGCCGTGGATATCAACACCCTCGAAGCCGAAGTGTACGACCACCTGCTCCACTTCTTCAGCCGCTACTACTCCGAAGGCGACTTCATCTCCAAGCGCCGGTACTCACGCGACGGCCGCTACGCCATTCCCTATGACGGCGAAGAAGTGAAACTCTACTGGGCCAACCACGACCAGTTCTACGTCAAGACCAGCGAATACCTGCGCGACTACTCGTTCCGGCTCAACCCCAGCGACGACGCCAACCCCTTGCGCGTGCACTTGCAGCTTGTTGATGCCGCCGAAGGGGAACACGGCAACGTCAAGGCCCAGGCCGGCAAAGATCGCGTGTTCATTCTCTCGACTCATGATTTTGTCACGCTCGAAGCCGGCGAACTCCGGCTCCGGTTCCAATATCGCCCGGCCAGCCTGACCGACTGGCCCGAGGCCACCAGACCAGGCAAAACCAGGCCCCCCACCCAAAAAGACCTGAGCGAGATTGCCGAAAAACGGGTGCTCGCCCTCAGCGAAGAACTACACACTTCCTGGATCGAGCGGCTGGGCCAAGCCCACACCAAGGCCGACGGCACCCGAGCCGATTACAGCCGCCTGCGTGCCCACCTGAACCGCTACGTGGCCCGCAACACGTTTGACTACTTCATCCACAAAGATCTGGGCGGCTTCCTGCGCCGGGAACTGGATTTTTATATCAAGAACGAGGTCATGCAGCTCGACGATATCGAGAGCGAATCCGCGCCCCGCGTCGAGCAATACCTCTCCAAGATCAAGGTCATCCGCCGGGTCGCCGGCAAGATTATCACCTTCCTGGCCCAGCTCGAAGATTTCCAGAAAACCCTCTGGCTCAAGAAGAAGTTCGTCGTCGAGACCCAGTATTGCGCCGCCATCAAGGAGATCCCCGAGAGTTTCCTGCCCGAGATCGTGGCCAATGAAGGCCAGTGGGCCGAGTGGGAACAGCTCCACCACCTCTCCGAACTGGAACAGGAAGATGAAGGCCTGTTCGGTCAGAGGCATGAAGTTCGGTCGCCTGAATTCCTCAACGCCAACCCGTCGTTGATGATTGACACCCGCCATTTTGACGGCAACTTCACCGCCCGGCTTCTGGAAGCACTCGGCGACATCGACGAGAAAACCGACGGCACCCTGTTCCACAGTGAAAACTTCCAGGCGCTCAGCCTGATGCAGGCAGGTGTCAAAAATACAATTAGATGTTTCTATCTGGACCCACCATACAATACCGATGCTGGCCCAATAGACTACAAGAACGGTTACCGGGACTCGTCATGGATAACTCTTCTTCACAATAGACTTGGCCTTCTACATTCCTTGCTTACATCCGATGGTGTTCTGTGTATAACCATTGACGATTATCAAGTACATGAATTAGCATATTTGCTTAATGACTTATTTGGCAAAGAAAATCTTCTAGGAACTGCGGTAATACGAAATAACCCATCCGGCCGATCGACCGTGTGTGGATTATCTGTTTGTCACGAGTACGCTTTTTTTTATCACAATGGAGAGGGAACTCTTCAACGGCTACCCCGCACAGAACAGCAGTTAGAGCGTTTCTCACAAGAAGAAGGAGAATATGTAGACTGGAGAAATTTCCGCAAAGATGGAGGTGCTGTTACCCATCGCGCAGAACGGCCGAAACAATTCTATCCAATCTATGTCAAGCCAGAAGACAAAACATTCCGAATTCCAGAAATGACATGGAATCAAGCCGAACGACACTGGGATGTCAATGAAACACTCCGTGAAGACGAGGTTCAGATATTTCCCATCGATGAGCGAGGCCTCGAGCGTGTCTGGAGTCTAAACCACATATCTGCCCTGTCGAATGTTGAAGACCTGGAGGTTCGTGCGAATCGAAATGGGGAACTCCAAGTTTTTAGGAGGCATCGCCCAACTGACGGAGTTTTGCCGAGATCTTGGTGGGATAAAAACACATATGCGGCCCGAGAGCATGGGTCGGCAACTCTAAACAACTTATTTAATGGAGCCCCTTTTTCCTTTGCGAAGTCACCTTTTGCGGTCCAAGACAGTATTTGGGTCTCTGGCCTATCAAGTGAATCTGAAGGAACTGTCCTTGATTTTTTTGCCGGTTCCGGCACCACGGGCCATGCCGTGATGAATCTCAACCGCGAAGATGGCGGTCGGCGTAGATTCGTACTTGTAGAAATGGCCGATTACTTTGACACGGTTCTGCTACCCCGCCTGAAGAAGGTGGCGTTCACGCCGGATTGGAAAGACGGCAAACCCAAACGCCTGGCGACCGCGGAAGAAGCGGAGCGCGGGCCGCGGCTGTTCAAAGTCGTTCGTCTTGAATCCTACGAAGACACGCTCAACAACCTGGAAGTCAAACGATCGTCGGCGCAACAAAGCCTGCTCGATCATGGTGAGGCCAAGGGGCCGGGCAAGCTCCGCGAA
>CAIYJE010000008.1 GCA_903926465.1 uncultured Planctomycetales bacterium
ACATCGTAGACATCCCGGAATGTACCGCATTGGGAGGGCCATTTCGATACCCAGGCCAGACAGGCCAGAATTCGCAACTCGTTCATTTTCATTCACATGCGGCGATGTCGCCTTGACCGGAACCGGTAGTTACACCCTATTGAAATCGTGTAACCCCGCATCCCCTTGGGTATCAATGCCGCCAGTCCCCGCTGGCCTTTGGGGCTAAGCCGAGCGTTCAGAATTGGCTCGTTGCGGGCCAGGGCCGTGAGCGCCGAACGCTCGACCACGTCCTCGATTGCCGAGAACGCCCCATCGGGTACAACGTCGCGGGGAAGGTTTTTGGTGTGCAACATTGTGGCATTGATCATGGCATTCCGAGAGATCACCACGGCTGGAACCACCACGGCGATCAGGTCACCAAGAGCCGACGGAGACTGGAGGTAGGTGCGCAGGCCCACAGCGGCCGAGATGCCGCAAACCAAGGCCAGAGGCAAAACCGCAATGGATTGCGGCTTCATCGGAATCCTCCTGACTTTCCACAGACGATGATGACCAGATTGATCATACACTCATGGCGAACCCGATAGGGTTGCAATCATGACGGTTAGACGCATGAGAGCAAGCGGTAACAGTCGTTTGCCGTGGTCAGGCCGCTGGGATGTCGGTCGTGTTCCAGATGCAAGCTGTTGGTTTTCAAATTCTGGAACCGTCCATGCAAGCTGGCAAAAGCTCGGTCAGCCGCCCCTGGAACAAGAGTCGCGGTTCGGCATCATGTTCCGTGTTCGGTGCGCTTGCTCAGTAAATTTACAAAATGAGCCGTATTTCTAGCTGGCTACCCATGGCTGTCATCAACCTGATATCAAAGGCCCCCCACACGGCTCATGACCGACAAGACCACCAGAAGAAAAACGCAGAGCGAGCGTCCAGGTTGTTCTCAGCAAGACGGGCGCACTGGTGGATTATTTTCGGGAAGGTATGCTCGCTGAGGAGCAGAGGAAACGGGAGTGGATCGTTCGTTCTCCTTGGATCATAGCCAATTGAATGTGTGCTGAGCCTTGGAGGCCGCAGCCCAGCGGCAGCCTCCTTCAATTTCCGCTCAACTGCCAAGTCCGGTTGCGGCGTCATTCAGTTTGGTACTGAGATTGGTGCCGAGTAAGGTGACGGCGGCGATGGCGACGATGGCAATGAGTGCCACCAACAGGCCGTATTCCACCATCGAGGCCCCTTCTTCGTCTCGGGCCAATGCCACGAGGTGCTTCTTGATGGCATGAATGCGCATGATCATTGTGCGAGTTCTTGATTCCAAAAGGTGAGATTCGACTCTGACTGAAATGGCTCAGCTACCCAGTGTGGTGGCTGCCGAGTTCAGCTTGGTGCTGAGATTGGTGCCCAGCAAGGTTACGGCGACGATGGCAATGAGTGCCACCAGCAGGCCGTATTCCACCATCGAGGCCCCTTCTTCGTCCCGGACCAGTGCCGCGAGATGATTTTTCAGTGAATGAATGTGCGTGATCATTGTTCTGCCCCCCCAAGTGAAGTCCAACCGTGACGTTCAAAGCGTACGTAAAATTGTGATGTTGCGATGCCATGGATGTCTTGCAGGTCTCATGGTAACAGAAGCAGAAGTTCGATGGGAAGCATAATGGGACAAAAACATCCAAAAGGTCGCAAGTCTTCAAAAAAGCCAGTTTCTGGGAATCGTATTGATAACGGCTTGTGTATGGAACTAGTTAAGAAACCCCGCCGATAGCGGCCTGCCGGAGTTTGAATTGCCAATGCCATCCTTCTTTGATCAGATTTCGTGTGGAGTTGCTCGCAGGTTTTGCGTTTGGTGGCTTGGACTTGAGCGGCTTACATCCGTATCGATCTCCCCTTCGATCGACTTCAGGCCCTGTGATGGATTGTTTCCATGGCCATGGGGTTTGCTGGGTGGTTGATGACGGTCCTGAACGTTTGCCCGCTGAGTTCAGAACCGGGGATAGATACCTTTTGGAGCAGTGGCCCTTTCTGGAGGACCACAGCCTCTGAGAAGCCATAGGTCTGGATTGCGTGGATGATTCAGTGTCGTGCCTGAGAATCAGACCTTTGGTAGAGAACTCCAGCGGCATCTTGTCTTATTTTTTGCCAATTGGCCGAGTTTCCAAGATAAGCATTCAGCAAACTTTTACGCTGCACCAGCGCCAGGTCGAAGGGAAAAGCCGCTCGGAATTCTTCAAGTTCCGCGGGATTCTTGTCTTCGGTCACGGCGTATTCCAGCAGTCGCGTGTCACCATACAATTCACAACGATCATCAATGGATACGCGGTACCCTGGTGTGAAATAGATCAAAAAGCCGGCAAAATACATGCTGTTGAAGATTGGTGTGCCACCGGCCACGCCGTTTTGGCGTTGCTGAAGCTCTGGTAACAGTTCAACAGGCCACCGACCAGGATCCAGCCGGGCTGATCCTCGCCCGAAAACCGGAATATGCACCTCGGCCACGAGCAAGCCAAGACAGCCGGCTGTCAGGCCAAGCGGTAGAATTATCTCGAAAAACGGGTTCCGGCTGGACGCAGGTGCCCTTGGGACTAGCCTGCATACCACGCTGCCACGGTTTGCCAGCCAGGAGAGCCAGCGGACATGGGGTATCATGGTCTGCAGTGAAATGATGGCGGTCACCGCAAAAAGCGGGCTATGGCGCACCCGTAAGATGGCCAGCGGTAGCCAGACCAAGGGGAGTAGCCAGGAGACTTTCGGCCAGACTGGCCAGGTTCCAACCAGCGCTAAGATGTAAACGAATGCAAGAACCAGGATCAGAATGAACTTGGATGGAAACACCCAGAGCGGGCGATGCTCATCAATCAACAAGGGGACCACCGGCGAATTAATGACCGCCAACCAAGGATCAAACCACTGAACCCCAAACGGATTAACCAGCACGCATAAACAGGAGAGCAGGCCAATTCCGGTGAACATGGCCGCATCGCGGCCAGAAGTCAGCGGGGAACGCTGGCCGAATTGATACCAGGCCAGCCAGCCGGCCAAGCAAAGGATCCAGGTTGCGATACCGCCTACCACTCCGCCATGCAGATTGGTCCAGAGGATAAAGATTGGGAGCAGGAGCCAGGACCACGCTCTGGGTTTTTGCCGGGTTTCAAGATCGACAATCAGGCCCCAGGTCAGACCCTGCAGAAGAATGGTGGCGAGGTGCGGTCGGGGATGGATGTGATAAGCCACCGCAGTGACAGACAGCCCGACCAGAAGCAGGGCCAGGAGTGGGTGGACCCCCTGACGCAAGTATCGTTGATAGATCATGGTGAAGAACCAGGCAACCACCAGGCTGGTCACCTGAAGTAGGCCGTCGAGGCCACCGATCCGATGGGCCATGGCCATCAAGATATTGGCCAGCCAGTGAGTATCGAGCCATTTTTGCGAGGGCGGGGTAAAGCTGAATGGGTCGATAGCGGTGGCATGTCCAGACCGGATTGTGTTCTCACCCACCACCACATGCCAGAAGACGCCAGGGTCACTGAAAAAGACCTCTCTGCCAGCCACGGCCAGTCCCGTCCAGAGGCAGAGAAAGAAGCTGAATACGAGGATTGGGGACCAGTCCCTCGGGACTTCTCCTGGTTGCTTCATGCTGCGCTCATTGCAGTGGAGAGGAAGATCCGGTCTTGAGTCCGGGACGATTGAGCCCCAGATCGGGAAGCAGGCTTCCGAAAGCCAGCGGATTTCGGTTCCAGTCGCACGCCAGGCAGTCTCATGATCGGACACTGGCGATTATGGAGCAGGCCGAAACTTCTTGGTGGCATTCGGCCCTGGGATGGGCGTGGTGGGCCTTGCCGCGTATTCGATTCATGTTCCGGCCCCCAATCGACGGGCTTGCCGCGAGTTTGTCAGTATCGGCAGCCGTACTTTTCATTCCTAGAGATCTGAGAGCCCAGGGTGGCTGGGTCCACATTCAGGAATCTAGCACCCATTCGCCGGAGGGCCGTGCGATACGCCTTTGAACGCAACACGCTGAGAGGTTGGCACACGCATCCGGTCAATCATAGGGGGGGGCGGCGGATGTTCGCTGCGGATTCAGGGATTCGGCCCGATAGCCTACGGGCTCAAGCCTTGCCCTTGGATATCGTGCGTGCGAGATCGTTCGCCCAGGCCAGGGCGCTGGGACTCCTAACGAGCATAGAGCAGCATTCTCTCCGGTGATCGGATTTGCATACTGGGCAAATAGCCAGGGGTATCGCCAGGTGGTTTCTGCGGAAGTCCACCATTTAAGAATTGGAGCGAGCGTCACAGGGCGGCCCTATCTGGGTATCTCCAGGGCCACGGAAATCGTTGGAAAATGGTAAGAGATTTTGTGTGGGTAAGATTTTGGGGTTTTATGGCTTTCGCGGGCTTGAGTTTAGTGGTTGTTCTGACTGTGAGTTTGTTACACATTGCCTATATTGCCTGGACTTTGGAACCCGAATGATCGCTACTTTTGATTGATGTAAGTTCGTGTGGAAAAGGGAGATCGCGTTCAAGGGATGCCCCAGGGATGACGATGAGAAGGTTGGCTCGCCAAGGTACACGCCGCGGCGAGGAATGGGGAGCACCGAATGGGGGGTGTTATCCGGCGGGTGGGGCCGCAAGGCCTCGGGTGATCGGGAACACCTGCCGACGGTTAACGCCTCAGGATTTTCCTCCCGGGCATCGTCAAGCCTTCAAGTGGCATGGCTGCCCTGGTTTGTTCCGTTAGTCCGTCAAGGAGACGTATCTCCCATGTTTAAGCCTGTGACGTTCAGCCTCAGTCTGGCCGTGGCTCTCGGTGCTGGTAGCTTTGGCTTCGCCGGTGGCCATGGTAAGAGCCTTCCTTCTGCCCAGAGCGTTGTTCCTAGCGCTCAGGGTGTGGTTGCGTCGGCTCAGACCGACAGCGGCTGCGGCGACATTGGCGGGGGCTGCGGCCCAGTCGCCAAGAAGTCTTGCCTGGGCGACCTGTTCAAGCACAAGGCCCCTCAGTACGAGTACGAGTGGGTCATGAAGAAGAAGCGGGTCTGGACCTTCAAGACTCCAGCCCTGTTCAGTGGCCTTGGTCATAAGGGCCTCGGCGGCCTGGGTGCCGGTTGCGGCCTGGGTGGCGCTGGTGGTTGTGATTCTTGCGGTGGTGCAGTTGCTGCTCCTGCCAGCTACGCTAGCCCACAGGCTGCTCCTAGCAGCCAGGCTGTGTACGGTTCTGGTCAGGCTGCTGCTTACGGTTCGGGTCAGGGTGCTGCTTACGGCTCAGGCCAGGCCACCTACTCCGCACCTGCCACCTACGGGACCGGCCAGATTGGTGGAAGCAGCCAGATCGTCGCTCCAGCGACCGACGCGGCTCCTGCTCCTCCAGCCACAGCCAATCCTTCGACCGCCAGCACTGGCAACGTTCTGTTCCTGGCTCCTGCCGGCAACTGAGCTAACTTAAGTTACTGAACCGGTTCATCCCGGATCAAGAACCTGAGAGCCACACACGGCCCGGACATCGTCATGATGCCCGGGCCGTGTGTTTTTGTTGGTATCTAGAAATCCAGAAGCGTACAACTATTGTGGATTCGCAATTGTGCCTGGATGCTCCGGGCTTCAGATCAGCAAGCGGTCCGCCTATCGCGGTTCACGTTTGCCTTGCTTCTGATATTGGATACAAGCCCGATGCGTGAGTTTTCAAGTCGCGTTTTTGGGTTCCAAGCCCGCAAAATCGTAGCGGACGCACCAGGACATGGTTTCGCTATGCGGTGCGCTTGCCCAGATTAAGTGTAACGCAACGGTGAACCGCAATAGCGCCAATGTCCCAACCAGTGATCAGGCTTGAATTCCAGAATCCGCGAGCAGGGGTACTATGGATCTCGGATACGCTCGGATTACACACGAGCAGTCCAGCGATCGGCCGGTTCCGGTGGCCCGACCTTGGACCCGTACCCAGGTGAGGGGTGGAGCTTGTTCAGGGCCTGACAGTTGCCGCTTTTGAACACGGTGGGATTGGCCAGTTGCGCAGATTCTGGTGGTGCCCCTGGGTAGGTGGGCCAGGTCCAGTAGGGGACGGCCTGGGCCGGGCTAGCGGCCACATGCTGTGTCAGGTGCTGCAGGTAGTGGCTCACGGCGGTTTGGGTGTTCTCTGTCTCCACCTGAAACGGGGTGGTGAACTGGAGGCTGTACCTGCCCCCGGGTTCAAAGCGCGCGAATAATGGCACAACCCACGCGCCGGTTGAGGCTGCCAGGTAGGTCCAGTGGTCCAGCAAGCTGGCTGGTTGACCGAACCAGGAAACCGCTCGTCCTTCGGTGTTCGTGATATCTCCACAGAGGTAAAGCGACATCCCCTCTCGCAAGACGTTGCGTGCTCTGAGAATTCGTTCGGTTGCATCGCGAGGAGACAGGTTGCGGCATAGAAACAGGCTGGAGGAGGGGAGAAGCTGAGATGGATGATCAAGCTGGGTGTGGAGATAGCTAGAGACGTGCCGGGGGCGCTGGATCATGGAACGCAACGGCAGATCTTGGCGGTAAAGCCAGTGCAGGGCTGGGATATACGCACCCAGGTGTGAACCCAGGATAATCACGCCATCGCGCTGGGCCAGGGCTTCGAGCAGGCATTCAAAGCCTTGGACGTGGAACCGCTGTTCAACCTGGCGGTCGGACTGGTCGCCCAGCAAATAGTCTCGCGCCAGCATTCTGGCCGTGTTTGCTCCGAGCGCCGACCGGAAGGTGGGGACCTCGGACTCAGGGATCTCCACGGCGGCTCTGGCCCGTTGAACGGCGCCGTGAATGGTGCGCCGTCTTGGTCCCCAGCCGTTCTGAACCAGGCAGCCCATCCTCTGGAGGTAGAGGTCGGCTTTCTGGGCGTCAATCCTGGCCAGTTGCGGCATTATCTGGTTGTAAAACAGGGCTTTCCAGCTCAGTCGTAACGCCATGGTGAAAGATCCAGGGTGAGTGAGAAACCGCCGGTTGCCAGCCGCCTGCCAGGGCTTGCGGGGCAAATCCGAGATTCAAGCCGGGGGCTCCGAGGCTTGGTGGATCAGAGCTTTCAAGGATTGGTAGTCAATTTTGTCGGTGGAGGTCATGGGGAGTGCGGTCAGGAACCGGATCCGGTCGGGAACCATGTAGTGGGGCAGGTACTGGGTGCAATGCCGCTTCATGGCAATGATCGACGCCTTGCGCTCTGCCTTTACGGCCACGAACGCCTCGATCGATACGCCAGACTCATCGTTCTGAGAGAGAACGGCGGCCCGTTCCACGTCCTGATGCTGGTAGAGCGCGCTTTCGATCTCGCCAAGTTCGATCCGGTAACCCCGTTTCTTGACCATCCGATCTCGCCGGCCATGAAATGCAAAGCAGCCGGTTCCGTCATCGATCACCAGGTCACCGGTACGGTACCAGGCCGTGCCATCGGCATCTCGCACAAATGCCACGGCATCCAGGTCTGTGCGGCCAAAGTAACCGCGCATTACTCCCGGACCGGTGATGAGCAGCTCACCGGCCGACCCCACCGGAGTGAACTGGCCTTGTTCATCCACCACCCTGGCTTGCAGGGGCGGGCAAACCCAGCCGATTGGGAACGGCGTGTTTTGTTCGTCGGGAATTGTGGCCGGAATTGGTAACGCGGTACAGACGTTGGTCTCTGTGGGCCCATACAGGTTCCAGAGGTTGGCCAGAGGCCATTTGGCCCTGAGCGCCTTCAGGCCCCGGATTGGAAAGACCTCACCGGCGAATAGCACGACCCGCGGGGCGTGGTCGCCTTCCAACGCCTGGGGTGCATGCTCGACCATCATCCCCAGAATTGAGGGGGCTGAGTACCAGACGTTGATCTTTTGTTCGAGGATAAAGCTTGAAAGCCGGCCAGGCTCCTTGCCCAGCGTTTCACCAATAATGATCAGCGTGCCCAGATGCCGGCAGCAGGCGAACAGATCAAAGATCGACAGATCAAAATGAAAGGGGGCATGAGCAGAGAACCGCTCACCATCGGCATCCGCCAGCCCGAGCGCACGGCTACACCAGTCAATGAAGCAGAAGGCATTGCGATGGGTGAGCATGACCCCTTTGGGGGTACCCGTTGAGCCTGAGGTATAAAGGATGTACGCCAGATCGTCGGAATTGGTTACCGGAGAGAGTGGCGTGGAGGCTGTGTCTGCCTGGATTTCGTCCCAGGTTGTGTCGGTAGCAGGGAGTTGTTCCGTCTCCGTACTGGCACCCACAACGATCAGCCTGGGTCGCGGCCCTGTTCCGGTCCAGAGCGTGAGTAACTCTTGAACCAGAGATGCGTGAACCACAATCGCGCGAACTCCGGCGTCTGCCAGAATGGCTGCACCACGCCGAACTGGTGCCGTGGGGTCGACCGGAACGTAGGCGGCTCCCACTCGAAACACGGCGTGGATCGAGGACACGGCCTCGATTCCCTTGGGGAGCAGTAACCCAACGCAATCACCGCGGCCAATGCCCCAGCGGGCGAGCCTGGTGGCAACCCGATCGGCCTGGTCTGAGAGCTGGGCGTACGTCAATGCGCGCCCCAACTCTTCCTGCACGGCAATCCGCTCAGGGGCTCTCAGGCAAGCATGGGTTAGTAATTCACTCAGATGCGAATGCGAGTTTTGGGGATTCTCGCCCATGGCACGCCTCCGTGCGGGCTTTTGGTTTCAGAGCGGGGTGTGGCTGATCCGTGTGGTTTGGTTCGGGCTCGTTGGTTCGGCATGTGGCCAGGCCGGGTCTGGATCCAGGTTGAAGATGACCCGGTAGACGGCTGGGTTGAGCAGCAGCCGATGGCCGATCTCCAGGAAAAGCAGCCGGTGCCCAAAGCTATTTGGGTGATCGTCCCAGGGGGCAATTTCTACAGACATCAGATCTTGCTGATCGAACGTGGCGGAAAGGTCCAGCACCGGAATCTGGCAGCGTTCAGCGTTTGCCAGAATATGATCAATGTCGGCACTGCGGCGTTCCTTGCTATCGCTACCAGCCGCGCGCGGAATGATTAAACATGCCAGCGGCAGGTTCATGGAGCGGCAGATTGCCCCGAGTTGCTCAACCACCTGGTCGTTGAGATTCCAGAGAATGGGCTCCAGATGCTGCCTGAGATATTCCTTGTCGCGGGCTTTGGGGTGTCCGCTGGAATCTCGTTCCGACGGGGTCGGGTCAATCCCGGCAGTTTCCAGGGTGGTTCGAACAAATTCATCGGGGATGGCCACGCCATCATTCAGCAGGTTACCAATGTGAAGCTGGAGCAGGCGCGTATCCAGCCGGGTTGCGGCATACAGCACAAGGTCAGGCTGAAATGCCTCGGCTTTGCGGCGAAACGCCTCCAGGCGGTGCAGTGGGCTGTACGCCGCCATGGCCAGATTCAAGACTTCAAACCGGCGCTCAAGGCCCCGTTTCGACGCATGAGCGTTCAGCCAGTCTTCAAGCTGGTTCTCATAGGTCTCCAGCGTGCCCACACCCCAACCCATGTCCATGGACGAGCCGAGCAGCACAATCCGGAACGTGCCGGGGGGCTTCGCCTGGCTGTACTCGCGATCTCGTAAACCGAAGGCGTTGGTCGTGAAATGGGAACCAAAGACTTCCGTATCCACGCTCGGTTTCAGTTCGAACTGGAGATAATCTTTGGGCAAGAACCGTGCGGCTCCAATATCCACGAAGTTCACGGTTTCCGGTGGTTTCCCCACCAGCCGAAGCGTGAGTTCATCACGCGCCTGCGAAGTTCCATCAATCAGCCCCACGTAATACCCGGTGGGCTGAGGGTTGTGCTCTGAATACGCAGGTGTGAGCGTGTGCAGGGTTCGCAATATGGACCGGAACCGCCCCTCGCCAGTGGTGGGAAACAGGCCCAGAGCGAGCAGGGCAAGCGTGATCAAAAACGGCTTGGTGGGTCGGTTCGGGAATTTCAGGTTCATGGCATCAGCCCCCGGCGTAAGAGGTCCAGGAACGCCGGTACGCTGGGGCTTGACCACAGGGCCCACAGTAGTGAGAGCGTGGTCAAGGTTCCCAGGACCTTGAATGCTCGGATGGTTTCCGACCGAACCGTGACCACTTGCCGGAGCCGCGGCGAGGGCCGGACCCGCTTGGCGTCGCTCTGGATATTGATCATCACCAGGGCGCCGAGAATACCCCAGAACAGGGTGTCGGGCAGGGTGAGCGTCCAGTGTCCGCGAAGCCAGAACGACTGATAGGAGTGTAGCAGCCAGGTGACGACAAAGACCACGGCGGTTGCCAGTGCCAGGGCTCTTGGTTGTGGCCAGGTCTTGAGCCGGAACATCACCGGGTTAAAGACCACGCGGACCATGAAGTCTTTCCAGTAGATGTTGATGCGTCGCCAGTAATCCGTGAAACCGGTGGCTAGTAGATAGTGATGGTGGGTTTCGGGCAATTTATACCCGAACAGGTGCATCAGGCCGCAGGCAATGTGGAACTGGCCAGAGACCCGCAGATAGAGCAGGTAGTTGAACACCAGAAACGCGGCCAGTGAAGCGGGTCCATCCACTCGGTCTGGCGTCAGCCGTAACCGTTGATCAATGATTCGGTAAAGCAGCAGATGCGTGGTCCCGGTGACCATCATCTGGAGCCCCAGCCGCTGCACGCGGTGGATGTCTTCAGTAAAGTACCCCCGCCGCAGAGTGCGATAGTCCACCACGGGAAAGTGCGGGAAGCAGGTGTTGGGGAGCAAGAAGATGTAGCTGAGAACGTCGATCGCCTTTTCAGGCTTCTTCGCGTGCTTGAGCTCATACAGCAGCACAATCATCCGGAACATGCAGAACGAGGCGAGCACGGGCCACACCAGTTCCGGGAGCCCAAGCGCCAGCACGCCTGCGCGAGACAGACCGGCCACCAAGGCAAACGCCGCCACCATTCCTGCTCGTGCGGCCCAGGCCACCGGCACAAAACAGATTCCCACCAGCAGTGTGCCCAGGACGGCAATGGCCGCGGCTGTGGCTGTGCCATACGTTAGCCCCAGCCCAACCATCGTGGCCGCGATCAAAAACGGCTGCTTCCAGCGCAGGGGCAGCAGATAGTGCACGGGCAGGGCGGCCAGTGCCACCCCGGTGGTAATCAGGAACCCCCGCCCCTCAACCTGGAAGAGCTGGAAGACCGCCACCAGCAAGCCTAGATGTGCCACGATCGGCAGGAATTCCCGCAGTTGACGACGACAACTTTCCGGTTCGCCACCATACAGGCCTTGATCGGAACGAAGTCCGGGCCCAAGCCGCTCCAGAAAGCGGCGGTGCGGGGGACGGTTCCGGGGCGTGATCTGGGGACGCGTTAGCGGTGTCGACATCGTCCTCCACAAACCTCCATGTCGTGTGGAAGCGGCCATTCAGGTCAGATCCAACTCGGTTGGGCCAATCCCTGCACCGCTCCGAATCGCTTCAGCCTATCGCGACAAGTGACGGGTTTTAACCCACCCGCCCCGGAGCGTCAACCCGACCCCCGTACAGGTTAAAAAGGTGGAGAGATGGGCAAAATGCGCAACTTCAAAGCTCGCGAGTTGGTACCGCTCACAGCCTAGTCGGTGACGAGGCGATCGTGAAGCACGCTTGAGAATCGCTTGACAAATGAATCGCCGAACACAACTAAATGGCTTTTGGACGGATTGCAAAAGACTCCGTGAGAGAAATCACTGCTGCCGAAAACGACGTACTCCGCCCAAGGAGTGACTGAAACCGGGAATGGCTCGAAGTGAGAGGTGATCTTCAATTCTCGCGGCACGAACGTCCACTCGCCGTGATTGACATCGATGGCGTAACAAGTATCTGCCGCATGTGACTCTAGGAAGAGTTCGTACAGGGCGCGGCGAAGTCCAAACTCCGTTCCGGCACTCGGAGAGCTCAGATCGAAACCTACCGCACCGGCCGGCGGGTCGATCAACAATTCACGCTGTAGAGAGAAACCGAGGCGGGCGACGAATTGTTCGTACGGCGACGCCGGAGTGCCCATTTCAACTGACCGCCAACCGGCAGCGGCGAGGATCGTTTCGTCTTGCAAAGCGTTCATCGGTCACCAATAGACTTATAGCGGTTAACATTTGCGTTGCACACAGAGTGAGCGCCTTTCCTGATGTTCCATTTCCGAATGTAGGACAGCCGCCCTCGGCTGTCTCTGGATTCCTGGGCCGTTACGAAGATGACAGCCGAGGGCGGCTGTCCTACATCGAACGAAGATCAAGACACTGAGGCGTGACACTCAGCAAATCCTTTCGTGTGCAACCCAATCGTGAACGCTATAATCATCGGTACTTGTTTTACATCGGGGGAGGAAATACCGGATCACCAATCTTCCACGGATCGTTAACCACTTTCGACGATCTGTAGTGATCGGGGGTATAGTAGGGCTTTTTGTTCTTCCAGTCGTAGACCAGCCGCTTGTTCATGTCTGCGTCCTTGACGTAGATTTCCTGGTAGGCGCCGCCGGTTGGCAATTTGGGATTGGAACTGCTTCCATATTTTTGAACTCATTATTTTCAGCGTTGTCAATCTTCCTGACGGGAGGAATTTGTAGGTCATCGAACCGATTCCTGGCGTCCTGGTCCAAATCGGCGTATTCGACCACGGGGATCCCGATGATCGCGATCAGCATAGGTTGCTGGACCGCCATGCCGGTATCCACATCAACGAGTGGGCCGGTTGAGGCAGCGACGACGGGCAAGCCCACCGGGTTGTCCGAAATCAGGGCGAATCCGCCGTCATCCGCCACGTAGATGGTTGCAGCCCGTATGTTGCCGGCCGCATCGGCGATCAGCGCCTTGCCCAAAGCAAGATTGAACAGGCCGCCAACATCGCTCGATTCTCCCGCGAAGTATGAACCGTTCTGATCGGCAAACTGCTCGGTGCTGACCGCAACCACGTCCTGTGCACCCGCCCATACGGGGCATTACGCAGACAATGCGATGAACACCATAATCCAGCGGGCGGCCTTGAGAAGCATCATGATGGATCCGTGAGCCGTTGTTGAAAGCCCAATGGATTGCTTGATCTTCGGGATACTCAGAAGCATCATGATGGATCCGTGAGCCGTTGTTGAAAGGGGGTCCGCCACTCCATCTTCTCTACACGCATGCATACATTCGTCTAGATGTGGTGGTCAGATGATCATTTGACGCCGGCACACCGCCCAACCCAGGTTCATTCAAGGAATGCTATCTGCCCGATCGGCTGCTAGCCCACTCCATCAGCTCTCCAGGTTGTGCCATCCGGCCGTTTTCCACTAAACTCTGTAGTCTTCTCCAAACAAATGATGGGTATCGGATCTACGACGACCGGCCGCGCGTCTGATGATGGATCTCGCGTTCGCCTCGGTTTGCCACGGACGAGCGACCGGCCTTCGATCAACAAGGAGTGTACTTATGTTTCGACAAGTCTTGCGTGGACTGGCCGCGTCATTGCTGGCTGCGGCTTTGCCAACCGCACTCAGTTTCGCCCAAACGGCGGAACTCAAAAAAGTTTCATCCGTTGAAGGGATGACCGAGTACCGGCTTGAGAATGGGTTGAGGGTGATTCTCTTTCCGGACCCGTCCAAGCCCAAGGTTACCGTCAATCTCACGGTTCTGGTTGGTTCCCGCCACGAAGGGTACGGCGAGGCCGGCATGGCCCACCTGCTAGAACACATGGTGTTCAAGGGCACGCCTACGCACCCGGATATCCCCGGGGCCATGAAGGAACGCGGGGCCAGTTTCAATGGCTCGACCTCGGTCGACCGCACCAACTACTACGAAACGCTACCCGCCTCGGACGAGAACCTGGAGTTCGGGATCAAGCTCGAGGCCGACCGCATGGTCAACAGCCCGATCAAGGCTGAAGACCTGGCCACCGAATTCTCGGTGGTTCGCAACGAGTTCGAGAGCGGCGAGAACTCCCCAGAGCGGATCTTGGGCCAGCGCATGATGGCCGTGGCCTATGAATGGCACAACTACGGCAAGTCCACCATTGGCAATCGCTCAGACATTGAACGCGTGCCCGTGGACAACCTGCGCGACTTTTACAAGCGGTTCTACCAGCCCGATAACGCCATTCTGGTGATCGCCGGCCAGTTTGACGAGAAGAAGGCCCTGGGCTACATCGCCAAGTACTTTGGTGCACTTCCCAAGCCAGATCGCAAGCTGCCCAGCACCTACACCGAAGAACCAGCCCAAGACGGCGAACGGGTGGTTACCCTCAGGCGTGTGGGAGACGTGGGCCTGGTGAGCTTGTTGTACCACACCCCGTCTGGCTCTCATCCAGACTTCCCAGCGCTTGAGATCCTTTCCGGGATCCTGGATAACCAGCCCTCGGGCCGGCTGTACAAAGCTCTTGTTGAAACGAAGATGGCCTCCGATGTTTCTGCCGGGGCGGCCCCGTTTCATGATCCGGGCGTGATCGAGATGACGGCCGAGGTTTCCAGCAAAGAGCCAGCCAAAATTGAAGCCGTGCGCGATGCGATGACCCAGGTCATTGAGTCGATTGGTAAGGATGGCGTGACCAAGGAAGAAGTCGATCGGATCCGTCAGAAGCTGCTCAAGAACCGTGAGCTTGCCGCAGCCGACCCCAATCAGATTGCGATCCGCCTGAGTGAATGGGCCGCGCAGGGAGACTGGCGGCTGTACTTTGTGCTGCGTGATCGGCTGGAAAAGGTCACCCCCGAGCAGGTGAAGGACGTGGCTGCCAAGTACCTGCGTCCCAGCAACCGGACCGTGGGCTTGTTCTTCCCAACCACGGCTCCGGAACGAACCCCCATTCCGGCCAGCCCCGAAATTGCCACCCTGGTCGATGGTTACACGGGCCGCGCCGTGGCGGCGGCCGCTGAAGCTTTTGATGTGGCCCCACTGGCCATCCAGAAGCGGGTTCAGTACCCCACGCCCATTGAAGGGGTGAAGCTCGCGCTGTTGCCCAAGCGCACCCGGGGCGAGGCCGTTCAGGTGGTGGTCAACCTTCGCTATGGCGATGCCCAGAGCCTCAAGGGGCTCGTGGATGCCTCGGCACTGTTGCCCGAGCTGATGGTGCGAGGCACGGCCAAGCTGAACCGCCAGCAGATCCAGGACATGCTGGACCAGAACTTTGCCAGACTGGGCGGCAGTGGCGGACGGGGCGGCCTGGCTGGCGGTGGCGGCGTCGGTCTTGCCAGCTTCTCAATTCAGACCAAGCGTGTCAACCTGCCGGCCGTGCTGGAAATCCTCCGTCAGATTGTGCGTGAGCCCAGTCTGCCTGCCGAGGAACTGGAACTGATCAAGCAGGCCCAGCTTACCCAGCTTGAGGCCAGCAAAACCGACCCCACCGCGCTTGGTATCAACCAGCTCCAGCGCACCGTGAGCCCGTATCCCAAAGATGACGTGCGCTACGTGCCCACCATTGAAGAATCGATTGAACGCCTCAAGGCGGTCAGTGTCGCTCAGATCCAAACGCTGTACCGTGATTACCTGGGTGCCAGCCACGGCGAACTGTCGATTGTGGGTGACTTCGAACCATCGGAGGTGCTGCCGGTCCTGGAGCAAACGTTCAAGGGCTGGGCTTCCAAGAAGCCCTATGCACGCGTAGATCGGCCTTACCAGCCCACCGAAGGGGGCACCCAAACCATTGAGGTTCCCGATAAGGCCAACGCGGCATACTTTGCCGGCTCGGCCGTACGTATGAATGACCATGATCCGGACTATCCGGCCATGGTGGCAGGGAACTTCATTCTGGGCGGCGGTTCGCTTTCAAGCCGCATTGCCGACCGGTTGCGCCAGAAGGGGGGGCTTTCTTACACGGCCCAGACCGTGTTCAATGCCAGCCCGCTGGATGACCGGGCCACCTTGTTGATGCTTGCCATCTACAACCCCAAGAACGTGGATAAGGTGATTGAAGGGGTGAATGACGAGGTGGCGAAGTTGCTCAAAGATGGCGTAACCCCGACCGAACTGGAGCGAGCCACCAAGGGCCTGCTCGAACAGCAGACCGTCCAGCGCAGCAATGACGGTGCTCTGGCGAACATCCTGGCCAATTATCTGTTCATCGGCCGTACGCTTCAGTATGACGCCGACTTCCAGAAGTCGCTCCAGGCCCTGACACCAGAGACGGTCTCGGCCGCGCTCCGGAAGTATATTAACCCCAAGACGTTCGCCGTGATCACCTCTGGAGACTTTGCCCAAGCGGGCAAGACCGAGTGAGTGCTGGGGGAGTGATCTCCAAGACACTTCAAACTCAATGCGGCCCGGTGGACCTTTTGGTTCACCGGGCCGTGAGTGTTTCCGAACGGATCCAGATCCAGCGACGCACTACTCCGCCGGCAAAGCCTGTGACCGGGCTAGCTGAGTGGTGCTGCCGTGCTGGTTGATCTGGAGACCAGCACGAGGGAAGCCGTGGGCTTGACCGCGGCCACGATGGACTTGGGTTTCACCGAAGTCGACGCGGCTTTCTTGACTGGTTTCGAGGCCAAGCTTGTGCCGGGGGCTGGGCTGGGGTGAGGGATGCCGATGACGGTGCCTGGCCCTTTGAGGCTCTTGCCGCAGTTCAGGCTGAAGGCCGCCTGGTAATTCCCTCCGGCAACGCCGTTACCGGTGGCGGTCTTTTTGCCGTAATACTCGCCGTCGAGTGCATTTCCTGCCACATCCTGAATTCCGGACGTGGTGAGCACGCTCATGGCCTTGGCAATCAGATCAAAGTTCCCCTTCTTGTTAGAGGCGCCGCCGTTGAAGAACACGACGACCTTTTGAGACAAGGGATTGGGGCCCGGAGTGATCTGGATGCTGGTGACCACGTGGTCGCCGGGCTTTGCGCCTGAGAGTTTGACAAGCTGGTAGTTGGCAGAGTCAAACAGGGTGCGGTAAAGCAGGCCCGAACCGCCGGGTGTGGTGCCGTCGGCGAGTAGGTCCTGGAACAGGAAGACGGCCCTGCTATGGCCAGGATCAAAGGAACTGAAGGTGATCCGTGGCCCCACCGTGTCGATTAGCAGGGTCGGCTCAATGCTGACAGGCGCGGCGGTGGAGGTGATGCCAAATTGGTCCATGGCCGTTGCGGTGATGTTGTACGTGCCGTCGGCCAGGGGATCGCAGGTGATGCTCCAAGAGCCGTCACTGCCGGCCTGAGCGGCCCCCACCACAACCCCGTTGGCAAACAGCGTCACGTGTGAGAACGGTTCGCTGTGTCCCAGGAAATTGGGCTGATCGATGTTGGTAATCTTGTCGGTCTTGTACCAGCCGCTATCGCTGGCCGTGTTGAGGTGACCACTGAGCGGGATCAACCGATCGTCGACGCTGGCGGTGTTGGTGATCGTGGTCTTCGCGCCATCAACGTCGATGACGAACACCTGGATGGTGAAGGTGCCGGTTCCGCCATTCACGGCCGAATCGGCATAGGTATGTTTGCCGGTCACCGTGTAAGAGCCTGCCGTGGCATCGGCAACCACACGGCCGGCCGTGAGTGGCGTGCCGTCACCCCAGTCGATGGTCGCCATGAAGTCACGGATCGAGGACGACACGGTATTGGCGTCGGTAAAGCTGGCAACCGCGCCCGAGAACAGCGGCGGCGCGAAGACGGGAACCGGGAAGAGCGTGGCCTCGGTGGTGGTGATGGTGGGCTGCACTTGCGCAGCGGTCAAGGGGGCGTCGGCGATGATGGCCGAGCCTCCAAACGCGGTAGTGGCGCCACCGTCGTCCACCACCGTGACGGTGTAGGCGTAGGTGCCAGCCTCGGAATAGGTGTGGGCCGCCCTGACCAGGAAGATCATGCCGTTGGGCGAGCCCTTCAGGGTCAGGTTGGTGGCGTCCAGGGTTTGAGGCGGGGAACCATCGCCCCAGTCCACGGTGATCGAGCCGGGTGGCGTGGTGTAATCGGCGATGGTCGCTCCAGGGTTGGCGTCACTGAAGCTACCCAGCAGGATGGAGCCGGTGGTAATCCCTTCGATCCCGGTGATCTCGGTGCCGTTCGAGCTGGAGAGGGGGGCGTCGGCGATGGTGACGGTGGCGGTGCCACCGCCGCTGCTTCCCCCTTCGCTCATGATCAGGGTTGTGACCGCCGAGGTCCCTTCCTCAGCATAGGTATGGGCGCCGGTGACGTGGAGTACGCCGGCAGCGTCTCTGGTAATCTGGCCGGCGGTTGACGAACCATCACCCCAGGTGATGGTTGCCGCATAATAGACCGAGGGATCGATGCCCACCGGGTTGGTCGGGTCGGTGAAGGTTGCAACCTCGGTGTTGGTGAAATGGCTTGCCTCAACCGCCCCGGTGAACGCGATGGGGGTGACCACCAGGGGATTATTGGCCTTGATCTCAAACAGGCCGCGCCCATAAGTGGCCGCGCCCAGCAGATTGACGCCATTGTTGAGCTGAAGTTCGAGCTGCTTGACCTGGACGTTCGGCATGCCCGAGCCGTAACGGACCCAGGATCCGCCCTGGTTGAATGAGGCATAAACGCCAATGTCATTGCCAAGGTACAGGGTCTCGGGCGTCGTCCGGGGGTCAATGACCAGGCTGCGTGCCACCTCATCAGGCAGATCGCTTGAGATATTGGTCCAGGTGGTACCGCCGTCGCCCGATCGGAAAAGCTTGCCGTTGCCGGTCTTGGCGCGGACCGCGTAAACCACCTGGCTATTGAAGGGATCAACCTGCAGATCGGTGATGCCGCTGCCGAAGCTGGGGATGCTGACGTTGGTCCAGCTTGCCCCGGCATTGGTGGTGCTGAAGATCTGGCTACCGGTGGTAACATAAATTGTATTGGCATGCGACTTGGCAATCGCAATCGAGACGATGTTGCTGCCGCCGGTGTTGAACCCGTTGGTGCCCGCAACGCCAATCGAGGTCCAGGTGGGGGTGCCCGCCGTGGCGTCGGTGGTTTGGTACAGGGTTGCGGTGCCGTAGAGCATTCGTTTGGAATTGGACGGATCCAGGATGTAGGGGACGTAGAACAAGCCGCCAGTCGCGCCCGGGGGGGTGATGTTCGTGGGGAAGGTTGCGCCACTATCGGTTGAGCGAACCAGGTTGGTGCCGTAGAACTCGTGGTAGACAGTGGCGTGGTTCGCTTGATCCACCCGCACGAAGCCGCCGTCTCCGCCGGCGATCGCGGTCCAGGTGGTGGAGCCTGTGTACTTCTCGCTGCCGTTATCCTGGCTGCCGCCGTAGGCGATATTGGTGGCCGAGGGGTCCAGGGCCACGCCCACGAATTCGGTGATCCCCAGGTTGCCGTTGAGGTTCGCCCAGGTGAGCGCGGGAGTGAGGGTCTCCAGTCGCCAGATTCCCCCGTCGTTGCCTTCGAGCAGGTGATTAGCGGCATCAAACGCCATCACATGGTGATCGGCGTGCGGGGAATTGGTTCCGCCGGAGATGTCTTGGACGGCGGTGGTTGGGGGCGAACCGGGCGTCACCACGACCCGGATGAAGCTGTTGGCGCCCGCCTGGCCCGCGGCATAGAAGGTGTTGCCACTGGCGTCGGTGGGGTCCACGCCAATGCTGAGGTCATAGAAGGCCTGGCCACCCGCGAAATTCGGAATGCCCGCCAGCGCCGTCCAGCTTGAGCCAGAGTTGGTCGTTTGGTAAACCCCCAGTAATTGACTGTTCGAGGTATCGGCCACCGCCGCGTACACGATATTGCTGTGCGTTGGTGCGATCGCCAGCGAGATTCGCCCCTCGTTGCCTCCCACCGGGAAGTTTCCGGACACGGCCCAGTTGAGTCCACCATCGGTGGTCTTGTACACAGAGTTCAGCGCGTTGCCCGCAGGATTCGCGGCCGCCGCATACACCACCTGCGAATTGGACGGATCCATGACCATGTCCACGAAGGCGTCGCCCGGGACCGTGGCGCTGGTGGTGTTGGTCCAGGTGGCACCGCCGTTGGTCGATTTCCAGATCCCGGTGTTGCCGGCCACGGCGCCGTTGGCAAAATCGGCCACGGCCGCGAAAACAATGTCGGGACTGGCAGGATCGACCACAATTTTGGCGATCGACCGGCGGTCGAACACCGACTGCCCCAGCAGGGTCCAGGAGGCACCGGCGTTGGTGGATTTCAGGATGCCACGGCCCGGAAAACTATCGAAGAACGGCGTGCTGGCCTCACCGGTCCCGGCGTAGATGATACTGGGATTGCTGGGCGCCAGGGCGATAGACCCCATGTTCAGCGTGGCCTGATTGTCTGTGAGCGCCGCCCAGGTTGAGCCGCCGTTGGTAGTCTTCCACACGCCGCCACCGGCCGCCGCCACGTAGATTGTGTTCGGGTCGGTGGGACTGGGTGCAATTCCAGTGATCCGGCCCGTTCCTGGGAACACGACCCCGATCGGGTCCGGGCCCAAGCCGCCGAAGCTGTCGGGTTCAGGCGCAGGGGGTAACGGAGTCGCCGAGGGATTGATGGGGTTCGGACCAACCGAGACCCAGGTCATGGGGCTCAGTTCGCTGGACGCAATGGACAGGAGCGTACGCGGCTCAAGCCCTTCCAGGTGCGGAAGCGGAGATGAGCGTGGCTTTCGTCGGGATGCCATTCTGCCCGGTATCATGGAACCACTCGGTTGGCTAATTCTCGGGAATGTACGCTGCATCATCGGCTTCCTCCGGTTCAGTTGTGCGAATGGAGATTCAAACGCAATGCCGAGATCTCTCCATCCACTCCGCCCTCAACGAAGATCACCTGGTGAGCCGTGCGTGCCCGGCGCGCACACTCGCTCTGACACCGCTTGCGGAACGGTGTACTCATCAGGCATGTCCTGTTTGTTGCCAAGAGCGACAGCCATACCCCGCTCAAGGTGGCGGGACCGGAATTTTGGCAACCTTGGTCCATAACTGACTTAGGTTACACGGCGATCACATTCGATCGGGGCTGCCAAAAAACAACGCGCGTCAGCCATGGAACCGCCGCGGCCGCGGCCGTGCCCGAGCCTGGGACATTGCTCCTGGGCGGGCTGTTGGCAACGTGTGGCGGCCTTGTGGCCTTGCACCGTAGAGCCAAGACCAAAGCGTCTGCTGGAAATGACCAGGCCTGATCAACTTTTGAAGCCGTCGCTGGGTGTGTCTGGCAAGCCCTTACGTTGCGGTAAGGGCGAGCCGAAGGGATCACGCGTGGTGAGTTCGCTGTTTGCACTTGCCGCGTGAGATCTGCATTGTTGCCTGGCTCAACGAAATTCGGGATGTCGGATGACTGGACATTCAGCGAGAACCAGTTATTCCAGCGTGCGAATTTCGACTTCGGACCAAAGGCTTGCCAGTTCGGCAGCCAGGTAGGCAGGAAGGGGAGCCTGGTGGGCCCGGCTGGCAGCAAACCAGCGGGCGAGTTCGGAGGCTTTCACAACCCGTAGCCCGGCGCGTTCGGCAGACTGGCAGAGCATCCTGGCGGCCGTACCCCGGGCGATGGTTCGCACGCTCACCTGGCCAGGCGGCGGAGCACCGCCCAGCAAGATGGCCATTCCTCCCGCGTCCGTCACCACCAAGCTGGCCCCAGCCAGGATTTCGGCGGGATCTTGCCGCCAGCTTCTGGCGGTCTGTTGCCGGCGAGAGCGGATGGCCGGGTCGCCGTCGATCTCTTTCTGTTCTTCGCGTTGCTGGTCGGGGGTGAGCCTGAGATGCTCTTCAAAACGCCGGAATCGTAGGGCGTAATCCACCAGGCCCACAACAACCCCGGTCACGGCCAGCGGCATGCCCACGGTGCGCACCAGTGCAGAGGTGGCCATGAGCAGAGCGGGCAACTCAAGCCAGCCCAGGGTCTCAAGTGCGGGGAACTGGGTGATCAGGAGCCAGGCGGCAATTGTGATCAGGATTCCCAGTTTGACCAGGGCACCCAGGCCATGGATGAACGGTTCGGCCAGGTTCTGTTCTTCGTCGGAATCGGACCCCAGTTTCCAGAGCCGCCCCAGGTCGGGGGTCAGGCGAGCGGGTGCCCAGAGTCCGCCGGTTTGTGCCTGATGCACGGCAATCATGGCGACCAGCGTTCCCAGCAAAATGGAGCCCAGCGGCATGGCGACCAAGACCGCGCACCGCTGGAACCGGTTGGTGATGTGCGCAGGGTCGATTTCTTGAGAGAGAAACTCGGCCTGTGAGGCCGGTGCCGTAAGCCCCTCGGAAATCACCAGGCGGAGTGAACTGCCCAGTTCGCCGCCCCAGGCTCCCAACAGCACGAAGGCGGCGAGCAGCCCGGCTGCCGCCGTAAGTTCCGGGCTGTGCGGCGCATGGCCGGCATCACGCGCCTGCTGGCGACGTAACCGCGACGGTGCCTGGGTTCGTTCGGCCGACATGTATGGGTAAGGCCTTGCAGAGAAGAAGAGTGGGTGAGGTCAAGAACCGCCCATCGAGACGGCCCAGCCGGTCCAGGCCGCAGCCAGAGTGGTGGCCAGCGTGGCAATCGAAAGCGCCGAAACAATCAGCCCCAGGGCAACGCGGACGGGCCAATCGAGCCCCGACATCGGCCGACCTGCCGCAGATCGAGAGATCCAGGCCAGGGCCAGGCCAGAGAGCAGTAGCGCCACCCCGGCCGGCGCGGCGGCTTGCAGTGCCTGGGCCAGCGTGGCGGTCACGCGGGCGAAGAGGTCGTGGGTCAGGGCCAGTGGGCTGGAACTGTTCGTGTGCGTGGAGTACAAGCCGAACCCAGGCGGGGTGGAGGCGAAGCTGTGAACCAGCGCTCGCACCATGACCAGAGGGCCGTCGAGTGTGAGAAACACGCCCATGGCCACCAGGCCATGCAGGTGTCCCAGCGGCGTCAGGCCGCCGGTTCCTCCCTCGTTCAGGTCAATTGGTCCCAGGCCCCGGTCGGGCTCGATACCGAACAGGCTCGCGGGGGCCAAGCCGGCATGCTGAGCCACAATCTCGCCCGCCTGCCGTGCCCCGGCCACCACCAGCGCGGCCGCAAGCCCCATGGCGGAACCAATGCCGAATTCGATGGCCAGCAACCCGATCCAGCCAGGCAGTTCACCGGGATTGGCCACGGGGGGAGCGATGGCGGCCACGCCAGGCGCAATGGCCGCCGTCAGGGCAATGGCCAGCACCAGTCGCACGTTATTGCTGATTCCGGCCAGACCCCAGTTCGGGGCCGTGATCACCAGGCCCAGCACGCGCGTGAGCACAATCACGAAGGTGACCGCCGTGGGGCCCAGAAAATCGAGATCGGGAAAGCCCAGCATGCTCATGCGGAGAAGGTCTCACAAACCAGGCCGAGGTGCAGATGGTGAACGGTTGGGGTACGTCAACCGCCCAGCGTACTGATAAGTCCACGCGTGTAGCTGACCCAGGTCGCCAGCATCCAGGGCAGGGTGCCCAGCACCACCAGCAGTACAACCACCTGGCGAGGTACTTGCGCCAGCACCGGTTCATGCAACTGGGTCACGGTTTGTACCAGGCTAATAAGCAGGGCTACGGCCACGGCCGCAGCCAGTGGGGGACCGCCCAGCAGAAGGGCCATCCGCAGGGCCTCACGTGACCAGTCGATCAGACGGCTCGCATCCACGGTCGTTTTCCTTCCGATCGAACAAAGAGTGCGAAATATCGGTGAGAGCGGTTCACGAATGGATTGCACGGGCGGGACAGTCGCCCCCAGCTGTCTCTTGAAGTCAGAGGGCAACACGGCTGGTAACTGCCGTCGTTCAGGTGATGGACTGGGTTCCAAAGCTGCGGAGCAGCATGTCGGCAATCAGCATCCAGCCATCGGCCAGTACAAACAGCGCGAGTTTGATCGGGAGCGCCACCAGCGTGGGCGGCATCAGGAACAGCCCCATGGCCGAGAGTACGGCCGAGACCACCAGGTCTACCACCAGAAACGGCAAGAATACGGCGAACCCTAGATAGAGCGCGGTGGTCAGTTCGCTAATCAAGAACGCCGGTGCAATGACCTGGAGCGGGAACTCTTCGCAGGTCTTGGGTTCTGGCTGACTGTTGGATTCCGCCGTGTGGGCGTACAGTGACCAGAGGTAATTCTGGTGCCCGGTTCGGCAAATCTGTTCGATCATGAAGGCTTTGATCGGTTCAGACGTCTCAACCCAGGCCACTTGGGGGGTGACTTGCTTTTGCCAGAGCGGCATGAGTGCGCGTGTGTAAACCCGCTGCCCCAGCGGAGCCATGACCAGCATGGTCAGCAGCAGTGCCAGTGCGGATAGTGCTTGGGTGCCTGGCACTTGCATGCTCCCGAGCGCCTGGCGAACCAGCATGAGCACCACGCTAATTCGTACGAAGGCCGTGAACGTGAGTACGGCGGCCGGCAGCAAAGACAGTAAACTGAACAGGGCAAAGCTCCCCACACTTCTCATCAGGCTATCCGTCGACGGCATGCCTGGAGTGGATGTGGCGGCTGGGTCGGGAGTGGCGGAAGCCTGGGGCTTTTCCTCGCTCCTGTCATCGGTAGCCTGGGGCTCGGTTGCAGGCGGTTGGGTGCTGTTCCGAGGTGCAATTGGAACGGCGGCCCGGGCCATGCGTGTGGGAGGTGTGGGCTTTTCTCCTGCACTCGCCGTGGGGTTGGTGCTGGAGAACAGGCCCACGAATAATAGAACGTAGAGCGGATAAGCCGGGTGTGATCGGTTCATGGGTCAGACGCCTCCAGCCGTGGTGATGGGCCGGGGAAGAGGCTCGATTCGAACGGTGGCGGGAATGCGCTCGGTAAGCTTGACCGATTCTTGCGGACTGGGCTCGTCCAGCCAGTCATCCAATTCGGTCAGGAGCGTGGGTGGACCCTGAGTTCCGGTGCCTACGAGCAAGGTGCGTGATCCCACGCGTACGGTGTAGATTGAGTGACGGCCACCGAGTGATTGGCGGCCGAGCACCTGAATGGCGTTGCCGTGTGTGGGCCGCGGCGTCTGGGGATAGCGGCGGATCACGAAGGCGTACAATCCCACGCCCGCCAGAACAGCTCCAATTCCGAGTGTGCCGTAGCTCCAGCCGCTTACGGGTGCAGTCGTGGTTGCACCCGCCTGGCCTGGCCGCTGGATTGGATGAACCCTGCGCGTGCTGGTTGGGGCCGTTGGTCCGTCATCCTCCTGCGCCCTGGCCTGTGTGATCAGGGTGAGGGCCAGCAACAGCAACAGCAACAGCAACAGGAACAGCGGTTTTCTGGTGCGCAGCAATGCCAGCAGGTGGTGCTTCATCGGTTCGGTCCTTGTGCGGGCTCAAGAGCGGCGTTGACAGGTGATCGCGCGACCTCAGGCCACCATGTCCAGGATGTCTTCCGGATGATCGAAGGCAATCTGGCCGTGGCGTGCGAGCCGGCAGAGGACCTCGACCACGGTCTCTCGGGCTGCCAGCACGAACTCGGCGGAAAGGGGTTCCGCCGAGGGCTGGCTGAAGTAGCTATCAATGGCTCGGGCGGTGGCTTGTGGAAGCCGGTTCAGCAACCTGCGCCTGAGGTTGGCATCCAGGCCCACGAATGCGGCTGCAACCTGGCCAAAGTCAACCAGAGCGAGCACAGCGCGCAGGTCGGGCGTATCCAGCTGGTCCAGGTCATCAATAACCACGAGGTTCTCAGACAAGGATCTCCTCCTGACTGCTGGACTCTGGAAGGGCGAGCAAACCTTCGTCGTGAAGCCGTCGAAGTCGGTCGGCAATCTCGGCCTGGGCCGACTCTACATGCTCAAGCCGGAACGGGCCCAGGTTTGCGAGTGCCTGCTGTAAGGTTTCGGAGGCGGGGGCGGCCAGTGCGGCTAGCACCTTCTGGCGCACGGGGCGCGATGCGCCGGCCAGGGCCAGAGCCCACACGCTCACTTCCTCTTCGCGGAAAGCCAGGCAGAGGTCCGGGTCATCCATGCGTACCACGTCGTCAAAGACGAACCGGAGCCGCTTCATGCCAAGGGCATAGAATTCGGTGAGAACCTCGCGTTGCAGCTCGGGATCGATGTGTTCAAGCCGGGCCATTTCCAGGCTGACGGCATCAACGTCGGCCCGATCCAGATGGGAAAGGATCTGGCGTGCCAGTGATTCCTCCAGGCTTACCACCAGGATGGCCGCCTTGCGGAGCGGGTCCAGGTTTAGCCGAGAGCGTCTGGTCTCCGTGCCCATCGAAGACGTTTCTGGGGCGGTGCGTGGGCGTGTTTCCAGGCCGATCGTCGTCATCGGATATGACCTCCCTGCGCGATCCAGCGGTGCAGAACGCCGGCCGCTGCGCCGGGGTCGAGGCGAATCAGTTCACGAACGCGTTCGGTGGCGGTGGTGGTGGTAACCGTGGCCTGGGGGGCCGACTTTTGCCGCCGCCCGGCTGATGGATCCGGGCCAAGCCAGGGGCGTCTCAGGGCTAGCCAGCCACCACCCAGCAACAGCAGGACGGCTGCGGCAAGGGCCAGGCCGCCCACAACGGGGAGCCAGCTTGGATTCCCTTTCCGGGGCGTCAGGCCGTTCATGCCGGCAAGCTGTCCAGACTCCAGGTCATCAATTCTCACGATGTTGAGCGCGGCCATCTCTTGCGACGGGATGATGGCGTTGACCACCGTCTGAATGGTTTCACGCACCCGGACCGCAAAGGGGGCCAGATCATCGGGGGTAGGTGCCTGCGTGGGATGGATGGCCTGGAACAGCTTGAGGTAATGACTGCGTGGAACCTGAACCAGCACGTAGGCTTGCCTAGGCAGTTCGCTGAATCGGTGATTGACGTGGCTGTTGCCAGTTCCTGCGTTTGAGGCTGGATGCGTGGCGTTTGCGAGCAGCCTGGGCGTTGAATCTTCGGCTGGGCGTGAGCTGGGTTCGTCGGTGACCACGGGGCGGTTCACGCCGATGCGGTTAGGCGGAGCGATGGCGGGGGCTTCGTCGTCATGGGCCTGGAGCGGACTGGCCTGATCAATACGAACGTAGACCAGGGCGCCATCAATCCGGAGCTGATTCAGGATTTTCTCACGGAGTTCTTCCTCACGCACCCGGACGGTGGAACGGGCTTCCACGTCGGGCCGGCCGGCCACTCGATAGTCTCGGCCATTGGTGGGGTCAATGACCGTGATGGCATCCGGATCAACCGCATCAATGTTCGTCAAAACGTGGCAGATTCGGTCGATGGTGCTGTGTGAGAGCGGCTGATCGTCTTCGGTCTGGATCAGGGCGGTGGCTTTGAGCGAGCGCACGGAACTCAGGCGATTGGTGGGTGCCACGGGGGTAAGGATGATCGTTGCCGAGACCACGCCTCGGAATCTGGCGATCACCTCACGGGCAATTTTTTCCTTGCCGCGCAGGTCGCGTTTGTCCCGGTCGTCGGGCAGTTCCCACATGGAGCCGGCGGTGGCTCGATCGTCCAGTAGGTCGTCGAGCGGGCGTGGGCCGATGTGGCCCCGGCCCAGAACTTCAAGGGCTTCCGCCCGTTTGGCGGCTGCCACGCCCAGCTTGCCACCGGTTTCCACACAGGGAATGTCGGCCGCCTTGAGCGCGGAGATAATTTTAGCGCTTTCGGTGCGCGAGAAGACTCGACCGTCATAGAGCCATTCCGTGTTGGCGGGCTCTGAGCCGGTGAAAAAACTGGCCGCGGTGGCCAGCAAAACCACGGCAATAAGTCCACCAATCGCCCAGCGTGCCCGTGGTCCAGCTTGGCCAAGCCAAGCGCCCAGGCGCTCATGCGCTGATCGAAGCTGTTCTGTCGCAAATTGTTGCGCGTCGTCCGCTCGCATCCCTGCGTCCCCTCGCGCTGACGGTAAAAACCGCATCTTGCGGTCTTTAGGTGTGTTATCCACAAATGGCCGATATTGTCAATTCGAGCCGGTGCAAAGGAGCGGTGATGAGCTTCACGGGTCGGGAGCCTGCTTGGTTGGCTCCAGGCCACCTGTCTGTTCGCCTGAGATCAATATTTGCAGGAAGCTCGACACTGGGGGTTTGGATTCGCAAAAACACAGTAGGGCAGCCTTAGGTGTTCTCGGATCGGGTCTCCTGAGGAAACCGGCCTTGTCAGACTGCCCCGAACCGGGCAGGATTCGCGAACCTGCCTGCTTTGCATCCCTTTTGAACTGCCTGATCTATCCCGCGAATTCCTGAATTATAGGCGTCGTTTGGGCGCGAAACTCTGGAATTCTCGATCCTATCGGACGGGCGGAGAGCCCAGGGGCGTTCCGTGATGCGGAGGGGGCTAATCGGTCTTTTTCTGGCGCTGATCGTTGCCGGCCTGGGGTGCCATGCGTTCCCAGGGGGCATGGGTCAGGGCTTTCGTACGGTCTCACCCAATCCCTTGGTTGTGCCCACCGATGATTTTGAGCTGGTCTGGAAACACTGTGTGGCGGTGGTCGATGAGTACTTCGACATTGCTCGTGAGGACCGGCAGGCACGGACAATAGTGACCGACCCCAAGGTGGGTGCCACGCTGTTCGAGCCTTGGTATGGTGATTCCGCCGGCTTCCAGGAGCGGCTGGAATCTACGCTGCAAACCATTCGGCGGTTTGCAAGGATCAAGGTCGAGTCTGCACCTGGGGGCGGTTACGCCGTCAAGGTTGAGGTCTACAAGGAGCTTGAGGACCTGGCCAAGCCTGAACGACAGGCCGGCAGCCGTGCCGTGTTTGACTCCGACTTTCCGGTCAACCGGACCCGTGAGATCGTGGGCCCTGTGCCAATTCCCAACGGCTGGATTCCGCGCGGTCGAGACACCGAGCTTGAGCAGGTGATTCTTGCCCGGCTACGGAATGATCTGTTTCTGTGAGATGATCTGACCAGTCCGGTATGGAAAACCAGCGTCACCTGCGGCATGGCCACGCGATGAATTCACGACCATTCACGGTTTTACACGTGTTTGGCTTTCAGATCTTGGCAACCATTTCACCGAATTCAGAAGTAAACGTTGGTAGGTGACACCGGTTCCTTCATGATTTGCTAAAGGCACACCTGGATTGCTGCAACATCAGCCTGAGGTTGCCTGATGGGTGACCTTGAGCAAGACCTCGAGTTTGGTCGAACCTTGGACGCGCAGCTGAGCCTGGCCGCGGGTCCCGCTGGCTACCCAGTTCATGAGGCCAGCGGAAGCACGCACGCCTATCACGTTCAGCTCCCAGCCGTTGCGCGTGAGGCCGCAAATTAGCTCTTCGCAGAGATCAATCGCCAGATGATCCGAATTCGATTCGAGCGATCGCTTGATTTTTGGTCGGCCCATCATCAAGTCTCCCCTGGAAGAGGCGGCTGGAAAGCCTGGCCGTGTCGGCGGTCATCACGATAGAAACCACGGATCGCACCGGATCGTTCCCCTGGAACTCCTACGCTAGTCCACTAGTTCTTCGACCGGTGACCTGGTGCCGTTTGATAGAAATTACCACAAGATTTTCGATCTGTTGCCACCACGCTTCAAAGCGGTCCGCAATGGTTTGGCAATCCATGGATCTGGCTTGGAAGGCGTGGAAATAGACTCGTCGGTCCGGAACGGATCAGCAACGGCTGGCGGCTGATAGGGAGTCAGGGGCTTGATCAAGTTCCGGGCAGGGCGGGCCAGGCAATCAGTCTGGCTCCGTTGGAGGGAATGACTCGAGGGATGCTCTCCAGGTCATCGCCACAGAGTGGAGTGCGAACCGGTTCGCCTTGGCCCCAGTGGCCGAGGTCTCTGATCAGGGCACCGTTCTGGGTGGCTTCGTCCAGGGTCTGACCAGAGAACGCGGCTCTGAGCGTGAGATCGGTGACACGCCAGAACCCGTAGCGATCGAGTGGATCGACGGTTGCCTGGGTCATCTGGATCTGTCGAAACGGGCCATCACCGGTATCCAGGTCAAGGAGTGCGCCGGTGGGCGCGGTGTGGTCGGCCACCAGAGAGAGCGGCCCCGAGCGATCACTGCGGTAAAGCACGTATTCTTTACGATCGGCGGGGATGGCGGTCGCCTCTTGATAGATTTGCCGGGCCCGATGGTCGCCCACAATCCGGTCGCGGTCTCCTGCCACCACCAAGAGCAAGGTCTGGCCTGGTATCCGATCCAGTCGCGGCTCACTCTGGGGGAGCACCTCGCCTGGCATCATGCAAACCACGGCGCGTGGGGTGGGCAAGGGGGAGACAAGCACGGCCGCAAGCTGGGCGGCCAGATTGCCGCCCGCGGAATGGCCGATGAGTGCGAACCGGTCGAAGTCTGGGCGAATCAGGTTGGAACCGGTGGAAAGCACGTCCAAGGCATCGGCAATCGCCTGGCGTGCATTGGGTAGAAAGTCCACAACCGGGGTGGTGATGTCGGTCTGGTAGCGGGGATAAATCACAATCGCCCCCCGCCGAGCCAGGTGCTCTAGCCAGGCGCCGTAGATGCCGGGATTGATCGACAGCCAGCCGTGCAGGAACACAATCACCGGGGCTCGGGCTGGGATCGGCTCGATGGGTTCGATGAGCCAGTAAGAGTGCACACCCTCACCCAGCTTGCGCACCGAAATATCTTTATGGGGATAGGCCGGCTGTACGGACTCAGGTTTAGCAGTGGTTTCCTGAGCAGGTTGATCGGCGATCTGGCAGGTTGCTCCTGCCGCTCGACCACAAAGCGCGATGCACAGAAGCAGCCAGCACCAACCCCGATCCCGCGGTACCAGGCGAAGTCCCCATGCAATTGTGCGGAAAGCCTTCATGACTCGCATCCCTGGCCACTTGGCAAACGAATTTCCGCGAACAACGTGTGTGTCACCTCCTGTTATCGGTTGGAATTGGTTCGGTTATTTGGTTTAGAGCGAATTTATCGAATGTTTGGCAGGGTGGGCGCTGGTTCCTCATCCAATCAGAACCAACAGATTCAGTTGAGAGACTCGCTAGATTTCCTATATTTACTGGGCTTCCTGGGTCCTCAAATTTCTCATGAAAGACTTGAGACTTTTGCCAATTTTATTTCAGGAAAGGATTTGGCTTTGACCGATAGGCATTAAGTGACTAAATCAAGACTCAGTGAACACAGTCACGATCGTCGCCTTCCTGAATGCACGGATGCACCGGGAATGCTCGACTGGCTGCATGATCGGCGAAGAGATTGATGCTCAATCCTCGGCGCAGGATTCGGAATTCCTGGTCTGCGGCGCTGGTTTTCGCTTTTGCGAGTCTCCATTTGCCATTGGCGTTTTCTTCCTTTTCTCCCGGCCGTAACAACGGCAAGGTTGAGAAAGGGGAGAATTCGGTGCGTCTCACGCTGGAAATTACGTGGGGCCCTCATGGCTTGCCTCAGTTACCAGACGCTGAAGCTGGGCAGGGGCCTGCGGGCGTTCAGGACGCGGTCCTCTTCGAGATGGGGGATGGCCGTGTTCTGGATGGCAAATCGATCGCGGCTCATGCCGGGTTTGAGCCCGGCCCGAGTGTTACCAATCAGGCGGTGTGGAGTCTGGGTCGTACCACCGCGGGTGGAGTGCGGCTTCGGGTAGAGTCTGCTCCTTCTGCCAATTTTTATGTGACCGCCGGTGGCCAGCGGACTCAGTTTTCCTTGAGTGGTCTGGTGGATGGGACCCAGCGGTCCTTACCACAATTTCCGATTCAGGTCAGTGTGAAGCGGCTCGATTGGGATGAACTTGAGGTTCGTCTGCCTGAGGGAAATGGGCTGGTCTCTGCGGGCGCCCAGGTTCCGGTCACGGTTGGTTTTAATATCTTGTCGGCCGAGGCAGAGCCAATCACGCTCCGGTACCGGGCCGACCTGAAGCCGGTGGGGGGTGGCGATGCCGTGTGGCGTTACCCGGGTGGTGCCGAAGCGGTAACCACCAATTCGGCGGTGCCTCCGGTGCGACGGTTTGATGTGGCGATGCCGGTAGAAGCCGGCACCTATGTGCTGGAAGTTGAGGCCACGTGGGACCAGGCTGGCGCTCAGGAGGGAACTCGACTCACCCGCTGGCTCAAGCGGAAACGACCGGGCATTAACGGTGTGGCCACGCGCCGGGTGACCCTGGTTGTGCCACCGAGCACGGTCAAAGGTGAGAGTTCTACCGTTAAACTACCCGCAGATGACCTGCCCGGTGACGCGGTTGACCTGGGCCGTGGCCATTCTAGCCATGCGTTTGCTTCAGGCCGCTCGGCAATCACGGCTCCTGGACGGAGAGACTGGCCCGTGCCGGTTTCCACACTGACAGCGCCTGGGTTTCGAGATCGGCTGAGAGATTGGAGTGGTCGAGAGGACTTATCGGTGTTGGGGCCGGTCAATCCTTCCGGACTCGCCTGGGTTGCCAGCGAACTAAAGGTGCAGCGGCCAGGCAAACCCCACAGACTGCGGGTGACCCTGACGGGTGGGCATCCCGATGCCCTCGGCGTGGCGTTACTGGCGCCTTCGGGAGCAGAAGGGGCTGTTGGGCGTGTGTTCCTTGATACTCAGGTGAGTAGCTCACCGGTTGAGGATCCCAAGTCGCCGGTGGTGCAAAGCTGGCTGGTATGGCCTGATGTTGAGCATCCGGTGGTGGTTTTGTGTAACCGTGGTGAGCGCTCCGAGGTGCGGGTTGGTTCAATCGAACTGGATGAGGTTGCAGAGCCTGTAAGCTTGACCGAGTCTGATAAAGCCGCTTCCACACGTGGCCGGGGACTGGCTCTGGACCTTACCGGCACGCATGCTCTGACGCGGTTCGGGGGTGTGATCGAGGGAACTTCAACCGTTGATATGATTGTCAGAACCAGGAACCTGATCTCCTATGCCCGCTCATGCGGAGCGACCGCGATGGTGCTGCCCGATCATCTGTCAGACCGGCAGCCCAGGAGCCGGCTCGATGGCCAGTTTTTAGAAGACTCCACAGCCCCAGACGCGCTCCACCTGATGCTCCGTCTGCTGGCCGCTCAGGGCATGAGTAGCTGGATCTCGCTTGACCTTTCTGGCACGCTACCCGGTTTACCCGCGCCAGATTCGGCAGAGGCCCAGGCTCGAAACCTGGTACGCATCAATGGAAATGGGGCCGTTGATCGACGTGCTTACCAGGTTTTGCATCCGCAAGTGCGTGCGGCGGTTGCCCAGCGGATTGAAGACGTGGTTCGGCCCGGGCTTGATCAGTCCAAGCTCCATGGCGTGGTTATTCGCATGGGGGCAGGCCCCACGATCCTTGGTCTCCCGGATACCGGGCTCGACGACCTCACTTATGCCGCATTCGTGCGTGAGAACTTCCCCGCCCAGGAAGCTGGCCGGGTACCCGCCAAGGGGACCGACGCTCCCGGCCGATTCAGCACCCGCGCTCAGTTTGTTACGACGGCGGCCCGGACCGTGTGGCTGGACTGGCGTGCCGACAAATTGGGGCAGGTGTATGCCGACTGGGCTCGTGGCGTGGAAACTCTGGCGCCGGGGTTACTGCTGGGGGTGGTGACCCCAGGCGTGGATGATGGGCCGGCCGGACTTTCCGCACGTCGTGCCGAGCGGGCCGGGTTAACACCCGACTCGGCCTGGCGAGAGGTGGGAGTGGAATTGAAGCGGTGGCCGTCCCAAACTCCATCGCTGGTGGTGTTCCGGGGAAGCAGCCTGACCCCAGACGCGCTTGCCCATGATGTGGCAACCAGTCCGGAACTGGATGATTCGGTGGCTAGGGTGACGGGACGGGGGGTCTGGCTGGATTGTGGAACCAGGGCGGCTGGTACCGATCGGCTGCTCCTGCAGGCTCCGCCCACCCTTGGTGACGAGCCGCTCGGCCATGCGGTGGCGGGAACCGACCCGCGCTGGATCATGATTGCCGTGGAAACGCTGGCCGGTCAGGAAGAACGACTGGCGCGGTTTGCCCGGCTGTTTCAGGCGTTACCGGCCTCGATGGATGCTGGTCCACCGGTGCCTCGGCTCTCATCGGGAGTCGCGTTACGGTCTTGGAAGGCGAATAACCAAACCTACATTTCGCTGGCCAATGACAGCCCATACGAAGTGCGTCAGACCTGTTTTCTGCGGACCGCCAAAGGGGCCGTGGTAGATGATCTGGGCAGTGGTTCCCGGTTGAAGCCGGTCAAGGGCGAGGATGGCACCCAGGAACTGGTTTTGCAGTTGCCTCCCTTTGGGGTCACCGCCCTGCGAATTGCGGATCTGGACGCCACCATTGAGCCCGGTCCAACCCATCTGCCGGAACTTGGAAAACTTGAGGCGCAGGCAGAGCGACTGGTGGCTCGCCTGGGTCGCTTGAATAAACCCAATAGTCTGATCGGACCACCTTCTCCTGGATTTGAAGTGGTGGAACCGGGGGTTCGGCCAACGGCGCTGCTGGCTGAGATCCGGACCTCAGACGGTTCCACCGAACCAATTGAAGGGGATCATCGCACTCCAGCAGGCTGGATGGCCTTTGGTGACCCGCTCAACGTCGTGGGGTTGGACCGAGATCGGGTCCACACCGGCAGCGGTGCGTTGCGTCTCAATGCCCGGGTTGCCCCCGCTTTGGTGGTTAGCGAGCCGTTTCTGCCACCCGGCGGGGCCGCGCTCATCATCCATAGCTGGTTCAAGGCCGACCGCGAGGGAATGGTGCGGGTGTGGGTTGAAAGCGAGGCTGCGGGCGTCCTGAATTCCAGGCTTGCGGAGGTTCCGGTAACCACCGACTGGAGCGAGCGTCTGGTCCGAATTTCCGGGCTTCCTCCTGAGGGGCTGGATACGCTCAGGCTTCGCTATGAGTGGCTGGGCTCCACCCCGAGCACGCTCTGGATCGACGATGTGACGGTGGAAGGGCAAGGGCCTTCCGAGCCCAGTCGGCGTACTCAGCGTGTATTGCTCGAGGCGTTGCAGGCGTTCAGAGCAAGACGCTATGCCGATTTTGCCCGGCTTCTCGGGTCGCATCGGGTGCGGACCGCAACCCAGCGCCTGGCCAGCGGCGAGAGTTCCGACTTGATTCGAACCGGCCAGGCTGCAGACTCTGACCTACCTCCCGAACGACGAGTTCGGTAAAATCGAACTTTCACGGAGAAAACAACACGAAGTGTCAGGTTGGTTGCCCGAGGGTGGGCCAGGAGGGGCCGGTGTTTGTCGCCTGCAGCACGCTTTGCTTCGCAGGTTTGCCGCTTGATGCGGTCCTGCGACGCATGATCGAATTTGAATTCAACAAGATTGAACTGGCCATTCACGAACAAGGCCCGCACTTGCGGCCTTCGGAAGTCACAGATAATCCAGAAGCCGCGCTGCTCCAGTTGCGGGCCGGACCAAGCCTGACCGTGTCTTCTCTGGACCTCGATTTTGGTCCAGTGGATTCCGAGACTTTGCGGAAACGGTTTTCCGCGATGTGCCGATTCGCTCGTGGGCTAACCGTGGCCGTTCTGAGTGTTCCAGCCGCTGCGCGGGGAACATCGTTCGATGCCGAGGTCCAGCGGCTGAAAGGACTTGTGGACATTGCACGGCGGGAGGGGTTGGTTGTGGCCGTTCCCACGCACCGTGATGCAATTACCGCCATTCCGCAGGATGCCAAGCGGCTTTGTGATGCCGTGCCCGGCCTGGGCCTGGTTCTAGACCCTGGCCATATTCTGAACGGCCCGCACCAGAGCGAAGACTATGACGAACTGTTCCCGTACGCCAAGAACGTCCACCTGCGAGATTCCGGCAAGAAGCCGGGCGAACTCCAGGTGCGCGTGGGTCAGGGGCAAATTGAGTACGGCCGGATTGTGAACATGCTGGAACGCGTGGGCTACAACCGGAGCCTGACAGTGGCCATCTTTGATCGGCCTGAAAATGATTTTGACGTGGAGCTGGAAGTGCGCAAGCTCAAATTGCTGATCGAGAGCCTGCTCTGAGGTTGATCCCTCAAGGTTTGAGAGCCGGTTTCAGAACTGCCTTTATCAAGGGTTTTGAAATCTGTTCATGGCAATCGCCTAAAATTTCATCAGGACAGACTTCCAGTTTACTGGGAGCCTGTCCTGTTTTTTCTGGGAGTTGGCCGGTGGGCTGGTTCACAGCTTTTGAAGTTGCGGTGTGGGGGTGAAAGCCTCCCCAAAAAAGCCGCGGACGCTGCACTCCTCACCGCCGGTTGCATGAGCGAGGGATTTTGCTTCCTTGCGCGTTTATCAGGGGTTTCGGCCCGAACAAAGCGAAGCCGTAAGCGATCCACTGGCTGGCGCTTTGGGCTCGGATTCGGAGAAGCAGCCCAGGTTTACGCGACGGGCTCATAATTCAGGCGTGTTCTCCAGCAAAATCGGAGAAAGCGCAACTTCAGAATTCACGGCTTGGGCCACAAACGCTGGCTGATCGGCGTGGTCCAACCCAGTCGCAAGTTTTCCAGGTGGTGCTCAATCTGATCAAGTTCCCAGATCTGGACAATCTTGTCGTCGCCGGCGCTGGCGAGGTATCGCCCTTCGCGGTCGAAGGCAATGGGGCCCACCGAGCCAACGTGGGGCGGGAATTTGAGTAACCGGGTTGGCTGTTCTTGACCCGACAGATTGGGAGCGAGCGGCAGAGACCAGAGATCGAGTGTGCCCCGCTGGTCGCCCACCGCCAGGGTGTTGCTGTTGGGGGCAAAGGCCAGGGCCGTGATCCTGCCCCTGGCTTCACCCTCGGTTCCCTTGATGGAAAAGCGGGCGATTCCGGTGGTGGGGCTGAGCACTTTCACCGTACCGTCCGCCATTCCACAGGCCAGCCAGTGCCCATCGCGGCTCAGTGCCAGGCTGGTGTAATTTCCGCTCGTGGCCGACCATGCCTGACGCGTGGCCACAACCAGTCCGCTGGCGGTTTCGGTCAGACTCCAGGCATGCAAAGTGCCTTCAAAGTCCAGCAGGTAGAGTGCGGACCCCTGTGGATCAAGTGCCAGTGCCTGCCAACCCACCGGCCCCCTGGGCCCGGGGCCCTCACCCCGTTCTCGGCCTCTGCGCGAACCACCAGGCCGAACTCGTTCGAACTCAGGAATTTGAACGCGCTGGAGCCTGTTGGGTTGGTTGGAATTCCACAGGACCACCTCTCCTCCCTGAGAGATTGCCAGCCGATTGCCGGAATCGCCCTGGGAATAGGTAATCCAGGAAGGAGGCCGGCGCATCTGGGTCCGCCGGAAGGCCTCCAGCATGGTTCCCTGCACAATGATGGCCGAGCCACCAACCAGCGTCGGGGTTTGGAGCATGGACGCAATGTTGGGGGGCGACGGAAGTTCCAGGTCTCGGCTGGAAGCCGCCGGTACTGCGTCGCTGAAGCGTAAGAAGTTGTTATTGGCAAGCAGTTCAAAGGGACGGAGGTCGAGTCCTTCCATGCCGATTGAGAGCAGCTTTCCTTGCTTGTCGTAAACCAAGAAACCGGGGCCACGTGGTCCAGTCAGGGTCCGTCCCATGCTGGGGCCTTTGGAAGGCGACCAGAGCCGGGTCTGCCCGTTCCAATCTCCAACCGATAGCGCACCTTCTGGGCCAAAGGCCACGGAATTGATCCGGTTGTCAAACCCAGACAGCGTGGAGCGGCCCACCGGTTCGATGATCTGCCAGCGTGCGGTCACGGTGTTGGTGGTTGCGGCCAGCGTGGTGCCGTCTGGGCTGAATTTGAGGTCGAGTACGGCGGCAGGGGCCTGGAGCGCGGCCACCAGGGTGTTGGTGGCTACGTCCCACACCTCAATACCGGTGGAACCGCCGGCCAGGGCGAGCAGGCTTCCATCGGGACTGAAGGTCAGGGTTCGAACCGTGGACTGGTGGTGGTAAAGGCCTGGCAGAGATGCATGCGTGGACCCTTCCCAGATCCGGATACTGCCATCACCAAGGGCTGCGGCCAGCAACTGATTGGGGCCCAGGGTCAGGGCGGTGATGTTTCCTGGAATTCCCTCAATGGCGCTCGATTTCAAGCCGGTCTCGGCATCGAACAGTGTGACGGTGCTGCCCGCCTCGGGGGCCTGGAACTGGAGCCAGCTCTGCGCAATGGTCTGGCTATCGGGTCCAATTGCCAGCAGCGGGATATCCGGGAACCGGGCCGGCTGAACGGTGGATTCCGACGTTGGCGGTTCCGCCAGGGTGGCCAGCGGTTGGCTTGGGTTCGAAAAGTCCCAGAGCACCGCCCTGAGTGAGAGAAATGGTCGTCCCCCCGGCCCTGGTGCGCGGCCAGGCCCGGTGGGCCCCGGTCTTGCCTGCCGTTCCAGAGTGATCAGGCGGCGGCCATCGGGCGTGGCCTGGATCGCCTCGATTTGCCGGTCTGGCAGGGCGATTTCGTCATGAATGGTTCCGGTGCGGGGCTCGATTCTGCGCACTCCCTGGCCATTTGGCCAGATGGTGGCCAGGAACGATCCAGATACGGCGATACCGGTCCCCAGCCGCTGGCCGCCGCCCCGGCCCGGTGGTCGGGATGGTGCATTTGGTCGGCCTGGAGCACCGGAGGGGAACCAAGGAAGATCGATGCGCTGGCTTAGCTCACCATCGGCCAGGCCATGCAGGGCAATGCTTTCGGCATTCTCAGCCAGGGACGCCAGGGTCGGCGGGTTGGCGGCGGGCGTGAAGACGGTGCCCCAGGTGGGTCCGGTTTCCACGGCGGTCCGGGGTTCCACGTCGCGGAGGGCCAGGAACGCCACGGCTTCTTCGCGGAGTCGGGCCTGGAGATCCAAGTCGGCCGTGAGAGAGGCCGACTCTTTGAGCCGGTTCAGCCCTTGATTTCGTCGTTCGGGCAATGCCGACAGGCGGATGACGGTCGATTCTCGCCAGAGTTGCTGGGCGCGGGCAGCTTCTGAGTGTTGGATGGCGGCCCGGACTTGTTTCATGGCCGTTGCGGTCTGCTCTTGCGCAGCCACGGCCGTGTTTCGCTCATTCAGCACCCGCAGGTAGGCCCAGGTGGCCACGGTCAGCACAATAGCGGCGGCTGTTGCAGAGATGCTTGACGAGAAGGGATGGCGGCGGGCGAACCGGATCAACCGGCCAACAGGACCGATGCGACGGGCTCTCACCGGTTCGGAAGCCAGGTACCGGGTCAGGTCCTCGGCCAGTGCCTCAGACGATTCGTACCGATCCACGGGTCGCTTGGACATCGCCTTCAGGATGATCGTTTCCAGATCGCGTGGCGTCCGGGGCGTAATTTTGCGTGGGGGAAGCGGATCCTTGGTCCGGATTTGCTCAATCACTTCCGCGCTGGTGGCACCGTCAAACGCGGGCCGCAGGGTCAGCATCTCGTAGAGCGTGGCCCCCAGGCTGTAAACGTCGGTTCGGGGGTCAACCGGCTGCGCGGCCGCCTGTTCTGGGCTCATGTACCGGGGGGTACCGACCGGCCCCGTGGCATGTGTGTGAGACTGGCCCGGATCGGTGGCGCGGCTGGCCAGTCCGAAGTCTGCAATCCAGGTGTTTCCGCGTTCATCCACCAGCAAGTTGGACGGTTTGATGTCGCGGTGAATCACCCCCCGGCGATGGGCGTAGGCTAACCCCTCGGCCGCCTGCTTACCGGCCTGGGCCACCCAACGATAGTAGCTTGAGCCCGTGGGAGGGGTGTATGGCGTTGTCAGATCGTCATCGGGCGGAATCCGAATGCCAAGACGACTGGTACGGCTGGAACTCTGAACCCAGGAGGCGGTGGCGTCGGTCAAGGATCGGCGATCCATGGCCGCACGGGATTGGTCCGGCCCCTGTGTCAACGGTTCGGTGAGGGGAGCACCAGGGGTGGCTCTGGGGGTGGGCCGTGAGTCCGAGGGGTCGGCTCCACTGGGACCGCTTCTGGTTTGTTTCAGAAGCTTGATAACCCGGTCCAGCCCCGAGCCCTCAATCCGTTGCATGGCGTAATAGCAGAGGCTGCCAACCTGACCTACGTCAAAGACTGGTACGATATAGGTGTGATGCAGGCCGGCCGCGGTTTTTGCCTCGTTCAGAAACCGCCGGCGGCTATTGGAATCGGGAGCAGCCGCATATCCCAGCACTTTGAGGGCTACCGGTCGATCTAGATCGACGTGGACCGCCTCGTAAACAATACCCATGCCGCCGCGTCCGAGTTCGCGGACAATGCGGTAGCCGGCCACGCGGCGGCCGGCTCGGAGTGAACCGGACTCGCCCCGGCTGTCTCCCACCAGTCCGCGAACCAAGGCCAGCCCTTCAAACGCTTCCCGCAGTTCCATTTCCAGATCTGGATAGCGGGCCGCAAACTCTTCGGGGTCGGGCGCTTCGCCCGCTTCCGCAAGCGTGAGGTAAGCCTCGATCGCTTCACCCAGGCATTCTTCGTGTTCAGTCGGATTGGAATCGGCACCGGGCAAGCTCATGGCTTTCCCCTTCGCCAGGAAGATCGTGGCTACCAATCAAAATTAGCGTCAAACACTGGGAACAGGGCCTGATCTTATGATCTCCGGGTAATCCGGATATCCACTTCCCCCCGATTGTTCCAGCGCAGCCAGGGGGCATCGTTGGCAAAACAAAGTAGTTCGCCAGACACCGTGGGCGTCAGGTTGCAATGCCGACCGATCAAGAAAAAATTGGCTCGGCGTTTATCCAAAGAGCCGATCAGTGAACACCAGTTTGCACCTGGCAAATTCAGGAAACGCTCATTCACGCCATGAAACCAGGTGGGGGTGGAATACCCATCGGCCGTGGCCCGATACCGAGAATCAAACCAGATGCCGCTGGACTCAAAGTGGTACTCTGCCCCAGCCTCCAGAGAGACTCCGGTTGAGTTCCATCGGTCTCGTGCATAGATCACAACGGTGACCGATTCGCCAACGTTCATACGCGATCGATCCTTTTCTTGAGCGACTTGAGGCCACGGGCCCAGAGGCCACGCACGACCTTGCGACTGACACCAAGTTGCTGACCGATGGCCTCAAACGAGAGGTTGTCGGCATGGTAGAGCCAGAGCACTTCCGCCTCGGTCTCGGGTAGATCGGCAATGGCGTCTGCCAAGAGAACCGTCAATTCTCGTCGGCTGGCGTCTTCGCTGGGGCTGGTTTGTGAAAGGGCCAGCACATCCAGCAGCCGGCCACCCCCTTCGGAATCTCGATGGGCGGCAAGGTCAAACGGGCCATCCAGCGGAACCGCGCCGGTGGCGCCAGCTCGTTTGGCACGGTTGTGGTAACGCCCCAGATCGGCCAGCTTTTGCCCCACCAGTTTGCGGAGCCAGCCCACCAGGGCGGCTTCGTTTTGGCCAGTGAACTGGGGAAACTGCCTGACCACCTCCACCAGGGCTTCCTGAACCACGTCCGAAAGCTCAACACGTTCACGCAGTCGCGGTCCGAGCCCGGTGCGAACCACCAATCGCAGGTAATTTCGGTAGAGCGCGCACAGTTCCCCCAGGGCCTCTTGCTGACCGGCGCGTGCTCGAGCCATGAGTTCGATCGGGCTCGGGCTGCTCATCGAGACCGATCCTTTCCAAACACTCCCAGGTTCCCGAGTTCCATTGCCATACAACTATCATCCGAACTTCACCCACAAGGTGGCAAGAGTTGAGGGTTTAAGACTCGAAATCTCAAGGAACGCTGGGCGCAAAAAAACCCGCTTCGATCCCTGGATGGATCGACGCGGGTCGTGAACTTTGGTCAGGCCAGGTTGGCAAACTCAGCCAGTTCAGGCGAGCTTGGAGCCACGGCCGAACCGCTTCTTGAGGCCAAAACCAACGATTGCCGTAGCGAACAAAGCAATGGTGGTTGGCTCAGGAATTGGGGGGCCAGGGCTGGTGGTGAGGTGGGCCTGAGCGGTGGTGCGACCGCCATTGGTGGTCGAAGGAACCAGTGAAACCTGAGGGTCAAGAACACTCAGATTGTTGATGAACGAGCCGGTCAGGAACGAGCTGTACTTGATCGGATCGAAGGTCGCCACCACGCCGGACTGGCTGGAACCGGCGATGGTGCCGTTCAGGAATCCAGTGATGGTGATCGGAGACTCGTTCGGGGTGGGGCTGGTTCCGTCAACGTTCAGGGTGGTGTACGTCAGCGAGAACGGTGTCTGGTTGTAGGTGGTGCTGATGCCCGATGGCAAGTAGCCAACGACAAAGCTGCCCAGGCTGAAGGCGGAAGGCGTGGTGAACGCGCCCGACACTTCAGGAATGAAGCTGATCACATTGGGACCCGTGATGCCGGTCAGGCCGATCGAACCGGAGGTCGCATAGTTCATCGAGCTCGGAACCGAAATTGGCGCCGTGGTCGCAGCCGTTGTGGTTGCGTCCGTCGTCGACGTGGTGTCAATGGTGCTAGCACCAGCGCTGTGGGCCATGAGGGCACAAACGCCCAGGCTGGCAACGGTCGACCGCAGTACGGCCCATCTACCTGAATTCAACATCGATCATCCTCCTGAATCACGAGAGTCGCTCTCCGGAGACGGGAGCCGAACCTGGCTCCAGAGGAGTCACCCCTGCATGGGGTGTTCCGACCGGGGGCGGTTGGCCAGGCAAGCAATCCAGACCACCTGGACGACCGACCTGACGTTATTGGCCTCGAGAAAATATTTCACGATTGATGGTCCGGGCCAGACCCCCAGAGGGTCCTGGGTTTCGCCCGAGGTCTTTGAAACCGAGATCGCAACCATCCAGGCCGGGCAACGTTTCATGAGACCAGACTCACAGGCTGTCAGTCATGATCTCGAACAAATCGCTTCTGCCTGGGCGATGCCGCATCCCAATTTCATACCGCCCCCACCCAAGGCGTCCGGTAAAGGACGGTCTCAGGTAGCCATCAACGGGCGGGAAGATAGAGGATCAACTGAATACTGTCTACTCCAAGTTCCGTCTTTTTCGGGAATACCTTGGAGATTAGTACGTCTGGGGCCGACAGCCATTGATCTCGAAAACCTGTGATTTCTTGGGAGAATCTTGAACTTTCCTGGGGCTTGGAACCGATTGATTGGCCTCTTGGAACAAATTATGCCCGCCAGGCCCCTGAGCTCACAACACACTGATGGGATCGATATCAATGGCGAGTTCCAGTTCTCCAGGAACTGGGAACTGAGGCAAAACAGCCCGAATGGCGTCATGGAGGGGGGCTGGCGAAGATGCGCGGATTTGGAGGTGGAAGCGGTGCAGGTCGCGGATCTTGGCGATCGGGGCCTCGGCCGGCCCCATCAGTCGGACCTCGGGAGAGGCTTCCTTGCGGAGCGCATCGGCCACCAGGTTCAGGTAGTTGCGAGCGGCTTCTGGTTCAGGCCCACGCACGATCAGCCGGGCCACGCGACCGAACGGCGGCAGGGCGCAGGCTTCTCGCCTCGGTAATTCTTCGTTCACGAATGACAGATAGTCATGGTGGGCGGCGTGCCGGATAGCCGGGTCTTCTGGGCAGAAGGTCTGCACCAGCACCCGACCTGGTCGATTTCCCCGCCCCGTGCGGCCGGCCACCTGGGCCACCAGTTGAAAGGTCCGTTCCGAGGCCCTGAAATCTGGCAAGTGGAGCGCCGTATCGGCGTTGATCACGCCCACCAGGGTGACATCGGGGAAATCAAGCCCCTTGGCGATCATTTGGGTGCCCAGCAGAATTTCGACCTGGCCGGCCTTGAACGCCGCAAGCACTTTCTCATGGCTTCCAGGGGCCCGCATCGTGTCGGAATCCATGCGCCGGATGATCCGGTCTGGGAACGCGCTTTTGACCTCGCGTTCCAGCCGTTCGGTGCCAATTCCCCCGTAATGGAGCCGGCTGTTGCCGCAGGCCGCACAGGCGTCTGGGGGACGAAATTCGGCATCGCAGGTGTGGCAAACCGCCTGATTGCGGGCCTTGTGGAAGGTCAGAGCCACATCGCAGGCGGTGCACTTGAGGGTGGCACCGCAACTCGGGCAAATGATGAAGGTGTGAAAGCCGCGGCGGTTGAGCAACAGCATGACCTGGCCGCCGTCGGCAAGTGCTTTTTCCATGGCTCTGACCAGGGGACCGCTAAGGCCGAGCGAGGGTTGACCTGGCACTGGCTTTTCGTGTCTGAGGTCAATCAGTTCCACGTGCGGCATGGGCCGGCCACCCACCCGGCTCTCCAGGCTGATCCGGGTGTAGCGACCGGCTGCCGCGTTCCGCCAGGTTTCCAAGGACGGGGTTGCCGAGCCCAGGATGACCGGAATTCCCAGTTGCTGAGCCCGTTTCACGGCCACGTCACGCGCATGGTAGCGGGGGACCGTTTCCTGCTTGAACGTGCCTTCGTGCTCTTCATCAATCACAATCAGGCCCAGCCGGCGTGCCGGGGCAAACACGGCCGACCTGGCCCCCACCACAACCTCAATCTCGCCGGCCGCAATCGCCTGCCAGTGTCGGTGCCGTTCCGAATCGCTAAGGTGGCTGTGAAGCACGGCCACGCGGTCGAACCGCCTGCGGAAGCGGCGAATGGTCTGGGGTGTCAGGCTGATCTCGGGCACCAGCACAATCGCCTCTCGACCACGCGCAACCACACGCTCGATGGCGCTCAGATAGACCTCGGTCTTGCCGCTGCCGGTCACGCCATGGAGCAGGAACGGCTGAAAGGCGGGCCCTTCCGCGTCGAGTGCCGGCGCCATCCCCTGCAGGGCCTCAACTTGTTCGGGTGTGAGTTTAGGCCGACTTCCGCCCACCGTGAACTCGTCGGCAAACAGCGATTCGCCGGGTGCCGCGCGTGGCATCCGTTGTTTGACCGTGTGAATCAGCCCAGATTGCCTGAGGGAGGCCACTGGACCGGGTCCGCAATGAGCCAGCCGGCACACATCGTTCAGGGTCAGCGGTTCCGTGGCCCTTAACAAGGTTCTCAGAACCTCAGCCTGCTTGGGCGGCAGGTCGGGTAGTAGGCTGGCATTGCGCACCTCTTCCGGCACAATCAGGAAAGTTCGGAGCGCGGTGCCGGCGGCCTTCTTCACCCCGGCCGGAACCACTGCATCTAACGCCTGCCCCCATGAGCACAGGTAGTAGCGTGCAATCCAGCGCGTCAGTTCGAGAATCGGCCCGTCGATCAGGGGCGCGGCGTCGATTGGCTCCAGAATGTCCTTGATCCGGGCCGGATCGAACCCCTCAGGCGGTCCATCCTCCAGCGAAACGCAGTAGGCCACGGTACTCTGGTTGCCCCGGCCCAAAGGCACCCGAACCCGCTGGCCGGGTGAGATCTTGCCCACAAGCTGGGCCGGTATCCGGTAGGTCAGAACCTGATCGAGCGGGCGGTTCAAAACCACGCCGGCAAACTGACCCCCATCGATGGGTCCCAGGTCGAAGAGCACGCCAGATTTTCCGCGCCGACCTTGCCCGCTCATCGGCTCAGACCTCACGGTTCCGCAGGCTGGCAGCCGCCCGACCCTCGAACGGCACTCCTGGTAGCTCATTCTAGACGTTTGTTCACACGAATCGAAGATGAACTTGGGACGGTGAGTGAAATCTCAATGCTGACCTGGGTTCCGGCAACCGGCGTGGGACAGTATGTTAGCAGAGAGTGGAGTCTCTGGATGGAGGGGATCTCCTTGGGGTTGAGACGGCATTCCGGCAGCACGCCTGAGTGTGTCTTGGACGGTGTGCCGACCCGGTTCTGGGGAGCGCGGTAACAGATGAGACTGGGCCTGTATGGTGGCAGTTTTGATCCGATCCACGTTGGGCACCTGATTCTGGCGGAATCTTGCCGCGAAGCCTGTGCCTTGGATGTGGTCTGGTTTGTGGTGACGGCAACCCCACCCCATAAACAGGGCCAGCGGACCCCCGTGGCCCACAGGCTGGAGATGGCGCGAATTGCAGTTGCCGGGAATCCACATTTCGAGGTTTCCGAAATCGAAGCCAACCCCGCGCAAGGGCCGCACTACAGTTACCAGACCCTGGAACGGCTTTCCCAAGAGCGGCCCGACGACCAGCTCTTCTTCTTGATTGGGGCCGATAGCCTGGACGACCTTCACAAGTGGCGGTTTCCCGAGCGGATTGCGGAGCTGGCCACCATTGTGGTGGTGCGGCGTCCGGGCGTTGATCCCCTGCGAACGCGGGGCGTGCCAGACCTGGGACCAGCCGCTCGGCCACTTTGTTTTGTGGAGTCGCCCCTGATCGGGGTCTCTTCCACCGATTTGCGTCAGCGCACGGCCGAGGGCCGCACAATCCGTTACCTGGTTCCACGCGGGGTCGAGGCTTATATCGGCGAACGCCAACTCTACAGGGAACCGGCCGCCACCCTGGCTCCCGTGGCCGGCATCCAGTCCTGAGGCCATTCCGCATTCAGAAAAGGGCCAACCAGCCCGGTGCCTTGGCTTCCCTTGCCAGGAATTGGGTCGAACTACCGCTGCGCCCCCCTGGAAACCTGGAGATCGACCCATTACGATTCCGGGGCGTCGCGGCGACTCAGGGAGGATCTCGTCATTCGGATTGCCACGCCGCCATCTCGAATCACGCACCGCGTTTGTTCGACTACCAAGGATGCCAGGATCATGAAGGCGAAGCTGCCACGGTGGGTGGGTCTGTCGGGCGTGCTCGGTCTCTTGAGGGTTGGGTGCGCACTGGGGGCCACCTGGCTTCAAGATCCACAATCGACCGGCCGGCCAGAACTCACAGCGTCTGCCGGCGGCTCTCGGCCCTCCCTTCCACTTCAGGTAGACGGTCTGTTTCCAGAACTTGCCTTGCCTGCTGTTTTACCGGCACCGGTGGCCGAGCAGGGGATTAGTGCCCTGGTTACCTGGGCCGACAGACTTTGGGCGGTTGGCTATTCCGAGTCTGGGCCCGAGGGGCGGGGCCTGTTTGAGATTAACCCCCAGCTTCAGCTTAGTAAAAACCCCGCCTCACTTCCGGAACCGGGTCGTCATGGCAATCGCTGGGTTCATCCAGAGTCTGCCCAGGCGTTCATTGGCCCTTATGTGATCGATGCCCGAGGCGCGGTCCGGGTGATTGATGGGCTCAAAGACCAACCGCTGGCCGCCACCGCACGGCATCTGACCCAGCCTTCCACCTGGGTGTACCACCTGACCGCCTCTGGATCTTTGTTTGAGACCCATGTTGGGAGCCTGGAAACCCGAAAATTGGCCGAACTCACGGACGTTCTGAAACTGCCCCCAGGGGCCGGTTTGAACGTGACTGCCGCTTGCACCGCGCAGAAGCGATTGATTGTGACGGTCGATTCCGTTCACGGAAAAGACCAGGTTGCCACCCGATCCACGGGTCGACTGCTTCAGTGGGACGGTTCGGCCTGGTCGGTCGTTCGAGAAAACGCGTTCCTGGATGTGAATGCCCCCGTTGAGCCGGGAACTCCAAGCGAGGTTCCGCTTTACGCGGTGGGTCGAGACAAGGCCTCAACGCTGCTGGAGGTGCTGGACCAGGGGATCTGGTGGCGGTACCGGTTGCCCAGAGGCGGCACCGGCCCGAATCGCGGGACGAGCTTTGAGTCGATGACGGTTCGGCCGATTCATCAGGGGCAGGTTTTGCTGGATTCCGCAGGCTTGTTTTTTGATCTCGCCGGGACTGGCCCCGCCGCGGAAACCTGGACGGTGTCTCCCATTGCCCGCCATTCCCGGTCCAGGCCCGACCTCACCTTCTGGCGCGGATTGCTGGTACTGGCAGGGCAGCCCGAGGATGGTGCGCTCGGATTGTCTCAACCCAATTTCTGGTGGTTGAACCCCGAAAAGCTCGGGTTGTGCGGCAAGCCCCAGGGCTGGGGGGCGGTTTGGTGGGATGACCTGGTGGATGAAAAATCGGTCTCGGACCCGTTCCTGATGACCGGGTTCGATCAAAAAGTTTTGCACCTGACGCATGACGGCAAGGATGTGGCCAGCTTCACCATTGAAGTAGACTTCTTGGGAACCGGCACCTGGAAAACCTATGCGTCCATCCAGGTGTTCCCCGGCGTTTACGCGCATCACGAATTTCCCCAGGGGTACTCGGCGCACTGGGTTCGTTTGAAATGCGACACGCCAGGCCGGGCCACGGCCATGTTTATCTACCGCTGAACGTCAACGGTACACGCATTCCAAGACCCGCAGCCCTTCCAAGCCCAGTGCGGATCTGGGCTTGGATTTCAGGCCTGGGATTTCTTCTTCCACCTGCCAAAGCCTGCATGCTCTGCCGCGCCCGGTCTGACCCGGCCACTTTCCGTCAGGATATTGCGGATCTTGCCAGATCGCGAACGAGATTCGGTTTTCCGTCGAGCGATTGACCAGCCGATGGCAAGTCCACCGATGGCACTCATCAGCATCCCGAAGCCAATCCAGAAGACGTGTCCCCACATCTCCCAGTATATCGAACCGCCGCCATCGACCTCGTTGGCGGCCAGGGCCTGGTCTTGAATGGCCTGATACAGCGGGGTGAAGCCAACGATGGAGTGAACTACCGCGGCGGCCCAGCAGACAATTCCTACGATCAGAGTGATACGACTTGGTGTTAACATGAATTCTGGTGGCGATATTTATGAAAGCCCAGGTTCGCCTGGCCTGGCCGATCTGGGTGCAATTCGGTGCTTAGCCATCAAGGCTACGAGGTTCACTCACAAGGTTTAGCTATCCAACCCTATAAGCAGGATGCTTGCCGGTCAAGATAACGATTGCATGTGCCGCCTGGTAAAAACGTCCGAAGCGGTAAAATTGGCACAGGTGTGCTGATCTCGCGCGGCACGATGGGTTGTACGTTGCTTTTGATCTAATCTTGGGGGCGTTCCGCGTCTGCAATGTTCGCGCGGGTAATCGTACTGGTTTTCCGGGCGTGGGGCCGGTTGTTTTGGAGGGTCTGGTTGACGAACGGCCCAGCCTGCCTACGACAACACTAGATAATTCCCAAACGACCTGCCACCACGGTTTCCTTGAACCTGAGGTCATCTTGATGTTCAATTCCTTGGCAACCTGGTTTTCTGTAAGTGCGGCCTTGCTTGGCGTGGTGAGTGTTGGAAGGGGTGTAGCCCAGGAGGATTTGGTGAAGCCGTTGACTCGGTTCCAGATTGCCGGGGTGGAGCCCAAGGCGGCCGACGGTGATAGCCCACTGCCGGTGGGATTCCCAGCGGCCACGCTCCCAGGCCAGATTGAGGTCAAGACTTACCCGGCCTACCGAAGTGCGCGGGCTCGCGGTGAAAAGATGTCCATTTCGTCCTCCGATTTCCTGTTCTGGTCGTTGTTTCGTCACATCGAGCGGAATGAGATTGCCATGACGGCTCCCGTGATCAATACCTATCCACGAGAGATGATGGGGCAGCCCAAGGTGCGTGGAGAAGTTTCGATGGAGTTCCTGTACCGGAATCCATCCATGGGTAAACCTGGCCCGGATGGGGCCCAGATTGAGGTGATTGATCGCCCGGCCGAAACCGCGCTTTGTTTGGGGATCCAGGGGCCCCTGAATGAGGCACGCATGTCCGATGCCATGACCGTACTCGACGACTGGCTCAAGGCTCATGCCTCTGAATGGAAGGAGGCCGGTCCACCCCGACGACTGGGCTACCACGGACCGATGACCCCCGGGAACCGCAAGCTTTGGGAACTTCAGGTGCCGATCAAGCCTGTGGTGGCCACTGTAAAATAAGTTATATCAATTCATAAGCACGCGTTCGAATTTGGTGCGTCCAAGATAAGTTTTGGCTTCAAGAAGCCGTTTTAAAATCAGAACAGGATCCGAGTCTGCACGGTGCCTTTCCCAGGTTTTGAAATCGACTTTAAGGGCTGAGGTCTCGTTTCGTGATGGCCTGAAGGGTGAGTTTTCGTAAGTATTCAGCCGAATTCAGAAGGTGACCCCCAGTGTTTCTTGGGTTTTGGGTTTAACGGGACACCCAAACCCAAGCGGGGCCGCTCTGTCGAAGACGAAGAGCCAGAACCACACCCAATTCCAGGTGGTCGACTCGGATTTCCGCCTTATCCAATCCAAGCTCCCTTTCTCTAATTGCTATGACTGGATTTTGCTCAACACTTATGTTGTGGGGGAGATCCTTGATCTGCGTAAGACCCTCGGTAGGGTCGGGGTGAGATGGACCTGGACCTAGGAGGACTGCTTCTCCAGATTCGTGTCTCCCAAGTTGTAATCGCGTTTGGGGGGGGGGGGGGGGGGGGGGGGGGGGGGGGGGG
>CAIYJE010000009.1 GCA_903926465.1 uncultured Planctomycetales bacterium
CCGTCGAGGCCGTTCTTGCCAGGAGCGCCATCTTTGCCCGCCGGTCCAGCAACTCCGGCCTTGCCGTCGAGGCCGTTCTTGCCAGGAGCGCCATCTTTGCCCGCTGGTCCAGCAACTCCGGCCTTACCGTCGAGGCCGTTCTTGCCTGGTGAGCCGTCTTTGCCCGCTGGTCCAGCAACTCCGGCCTTACCGTCGAGGCCGTTCTTGCCTGGTGAACCGTCTTTGCCCGCCGGTCCAGCAACTCCGGCCTTACCGTCGAGGCCGTTCTTGCCTGGGGTCCCGTCTTTGCCCGCCGGTCCGACAGGTCCAACCTTGCCGTCGACTCCGGCCTTGCCATCGAGGCCGTTCTTGCCTGGGGTCCCGTCTTTGCCCGCCGGTCCGACAGGTCCAGCGACTCCAGCCTTACCGTCGAGGCCATTTTTGCCATCGACACCGGCCTTACCGTCGAGGCCGTTCTTGCCAGGAGCGCCGACTGGTCCCACAGGTCCAGCAGGACCGTGGTCGCCCTTGAGGCCGACTGCGCCGGTGTCGCCCTTGGGTCCGACAGGTCCAGCGATTCCAGCCTTACCGTCGAGACCATTCTTGCCATCGACACCAGCCTTACCGTCGAGGCCATTTTTGCCTGGGGTCCCGTCTTTGCCAGCTGGTCCCACAGGTCCAGCGGGGCCATGGTCGCCCTTGGGTCCGACCGGTCCAGCGACTCCGGCCTTGCCGTCGAGGCCATTCTTGCCATCGACACCAGCTTTACCGTCGAGGCCATTTTTGCCTGGGGTACCGTCTTTGCCAGCTGGTCCCACAGGTCCAGCGGGGCCATGGTCGCCCTTGGGTCCAACAGGTCCAGCGACTCCGGCCTTGCCGTCGAGGCCATCTTTACCGGCTAGTCCATGATCGCCCTTGGGGCCGACCGCGCCGGTGTCGCCCTTGGGTCCTACAGGTCCAGCGATTCCAGCCTTACCGTCGAGACCATTCTTGCCATCGACACCAGCTTTACCGTCGAGGCCATCTTTGCCTGGGGTACCGTCTTTGCCAGCTGGTCCCACAGGTCCAGCGGGGCCATGGTCGCCCTTGGGTCCAACAGGTCCTGCAACTCCGGCCTTGCCGTCGAGGCCATCTTTACCGGCTAGTCCATGATCGCCCTTGGGGCCGACCGCGCCAGTGTCGCCCTTGGGTCCAACAGGTCCAACCTTGCCGTCGACTCCGGCCTTGCCATCGAGGCCATCTTTTCCGTTGAGGCCATGATCGCCCTTGGGGCCTACTGCACCGGTGTCGCCCTTGGGTCCGACCGGTCCAGCGACTCCGGCCTTGCCGTCGAGGCCATCTTTTCCGTTGAGGCCATGATCGCCCTTGGGACCTACTGCGCCGGTGTCACCCTTGGGTCCAACAGGTCCGGCAACACCCGCCTTGCCGTCGAGGCCATCTTTACCGGCCAGGCCATGATCGCCCTTGGGGCCTACTGGTCCAACAGGCCCGGAGGGGCCATGATCGCCCTTGGGTCCAACAGGTCCCGCAACTCCGGCCTTGCCGTCGAGGCCATCTTTTCCGTTGAGGCCGTGATCGCCCTTGGGTCCAACAGGTCCCGCAACTCCGGCCTTGCCGTCGAGGCCATCTTTTCCGTTGAGGCCGTGATCACCCTTGGGCCCTACTGGTCCAGCAGCACCCGCCTTGCCATCGAGGCCATCTTTTCCGTTGAGGCCGTGCTCACCCTTGGGTCCTGCAGGACCAGGCTTGCCATCCAGGCCATCTCTGCCGGCCGGGCCGTGCTCACCCTTTGGTCCGATAGGGCCGATGGGGCCCGGCTCGCCCCGGTCACCTTTGGGTCCAGGAGGGCCTGTCAGTCCGCGATCTCCTTCAATTCCCTTGGCTCCCCGGCCTCCAACGATTCCAGCGGCACCGCCCAGTTCTGCCACTCGCGAGCCAACTGTTGAGGCATCAACCAGGCCGCCCAGACGACCCCAGAGATTCAGATGTCGCCATCGGTCGTGTTCCTCATCCCACACCCAAAGGAAGCCGGCTGATTCTTCATACCACGCATCGCCGATTCCTCCGCGTCGAGGTAGGCTCTTCTCATCGTCCACAACTCCGTGCACTGTCTGAATTGGTGGAAATTTGCGCAACGCCACTGTAGCTACCCCATGCTTCTTGAAATTTCCGGCCGCCTCAAAATGAAAACGTGAGCTTCTCCAAAGAATCAATCAGAACCTTGAACTGTGTTGATATGGCCTTATAAGGCTTAATCGTGTTGCGTTCTGTTTGGGATGTGTGGAGATAGCCGTTCCTGCATTTCGCGGGGCGATGACTCTGGTGGACCCACTAGAGAATTGCCCCGTACTTTCCGGTAGAGAGGATTCCGGGCAGTGAACGAAAGTGGCTTTTCCTCAACCATGATGATCAATAGGCCAGGGCCTGCCATCTGATCATTTGTTCTCATGAGGGTCGTTTGAAATTGGTCAGAGTGGGGTGCCAAGTTTGGCGTGGAATTATATGGGTGAGTGTGAATTCGGTTTATGTGTTGGCGTCATCGTTTGTTGCAGCACCAGGACTTGGTGAAAGGCAACGGAGAAGGTTCCCATCGGGGTCGATGAGTGCAAATTCTGTCAGTCCCCACGGTTGTTCAACCGGTTCAGAGATGCGGGGGATGTGAAGATGGGAGGCAGGGAGATTGGCTTCCCCGAAGGCTTGGTGCAAAGACCTGCAGTCTGTGACCCGGAGGCAGCAACTGGCGATATTGGTTTTGGGATCGAGCGGAGTCCAGGGAAAGAACTCGATCTGGATGGTGTCTCGCTGAAGGATTAACCAGCCGTCGTCTTTGAAGGTTTCTTTGAACCCAAGCTGGGCGTAGAACAGAGACGTTGCCGTGAGGTCTCGGCTTGGTAAATTGGGAGTGGCTCGGTCCAGCATGGGGCATGTTCCTGGGGGCAGGATGCTTGGGTGGCAAGGCCCAGTGGTCGGTTCGCGGAGTTCCGGGTAACTCAGGAAACGGAGAAGTTTCTATGGAGAGGGGTGATCGCCAGGCGAATTCAGCCGGCACCTCGGCCTGAGCAACCTCGCGCCGCACGAGCGTCTAGAATTCTCGAATTCTGGCTTTCACCGTATCTAGTTCCTTACCCAGCACGCGGTAAACGATACCCGCATCATTGGGCAAGCGGCTAGCGCTGGCGGCCCACGGGTGGGCTGGGTCAAGTTCTGTGGGGGCCGGGGCACAAATTCGTTCCGCATTTTCTTTGAGTGTCAGCAAGATCACGTTGCCGAAGGCATGGAATGGCCCCATGAGCGCGGATTGGCGGAGGTCGAGTTTGGCCGGTTCCAGGAGATAAGTCTTACTGAAGAGCGGAGAACCGTCTGGCCGTTCGGCTTTCGTGCGAGAGGATTAGAGATTGAACTGGAAGAATTCACCATCGCCGTAATACTTGCGGCTGGCGGCCAGAATTTCAGCATAAATCAGGGTTGCGCTGGGGGCGATCTGGATTCTGGTGGTGGCCAAAAACCGTGAGCGGCGGAATGGGATCGCCGGGTCTGGCAGATATTCAAGGTAGGCGCCATCGTGAAGGGTGATGGCTTTGTCCTGGGCCGCGTATTTGGCATCCCGTTTCAAGCCGCGGCCAGTTTGGCCCAGGCGCCTGGCAACTGGCCAGCCCGTGGTCTCAGTTCAATGCCCGCAGCGCCGACATCGCACGCGGCTTTGTTGCAACAGACCGGTCGACCACCCAGATGAGCAGTTTCATGGTTGGCATGAACTGGTGGCCTAACAAGTACACCCGTCTCAGTTTTGACGATGTCTGGACCGGTCTCAACACGCCAATTCCGATTGTCGGCCCAAACCCGATCAGTGACTACAACTCCTTCTGGATGCGGTTCGCCATGTTCTACTAATCGCTGGAAATAACACGTGTCGGTCTAGCCTCTGGTGTCTTGATCCTGAAACCTGATGCAAACTCAGCTGCCTCTGGGAAACGCAACCTGCCAGGTTGCTTTCCCAGAGGCGTTTTCGTTGGGTGGGGGCCAGCGTGCGGTCTGCCACTGTTGAGCTTTGTGGATAACAGGATCTGGAAATTCAAAACAGTGCTTGCCAGACGCGTAACTTCGGTAGATGATGCTGCACGGGGAGTCGTTGAACCAACTCGCGAACAGTCGCGGGCTTGGTTGCAGAGCCAAACTTGGTCGGGGGAACAGAGCCGATCTGGGAACCGATCAGATTGGGTGTAGTGTGCGATTGCGCCTGAATCAGGAGGTAGGGTATGGCATATCGATCGGTGTTTCTGGCCGTACTCTTGGGAACCGCGATGATTGTGGCCGCGCTCTTGATCAATCGGGCCCGACCCTCGTTTGAAGTGAACCAGCCCACAATTTCGCTGGTGCGTGCCTCAGGCAAGTGCGCGGAGTGCCATCGGCGTGAAACCGCGGCCGTTGTGCATGAATTCGAACTGAGCCGTCATGCGCTCAAAGGGGTGACCTGCCTAGACTGTCACCAGACGGCGGGCGGTCAGGAAGAGCTGGATCACCGTGGTTTCAAGATCTCAAAGCAGTTGACGGGTGCCAACTGCAAGCAGTGTCATCCCCACGAATATGAGCAATTTCTGAGAAGCCGACATGCTGCGCCGGCCTGGGCCGCCGTGCGTGGGCCTGAAGACTTTAGTGCCGAGCAGATTCAGTTCAGTGAGCAGTTTCATCCGGGAGCGGTGAACAGGAAAGCGAATATGCTTGCCATTTGTGAAGGGGCCGGTGCCATCTCTCGCGGCTGCACGGCTTGCCACGATGTGGGTAAGCCGAATCAGGATGGGTCAATTGGAAGTTGTACCAAGTGCCATGCGCGCCATGTGGCTTCCGTGGAGCTGGCCAGACTGCCGGAAACGTGTGGTCAGTGCCACCTGGGCCCCGATCACTCTCAGATCGAGATCTATCACGAGTCAAAGCACGGCGTGCTGTTCAACGCCCAGCGCAAGATCATGAATCTGGAAGCTCGCCCCAAGGAGCTCAAGGTCACGGATATGCCGGTGCCCACCTGCGCCACCTGTCACATGAGTGGAATCGAAGGACTCAAGGTTACGCACGACACTACGGAGCGGCTTTCTTACTTTCTGTTTGCAGAGCACACAGAGCTTCGGCCAACCGGCCAGCAAGGGCAGTTGGCCATGAAGGAAACCTGTGCCAAATGCCATACCACACCCACCATTGAGCGGTTCTACACAGAGGCCATTACCGTACTCAACGAAACGAATGACCATATCAAAGAAGCGTCTACGATTGTTGAGAAGCTCCGCGTGGATAAGTTGCTCACACCGGTGCCATTCGATGAGCCGATCGAGTTTCTGTACTACGACCTCTGGCATTATGGTGGCCGGACCGCAAAACATGGCGCGTTCATGGGCGGGGCCGACTTCGTTCAGTGGCACGGTTACTACGAGGTTGTGAGCAAACTCGTCGAACTCAAAAGAATGGCCGAGGAACTTCGCTCAGCGCATCAAACTCCTCGTCAGGATCGCCCAGCCGATGATAAGCCCGAAACCAGCGCTGTTACCCAACCGAACAGCTTCACCGGAAACTAAACCGGCGCTCGGTGGGTCTTGGATCCATCCCCTGGTCTGCGCAGAACTGTTCGCGGTGGCGAATCTGGCGTTCCTGGGGGTCGATATCCTGCTGGCTCACTCGATGAACGCGTTCCACAACCCGGCCGAGTGGTATCCGATCTATTTCTCAGCAGTGGCGAGTTTGCTGCTGCTCATCAGCCAGATCCTGACCCGCCTGCGGCCAGATCCAGGCTCCTGGCCCCAGGGTAATCTGGCCGCGCGAAGACGCTGGCAATGGGGCCGTGCGCTCGGATTATTCGTGGGCGCAAGTGCGGTTGTGCTGGGGGTTGTTGGTCTGATTTATCACCTTCAGAACCAGTTTTTCGAGCTCAGGACCATCAAGAGCCTGGTGTACGCTGCCCCTTTTGTGGCTCCACTGGCTTACACCGGGGTGGGTCTGCTGATTGTTTTGAACCGCATGGTGGCTTGCGACCAGCCCGAATGGGGCTGGTGGGTTGTGACGCTGGCCATGTTTGGCTTCGCCGGTAATTTCGTGCTCAGCCTGACCGATCATGCCCAAAATGGCTTCTTTCATGCGACCGAGTGGATCTCTGTTGTGGCCGCCGCTTACGCCACGGCCAGCCTTGTTGCAGTCATGATTCAGCCTGAGTCCAGGCCCGTGCTCCGATTTACGGCATGGATTCTGGGCGGGGCGGGGGTTGTTGGCATGCTTGGTGCGGGCTTGCACCTTTTGGGGAACTTCGAGCCGGCAGAGCTCTTCGCGTTCAGCCAGGACTTGCTGTCTGGGAAGGTTTCTCAGCTTCTGACCTCCCAAGAGCTTCGTGATCGCCTGATCTACGGCGCTCCGGCGTTTGCGCCGCTGCTCTTCACCAACTTGTCGGTCCTCGGTGGGCTTGGACTCTGGGGGATCGTTCGCACCAGGGCTGGGTCCTCGGTTCGATAGTGCCAAGGTGAACGTTTGGGTATCGGTTGCCCGGTGTTTTTTGCATTCCCGGTCAGGATTCGTAGAGAGCTGGGTGGCCGCCGCTTGAACTTGGCTTTGGTGTCTGACTGTTGTAGAGTTATAGGTGGCCGCCTGGTCTGCCAGCGTTGCGCCTTTCCGGGCCCGGACCGGACACCCGCCTCAGACTCTCATGCCTACCCGGCCGTCTTGAAATCATGCCCATGACGTCCCCAGAGATTCAACGGACTCCGGAACCCCACACAATGGGCCATCGTCCCGTGATTGCCTTTGTGCTGCTGGGTTTTCTGATGGCCGGCACACGTGCCAGAGCCGCCGATGATCCGCCCACCGGCGAGCAGATTTACACGCGGTTATGCGCGAACTGTCATGGGGCCACGGGGCAGGGGACCAATGAGACCCAGAATCACCCCTTGATTGGAGACAAGTCGATTGGTCAGCTGACCAAGCTGATTGAGAAGACTATGCCCGAGGACAATGTGGGTAGCTGCGTGGGAGACGATGCAGCGAGTGTGGCTGCCTTCATTCACGAATCATTTTACTCGCCCACGGCACGGGCTCGGAACGAAGTGGCGCGGGTTGAGCTGGCGCGCCTGACCGTGTCTCAGTACCGGAACGCGGTGGCCGACCTGATCGGTCATTTTCGTCAGCCGCAGGGGCCGGGTGTAAGAATCGGTTTGCGTGGTCAATATACCAGAGTTGAGGAGAAGGAACGCCATCGGGTGATCGACCGGACGGACCCGGTGATCGACTTTGATTTTGGTGAGGGGAGTCCCGCGGCCGAGGCTATTTCTCCCGAAGAGTTTTCAATTCAGTGGCAGGGTTCGGTCTTCGCTCCCGAGACTGGTGATTACGAATTCGTTGTCAAAACCAAAAACGGTATGCGTTTATGGGTGAATGACAACCGGACACCGCTGATTGACGCCGATGTTCGGTCTGGGGTTGATCCTGAGTATCGGGCGAGCCGGTTCTTGCTTGGTGGCCGGACTTATCCGCTGCGCCTGGAGATGAGAAAGTCCAAGAACGCCAAGGAGAAGACGGCGGCCATAACGCTCGGCTGGAAAATCCCAGGCGGGATCCAGGAGGTGATTCCCCAGCGGTATCTTTCGCCGGTTCACGGTGGTGAAACCTTTGTGGTTGCGACACCGTTTCCCCCCGACGACCGAAGTGTTGGGTATGAGCGAGGTACCAACGTCTCAAAAGCCTGGGAACAGGCGACCACCAGCGCGGCCTTGGAAATTGCGTCTTTTGTGGCAAACAGAGTGGATCGACTTGCTGGTACCTCTGCGGACGCCCCGGACCGGGCTGAACGGATCAAGGCGTTTTGTGGCCGCCTGGCGGAGCAAGCATTTCGTCGCCCGCTGACACATGAAGAGACTGCGCTTTATGTCACTCGCCAGTTCGAGAAACCGGGCGATCTCCTTGCCGCGGTGAAGCGTGTCGTGGTGCTGGTCATGAAGTCGGCCCACTTCTTGTACCTCGACATTGAGGGGCGCCACGACGATGGGTTTGCCGTGGCTTCCCGCCTTTCGTTTGGATTGTGGGATTCGTTGCCTGATAATCAGTTAATGGAGGCGGCAAAAGCCGGACGCCTGGCCACCCGTGACGATGTGCGCAGGGAGGCCGAAAGGATGCTGGCAGACCCGAGAGCGCGGGCGAAGCTCAGGGAATTTCTTATCCAGTGGCTTCATGCCGAAGGATCGCCAGAGATTTCCAAAGACTCCAAGAAGTTTCCAGAGTTCAGCCGTGAGATTGCGGCCGATCTGCGTACCTCTTTGGAGCTGGCCCTGAACGAGATTGCGTTGAGCCAATCGGCCGATTTGCGTCAATTGTTTCTGGCCGATCTTTTCTTCGTGAATGGCCGCTTGGCGAAGTTTTATGGCTTTGAGTTGCCAGAGGGTGCACCGTTTCAGGTAGTGAGGCCGCCGGCTGGTAGCCGTTGGCCTGGTTTGGTTTCTCATCCCTACCTCATGGCGATGCTGGCTTACTCAGGGGCAAGTTCACCAATTCATCGTGGCGTGTTCCTCTATCGCAACGTGCTGGGTCGTTCCCTGCGTCCACCGCCGGTTGCGGTGGCACCGCTGGCTCCCGAACTGGAGCCGCATCTCACCACCCGCGAGAGGGTTTCGCTTCAGACGAGCCCCGAAACCTGCCAGACCTGCCACGGTCAGATCAATCCTCTGGGTTTTTCGCTGGAAACCTATGACGCGGTGGGTCGGTTCCGGGCTACGGAGAATGACCGTGCCATTGATGCTTCGGGCTTTTACGTGGATCGCGTGGGGGCCCGGCATGAATTTGCCAGTACCACGGCGTTGGTGGAATACCTGGCGCAAAGTGAGGAAGTTCATCAAGCCTTCACCGAGCAACTTTTCCACCACCTGGTCAAGCAGCCCGTGGCCGCGTTTGGAACCGGCTTGCCTGCTTGGCTCCAGACCAGACTGATTGAGCAGAACTTTCACATACAGAAGCTGCTGGTCGATATTATGGTAAGCACGGCATTGCGCAGTGAATCTCAGACCCGAGCTCCCAGCGTTTCCGACCTCCGGCATTGATGGTCCTGAATTCCGACAAAGAATGAGGCGACTCCGTATGGCACTTCACGTGAGCCGAAGAACGTTTCTGAAAGACCTGGGCCTGGGTTCGGCTGCCCTGCCATTCCTGTTGAATTTATCCTCCCTGAGTCATGCCAATCCTGGGAATCCGAAACAGCGGCTGATCATTGTTTTCAGCCCCAACGGGGTTGTGCCGCCGGCCTTCTGGCCCGATGAAGTTGGCTCAGACTTCAAGCTCAAACGCAGCTTGGCACCGCTAGAGCCGTTCCGTTCTCGGACGATGATTTTGAACGGGGTTGCGGATAAGGTTCGGGGCGATGGCGATAACCACATGCGTGGTATTGGCTGTTTGTTGACCGGCATCGAGCTCTTCCCAGGCAATATCCAGGGGGGCTCGCACACGCCGGCTGGCTGGTCGAGTGGCCACTCGATTGACCAGGAGATCAAGAATTTCCTGCAATCTCAGCCGGAATCGCGCACCCGGTTTGGCTCTCTGGAGTATGGGGTCATGGTTCCAGAGCGGGCCGACACCTGGACTCGCATGGTGTACGCCGGGCCCAACAAGCCGATTTCACCGATTGATGACCCCTATCAGATGTTCTCCAAGCTGTATGGGCGTGTGAAAGACCGAGAGAGTTTGCAGAGTATTCTGGATGACGTCCAGGAAGACCTTCGGAAGGTTGAGCAGGTGGTGGGGGCGGCCGATCGCCGCTTGATTGAAGAGCACGCCACGTTTGTGCGGGAAATGGAGCAGGAGCTGAAAACGTCTGCCAGCGCCGATGTTGGGCATCCGGTTCCGGAACTTGAGCCTGGCCTGAAGCATGAAAATGATCAGATGCCCAAGCTGACCCGGACCCAAATTGATTTGCTGGTGCAAAGTTTGGTGGCCGATTTCACGCGGGTGGCCACGTTCCAGTTCACCAATTCGGTGGGCCAGGCCAAGATGCGCTGGATTGGGGTGGATCAGAACCACCATGAGCTATCGCACGAGCCGGATAGCAACGAAGAGGCTCAGGAGCAACTCACCAAGATCAACCTTTGGTTCTGCGAGCAACTGGCCTACCTGGCCCAGCGGCTGGCAGATACGCCAGAGCCTGGCGGTGAGGGATCGATGCTGGATCATACCCTGATCGTTTGGACCAACGAGCTTGGTAAGGGGAACTCGCACACCTTGGATGATATTCCGTTTGTGTTGGTGGGTGGAGCGCCTGGGTTCAAAATGGGCCAGTCTCTGAAGTTCCCCCAGGTGCCACACAACCGGTTGTTGCTTTCACTGGCGCACTCGATGGGGCACCACCTGGATCGGTTCGGGAATGTCGACTACTGCGGCGATGGCCCGCTTTCTCTGGGTTAAACAGAGATTTTCGTAACCTTCAGGCTAGGTCTTTCAAAATTGCGGCGTTCATCAGGCACAGCCACCCTGGGCTGTGCCTGACTACTTGTGCCTTGGGCATCAGTCAGAGGATGACAGGCTCGATACGTACGTGATCGAACAGTTGGTTCGGGGTTCGGATGATGAATTCCGCACCGGCGTGCCGGAGTTCGTCGGCCGAGCGGAAGCCCCAGGTCACTCCCACGGCAATCATTCCTGCCGCCTTGGCGGTTTGCATATCCACCCCGGTATCTCCCAGATAGACAATTTCTGAGGGTGGGTGCTGGAGGATCTGGGCAATTTCCAGTGCGCCGGCCGGGTCGGGCTTGCGTGGTACGCCGGTACGCTCGCCGAACACCGGATAGAAGGTCCATGAGGCGAGCAACTGTTCTACGCAGAGACGCGTGAAACCATCGGGTTTATTGGACAGAACGGCCATGGGAACCTGCTCACTGGTGAGCCAGTCAAGCAGTTCCGCAATGCCAGGATAGGGCTGGGTTTGCTGATTCCATGTGCGATGATATTCCCGCCGATATCCTTCAACGACATCCGCGACAATGGCCGTATCTGTGGCAACCTCCTTGGGCAGTGACTTCCGCGCCAGAATATCAACCCCTTCGCCGATGAATCCCTTGAAGTCTTCGAGCGAGTGAGTGGGGTAGCCGAGTTGTTCCAGCGTCAAGTTCACGGCCCGGGCGATATCCGCCAGCGAGTCCAGCAGCGTGCCATCCAGGTCGAATACGGCAGCTCGGGCAAGTCGGATATGAGACACGGAAGAATCCTTAGGAGAGAGGGAGTGGAAGGGGAGGGCCCGCGGGCATCCCCGTGTCATTGAAGCGGTGTCTGAGTTTGAGGAACCTGTGGTCTTTAGCGGTTCACGATTGGGCTGCATCAGTGGGACAGCCGCCCTCGGCCGTGTCTTGGGGTTATTCTTATGTGCAATCCAATCATAATCCCCTCAAGCTGTTCGGAAACCTGAAAGGCCAGGGCTGATGGTTTTTTGCAGACCGTATTTTGCTGTTCTTTGAAGGCTATGACAAGAATTTCTGGGTTGGCCTAAAAATCGCCTGGCCGCGACCTGGTTACCGAGAAGTGAACAGGATGAGTGTGAACGATTCTGTGTCACGGTCGAACGACAGGCGGTTGGTTTGGACCGTAAATTCAAAATGTCAGACCGAGTCCAAGTGGCACGTGCACCTGAGTGTAACGCGTTCAGGGTTTGAGATCTGCCTGATAGTCTGGGACTCTCGGAATTGCCCGGTCTGTTCGGTATAGTCTCGATGTACCCGTTCAATGGTATCTCTTCCAGGCTCAGCCAGATCGTCGCACTTGTTACAATCATTTTTCAAGGAACAACTGCGGCAACCGGCACCACAGTCCGTCGTTCGTAGACTTCTGCGCAGAACGTCGCAGTCGCTCACGCCGTTGGTCTCGCTCTTGAACACGCGGATCATGGCTTTGGATGAGCGGGCCTGCGATGAGACGTCCGCCTTGGCTTTACCAAGCGTGGCAGCCCCCCACATCGTCTGCTTCAGTCCCTATGCAATGTGGCGACTCCACTCAACGTGGGAGTTCACAATTCTGCGGGCTCTTGCCATGCGCGGAGCGAAGATCTCACTGATCCTGTGCGATAGCATCTCGGCCTCATGTGATCTTTACTGGCAAGAGAAAACCGTTCCCTGGGACCGGTGTGTTGTGTGCCAGGCCAGGACGACCCAGCAGGCGCGTTTTTTGCGGACGCCATTTCAGTGGATTTCTCGTTACATCGATCAAGCGGAGAGCGCACGCATTCACCACTGGGCAGCGTCGTTGAGGGACGACGAACTGCGGCACGCGAGATTCGACGGGCAACCGCTTGGAGACTGGGTTTTGGGGTCGGTGCACACCCACTTCCGTCTTTCCAGGCTGGAACTGAATGAGCCGCAGCTCAAGGTTTACCGGAATTACCTTGAGGGGGCAGCGATGACTTTCACGGGCATGCGAGCAGCCATTGAGCAACTCCAGCCAGACTCACTCTTTCTCTTCAATGGACGGATGTCGCTCCCAAGATCGGCAATAGAAGCGGCCAGGCTTCAAAACGTGCGCACCGTGTGTCATGAACGGGGCGCGGTCCGCAATTCGATTAGCTTGTGGGAGAATGAGCGGTGCAGCCAGTACCTGCAACGCCGCGAGGCGACCCGTGCTTGCAATGGTGTTGCGCTCATCATGCCACAGTTTCGGATGGCTCGCCACTGGCTGAGTGACCGGCGCCGAGGTAAAAACCTCAACTGGCGGCCGTTCATGAAGCAGCAACGAAACTCGGCCGCCACGCTAGCGCGGGCGGGAATCATAACGGGTGAGCCACTGAATCTGGTTCTTACGAGTTCCGATGATGAATTTGTGGCCGAACCCGATCGGAACCGGATTTTTTCCGAACAGTACCTCTGGCTCCGCGCGATTCTGGACTGGAGCCAGGCACATCCTGAGCAAAAGGTTGTGATTCGGTTCCATCCCAATACCAGCTCTGAATCATGGAGCTTTCTCCAGAACCAGATCCCCGAACTGCGGGAAGAGTCCGACAACCGGCCAACCGGATCCGAGGTCAATTATCGAGTGATCCCGCCATCAAGCCCGCTCGATACGTATGCCTTCATGGATGCGGCCACAACGGTACTCACGTATGGAACAACCGGGGGTGTTGAAGCTGCCGCACTGGGGAAAACCGTGATTCTGGCCGATGACTGCTGGTACTACGGGTTACCGTTTGTGCAATCGGCCACAAGTCCAGAGCACTTTCTCACGCTTCTCGATGCCGCGCCCAGAGCCAACGTCACTCCCGATCCAACGATCTCCCAGCGCGCATTTCGATTTATCTGGGATTACAACCTGTCCCAGAACATCAGCAGCAGTCTGGTCCACCAGCAGAGTCTTCATGAGGCTGTGCCTCACTATCGTACGGATGAGTCTTCCAGCCTGGCATACGGCAAAGACGCTGGCATGGACCGGATCACCGACATCATCCTGCACCATCGACCCATGTATGAGATTCGCCCGCCCGTGAACACCGAGGTGGAAGCCGAGGAATTTCGGCAGGTTCAGAAATTCCTCAACCGCTTCGTTCGCATAGAGCATTGAGTGTTCCACGGGCATCGAGGCAGACAGGCTGTTGCCTATCAGTCGTTGCGGCGGCACTTCCTGGTGAGTGAGAGTGTGTGCTATAGCGGTTCATAATTGGGTTGCACATGAAAGGATTTGCTTAGTGTCACGCTTAACTGTCTTGATCTTCGTTCGATGTAGGACAGCCGCCCTCGGCTGTCATCTTCGTAACGGCCCAGAAATTCAGAGACAGCCGAGGGCGGCTGTCCTACATTCGGAAAAGGAACACCAGGAAAGGCGCTCACTCTGTGTGCAACGTAAATGTTAACCGCTATAAGCCAGGGCGGCCTTGAGAGCATGGGTGACGCGATCAACGTCGTGGTCTGTCATGGCGGGGAAGAGTGGCAAGCTCAAGCATCCGTCGTAGAATGCCTCGGCCCGTGGGAAGTTGCCATCGCGGGTGCCGACATGTTGCTGGTACCAGGGCTGCAAATGGACCGGAATGTAATGGATCTGGCAGCGGATGTTGCGTGCTGCCAAGAAATCAAACACCTGTCGGCGGCGTGCGGCTCCACCCTGAATCTGAGCGATGAGCAGGTGGTACGATGACCGCTTACCCGGTTGCTCCAGTAGCAGTGTCAGGTCATTCGCAAGCTCTGTCAACTGTTCGCGATAACGATTAACCAGGGCGCGCCGTCGCTCAACAAAGCGGCCCAGTTTGCGCAACTGCGAGATTCCCAATGCGCATTGAATGTCTGTAATTCGGTAATGGTAGCCAAGTTCTTGCTGCTCGTAATACCAAGGCCCGTCATTGCGTGTGAGCAGGCCAGGTTCACGCGTGATGCCGTGGCTGCGAAGCCGCAGAAGTTTGGCATGAAGTTCTGGCGAGTTGGTCAAGATTGCACCTCCCTCGCCGGTTGTAATATGTTTGACTGGGTGGAAGGAAAAGATCGCCAGGTCTGTATGGGCGCAAGAGCCGGCCTGGTACCAATGTCCTTCATGCTCATAAAGGGCGCCAAGTGAATGGGCCGCGTCTTCGATGATGATCGCCCCGTGACGTTGGGCCACATTCTGGATTGCCGGCAGGTTTGCCGGTTGACCAGCGAAATCGACCGGGATCACCACCTTGGGTGCATGGAGAGAGCAAGCGGTTTCCAGCAAGGCTGGATCAAGACACGCGGTATGCGGATCGATATCAACGAACCCTGGAGTTGCGCCGCAATAGGCTACGCAATTGGCCGAGGCCACGAACGTGATCGGGCTTGTGATTCCGACGTCACCAGGACCAACGCCCGCTGCCAGGCAAGCCAGATGCAAAGCGGCCGTACCGCTACTGACCGCCACGGCATGTTTGGCCCCGCAAGACTCGGCCAGAGCCTGCTCGAAGGCTTCAACCATGGGGCCTTGGGTCAGCCAGTCACCGTTCAGAACGCGAATCACGGCTTCGCAATCGTCTTCGTCCAGAGATTGCCGGCCATAAGGTAAGATCTGAGAATGATTAACTGGCTGATCAAACGATGTGCGGTCTGGCTTCTTCGTTTCCATGTGGCCCTCATGTTGCAATGGCAATTGGCTCATCGGAGGTGTGCCCATTCCAGCGGAGTGCCTTTGGGCAAATTGATCGTGGCGTGTCGACCCAAAACGATGTTGGAAAATCTGGGTGCAAGCCCGTTCCCAGGTCGAATGGAGCGAACATTGAGTTCTGTCAGCCGGTCGCCCGCCTTGATGTCTTGAATGACGTATAGAGAGCGACGAAACAGACGACTGGCGACGTCCTTGGTACTCAGGCCGTAGTGTATGGTGCCCAAGGCTTGCTCGGCCGTGCGAACCCCCTCAACCATGGCCTTGAACTCATGCGGTTCGAGTGAGAATTCGCTATCGGGGCCTGGCGTGCCCCTTGAGAGCGTGAGGTGCTTCTCGATCACGCATGCTCCGAGCGCCACCGAGGCGACCGGCACGGCAATGCCCAGGGTATGGTCCGAAAGGCCGGCCGGTACGCCAAACGCAGCCGCCAGGTGGGGAATGGTGCGCAGGTTCATTTCGGCAGCGGAGGCCGGGTAGGCGCTGGTGCATTTCAGCAAAGCAATCTCAGTTGCGCCAGCCAAACGAGCCACGTCCACCGCTTCTGAAATTTCGGCAAGCGTTGCCATTCCCGTAGACATGATCAACGGTTTGCCGGTTTTTGCAATTTTTTCGATGAGCGGGAGATCGACCAGTTCGAACGAGGCGACCTTGTAGGCGGGCACATTCATCTGCTCCAGAAAATCGACGGCAGTGGGATCAAACGGAGAGCTGAACAGGTCCAGTCCCAGGCTGTTGGCCAGTGTCTTGAGCTTTGGCTGCCAGTCCCACGGCGTGTACGCCTCACTGTAGAGGTCATACAGTGTGCGCCCATCCCACAGGGTGCCGCCACCCACCCGGAATTCCGGCCGGTCGGAATCCAGAGTCAGTGTGTCGGCCGTGTAGGTCTGGAGTTTAACGGCATCGGCACCGGCAAGCTTGGCGGCTTCGATCAGACGAACCGCATGATCAAAGCTCTGGCCATGGTTGGCTGATAACTCGGCAATGATGTAGACCGGATGACCAGCACCAATGCGCCTGGTTCCGAGGGTTAGTTCGTTTCCCATGGATGGCCCTTTTCATAAACCAGGTGGTGGGCTGCATGTCCGTGTACCAAAACCGTGCCACGCTTGAAGAATCCAGCCTTGAGGAAGGCCGATTGAGAAATGGTGTTGTCTTCACGGATGAAAGCATGGACCAGGTTGATCGGTCGAGATTGAAATGATTCCTGAATGCAAAGACGAATGAATTCTGGGCCATAGCCCATGCCACGAAAGCGTGGATCGAGACTGATGGAGATTGTGGCTTCCGGGCCATCCAGTTCCAGCCGGAGCTGGCCAATTGCGTGTTTGTCTGCATCCTCGGCAATCCAGAACAAGCAGGAAGGGTGATTCAAGCGGGCCGTGAACCACTGCTGGTGCTGCTCCCAGGCGATCGGTTCCACGTTGAAAGAAACCGATCGAATCAACGGTTCGTTGGCCCACTCCCAAACCTTGCGGCAGTCTTGCTGGTCAATACGACGGATCTGTAGGCGGCTACCACCGCTTCGCATTCGCTTGATCACCCGGCCTGTTCCGTGACCATCCACAATTTCAGGGCCCCGTTGAGCCATTGAAGCTCGCGTTGCCGAATCGAGCAGGAACCGGCGAAGCGTGTCGGCAAGAGCTGGGACATTGAGTGAATCTGAGGGGCCAAGGTTCCAGCCAAGCCCCATGTTCTGAGCAGATTCCGCCAGATCGCGTTGATTGTCTGCAAGTACCACAATCAGGCTGGGTAGGCCCAGCAGGGCCCGCTCCCAGGTTGTGGTGCCCCCGGCGGCGACCGCAATATCGGCCCATGCCATCAACTCCGACATCTTGGAGACGTTCTGATGGAACCGAATCGAACCACCAAAGCCCTTCGTAATTTCCTGGAATTGGTGAAGTTCTGAACTGCCACCACCCAGAACGGCTTCAACCTCAAGATCGGGTCGCTCAATCAGCCTGAGCGCCTCTAGCACCCTGAGCGTGACATGCGTGGTTTGTGAACCGCCCATCGTGATCAGAATTTTTCGACCAACCTCAGACACTTCACGTTTCCAGCCAATCCAGCTTTGGAACTCTGGCCTCAAAAGCACATAACGCGTTCCAAGTAATAAGCTGGTATGTGGATCTCTGGGCCGGTAAAGCCCTTCATTGGCATGCAGGTTCTGGTTCAGGATCAGGTCTGCAGAGTAATGGTCGGCCTGGCCATAGTCATCAATGGCAAGTACGCGAGTACCGTTGCGTTTTAAAAGATCCTGAAACTTGGCTGAAAATTGATAGCCGTCCAGAACTACCCAGGCCGCGCCTGTTCTCTCTGCGGTTTGATAAGTCTGATCAAGGTCTGCATCGCTACCAGGTGCGGCCTCCAGCCGCTCTAGTTCAAACCCGCTGGCTGTCAAGCGGGCGTTCAAGGAGTCTAGCCGGCAAGCGGTCAGAAAAGTGACCACGCCGCCCTGCGTCCGCCACCCTTGCGCCAGCGCCAGGCAGCGCATCAGGTGCCCGGCCCCAATCTCCAGAGAGGCGTCTGCCCTGATCAGCAGTCTTTGAACTTGGCTTTGCATGGTCTACTGGATGGTTTTCTGCTGGATGTGCCCGTTAATGTCTGACCAGTGCGAGTGTTGCTCCAACAGCGTTGCAACCTCATGCATGGAAAAACGATCATGGCCGAACGCTTCATAAATCCGCTTGATCAACTTCAGGTCTTCCAGAGTGTCTACCGTCCAGCGCATGGCCGACATGTCACATTCCTGAACCAGCCCGCAGATTCGGAAATCTTCAGGCTTGTGGTGCAGGTACTGGGTCACGTGTTCCCGCCAGGCTAAATTTTTATCAATGGCCCAGAGACGCGTCAGCGTTTGCATCCAGAAGGCCTCGACATCCAGGCCGCGAGGGAACGTCCTGCGTGGCAGAAGGTTGCACGCGTAATCCATGGTCGGTTGGCAGGTGAGCTGCCTCACCACTTGATCAATGATCTCGGGCTCAATCAGTGGGCAGTCTGAGGTGATCCGCACCACCAGGTCAGCGTGATGAGCGATCGCCGCCTGATAGTAGCGATCGAGGACATCCTCCTGACTCCCTCGGAAACAGGGCCAGCCTTTCGCTTCGCAAACCGCGGCGAGTGCGTCATCGGCAGATTCCGTGGTGGTCGCAATCACGACCTGATCCACAGTTTCCGCGCGCTTCACGCGGTTGACCACCCGTGTGATCATCGGCTCGCCGGCAAGTTCCAGCAAAACCTTACCCGGTAAGCGACTGCTACCCATTCGTGCCTGAATGATTGCCACAACGCGAACTTTGGAATTCATCACGGGGATTTCTAGCGGAGTCGCACCTTGCACGTGGATCGTTTGTGATCTGGGCGAGGTTCAATGAGTCTGGTGATCAAAGCACGTTCGTAAGGAACTTGATTATTGAGACCAGGCCTCGCGCAGGTCTTCGTTGCCTGTGAGGTTCAGATCCAGAATCATTCGCTTCATCTCATCAGGTGTTACCCATTGCTCATTATTGTCACTCGTGTAAGCGAAGCCATCTGGACATGATCGAACTGCAGTCTGGTTCTTGAGCGAGCTGTTCCAGAAATTCAGCAAAGGGGGAACGATGTAGTGTGTGCCGCAGTCCAGGGTGTTCAGGCCAGACTCCTGATCCACCATCATCTCGTGCATTTTTTCGCCAGGCCGAATCCCAACGATTTCGTGCTTGCAGTGGGGACCGATCAGCTTTGCCAGTTCGAGCACTCGCATGCTCGGGATCTTCGGTACGAAGATCTCTCCCCCTTCCATGGTGTATAGGGCATTGAGTACGAAGCATGCCGCTTGATTCAAGGTGATCCAGAAACGGGTCATTTCTGGATGCGTGATGGGTAGCACGCCAGTTTTGCGACGTTCCAGGAAGAATGGAATCACGCTACCCCGGCTTCCAACCACATTCCCATAACGAACAATGGAGAAGCGGGTCTCACGCGAGCCACTGTAGCTGTTGCCAGCAACAAAGAGTTTGTCCGAACAGAGTTTGGTTGCGCCATAGAGATTCACCGGATTGGCGGCCTTGTCTGTACTGAGCGCGGCCACCCGCTTGACCCCCATATCAATGGCCGCGTCGATCACGTTTTGCGCGCCCATCACGTTCGTTTTAACGAATTCGAATGGGTTATATTCTGCAGCCGGCACCTGTTTGAGCGCAGCGGCGTGAATCACGTAGTCGACCCCTTCAAATGCGCGTTTCAAGCGATCCTTATCACGCACATCCCCCAGAAAGAAGCGGAGGATCTGGGCATGGTCTTGGAACTTCTCGGCCATCACATACTGCTTGTACTCATCGCGGCTCAGAATCAGGATTCGCCGTGGATTGCCATGCCGCAGCAGAACGCTGACCAGTTCATTACCCAGTGAGCCTGTACCGCCTGTGATCAAGATCGATCGATTCTCGAAAAAATCCGATGCGAAGCTCCGCTCAAGCATGATTGTCTCTGACTATCTCGATTATGGGCTCGAATCAAATCCCCGCTTGTGGGTCAAAGCATTCAATTAAGCTTTTACGGGCGTGGATCAGCCGAAGAGATCGAGTCGCCTGGTTACAGGTTGTACGAATTCCTAAGATTCTACGCAATTGATTTGTCGGGCGATCGTATCGTTGAAATCGACCCAACCATGTGCAGATTCAAGAAATTTGATCCATTTCTTGTCAAGCGGTGGAAGGGGCGGGGTACGGCCCGCCCCTTCATTAACGCATTGCAGGATGGGGTCTGAGCTCAGACTGAGATCAGACTTCGATCTCAAATCCTTTACGGCGTTCCCGACCAACGAGTCCCTGGGCCTGGGGATCATCAACGATGACTTCGCGGTTTGGGTCCCACTGGATTTTTCGACCTACGCGTGCGGCAATTCCGGCCAGGTGACAGGTTGAAATTGCGCGATGGTGGCTGAAAACGTCGGAGATAGGTTCCTTCCGGCTCACCACACAGTCAAAGAAGTTTTTGTAGTGACCGGTCACTGGCTGGTTCTTGTACACCTTATCGAGCGCTCCCTCTGGTAAGGGGCGGGTTGCCAGTTCATCCACAGCCTTGCCAGAGATCTTACCCCGGGTGACGAAGAGGGTTCCTTCTGATCCTTCGAACAGGATACCGTTGTCACCATCGTGACGAATCTCGATTTCCTGACCGTCCGCGTATTTCGCGGAAATCAGGAACTCGGTGGCGGTGTTGTAGTGAGAATTATCGGTGGGGTAGCCGTCTTTGAACTCGACGGGGTGCTTGACCATGACCGGGTCGATCGATATGGGGCCCGTGTTGGTTTTATCCATGGCCCAGGTGGCAATATCCACGTGATGCGCGCCCCAGTCTGTGAGCTTGCCACCCGAGTACTCATACCACCAGCGGAACTCATAATGGCTGCGTGACCAGCTCTTGGTCTCACCATTGTCGCCGGCCAGATAGCGGTATGGGGTATAGGGAACTGGTCCAAGCCACAGATTCCAGTCAAGTTCCGTTGGAGGCTCGACCACGGGAAGTTCTGGGCTGGTAGGCGAACCGTTGATAACGCATGTCGCCTTCTTCACAGCGCCAATGCGTCCGTCGCGAATCAGGGCGATAGCTTGGAGAAAGGTGTTCTCGCTCCGTTGCTGCGTACCAATTTGCACAATTCTGCCTGTCTTCCGGCAGGTATCCACCATGAGCTGACCTTCTTCAATGGTCAGCGTCATTGGCTTTTCACAGTAAACGTCTTTGCCTGAGCGCATGGCCTCAATGGCCATCTTGGCGTGCCAGTGGTCGGGGGTGGAGATGTGAACGACATCGATATCCTTGCGATCGATAATCGCCCGATAGTCGGCATAAATTTCGGGTGTCTTATCGCACCATTCTTTCACAAGCTTGGCGGCCAGGGTTCGGCGGCTGCCATCGGCATCGCACACGGCCACGTAGTCCGCGAACTCCGCCATCCCTTTGGCGGACCCCCAAGGGCCTTCGAGTCCGGTTGCCTTCTGGGACCAACGGCTGCCGGTTCCGATTGCCGCCATGCGAGGGCGGTCATTTGTATTCCGATATCCGGAGCCGCGGCTGGTCTGGCTTCCCAGAACGATGGCGCCGGCCCAGGCCAGCGACCCCTGCAAGATCTCTCGGCGATTGAATTTGCTTGCGGGCATGATTTCGGCTCTCGATTTCGGAATGAAAGGGTGGCGTGATCTAACCGTTCGAGTTTTTTGCTCGGGATGCCGTGGCAGGCTCATCAAAGTGTGCCGCCATGCCCCGTTGGACGATGAACATATTCTGCCAGATAAGCTCAGCCCTGTCTCATGGATGGTCGGGCAAAACCATTCCGCCACGCCAAGTTGCAACGATCACCGGAGCCTTCACTGGTCGTCGCAAACGGCAAAGTCTATTCGCGCCTGCGATATGGGCGAGTCACTGGGTCATGGGTCTGGACCGGTTCAGGAGAATCTCAATGGGTATGCGGTGAGTCTGGGTCCAGACACCACATTTCAAAGCTACCAGAGACGCCCCGTGAATTGCCGCCGGATGAGAGCCGCTGCTCCACGTTTGCCCCAGATTGATTTCCCGGGGGGATGTGGGGAGATACATCACCAATAAAAAAAGGGTCACAGCTTTCGCCGTGACCCTTAATTATACACAACTCAAGTACCGAAGAGAGGATTTGAACCTCCACCCGGGGTAAACCGGACTAGGACCTGAACCTAGCGCGTCTGCCAGTTCCGCCACTTCGGCATGAAGTGAATTGCGAGAGGAAGACGGTATCAAAAACACACGGTCAGAATCAAGCCCCATCTGGAAATAGATCAAGAGATTGTTCCAGAAAACCTTCTTGGTTATTCCGCAGGGCAGATTCATGCCGTGTAGGTTGCCTTTTCAGTCGGTTTGTTTCGCCTATCCATTCAACTTGACGGGTTTTAGGTTAAACTCATAATCAGGCGTTATGGTTCAAGCCCTCGATTGAACCCGCAACGCGGGCTGCGAGCGGGATGGGTGTGCGCCGATTTTGCCTGGGGGTCTTCATAAATGCGAGCAGCGATGATCCGCTTGTTGGCCATCGGCCTTTTTGCCGCTGGCCTGGAACTCTCAGTACTGAGAGCTCAAGAGCAAGATCGGCAACCGGCTGGAAGTGATGTAGGGGCGGGTGTTCAGGCTCAGGCTGTTGCCGGGCCGGAACCTATTCCCGCGTTTCAACTCTCGGATCTCAAGACGATACCGATCAGGCGAGAAATTCCTGGGGCAAACTGGGTCGTGGCCGATGCCTCGCCTCTGCCCAAAGATCCCGAGGGGATCTGGGTGCTTGAGTTTTCGTTCAAGCCGGTTCGGTTGATCGAGGTCGATATTCCGAACAAGGGACGACGCAAGGTTCATTACCTCTATTACCGAGTGGTGAACCGGACCGGCAAGGCCCGTCGGTTTGTGCCGCAGTTTACCTTGGTTGCGGATGATGGCAAGCGTTCCGAAGACGTGGTTTTGCCGCTGGCCGCCAAGAAGATTCAGGCCAAGGAAGATCCCACGAAAGATCTTTCCGGGGCCGTGCAGGTGATGGGTGAGTTGCCAGCCAGCATCAAGAACGGTGTCGACGACGCGTTCTATGGCGTAGCGATCTGGGACGATGTCGACTTTCGAGCCGATTCCTTCCAGGTGTATGTGCGGGGGTTGTCCAACGCCTATCAGGCGGTAGAACCTGCTGCTGGTACAGATCCGGTAACTCGCTACAAGGCGCTTAGGCTAGATTTCACCCGTTTCGGCGACGAGCGGAACCCGCACAGTCGTGAGATCAGGCTGGGTGAGCCGGCGTACGAGTGGACGTACTTCCCTTGATTTGAACAGGTTGCGGCGAACCATTGGATTTGGTTCGCCGCTGCGCCGGTTCCATTCAGGGGTTAGGCACATAAGGGACGGGGTCGGTCCGTCCCAGTTGCCTGAAGGCATCCAGCCGAATTCGGCAAGAGTCGCATCGGCCACAGGCTCGGTCCTGTAGATCTGGGTCATAGCAGGAATGGGTGAGGCTATAGTCCACACCGAGCGCAAGGCCACGGGTAATAATCTCGTCCTTGGTCATGTGAAGTAGCGGCGCATGGACCCGAAACCTGCCCGTGTCTTCAACGCCGGCCTTGGTGGCCAGATTCGCCAGGTTTTCAAACGCTTCCAGGAACGCTGGGCGGCAATCTGGGTAGCCGGAATAGTCAACGCAGTTGGCACCAATGAAGATATCAAAGGCACCTAGCACTTCGGCCCAGGCGAGTGCGAGCGAGAGAAAGATCGTATTGCGCGCGGGGACGTAGGTGATTGGGATGGCCGCCTCAACCATGGCGTCTGGGGTTCGGTCTTTAGGGACCTCAATGGTGGCCGTGAGTGCGCTGCCACCGAAGAGGCGGAGGTCGATTCCTTGTTCGACGTGCTGGGCAACTCCCTGGGCTGCAGCCACTTTTCGGGCAGCAACCAGTTCGGCCTCATGTCTTTGGCCGTAAAAAATGGTCAGAGCATGAACCTGAAAACCGGCCGCTCTGGCTTCGGCCAGGGCCGTTGCAGAGTCTAGGCCGCCACTAAGTAAGACCACCGCTCGGGGGGCTTCAGAGTCTGCCACGCTGGGGAATCTCCGTTGAGGAACGCGCTGGAATTGCATGGCTAGTTTGGCAAGGGTGCCGCAGTGGTTCCAGCCCAGAGCTCTTGGGTTCGGGAATCGGAAGCCACCAAAAGTGCTGCCCTGGAATGAGTAGGTGCCATTTGCCGGTTTTGTGCCCTGCCGGCAACAGCTTTCACGACAGGATGGTACCTGGATATAGCCGTTTGCCCAGTTTGCGATCCCTTCCCTGGGCCGAGAGCACGTTCCACAGAGCTTGGATACTTGATCCTGGTGAGTTCCGTAGCTGGATCTGGCGCGTAGGTTGGATGGCTGAGGAAGGACAAAGACGGGGGCTTGGCTTCCTTGGCGTTCGCGATTGGGCGGTTTTTGTCTTGACTGTGCTGGTCGGTTCCTCCGGTTGGGGGCTTGGGTCGTTCGATCGCAAAAGGCCTGTATTTCAGGGTTTATGTGTGGATGGCGGAATTCAATGCTGAAGGTTTGTACCGGTTGGCCAGGATTTTGCCATGAGATCTGGTCGGGGCGGGCTTGAGCAAGGGGTAGAGCGTCGGTTATAGTTCTTAATTCGCACTCCTGGAACGTGATATTCTGGGAGAGCCCGAACACGCAGGTTTGGTCTGTTTAGAGGATTTCAGAGATGGCTCATAAAAAGGGGCAGGGCTCCAGCCGTAACGGTCGTGATTCCAATGCCCAGCGGCTTGGCATCAAGCTTTTCGGCGGTCAGCTTTGCATTGCTGGGAACATCATTTGCCGTCAGACCGGCACTCGCTGGCGTCCAGGCAAGAACGTGGGTCTCGGCCGAGACTACACGATTTTTGCCCTTGTAGACGGCACCGTGAAGTTTGACCAAGACGGCCGTCGGATCAACGTCGTTCCGATTGCAGAGACTGTTGCCGCCGGTTGAGCATCTTTCCCTGGCTCACCTGAGCCGCTGAGTTCGCCGCCATGTTTGTTGATCGGGTCGAAATTCATGTGAAGGGCGGCGACGGCGGCAATGGCTGCGTGAGTTTCCGCAAAGAGAAGTATGTCCCCCGTGGCGGTCCGAACGGGGGTAACGGTGGTGATGGTGGGTCCGTGATCGTGATTGCCACGGAAGGACTCACCAATCTTGCCCACCTGTCTTCCCAGAGACACTGGAAGGGGGATCGTGGTGAACATGGTCTAGGCTCGAACTGCACGGGCAGATCTGCCCAAGACCTTGTGATCACGGTGCCCGTCGGTACGATTGTACGAGACCGTGATCGTGGATTTGTATTGCGCGACCTGCGAGAGGTTGGCGATACCGTGGTTGTGGCCCGTGGCGGAAAAGGCGGGTTTGGCAACACGCACTTCAAATCCAGCACCAACAGAACTCCCCGTATTGCCGAGAAGGGGACTCTGGGTGAAGAGCGTTCCGTTTCCATGGAACTGAAGGTCATTGCCGACGCTGGCCTGATCGGTTTGCCCAATGCCGGCAAATCTACACTTCTCTCACGAATTTCTAGGGCACATCCAGAGATCGCGGATTACCCGTTTACTACAAAATACCCGAACCTCGGTACCGTAAGCCTGGATGCTGAGCGTTCGTTTGTTGTTGCCGATATTCCCGGACTGATCGAGGGTGCGCATCTTGGTCATGGGCTGGGTCATGAGTTTCTGCGGCATGTGGAACGGACTCGGTTGCTCGTGCACTTGGTCGATCCGATGCCGCCAGATTCCTCGGATCCGCTTCATAACTACAATGTGATCCGGGACGAGCTATCTCGTTACAGTTCCACGCTTGCCACCCGCCCAGAAATTCTGGTGGTGTCCAAGATGGACTTGCCGGGGTCGGATGAGGTTCGAGATCGGCTTAGCAAAGAGCTTGGTCGCGAGGTTCTGGCCATCTCGGCGGTCACCGGACGTGGTATCCCTGCGCTTCTTCAGGTGATGAGTGATCGGCTGATGGCTTCGGAATCACTTCCTCCTGAGGAAGCGCCTCCAAGTCGGTCCGATCTCGCAAATCGGCGGGTTTTCCCGGCCGGTCCTGCCCAGGCCGTTGAAGTGATTCCGCCCCCCATGACCGACGTTGATATAGATAAGCCGGTCGGTGCCTGATGCCCCCGAAGCGTTTCCTGGCCGATATCGGGAATTCGCGACTGAAATTTGCCCGTGTGGACTCACACGGTGAAATGGCTTTGCAGACGATTGTGGTGACCGAGCTTCCAGAGACCTGGCCCCAGGCCATTGAAACACTGGGTGGCTTTGAGACCGGTTGCGTCTGGGGGATTTCTTCGGTGCGACCCGAAGCGGCGCAGTGGCTCGCCACGTTGCTGGACGAGGCGGGGGTTTTATCCGTCCGCTGGTTTCGATCGGTTGCGGATATTCCCATCCGGCACGCCCTGGAAAATCCCGAGTCCGCGGGCGCTGATCGAGCGCTGGCGGTTCTTGGTTTTCTTGCGCAAACGGGCATTCAGGCTGGTGGCGTTGTTGTGATGTGTGGAACCGCACTCACGGTGGAACAGGTTTCCCCGGACGGATGCTGGCAGGGGGGTGCCATTGCGCCTGGGTGGCGACCGCTGGCCCAGGCTCTTCATGTGCAGGCTGCTCAGTTGCCATTCATCGAGCAAGCGGGAGTTGGAAGCGGGCGTGGTCCCGGCACCAATACCCAGTCCGCGATTCAAGTCGGGCTTCAGGGCATGATGGTTGGAGGATGCCGGGAGCTGGTCCAGACCATGCGGCACGGCCTTCCATCGTCGGCCCGAACGGTCTGGACGGGTGGAGATGCAGGCTGGCTGGCTCGGGCCGTGGATGGGGAATTTGCCAGGATCGAGACCGACCTGGTTTTTCGAGGTCTGCTGGAAGCGCTAGGATGGAGCCGAGTTCATGGACCACGGCCCTGATCGATGTCTTGTGAAACGATTGACGGCCGAGGGAAAAGGGGCGATCGGAGTCCTGAAGGTCTCTGGTCCACGGTCATTGAGCGTGGTAAGCCAGGTGTTTCGGCCTCACCACGGATCAAGCCTTGCAGAGACGCCGGCCAACCGGTTACGGGTGGGTCGGATTGGGGCTGGGCTGGGTGATGAGGTGGTGGTTGTCTGGTGGGGGAACCCTCCTGAGGTCGAAATTCAGTGTCATGGCGGTCGGGCGGCGCTAGCATTGGTTCATCAGGCCCTGATGGATGAGGCTGGGCAAGATGCCGAAACCATGTCCACTTCAGCTTCAGAACAGACGATTGCGGAGGAAGCGGCCGACGATTTGATGCGAGCGCCCACGCTTCGGACGGCGAGCATTCTTCTGGAGCAGTCTCAGGGGGCACTGGCCGATTGCGTTCGCGGGCTTCGCGCTCAACTGCTGCAGGGTGATGCCCAGTCGATCGCCGTTGCTCAGGCCACCCTGAAGCGGCTACTCCAGCGGTATGAACTGGGGAAGCGGCTGATCTCCGGCTGGAAAATTGTGCTGGCAGGGCGCCCTAACGTGGGCAAGAGCCGGCTCCTGAACGCGCTCGCCGGATACGACCGTTCGATTGTTGCCGCCCTGGAAGGGACCACCCGAGACATTGTGTCGGTCCAGACCGCGTTTGACGGCTGGCCTGTACTGCTAAGCGATACCGCAGGGCTGCGTGAATCCGTTGATCTGATTGAGGCCAAAGGTGTGAGCCTTGCAAAGGAAAGCCATGAACGGGCCGACTTGCTGCTGCTGTTGCTGGACGGTTCTCGCCCACTGACGCAGGAAGACCGGTCGTTGCTTAGCTTGCATCCGAGCAGTCTGGTAATCCGGACTAAAAGCGACCAGCCTCAGCTTTGGGGAGAGTCCACCGCACCTGCGCTCGCCATTTCCGCAGAGACAGGCGACGGTATAGCTGCACTCATCCGGCAAATTAGCCAAAAACTCGTGCCCGATCCTCCCGAAAGCGGCGAGCCCATCCCGTTTCGGGACTCTCACAGAATCTGGCTGCAAGAAGCCTTGAAAATACTCAAGGCGGAAGGTGGCGTGGCCACTAGCCAGATCTTGGGGGCAGTCCGACTCGGCTGACCGGTCGTCGCCAAACCGTCGGACTCAATGATTTCCTGGTGGCGGTGTTGGCAACTGATCCATTCGTGGTCCGGCCATGGGAACCGGACTCTCTGGTGCCAGCCGAAGGTCCACGGGGCTCAGGTCCCAGGGGGGCGTATCGGAATCAGGTGGGCGCAAGAAGCGTGCGTCGCCGTGGAACGGCGCATCATCGTGGTCTCGTACGGCCACTTCCCAAGACGCTCGACTCTTTCCCACCGTGGATTCACCGGCCTTCGCAGATTCATCACGTCGGTAAACATCAATGTCATGGTAGACAACCCGCTGACCCTCCCAGGTAATCCGGTCGGCCAGGCTCTCCAGGTCAGATTGGCCCTCGACCCTGAGCAGTGGCCACCCGCTATCGCCCGTGGAAAGAATCGAGTCTGACGCCTCGATCAGAACCCGGGGAATCCTGGCTCGAAGGCTATCTGCTTCCAGGAAGACCAATCCCGCCAGAACACGCGCGGTGGATTGTCGAAGTTTGAGCGAGATTCCCAGATCGGATCCTTGCCGGATCGTCGATTGAATTTTGCCATGCAGTAATCGGCCGCCGCTGGACACGATCGAGTTCACGAAACTGAAATCGGCGGCATGTCCTGACGTCTCCTCAATAATGTCTCCCTCTGCGCGTAAGACACAGTCTTCAACTTGGACCTTGGTCGATTTACCAGAGGCACCAAAGCCTGCCACAAGTCGAATCAAGGCAGACGGAACCGAGGAAGCGATGGTGGCCCCTTGATTACCTTCCAGGGTCAAAGTGCAACGTCGGAGTTTGAGCGAGCCACCGGGCTCAATCGAGAAGATCGACCAGCGGCCATTCGCCGGACGTTGGTCCCTTGGCAACACAATATCCAGATCAACAAGTTCGAGGCTTGCTCCCGTTGGGATCGAGAAAAGCGCGGGAGCCGCTAGCGACTCACGTTCGGCCGGGCGACTGGCCTGAAGTTCGATGATTGAGCGTCGTCCTGAAGCCTGCCCCTCAATCTCCCAGTGAGAGTCGGCCATCAGATTGATGGGCGAGAGTGTCAGCCGTTCTGGCGAGTTTACAAGAACGCGCATTTCGCCAGACACCAAGGAACTCTGAAGAATCGAACGGAGTTCTGTTCCGGTATGGGCTTCGCGAACCCTGGTGTTGGATTCGGAACCAGGCTGAACGGCGACCTGGGTTCGCTCGATTCGTGTGCGATTGGTGGCTTCGCTAGAGGCGAGTACTTTCTCTCCGGCCACCGCCACCGCGGTTGTCGAGGGGTTGGAATCGTCTGTCGTCCGGCGATTGGCTTCGAGATCGACGGAGTCTGAGTTCGCCTGAATCATGGGTCGGATGGACTCGACCTCCGCGGTCCCCACAATCATGGGCGATCGATTCACATCCTCGGTTCGAACTTCCATGGGGGCCTGGGCGTTCGGTTTTTGTTCAGCCAGTGCGGTTGTTTGGGTGCCCGATCCTTCCGGATTGGCTTTTTCGGTCGCACCACTTTGGCTCAGGGGTTCCGGCGTTGTGCGTTTGGAAGCAACCGGACTCGGATCGAAAAGGCCCGCCAATGAGTTCCCAATTCGCACGAACAGGGCGTTGGGGCCTCGACGTGCTCCGACATCGTTGGAAACCTCTGCGAGTGCAAAGGCGGCCGAGGGATCTGGCCGATCGAGCAAGGCGCCGGGATCTGGCGGTCCCCAGATCCGTTTTTCCGTGGTCTGCGAACGGATCTCACGAATCCCGTTGGTGGCATCAATCCAATCTGCGAACGTCACTATGGGGGTACCGCGTTTGGCCGTACCCAGTGGCAAAAGAAAACTCGCCACTTTTCCGTAAAGGTTTTCCCGGCCCGACCAGTTGAGGTTGGCCGATTCGTCTGTGGCAACCAAAACGGTTGGTTCCGAACCAACAGGACCAATGACCGATTTTTCCAGTTCCATTCGAACACGCGATCGGGAGAACCGGAAGATGGGCGAGGCGGCCGTCTGAATGCTGCAGTAGCGAACCGAGACCTGGAATTCCGCGGTGGTTCGATCTGTTGAATTATCAAACCAGGCCACAGGTTGACCCGGCCCAAAGAGGCAATCTCGAATGGCGAGATCTAGCGGGCAGCGACTGAAGGTTCCCGTTACGCCTGAATCAAAGAAGCAAGAGACCAGCCGAATATCGGGTAACGGATCGTCTCCGGTTGGCCGCAAACTATCACGCACCTCAATGGCACGAAAGCTGCTCAGCGAGCGGCTCTTGGAGCGATTCCTGAACGAGCAGCCAGACAGGCTCAAATCGGTCCCGTCGATGAGGAGTGCCGTAAGAGTGGTATCACTACGGTCCCCCTCAAACTGAAACTCAAGCCCTTGAATATGAATCTTGCCACCGCGGAATGCCAGCAGGGCTGCGTCTTGCCGTAGCGATTGCGTTGAAGCACGCAGCCTGATCACCGGCCTGACCAAGGCATCTGCGCGAAGTGTCAGGGTTTTGGCATGGGCCTGGGTGGTGTCTCGTCCATCGGTGCCCTCAAGCAGTGCGGGCGAGACCAGATAGGGTCCATTGTCTGTGAGGGTGATCGTGCTACCGCTCGGAGCCGAAGCCAGCGTTGTGGCAAGGTCCCCCTCGGAGCCAAGCGTGATCAGGCGGGGATTTTCACCCACTGTGGCAGTCTGCACTTCCGCGGCCGGTTTCTCAAAATTGCGAGGCAATTCTTGAGGCGAGCTTTCAGGGATCGGGGCGGTTGAGCCCCGTGACGCCGTGCTCTGTCCGGTTGTGGTGGTGAGGTCGGGCCGGCTTTGGTCAGACCAGGGCGCACCCTCATTCCTGGGCCCAGACCAAGACAACGCCGAAATCACAAGTGCCAGCGCAATGGCCGGAATTCCCCAGATCAGATGTTTCTCCAGAGGCGAGCGGAGGGGCGGGGTGGGACCCGGTTCTGGTTCCGGTTCACCATCCAGTTTCCGGGCAATCTGTTGAAGATCTTGCCGTAACAATTCTGGGGTCTGGTAACGCTCTGCCCGATCTTTGAGAAGTAATTTGCGGGTCAGGTTTGCCAGCCGTGCTGGAATTTCGGGACGAAACGACCTTACGTCTGGCGCAGGCTGCTCTTGGTGATGGAGCAGTTTCTGCAGCATCGTTCCATCAGGAAAAGGCGGGTGACCCGTCAGCATGTGAAATAATGTGCATCCCAGCGAATAGAGATCGCTACGGACGTCCACATCGCGTGGGTCTCTGGCCTGTTCGGGGCTGATGTAGTCAAACGTTCCCAGCGTCATGCCGGTCTGGGTAAGACCTGGATCGTCACTGTCACGCTCAAACTGGCGAGCGAGCCCCATGTCTACCAGTTTGATCTTGCCGTCAGGGGTGCGCAGAATGTTCGACGGTTTGATGTCCCGGTGGATCACGCCGCGAGACGAGGCGTGGGCAATTGCCTCTGTGATCTGCTGGCCCAGCGCCACCACTTCATCAAGCGGTAACGGTCCAAGCCGCTCAATTCGCTGACGGATGGTTTCGCCTTCAATGTATTCGAAGGCGATGTAGTGGATTCCCCGATCCTCACCCAGGCAATAGATTCTCGCGATGTTCTCATGGTCCAGGCGGGCGGCAGATCGGCCCTCCTGTACGAACCGTTGTACGCTCTCAACGCATTTGTTCTGTTCGGGTGGCAGCACTTTGAGCGCTATCAGTCGATCAAGTTGCTGGTCGCGGGCCAGGAACACGCTTCCCATTCCACCGATCCCGATCGGCCGCTCGATCAGGTAAGAATCCACGGAATCGCCAACCGCCACGGAAAGCGCGGATGACGCATCTGTAGCCCCAGTTCCGCTTGAACCCGCCACGGGCGGAGCTTCATGGGAGAGGGGGGGCCTGGGAAGATCCGACGACCGGGGTTGATCAAGATCCGCAGACGAAGTTCCAGGCGTGGAGGCTCTCCAGGCGTTTGTCTGGGACGTCGATCCAACCGATTGTTTCGGCTCGAGTTCTTGCATCGGCCGTCTCATACGTAGCGAGTGTAACCTCGCCCAAAACTTGCAATCCTTTGCCATTCGCGATGCGATGCGGCAACAAAATGAATCCTCAATCAAGGTAGATTCATGATCTCATTTTACGGTCCAAACTACCCACGGTCAACCCTCTGAATGCATGCAATCCCTGCCAGGTTTTGTGGGGAGCTGGTTGAACAAAGGTGGTGGTCCATGCTCCCCAGGCCATTGCAGGGCCTTGGCCACTCGGTTGAGCGGGTATCGAACTATGCCCCAGGCCTAAGCCTGTGGCTGCCGGTCCATTCGCACCATGCTTCCAGGGAGACCTCTGGCGGTTCACAATTGGGTTGCACAGATGAAGAGATCCACTCGCTCACACCTCGGGCTAATATTGCAGGCGTCTTGCCCAGAAAACCGAAAATCGCAACTTCAAAGCTCGGGGTTCGACCAACCACCAAGAGCGCAAGCCAGACGTGAATTGCGGCAGGTTGAACTGGCGTTCCGCCCAGGTCAGCCCTCCAGAATTGCAAGTTGCCCGCGTGTCACTCCGTACCGATTGGTGGCTTTTAAATCTTTCCAAAGCGTGCGGGGATCACGCTGGCCGGTCAGACTTTCGCGATAGAGTTTGATGATTTTGGTAACGGACTCCGCCTCGTCATCCAGGAACTCAATCCGCATTGTTCCAATTCCATGAGTCAGCAGGCGGGGTAAATACTCAGAGGCCGTCTGAGGGACCGCGTTGTAAAGCGTATTTCGGCACGCCACATCCGCTTTGAGCGGGTGTTCCATGCCAACCCGATCCCGCAACTTGACAAGGTGTCGGTCACAGGGTCGTCCACAGTTAGACTTGTTTGTCCCTGGAGAAAGCACTGCGCAAAACACACAATGTTCCATATGAAACATCGGCATGTGCTGGTGAATGACCACTTCCATCCATGGGGCCGGCACCGCACGAATCAGGTCATCCAGTTGTTCAAAGCTCAGGTCGTAAGACGCAGTCACGCGAGACGCCCCCTGGGCGTGCAACCATTCCACGGTCAGTTCGTTGGCGGCGTTCCATGAGAAATCGGCAACAAACGGAATCCCACGGGCCACGCAAAACCTGAGCGATCCCGCGTTCCGGACAAGCATTCCGTCTGCCCCCTGACGGGTCAGGAATCGGAAGATGGGCCCCTCGCCTGGTTTTTCAATTCGGGGTGGCGCCAGCAAAATAGAGACCCCTTCCGCGTTCGCCCGGATCTCTTCCACGGCCTTTCCGTAAGCCTTGATTTCCTGGAAATCCAGGTAAATGCGATGAATGCCCGCACGTGCTGCCGCCAGGGCCTGTTCCGTACTTCTGCACAAACAGGCCAGCTCAGGAAGTGCAACCGTGGATGCCAATTCCGGCGTCTCGACCGCCGCTTGTGCCCGGATTGCCGCCTTGAGTGCGGGAAGCACGGCTTGTTCGGACATGGTGCGAGTTGCCGGTGTTGCCGCCAGCAAGTCAAGCGTTTCACTGAGCTCGCGGCGCAGCGAATTCAGCAGACTACGAGGCACCAGCGGGCCGCCCTCGATCTCGGCCTGTACAGACTCCAGGTGATAGGAGGTGCCACCCAGCCTGTCCAGTTGCGCGTGCAGTTCCTCCAAAGACGTGGGCTTGGATGTGGCGGCCACCAGGGGAGAATCGCTGGTGCTGGTTGCGCTTAGCCCTTGTTCGGTTTTGGCGGTAAGCCGGAGTCCACTGCCAACTCTGGCCTCAACATTCACGGTCAGGCCCACCGTTCGGCGCGGTGGCCCGGTATAGGACGCCCGCAAACGCTTGGTTAATTGGGGATCGTCCGTCTTCCAGAGCCGCTGTCCGACCCGGATACAAGCAAGGTCAATATCGCGATGCCCAAACGCCAAGTCTGCGGTGCCTGCAGAAAGCCCCGCGGGTGCCATCTGGGAGGGGTTTCGACCTCGTCCAGGTTGCAAGACCTCATAAACGCGCCCACCCTGTTCTGGCACGTTCAACTCTGTGCTGGCGTCAAAAACGACGCCGTCTCCCGGTTTGACGGGGGCTGCCAGGTCGAGCCGCACCCGGTTTCCTTGAACGGCCGAAACTTGGCCCAAAAACAGTCCGCGCTTCTTGGCATAATCGCCGCGCACCAGCACTTTATGGTTGTTACCGTCCAGAAATCCATGGCTAAAACCACGGGAGAACGTCATCTCCATATCCTGGCGTTCCGTGTCTGAAAACTGAGCCGATTTGCCAGCCCAGGCAAGGTCAATCGCTTTGCGATATCCCTGGGTAATGCTGGCCACATATTCGGGCGACTTTAAACGGCCTTCGATTTTGAGGCTTGAGATCCCCAGGTCGATCATCTGGGGGATCAGGTCAAACGCAGCGAGATCCTGAGGGCTCAGCAGGTACCGGATATCGCCCAGGTCAACCCGCTCGTTATCACGAATGACCTCGTACTCCATCCGGCATGCCTGGGCGCATTCTCCTCGGTTTGCCGAACGTGCCCCAAGGGCCTCGCTGGTGAGACATTGCCCGGAGTAGGCCACGCAGAGCGCACCGTGGACAAAAATCTCGACCGGGAGATTGGTGGTCGTACGGATCTGGCCAATCTCTTTAAGTGAAAGCTCACGCGCCAGGATCACGCGTGAGCAGCCGAGTTCCTCGGCAATTTTCAAGCCCTCGGTACTGGTGATCGACATCTGGGTCGAACCGTGAATGGCGAGGTCTGGGGTCAGGGCCCGGATCAGCCGACAAAGTCCAATATCTTGCACGATCACGGCGTCCACGCCGGCTCTCACCACCTCACGCAACAGGCTCTCCATCCCTTCGAGTTCCGAAGGGAAAACCAGGGTGTTCAGGGTGACATAACCCAAAACACCGCGGCGGTGCAGCGTTGCCATTGTCTCCGATAAATTCTCAATCGAAAAATTCGCGGCCCTGGCGCGAGCGTTGTGGGATTGGAGCCCGAAGTAAACGGCGTCGGCCCCATTTTCAATGGCGGAAATCAGGCACTCGTGGGTACCCGCCGGCGCAAGCAGTTCGGGCTTGGATCTCGGTTGAGTCATGAGCGACGCTGTTGAATCAGGTTTGACTTCGACTCCAAACTCAGACGCTGTCGGCACAGTGCGATCCTTGGGCAACGATCAAAGGGCTGTGAAGGATGAGACGCAAACGCGTCCGACTGTTCATGGTATCCACGGAACTGGGCGGTGCCGAGACCAGGTCTGCCCAGCGGATCAACTTGGTGTCTGGCGGACCTGAAAATGTTGGAGACGCAATTGGGTGACTTCACGGACGGGATGGCCAGCCTGGGTTCGCCGTTTGGTCGAACGGCGGCCCGGGGTCTGAAATGGTTCAACACAATGTCCCAAGCGTCCCGAAACCGCATTTCTAGAATTTCGAATGGGAAGCCGTCGAGAAATTCTCTCAGTCGCAGCCTGGGGCTGGTCGAAATTATAAAGCCAAGCCCGATCATGCTGGTTTGATATCGGGCCTGGAGTCTTAGCCTGGAATTCAAGATCCCGCTCTCAATGAGTTGGGTCGGGCTCGCCAACAGATCTCAAAGGAGTGGACTCATGGTTGCAAATTGGAGCAGGCGTAACCGTGAGCGATCGATGGTTTGGGCCGGATGCTTGCTTGTGGCTGCAACGGGTAGTTTCGTTCAGGCTCAGGATCCGGTCCTGGAGAATCTGCCTCCGCTGGAAGTTCAGTCTGTTCCGTTGCCGCCGACTCTCGATTGGCCGCCCACCTCAACGGCCCCTGTAATCCGGCCCAGGCCCGCAGGCAGCAGCGTTCAAGTGATGCGACCGACAATGGTCTATTCCCCACAGATTGTTGAAGAGATCGGTGCACCCATCGTTGTGGACCGCCCGTTGCTTGGGCTGGCTGAGCAGCTTGTGTTCGAAATTGATGATTTTGTGCTGAATTTCGGCCCGCAGGTCGCCTCGGTCCCCGATGGTCGCAAGATCCTGAATGATGCGGAAAAACTCAGGATCCAGGCCATCCGGTTCCGGGATGCGGTGCGAGTGGCCAACTTTGACCATATCTCCAAGCTGTACAAGATGTTGCGGGTCGAATCGAATGATCTCGTCAGGCGTGTGAGCCGAGTATCTCGTGGTCGGTCTGGTCCTAATGTTCAGCGGGTGGGCATGATTGCCGCCACCACCGCCCGAATGGGGTCCATGCTTCGCTAAGGCTGGAATCTGCGGGGCTGCATCCAAAACCAGCAAGGCTATTCAACGAGATCTCACCTGCAGGGGCTGGAAACTCCGCTATACTAAGTCTTTGCAAACCGGAGTCCGCTTGCTGTCCACGGACAGGTCTGGCCCCGCACTGACGTGAGCTTTTCGCATGAATCGTCGATCCTGGTATGTCGCGGCGGCCTCGCTTTGGACCTTGGCGATTTTTATTGGGACCTGGTTGCCTGGAAAGCATCTGCCTCATCCTGAGCTTGAGGATTCCACATTCTTCAGCATGATTCCCCTGGATAAGGTGGCTCATGCCGGTCTTTTTGCCGGCTTCGCGTTTCTCTGGCTCCTGGCCCGTTCAACCCCTGCCATTCCCTTCAAAAAGGTTTTCATCGTGGGGGTGCTGGTTGCCATTCTCACGGAACTGGGTCAGGCCACGGATTGGGTGGGAAGAGACGCAGATATCAGCGACGTGGTTGCGGACACCTTTGGCCTGTTTCTCGGAGCAGGTTTCTTTGTCTGGATGATCGCCCGCTTTCCCGCAACCCGAAGCAGCCTCGATAATCTGGCCTAGTGGTCCGGTCTGATCGTTGTAGACGAACTGACTCGACGGCCTGTCCGGAAATCTGTTAAAATTGCTTTCAGGTTGAGCAAATGTTGGATCTTGAGTGGCCACCCTGGCGCACGCTTGATCTTCATCCCGTAACCTGCCGGCCTGGGTGCAAAATGAGTGCTTGTTCAGGCTTCTTCCAGGGCCACAAGAGCCGACGCGAGGCGGTTGCGGTTGGGGCGGTGTCTCTGGCCGGACTTGGTCTGGGGCTGGCTGATCTTTCTGCGGCCCGGGCAAAGCCCGTGGATGCCTCGACACAGCCTGCCGGTTTTGGTCGAGCTCGTTCCTGCATCTTGGTTTTTATGTGGGGTGGCCCCAGTCAGCTTGATACCTGGGATCCCAAACCCGAAGCCCCCGCTGAAATCCGGGGTTCTTTTGGAACAATTGAAACGCGAACCCCCGGTCTTTGGATCAGCGAGCATTTTCCCAGGCTTGCCGGAGTGAGCAATCGGCTGGCTGTGATCCGCTCGATGACTCATGACGACCCCGCGCACCTTTCAACCGCGCACCGCGTTCTGACGGGTCATCTGGCTCCAACCCCAAAATCCGATGCGGCCGGCCCCTCTCCGCGTGATTGGCCCCATCTTGGGTCGATGCTCGCCAGAATTCGTGGACAGGTGGGCGCATTACCGGTTGCGGTAAGCATGCCCTGGACGGTGGCACATCCGGCGGCCCCCGGCGGGCGGGCGCCTGGTCAGAATGGCGGCTGGCTTGGCCACGGTTTTGATCCGCTTCAGATTGACGGCGATCCGAATACCGCCGGGTTCCGAGTTCAGGGGCTGGATCTACCGCCCGGCCTGGATATTGCCCGCGTGGCATCCAGGCAGGAACTTCTGAAAAACCTGGGGGGACAGGCCGATCCCGATTCCTGGAACGTGCATCAGCGGCATGCGTTTAATGCCGTCACATCGGCGCAAGCACGCACGGCCGTTCAGATTGGGCGTGAGGATCCCCGTTTACGAGACCGATATGGCCGGCACATTCACGGGCAATGCCTTTTGCTGGCCCGGCGGCTGGTTGAGGCGGGTGTGTCACTGGTCACGGTGAACTGGCACAATGACGGGCAGAATTTCTGGGACACCCACGGCGACAACTTCAATCATCTGAAAAATCGCTTGATGCCGCCGGCAGATCAGGGGCTCTCTGCGCTTCTGGATGACTTGAGTGGTCGCGGAATGCTGGAAGAGACGCTGGTCGTTTGGGTGGGCGAGTTCGGGCGTACGCCCAGAATTACCGCCGCCAATGCCGGTCGAGAACACTGGCCTCGGTGTTACTCTGCGGTCATGGCGGGGGGTGGCGTGACCGGGTCACAAATTTATGGGGCGTCAGACCACTGGGCGGCGTACCCCGCGCGTGATCCGGTTTCTCCGGAAGACCTTGGGGCCACCATCCTGCATGCACTTGGGGTTTCTCCCGAAATGGAGATTCCAGATCCAACGGGTCGCCTGATGCAAATCAATCAGGGTCGCCCGCTAACAACGCTTTTCGCCTGAGCACCAATCCGATCAAGTCGGACAGTGGCTTGAGTCGATATCCATAGTTAACAAGGCTCAATGCTCACGGTAGGGCAAGTTTCGCGGGCCGTCCGGATCGGTCGCAAGAGCAGGGGAGTCGCTCGCGTGGACCGTAATCGCTTCAAAAATACTCGATCGAACCGAGACGGCCTGGCTCTGCCAAGTCGTTCCGCCATATTGGCTTCGGTTCAGGAATCAGTCTCTTCGGACTGCCGGGTGATTTTGATCACCGGTGAGGCTGGAGTTGGGAAAACCTGGTTGCTGAATACGGCAACTCGCTCCATGGATCTTGAAAGGTCCTGGCTGTGGGTGGATACAGGGCCGACCACCACCCCGGTTGAGTTGATGGCAGATCTGGCACACCAGGTCGGTCTTGAGTGTCGGTCCTCAGACACTGTCTCCTACTTGATGAGATCCATTCGGGATCGACTTGAAGAGACCTCGCTCGACGGGCACTCATGGTCTCTGGTGGTCGATGAGGCTCATCTTGCCTCATCGGATGTGCTTGAACAGATCCGGTTGATCACGAACGAATCCAATCTTGGGCAATGGTTACGGCCCACGATCATCAGTGGTCAGACCTCGCTCTTGAAACGAATTCGAGGGTCAAGGCTCACAAGCTTCGACTCTCGGGTTGATCTGAGTGTGCATCTGAAGCCCTTTGACGCAGATGAGGCCCAGACCTGGCTCAGTATGGTGTCTGGGAATTTGGATCGTGATCAGGTGGAAGCCTGGCATCGCGATAGCCTGGGAAATCCCGCGCGCCTACTGCGATGCAGTCGTCAAATCTCAAAGGACCATTCCTCAATCATCCCTGCTCACAATGTGGACACGGTGGGGGCCACGGTCCCGTTTGGTTCCATTGAACCGCCGGATCTGGAAGCGTTAATTGACCCCATTCCTGCCTCGCTGGTGCCATCGGTTCCACCTCTTCAGATTGAAGAGGGAGTGATCGAGGTTGGCTGGGTAGGGTCAGACTCGCTCACGGGCGAGAACTCATTGGGCGATGAATCCGATTCTCCGTCGGCGTTTGAATCGCCCATGGTCTCAACGTATACCCCTCAGGGTTCACGGTTGCCTGGCACGGTGGAGTTGATTCACGATCGGTATGCCGCGCTGCAGGCGTGGGAAGAGTGGTCGTCTGCCCAGGTTGATGACCTGGAATCCGCCCTCGACGAATCCGACGAACTCACGCTTGGCGAGCTTGCGGATGATTCCAGCCTGCTCTATACCGAAGAAGATTTGCCTGAGTCTCCGCTAGGAACCGACGTCTGGACCGATCCCGCCGACCGGTTCGCACCGTTCGGAAACTTGTTCGGCCCTCGGACCTCGGTGCCCCAGGAGGAGGCTAGCCATGTGCTTGACTCTGAAACCTGAGGCGAATCGTCCTAGATAACCAAAGCCGCATCGTCTAAACCTCGTGATTCCAGCCGAATTGGAGATCCAGGCAAGCAGGCGGATGTCATGTGGGGAAATTTGGGAAATATACAAGTAATTGTGTCCTTTCCCAATCTCCCCTAATCGGTCATGATCTACAAAATATTGGCGAGAAGTCGCCATGCGAACGAGGAGGAGCAGGTACCGTTGCGTTCCGAATTTTGGTGCTCCCAAAATGAGGTACCTTCTTTCCCGAGAGGGCCTCGCGGCGGCGATTTCTGTCTCATCTGCCTTCGGGTCGATGGGGCACAACCCCCGAAGTGGCGATACCTGCTCCTTCCTTGATTTGATCTGAATCTACAATGTGGCTTGGAAGGTTCGTTTTTCCAGCCTCAATCATTGTGGTTTACTCAAAACCGGTATTGTTGTTTACTCGTGACCTTGTACCATCCCAGTGCAGGCGTCCCTGGCTGGTTTCGTCCAAGACTTGGTGCTGGTAAACACGCGAAGATCGAATCCGTCGCGTTTTTCCGCAGGTGGCCACTCTTCTGAGGTTCAGTCTGTGAGTGAGACCAACAATTTTCCTGGCTCCGCCGCGAGACGACTTTTAATCTCGCTCGCGACGTACAATGAAGCTGGAAATCTTGAGGAATTGATCCACGAGATCCGCTTGCATGCGCCACAGGCCTGGATTTTGGTGACCGACGATAATTCACCCGATGGCACTGGTCAGATTGCTGACCGATTGAAAAATAGCCTTCCCCGAATCGCCGTGATTCATCGTAGTGGAAAGCTCGGTCTGGGGACCGCCTTGATTGCCGCCATGGGTTATGCCATCGAGAATGATTTCGAGTATTTTCTCAATCTCGACGCCGATTTCAGCCACCCACCTCGGTATATTCCTGACTTGCTGGCCGGGATGACAGATCATGATGTGATGATCGGGTCTCGCTACGTTCCAGGGGGCGGGATCGCGGGCAATCAGTTTGACCTGAAACGAAAATTCATGAGTACGGGAATTAACCTCTACTCCAGACTTTTCCTTGGTCTTCCGAGCAAAGATAATTCCGGCTCGTACCGCTGTTATCGAGTGAGCAAGCTCAAAGAGATCAACTTTCAGGCGATCCGGTCTCGTGGATACTCATTCATGCAGGAGATTCTCTTCTGGTGCCGACAGGCAGGCTGCCGGATTGGAGAAACTCCGATCATTTTTGAGAATCGACGCGCGGGAACGACGAAGATCAATCGCCAGGAAGCCACTCGCGCACTGTCGATCATCTTCCAGCTTGGAATGCTCCGCCTGTTTGGTAAGGCCGGTGGTCCTAGCCCCCAAAGTCCGGTGCCAGCACCTGTCTCCACCAAGCTCAACGCTCGGCTGGCAGTTGACCCCAAGCCATCGAGCGTGCCTCAGCGAAACTTGCGTTCATGAACTGGGCCTGACTGAGCCCGTTTCAATGTTCGCGTTCGAACTCAACATCTTGGATGGCAACAAAGACTTGCTGACAGGTTTCAGCGATCTTCTCACCCAGCCCTTGATGCTTGGATTCGAGCTGACTGGTGTACATTCCAAGCAGCTTGCACAGAAATGACGCGTGGCTAGCGTCACCTTCTGACTCTAGTTGATGGATCGAATCTTCGATCTGGTCGGCCAGATAGAGCAGGAACTGAGTCTGGCCCTTGACCTCCGCCAAGGCCTTAGAAAGTTCTAGAGAACCAACCTGCTGGGACGTGCCGTTCTTGGAACCGGAAGACGCCAGCGGCGGGTTCTCCATGTTTGCTGCGGTTGCCTGGGCGGGTTGGAAACTCTGCCTGTTTCCGCTCATACGGCCTCTCCATAGTTTCCATTGGAAGCAGGGCCTGGAGGGGCGACCGTAGCTGCCTCAAGCGAGTGACAAAGTTCGCCCATCAGGCGCATGTTCTCGGTCTCGATGGCCAGACTCTGCGTGTGCATTTCAACCAGTTGGCGAAGAAAAATCTTGGTGCCAGGATCATTTTCAGACTGGAGCCGCAGAACGTCCGCGTTGGCGGCACGTACCAGGTAGTCCATGAATTGCAGTTTGCCACGAATCGAGGACGTGAGCTTATCAAGCGAAGCTCGTTCCGAAGAAAGCGGTGGCGAAGTCAGACGCGACATCCTGAATGTCTCCAACCACGAAGGGGGATAGGGCTGGTGTTGATTCCTTCAAAAGCCTTCAGGAATGACTCACGAGTCGAATTAGTCGCAAAATCAGGCAAAATACGGTAAACGAGCCGAAAAATCGACTCCCCAACTATTCATGCCTGAAACAACGTGTTTTTTTCGAAACACATGAGATCGTAGTATTGTGAACGAACCGCCTGAGTCTGTCTAGCGGGTAACCCTGGTCAGGGCTGTTGACAGTTTCAGTCTGGAGGCTATAGATAGTTTCTCATTCACCTGGTTGTTCAACAACTTGAGGCAGACGCATGGATGCGGCATCGAGCAGTTCGCTATTGGCACATCTTTCGGCCATCCCTGACCCCC
>CAIYJE010000010.1 GCA_903926465.1 uncultured Planctomycetales bacterium
ACATCGTAGACATCCCGGAATGTACCGCATTGGGAGGGCCATTTCGATACCCAGGCCAGACAGGCCAGAATTCGCAACTCGTTCATTTTCATTCACATGCGGCGATGTCGCCTTGACCGGAACCGGTAGTTACACCCTATTCATTCCGTCCAGCAGCTTCATTCCTGGCCTGAGATGCGTGGTCTCTGTTTGTTTGTTCCCTCGGTATCTACGTTTTTGTTGTATTGATGTAATCAATAATCTGTGTCAAACATATCAACGTTTGAGAGTATAATCTTCAACCAATTTCCGCTGGTCGGGAATACCCCCTCGTACTCGACCAAGATCAACGCATCTCCAAGGCGCAAGCACGCAGTGTTCTCGTCGAACACGTCTTCAGTTTTAGCAACGATCGTGATGTGATTTGCTGATGTGCGAGGAATCCTTGCGAGTTATCTTGGCGTTCACGCCAATACAAAGTGGTTGCCGGAGATCCAATTCAATATCGTACTTCTGGCCGTGTCGAGGAACGCCTTTGGCCCAGGTGCCTCGGCCTGTCCCATATTGGTAGATAAACTCGGCGACCACACTTGAATTGAGGCGGTGAAGTGTTGTGATCGTGATATGCACGGATCCGCTTATCCCACTTCAGGTCCTGCTACCCGAGCGATTTGTTGATCAACGGTCGTCGATTCGGTCGGTCTGACGAAAGCCACCGATAGCCAGACGCTTGAACGCTTTGGCTGATCCCCGCAGATACCGAAGCCCGTGCGGTCGACCTGGGATCAGGCTCTAGCGGAAATTTCTCCGCATCGTCGAACACGTGTGAACTGCAAAGCGTTCCGTATTCCGTGGGGCATACAACAGACCAGGAAGTCCTGGCCGAAAGCGTTGGCTTTCGGCCAGGTATGACCGCATGCGGAGATATAGCTTCAAGACATGGCGTTACCAGGAGCCCTGGCCGCCGGAGTCGCCACCGCCGCCGGAGTCTCCGCCGCCCCAGGAACCCATACCGCCGCCGCTATCTCCGCCACCGCCAAAGCTGCTGCCGGATCCGAATCCGCCACTCCCGCCACCGCCACTGCCAGACAGGATGTTGCCGAGGATATTGCCCATAGCCGAGCCGACCCCAATTTCCCACATGGTGGGGGGTAGGCCTCCTGGCATGGGCAGCCGGCCGGTTTGCCGGGCCATCCGCGCCGCGGCTTGCCGGCGTCGATCGGATTCAATCTGCTGCTGACGATAAGAGGCTTGGCGGCTTGCCTCATTATAAGCGGCCTTGGCCGACTGCTCGGCCGAGGCTGCAAGCTGGATGGAGTGTTCGTAATCTTGTGCCTGCAGGGCTCGCTCGGCCTGGTCGAGCTGGGCCTTGGCCAGACGAACGTCGGCCGAGACACCGAGCGCGGAATAGCCCTGGGCGCCTCGTACGGAACGGCGGGCATCGTCAAGCTCAGACAGGGCCTGGTTGGCGAGCGCGATATCGGAACGGGCCAGCTCTTCCGAGTGGTTCAACTCACCCACGGCGTCATCGAGCCGCTTGTTGAGCAGTTGCCAATCTCCAGGGCCAGCCGCCAGCTCACGCTCGATTCGATCCAGTGCATCGCTGGCCGACTTGTAACGCAGATTTGAAGGGGGTCGGTCCTTGTTCTCCGTCCGCAGCAAGTTGCCGATCTGGGTCACCCGGGGCCGGAGCTGGGCCAGTTTCCGGACCACCTCTTGCTGAGACTTCACGTCGGCCTGGGCCCCTTCGTAGGCAATGGCGATCCCTTCCCGCACCTGGGCCAGCTTTTGCTGGATATCTAGCCAGTTCGGGTGAGGACGGGTGGAGAGCTGTTCCACCTCATGCTGCAGCTTGAGGGCGCCGGCGAGCGCGGCCTTGGCCTGAGCCCCCACCACGTTGGAATTGCGATCGACAAACGTGGCCGCTTCTTGCCCTTGGTTGACCAGATCTGGCCAGATTCCCTGACACTCGGTGCGAACCGCGTTCAAATGCTCAAGCTTCTGATGGATGGCCGTGCGTAGGCTGCGGGCCTGTTGTTGTGCCTGGCCGGCGTCTGAGAGAACCCGCTCGCATTCCAGATAGTGCTGGCTGCCGTCAGAGCCAAGCGTGCCGGCTCGTTCAAGGTTGTGTCCCACCTGCTCTAGCAGGGTGTTTGCGGTTTCCAGGTGGGTTGCCACGTCTTTCCAAGACTCGGTGGCGAACTCACTTTCCAGGGCCGTCCGTTCCTCGGCGGCCTTGATGAGTTCGGAACGGAGCGATTGCTGTTCGGTGCGTCTGGCGGGCAGTTCTTTGGCGATGGCTTCGCGGGCTGCTGCCACGCGGTCGACAAGCTGGCCGGCCTGGTCGATCCGGGTGGCAGCTTGATCGAGTGCGGGGCCGGCTGTTTGAGGGTCGGCGTTCTTGAGGGCTTCTACGCCATGACCGTGAGACTGGCGAGCCTCTTCCAGGAGATCGTCGGGATTGCCACCAGGTTCGTCGAGCTTCAGGCCCTTGGATCGGCGGGTCACAATCACGCCCCGGGTTTCATCCAGCCGGGTCAGAACGGCTCGCCCTTGTTCGCTGCGGTGTGCTACGTCGTCGGCACGCTGGCGGAGGGCGTCAAGCCGTTCTTTGGCTTTTTGCAAGATTTTCTGAGCGGTGAGCGGGTCGGCAACCAGTTCCGACTTGGCCTTCTCCACCAGTTGTGTAACGGCCTCTCGCTCGGCCTTGTACGGCGTCGCGGATAGCCCCTGGCTTTCCAGTGAGCCGAGCCGTTGGGTGAGGCTGGCCTGCCCTTCCTCAATGGTCTTGAGCACGGCTTTGGCTTCTTCGTGTGCCTGGCCAAGCTGGTCGAGCTGCGCAGTAACTGAGTCGAGCTGGGCGTGGATCTCCTCGAACGGTTTCTCGTCCTGGAGCAGTTCTTCCGCTTGTTTGAGTTCCTCGGTGCTGAGGGTCGAACCCGAGGTCATCAGCTTCTGGGCCTTTTCCAGGTTATCCATGCTCTGGAGCCAGCGGTCCCAGAGTTGTTTGATCCGTTCCTGGGTGTTGACGTACAGCCCCAGAGTTTCGCCACGGATCGGCTCCTCGAAATCGGGGTCGGTTGCGGTAAGCATCCGATGCCGTTCCTTGAGGCGGTCCAGCGTTTCCATGACCTCGGTGGTCCGGGTCCGGAACTCCTTGTAACGGCGATCGACGGCAGACTGCTTGCGGTTGCGGATGTACCACAGCCCACCCACGGCCAGTCCCAGCAGTGAGATCAAGCCGCCTCCCAGTCCCAGGGGGAGCGTCCGGCTGACAAACTGATGGCGTTCCCGCACATCCTGGACCTGCTTGGTGTCGGAACTCAGCCGCTTTTCATACTCGGTCAGGGCGGTCAGGGCGGCTGTCTCGTCTTCCACCTCGTCGCCGGCCGCGGCATCAATACCAGCACTGTCCTGAGCGAAGCGGGTTCGGAAGACCTCGACGGAGGCACCAGAGTTGCGCCCCTGTTCCAGTTCGGTCGACAGCTTGGCACGCAACGCCTGGACGTCCTTAGCCTTGGCAAGCCGCTGGGCGTGAATTCCAGGTAGGCCGGTCACACGCTGTTGAATGGACTTGAGCTGGGCGTCGATCTGCTCTGCCGTGGCCAGTGCAACTTCGGGGTCTCTGGAGATCGCCTTCTTGGCCTCGTTCCAGGCGGAGCTGGTCTTCTCAAGTTCGGAGTTCAGGGAGGCGGTTGCCAGCTTCTGCTTGCGGGCGGTTTCTAGACTTTCCTCGACCTTGCCGAACTGGGCGCTCAGGGATTCCAGCCGGGCCGTGGCCTGGTTCTGGAGCCCGGCAAGGCCCCTGAGCCGAGCCAGGTCTTGCTCAAGGCTGTGCTGTACCTCGGTGGCCTGGGCCAGAACCGTAGGGGGATCGGTTGCAACTTTGGCACGCAGGGTGGCGAGCTGGGCTCTTGCCTGGTTCACACGCCCTTCAATTCCTTGCACACCGAGGCCGGCCGACCGCTTCTCTTCAAGCTCCTTGGTGGTCTCGGCCAGCAGGTGATCGGCCGTGGCGATTGCCTCGGATGCTCCCTTGCGAACCTGGGCCGAGAATTCGCGCTCGGCGTTCTGGCTGCGAGATCGGCCGGTTTCGGCCTCGGCGACCCAGCTCTGGGTCGATCGGATCAGTGAAGCGATCGCGTCTGGAAATCGCTTCTTGCGGGCGAGGTCAATCGTGCCAGGCTGTTCGATCAGATCGCGCTGGATCACGGAAGGACGGAGCCCGAGCGCCTGCAGTTCCTTGCCTGGATGCATGGCAACCTTGGGTGGGGTTTCGCCCAGTGCAACCGCAATGACCACCGAACGGGCCGCGTCGAAGCCGGGTTCCCTGCTCCAGAGCTGGAACAAGCTATCGGCATAGTCACGCAGGGAATATTTGCCCGGCCCGGCCGTGTCAAGGATGACGGTGTAATAGCTCTGAGGGGTTCCCTTTTCGAGTTCGAGAACCTGATTCTCAAGCGTCTCGTAGGCGGGCACGTTCAGGCCCGACCTCAACAGGTAAACCCGGTCTTTCTGGAGCTTGGGGAACGGGACATCTTGCGCGTGGGCCACAGAGGTCAGGCCGGTGATCAGCACACCCAGCCCGATCATCCAGCCCAGGGTAGAGACCAGGAGCGAACGGGTTGAACCCCGCCCTGACTCCTCAACAACATCAGCCCGCCTCGTGTCGCGATTCGTCCTGCGTTCCATGGTCACCAACGCCCCCCGTGATCGCCCAAGACCAGTCAAATGACCAGTTTCATCCGGATCATCCTTCACTGCACCCATCAAGATTATCAAGGGAGCATGTGTATCCGCCACCATCCGGCGCGGTTTCAGATCCGGTAACTTCTTTCTGAAACTCCGTTTGCGCAAAGCCCGTGGATTCACCCTGGAAACCGGGTTTCGTCATTTTCAGGCCCCTTCGCCAGGGTCAGGGCCCGTTGCTGAACCCAAATTGGTGGGTCCAGTGGCCTGGAAGCCAGGGCCAGGCATCAGCGCCTGGCGAGTTCTGGTTGCCGAGTTGACCAGGGTCGAGAAGCTCAGGCCGTGTCAATCGACCTGCCGGGCCGAGGCCCCCTCGGCCGCATGACAAACGTGCACCACGGTGTTCAACCCGGTTCGCTTGTGGTAGCCGCGCGCAAGGGCCGCACCAAAGTCGGCCGCCTGCTCGGCTTTGACCAGGTTCACTGTGCAGCCGGCCCAGCCTGCCCCAGAGAGCTTGCCACCCAGAAATCCGGGTGCTTCGGCCGCGGCTTCAATCAGCGCATCGAGTGCCGGCGAGCTGTTCTCAAAGTCGTCGCGGCTGGAGGCATGAGAGGCACTGATGAGCTGACCGAACCGGGTCAGATCCCCGTTTCTGAGCGCCTCGGCCCCCTGGCTCACTCGCTCATTCTCCGTGAGCACGTGGCGGGCTCGCTTGCGTCCAACCGGATCCAGGGCGTCCCAGTTTGCTTGTAGGTCTGCCAGCGGAATATGACGGAGCATCAGTTCTCCTTCCACGGCAATCCGGGAGCGGAAGAAATCCACCACGCGCTGGCACTCGGCCACCCGACGATCATACATGCCGTCAGCCAGCCGCCGTGAAGTGCCAGAGTCACACACCACAATGGCCGGTGCATGTTCGCCCAGCGGGACCAGGCCGTGCTTGAGCGTGAGGCAATCCAGTGTCAGGGCCTGGTTCGCCGCGCCAAACATGGCCGAGAACTGGTCGAGCAGGCCGCTTCCAACCTCCACGAAGGCATTTTCAGACCGTCTCAGTGCCTGGGCAATATCCATGCGTGCCTGATCGTGTAAGGCCGGGTCGCTCGAATCCAGCCCCGTGAGCGAGCCGGTTCTCGGCACAATGCCGGCCCCAATCAAGAACCGCGCCCAGGCCGCTTGCAAACTTGCCGAACTGGAGAGCCCGCCACCCAGGGGCACATTGCCCACGAACACCGCCTCAAATCCCGACGTCAGGCCGCCAAACCGCTCGCCGAGCGCCCAGCAAACACCGCGCACGTAGCGGGTCCAGGACCCAGGTTCCGTCTGCTCCACACGATCGACCAGGAACGTGTCTGAAGCATCAAACGCCACCGCGTGAACCAGGGCGCCGCGGCCTGGGATCGGCCGGCCGACCACCACGGTCTCGCGGTTGATCGCCGAGGCCATCACCAGGCCCCCGTTATAGTCTGTGTGGTTGCCCAGCAACTCCACCCGGCCCGGTGCGTGGGCTTCGACCGAGGGGATGCCCCCGAACTGATCCGCGAACGTTTCTCGGGCAACGCCCAGGAGATCCTGGGTCGAAAGGCTCTTGCTCGTATCCATGCCTGATCCAATCCCTTGATGAGTGCCCCTGGAACCGGAAGGTACCGGTTCCGGTCGCCGTCTCTGGCCGTGCGTGGAATTTGCTTCGCCCCTGCGTAGCGGGGGCGAAGATCGACGAAATGCGCCTGAGTCTGCGGCCGTGTTATTCGGCCCCGTCATAGGCCAGACCGGCCAGGGCTTCGTCACCAAGCTTGGTAGCTATGGCAATGGGCTCAAGCTTTTGCAGGACATCATAAGGGCTTTCAGGCCGGTTATTGGCGTGGGCCTTCATGCAGTGGACAATCAGATCGCTGAGGGCGGCGGGAATGTTTGGGTTCAGCGAGGCGGGAGTGGCGGCCTTGCTCCCTTCCGTTTCCGCTTTCTTGGCTGCGCCCGGTGATTTGCCGGTGAGCAGGGCGAACATCAGACAGCCGAGCGAGTACACATCGCTAGACTCGATGATCCGGTCTTCCTTCAAAACTTCGGGCGCGGCGAACGATTTGGAAGGGGTGGGTCGGCTCCCCTGCTCCACCGAGGCCAGGCCGTAGTTCAAGAGCTTGATCTGGCCAGAGCGGCTGAGCAAAACGTGCGCGGGTTCCAGGTTACCGTGCAGAACCTTACGCCGGTGCATGTGAGAGAGTGCCGAGGCAATTTGGCGGAAGATCAGCACCCAGTGCTTGACGGAAATCTGCTTGCCGAGCCCGTTCAGCGGCTTGGCTTCCACGTACTCCATCAGCAGTTCGCCGCCCGTGGTTTTGAACCACGATTTTTTGACGGCGTAGTCATAGTATTTCAAGACGCCCGCGTGGTTGAGTTTGCTGGAGACCTCTGGCAGCACCTCGGCCAGAGCCAGTTGGGGATCGGCTTTCTCACTTTCACGAGCGATCCGCTTGACCACGTAACGCTTGCTGAAGGCTTTGGGGTCATTCACCAGCATAATGGTGGCCGCTCCCTCGCTGGAGAGAATCGACTCCACCTGATATTTCATGCCGGAAAGGCTGGGGGTTTCCGCGTTACTCATCGACCGGGCTCGGTAGTGGTTGGGCGATTATCAGAAGAGTTGGACGACGAGCCGGAGGCGGTCTGGCCTCGGCCCTTCTTGGTTGCGGGCTCCGCCCCATTCGGTTTGGCGGGGCTGGTGCTCGGCTTGGGAAAGGGCTTCAAGCGTAGCGCCACGGAATTCATGCAATAACGCAGACCGGTGGGGGGCGGGCCGTCATCAAAAACATGACCCAGATGTGCCTCGCAGCGGGCACATTCAACTTCAATCCGCGCTTCAAAGCCTGAAAGATCGGGGGCCGTCTTCACCGCTTCGGGCCGAACGGGCTCCCAGAAGCTGGGCCAGCCGGTGCCAGACTCGAATTTGGTTTTTGAGGTAAAAAGCTCGTTCCCGCAACCAACGCAGGTGAAAATCCCTGGATGTTTGCCATGAGCGTACTTCCCAGAGAAGGCCGGCTCGGTCCCCTTCTGGCGCGTGACCCAGTATTCCATCTTGGAGAGCTGGGCCTTCCACTGGGCGTCGGTTTTGCGAACCGGTTCGGCGTTGGCTGCCGGTGTCTCGGCCTCAGACTGAGCCGTTCCTGGCCCTGGCTCTGTGTTCTTGCGGTTGGGACCGGCCGATTGGGGCCGCGCCTGGTTCGTTTTGGCCGGGCTGGCTCCGCCGGTGGTAATTTCGGAATCGGGGTCTTGAGCGGGAGTTTCTTGCGCCTGGGCCAACCCGGCCAGGAAGCAAGATCCAGCCGCAAGTGCCAGAGAGATGCCACGAAGCCAACCGCGTGGCGGTACGGGATGCTGGTGCATGGGTCCTGACTCCCAGAGCAGAACAAACCCGAAATCGGGAGAAAACAAAACGCGGACTGAAGATTCAGACCCTATGGTTGCCGTGTGGAAACGGGAACCGCAAGAGTCTTTATCCAGCCCGCGTTTCAGATGAGCGAACGGATCAGGCCTTCTTGAGGGCCGCGGCGCGGTCGGTGCGCTCCCAGGTGAAGTCTGGATCGGGCCGGCCGAAGTGTCCGCCAGCGGCGGTCTTACGGTAGATGGGCCGACGCAGTTCCAGGTGGTCAATAATGCCGGCAGGCGTGAGTGGGAAGTGGTGCCGCACTCGCTCTGCAATCTTGGTGTCGGCAATGGTGCCGGTACCGAAGGTGTTCACCAGCACGCTGACCGGTTCCGCCACGCCAATGGCGTAGCTGACCTGAACTTCAGCCTGCTTGGCCAGGCCGGCAGCTACGATGTTCTTGGCAATGTAGCGGCACATGTAGGCGGCCGAGCGGTCAACCTTGGTTGGATCTTTGCCGCTGAATGCACCACCGCCGTGGCGGCCACGACCACCGTAGGTATCCACGATGATCTTACGGCCGGTCAGACCGCAGTCGCCGTGAGGGCCGCCGGTCAGGAAGCAACCGGTGGGGTTGATGTAGCAGAGGATGTCATGCTCACCAACCTTGGGGTGGCTGTGCTCGGTGGAGGCAATGACAATCTTGCCCTTCACGAGGTCGGCCCGATCCGCCTTCAAGATTGGCTCGATCAGCTTTTCAACCAGAATGTGCCGGGCTTCGTCGGTGAAGACTTCCTGGCCATTCTTTTCGGTAACCACGGTGTTGTCGTGCTGGGTAGAAAGCACCACCGTATGGATCCGGTTCGGGGTGCCATCGTGGTTATATTCCACGGTGACCTGGCTCTTGGCGTCTGGCCGGGCGAACGGCAGTTTGCCCATCCGGCGCAGGTTGGCGTGCTCAATGACCAGGCGGTGGGCGAGGTCAATTGGCAGTGGCATCAGGCCGGGCGTTTCGTCACAAGCAAAACCGAACATCATTCCCTGGTCGCCGGCACCGCCGGTATCCACGCCCATGGAAATGTGCGGGCTCTGCGAGTGAATCCGGCAGTCGACCTGGCAAGTATCGGCCGCAAAGCCAATCTCGGGGTCAAGGTAACCGATGTCACGAATCACGTCGCGCACCAAACGATCCACTACCGCACGGGTCAGCGGAGCCCGGGTGGTGATCTCACCGGCCACAACAGCCAGATCAGTCGTCACCAGCGTTTCGCAGGCCACACGACTCATGGGATCGTGCGTCAGGCAGAAATCGAGCACCGCGTCGCTGACCTGGTCGGCGACTTTATCGGGATGCCCCATCGAAACTGATTCGCTTGTAAACAAATAGCGATCGGCGGACACAGTTACCTCTCTCCCACCTGCGAACGACGCTTCTCGGACCCGCCTACCGGAACGTTCCGGTTGATAGGCCGATCGAATGCATGAGTCTATCAACCAAGTCAATTAGCCGTCAAAGAGTGATCCAAAACTGACGAACCTGGACAACACGGTTGTATAGAGTAGGCAGACCTGACAATCACGGGTTATGGCCGACCAGGCCCGATGACACCACTTTCAATGGGCTGAAACGCCTATCAGTACGCGCGGGGCTAGTTGTTTAGTATGGCCAATTCGCTCGGCGGGGGCTTGTTGCGATTAAGAAACTGCAAGTCCACGGGGGGCTGACTCTGGCTGAGGTACGGCCCTGGCGCCAGGTGCAGCCAGACTCTTTGTGCCTCAACGGTCTGCAACCGCTTCACGTGGTGGTGGCCAGTACTGCGGCTTGGACCGGGCGGTGATTCAGGCTTCCGGATCGCAGAAGCATAGGCACCGGTTTCTTCTGGGAGAACGGAATCCAACCGTCGGGATCGGCGTACCCCAGAGCAATGAGCATCACGGGCCGCTGGTGAAGCTTCAGCCCCAAACGGTTCTGCATCAATTGCTCCTGGGCCGAAATGTCGGCCCAGTTAATCGGGCAACTGGACAGGCCAAGCGTTTCCAGTGCCAGCATCAACTGCATGGCCGCCAGGGACGCGTCGATGTAAATCAAATGACGATCCCGTTCATAGGGGAACGCCTGTAAATCACCAATCACTACCAGCAGGCAGGGAACATTCTGCGAAAAGCCAGCGCTGCCCAGGGCTAGCTGGGTAACTTCCTGTGCATCGCGGGGGTCATTAAACAGCTCAAACCAGAACGGCTGACGGTTACAGGCAGATGGGGCCAGGCTGGCGGCCTGCACGGCTTTCGCCACCAGATCGCCTGGAACGGCTTGTTGTTTGAACCAGCGCACCGAACGGCGTCTTTTCAAGAGTGTAAGCAGGTCGTCGTAGGGGACCGGGCAATCGGGTAGCAATCGGTGGGGATAGGGGGCGAACCGGAGTGAAGGATCGTTTCCAGGGACCAGGTCTGAGTTTGTGGGCCTTGCCGACGTGTAAAGCCTGTGCCAGGGCTCAAGCTTGGGTTCATTCACAGAGCAGGCAAAGTACTCGGACAAGATATTCTCAGCCCACTGCAATTCGGCTACATCGACTCTGCCGGCCTGGACGGCGGCCACGTAATGCTGAACCGTTTCGCCAATGTAATCGAGGGCGAACGGGATGCGTTGAGGTCTCATGATCAGGCCTTTTTCGAGCCTGTGGATGTTCCGTCTCAGGAGCGGACTTGAGGCCCCGGACGAGCCGAGTGAGCGTTGATACGCAAGCTTGCCAGCCAGCACCGCTTGCTGTTCACGACGGAACTCGCGACTGACCAGCAGGTAATAAAGTGATGCGCTGATCCCATGCAGGGCGGCCACGCGCGCGGTCCAGTGTGAGACCATTCGCAAGGGTTGACGCGTGGCCCGGGCCAGGAGTCTGGAGAGTCGCCGTGTCATGGGGAGATTCTTGGTTGGGGAGGTTGGTAGCCAATTGGGCATGGCACCCATGAAGAGCCCGGGAGAGGTGCAATCAGCGTGAAAGGGCTTGTCACTGGCCGGGCTCGGTGTTCAGTTTTGCGCGAACCTGCTCGATCCGGTTTTCAACTTCAATCCACATCGACTCGACTGCTCTGGAGATCGGGATTTTGGAGGCGGTGAGCGTGTCACGAATAGCCTGGTACATACCAGAATCCGCCAGTCGCGTGAGGGTTTGGTCGAGTAGTGCCAGGTCTTGGACATCGGGCAAGTAAAGTTCCGAACATCCGAAGTCTTTGAACAGTTCGGGATACTTGTGAGACCAGCCGGCTCCAAGACTGGGTACCCCCTGGGCCAGCGAACCAATGAGGGCGTGAAACCGCGAGGCGAGTACGGCGTGTGCCTGGCCCAGAACCCATTTCAACACACGCGGGTTCTGATGGTAAATCACAGGCAATTGCCGTGATGAGGTGCTAAGTTGCTGGACCACCGTATGGTCTGAAAGCGAGTCATGCAAGACGAAGACCGGGTTCCAGCCAAGCGTGCGGACCTTGTGAATTGCGGACTCAAGGAACCGCAGGTACTCTTCCCATTTTGTGGTTTTATTGAGCATCCGAACGTTTGGGACCACCGCAAAGAACGGATGCGGCAAGGCCAGCGAGTGGTCCGGTTCCGGCTTGAGATCCACGGTGAAATCTGGGCACAGTCTCAGGTCGGTGCGAGTGTGAAGCGCTTGGACCGCCCGTTGAGATTGGCTGTCACGTGCAAAGCTCAATTCCGCGCGATTGAATACGTTGGCACAAAGCTGCGCCGCTTCAGGTTTTATGAACGGCCCGAACGCTTGCGGCAACAGAATCAGCGGTTGATGCAGACGTTCGGGTTGCGACATCTTGGCCAAAATCCAGGTCGGTGCCCTGTCTCCCCACTGATCCGAGTAGGCAAAGCCAGATGCATCCAGCACCAGATCGACCTCCCGGGGTGCGATCATCCTGGCACGACGGCGGAGCCAGGCCGGCCCATATTCATGAACCAGACGTTTCCAGCCGCGTGGCTGGAAGCCGAATTCCCAGGTTGTGTACAGCCCGTAGCGATTGCGGTCTTCCGGCCGACGGAAATACGCACTTGGAACGACGATCCTGATCGGATCGAATTTCGCACGGAACCGGTCGGCAATGGCCAGGGTCATCAGCTCCGCGCCACGGTTATGGATTCCCGTGCCATGGATTTCAATGGTGAGTTGAGACATGGAGGGAACGGCTTCGCAGGCAGAGGTTGGCTGGCTTGGGGTTGTTGGAAGTCTTGAGAAGAGGGCGAGTTACGCGCAGCAATTTGCCGCAGCTTCTCAGAATTCGGTGGTGCCGCCATCACCGGGTGCGGCCTGGTCGCGGTCTCGGCGGTACCAGTTCCAGAGCAATGCCAGGGTGGCATGGTCTAGCAGAGCCTGGGATGAGTGGTACACGGGTGCCGACTCGGGACCGCCTTCAATCCACTGCCGAGTCGAGCGTGTGACGGCCGGTTCGTGGCCGAACTTGCCCAGGTCTGCCAGCAGGAGTGGGAAATTTTCGCCCGATGACGGCTGGAGCCTGGCACCCAGGTATCGGTAGTTGAGGGCGTTGGCTGGTAATCGGAAGGCCAGGTTGGGGTCGGATCGAATCAGGATGACCTCACCGACCGGTTCCCGGTTGAACTTCAGGGTTCGCTCTCGGCGGGCGATGATTTGGGGACTGCGGAGCACCGCGTTCAGGCCGTTGCGAATTCCCACCACCCAGGTGGGTGGGACCACCGCCCGCTCTTCGTCGGTTTGCTCGATCAGGCCGGCGTCGATAATCTCAACCTTGTCCCAGGGAACCCAGTGAATTGGCTCGCCCCGGAGTCCGTTGACGCGGAACCCCTCGGGCAGGCAGGCCACCGTGTGTGCGGTACGCACCGGGGAGAGGTCTGGCAGAGCGTCTACGGCCCGGGCCTCGGCGGCAATTCCCAGGTCATAAAGCCCGTCCAGCAGAATTTTGGCCTCAGCTTGCGAGATTGGCCGGTCCATAATTCCAGGCATCCGGGCCAGCCAGCGGTTGGCGTCGGTGGCGTGAAGTCCTGTGGCCCGGCAAATCAGGTCTCGGACCGGGTCTAGATCCTCGACCGCATCGAACACGACCAGTCGGTACGACGTGTCTGAGGAGTGAGGCATTGCGGCGGGAATCCTGGTTCCTGAATCTGCGAACTTGCGGATTCCCATCAGCTTAGCAGGCGTAGGGAGTGAAGCCAACCAAGCATGCTGAAGGGCGCTGGTTTCAGGGCGAGGTTGGATTTGCTTGATCAGCCTTGGGCTTGAACCGCCGCCAGATTGATCTGGAATGAATCATGAAACCTGGATGAAGGCTTGGCCGCCAGGGTTGGCAACCGGTTTCCCGGGGGGCTAGAATAAATCACCATGAGCGAGTGTGCACACATCGGGCTGACCATCGCCGCCTTTCAGCAACAAATCCTGGCCCTGTATGGCAAGAAGGACGCAGCCCGCGGAGACGCCGGCACGTTTCTCTGGCTGGCTGAGGAGTTTGGTGAGCTGGCCACCGCCCTGCGGGTGGGAACGCCAGAGGAACTGGCGGCGGAGATGGCTGACGTTCTGGCCTGGCTGGTGACCCTTGCCAACGTGCGTGGGGTTAATCTTGAGCAGGCGGTGATCCGGAAATATGGCATAGCTTGCCCTGATTGTCGATCTGTTCCGTGCGCCTGTGACCCGGCCGAGAAGCCCTGACTGACCCGACAAGATTTTCAAAGCTCAGTTTTTGCAGCGTGATCACAGACTTAGAGCTTTTACCTCTCTCCACCCCTCGCCGATTTTGGATGCCAGCAATGATTTTCCGGGATCGAGGTGTGGGACTGCTTAGCCTGTTGAGCTGCCTGGTTTTGGGTTGGCTGGGCCCGTTCGCATTGGGCGATGGTGGCACTGATCCAGCCGACCTCCAGAAAATGACCAAGGTTGAGGTTGGATTCCCAGGGATGGTTGTGCCGCGTGGCCAGGTGAACCCGGCTCCCTTGAAGGTGGCCACATGGACGCCGGTCCGGGTTGAGCTGGCTTCGTTCGAAGAGCCTTGGCGTGGAAAGCTTGAAATTAGTGCGCCGGATTCTGATGGAACCGCGACGGTTTCAACTTTTGATGTGGAGTTGCCGGCGGCCAAGGTCCAAAAAACGACCACAGCCCTCGGTTATTTCAGGATTGGAACGCTTGAAAGTGAGCTGCGGGTCAGGCTGGTTGATACCTCGGGAGCGCAGGTGGGGCCACCCGTTGTTGTGCCCCTGAAGCGGCCCTTAGCCTGGTCTTCCTTGCTGTTGCTGGCCGCAGGCAACTGTAGTGGATTAGACGAAATGCCGGGCCTGTCCAAGTTTGCGGACGCGAGTGACGGCAGCCCGGGGTTGGTCACTGCACCCTGGAAAGAATTGCCCGACCGGGCGCTGGGGCTGGATGCGGTGGAAGCCCTGGTGCTGGCGTCTGATGATGCCCAGGTGATTGAACGACTGGCCGGCCCGGATGGCCCTGTGCTCCGGGACTGGGTGCTGCATGGCGGGCATCTGGTGGTTTCTTTGAGCCCGACCAACTGGCAACGAGTGGGTGAGGTGCTGGGCGACCTGCTGCCGGCTCGCCCCATCGGGCCCCAGACTCTGGTGGACCTGGCCGCCGTGGAAGGGTTTGCCGACAAGGTTTCTCGCCAGATCAAGCAGCCGATGACCGTGGTCAAGCTTGAACCGGTTGATGCTCGTTCGCTCACCCTGGCGGCTACCGCGGCCACGCCCCTGGTGGTCAGGCGTGCCTATGGACTGGGTCGGGTTACCGTGACCGGGGTCGATGTGGCGGTAGAGCCTTTCTCTTCATGGACCGATCGACGTTCTTACTGGGACAAGATGCTGGATATCAGGGGCCGGTCCAGTGAGGCCGAGGCCGCCGCCGTGGCGGGCGGAGCCCTGATCCAGTCTGCAAATCCGGACCTGGCGGCCCGGATGCTTCAGGCGCTTGAGACGTTTCCCGGTGTCAGCCTGATCCCGTTCGGCTGGGTGGCGGGTCTGATCTTCTTGTACCTGCTGTTGATTGGTCCCATTGATTACCTCTTGCTCAAACGTGTGTTCAAACGCATGGAGTGGACCTGGGTTACGTTCCCGCTGATTGTGCTGGCTACCACGGGCCTGGCATTTGGCCTGGCCAGGGCCATGAAGGGAAGCGAACTGCGGATCAATCGGCTGGATCTCATTGATGTTGAGCAGGCGAGCGGGGTTTATCGCGGTGCGAACTGGATGACGGTTTTCAGTCCTGGAAATCATGACTTCACACTGGATCTCAAGGGATCGACGCCTGATCTGGCTCCGGCCCCGTCGGGGGATGAAACCCGTGAGGCTTTGAGCTGGTTCGCACCGCCAGAGGCAGGGCTTTCCAGTATCGGCCGGATCGCGCTTGGGAATCGGCGGGCCGTTTATGATGAGAGGTCCTTGTCCAGGATCTCTGGAGAACGGATTCCGATCTGGAGTACCAAGAGCTTTTCTGGGCGTTGGGGTGGCACCAGTGCGCCCCTTTCACTGGTGGAATCTACGCTTCGGACGGAGGCTGGCGACCGTGCGGCTGGTTCCATCCGGAACCGGACCGGCAAAACCTTGCATCGGGTTCAGCTCTTTTACGGCAAGAACGTGTACGACCTTGGCACGATACGCCCGGACAACATTGCCCGAGTAACCTCAACCCGTTCTGAAGCGATACCGCGTGCCCTGGGCCGATTTGTCCAGGATGCGTTGCGTGCCGGCAAGCCGGTTGAGGGGGCCGCCACCAGCCGCGCCGGTGCGCGTGGCACAGAGGCATCGCCGCCGGCCGCCGGTTTACTGCGGGCCGCGCTCTTTCATGATGCGATGGGGAACCGGGCCGATGTGTACCCGAGTTTTCCGTTGCGTCGGTTAGATATGACCAACCAGGTGGTCGATTTGAAGCGGCCGGTGTTGGTGGCCGAGATCGACGAAGAGGCCTGTCGAGTGAAACTTGAGGGGGGCCCCGATGGCTTGCCCCAGGTTCAGCAGATCACCGTGCTGCGGATTGTTCTCGACATGGACGCACCTGCCCCACCTACATCCGCTGTCCGGCCCACCGCCGAAGCCACGCCAGGGACTACGCCATGATCGAGACGGTTCGCCTGACCAAGATGTATGGACAGTTGTACGCACTCAAAGAGCTGAATCTTTCGCTCCGTGAGGGGGACGTGTACGGCTTCATTGGTCCCAACGGCGCAGGTAAAACGACGACGATGCGGATTCTTGCCACCTTGCTGAACCCCAGCTATGGCGAGGCCTATGTGTGCAACCACTCCATTTACACGGGCGCCAAGGATATTCGCCGTGTGGTGGGGTACATGCCAGACTTCTTCGGTGTGTATGACGACATGAAGGTGATCGAGTACCTGGAATTTTTTGCCAGTGCCTACCGGATTACGGGCAGTGCGCGCAAGAAGATTTGCGATGAGGTTCTCGAGTATGTTGACCTTACTTATAAGCGTGACGCACTGGTGACCAGCTTGTCTCGCGGAATGACCCAGCGTTTGGGCTTGGCCCGAACCCTGTTGCACAATCCCCAGGTTTTGTTACTGGACGAGCCGGCGTCTGGACTGGACCCTCGTGCTCGAATTGAGATGCGTAGCTTACTCAAGCAACTTCGGGGTATGGGTAAAACGATCCTGGTTTCCAGCCATATCCTTCCGGAGCTGGCCGATATTTGCAATAAGATTGGAATTATTGAGCAGGGCCAGCTGATTGTGAACGGCGACGTGAACGAGGTGATGAAGCAGGTCCGTTCCGAGATCGTCTTGAATGTGATGGTGACAGATCGTCAGCGTGAAGCGGCTGACTTTTTGCAGAATCAGCCCGAAGTGGCCAGTGTCGATGAACGCCAGGGGGTGTTAATTGTGAAGCTGCTGGAGGGGGTTCACGCGTATGGGCCACTGGCCAGCCGGTTGATTAACAACGGTTTTGAACTGACGATGTTCAAGGAAGATGAGATCAACCTGGAAACGGCATTCATGGAACTGACCAAGGGGATTACCAGCTAACGCGACCTGACACACAGCTCATTTTATGGACCGAAGCGAGGAATGGACGGCATGGACACGCAGCAAGCCTGACGGGCACCTGCCCGGTCCATCTTGACTGCCCATTCCGTCCATCGGGTCCATTCTTATCCTGAGAGTCTTGGACTCATTTTGTTTCTGACTCTTATGGTTGGTGTAGCAAGGGCCCCAGCCTGGTGAAACCCCAACGGAAGCTTACGGCTGCCCAAAAAAGAGCCAAGCGTGAGCGTAGGAAGAACTTCACGACCGTTTTTGTGAATGGTCGTCAGAAGCGGGTCCCACGTCCAGGGATGGTCGAGGGCCTAGGTCACGATGAGTTCATTGCCCGTAACGTCGACCCCATCTGGTTGCATCTAAATGAGCAATGGGATCTGATCGCTCCTGAGCACGAGGAGTGAACCGGTCATGCGCCTGGAGCGTGGCTGCGATGGTCCTGGTGATCTCCTGTGTGAGTTTCGCTTGGCAAGCACGCATCGCGGTCTGCTGCTGGGGGTAGATTCTCAGAAAAATAACCCGGCGACGCTATGAACCGATCAACCGAGTCCGGTTGGCCCTTCCTTGGCGTGGCTCTGGCGTGGAGACTGGAGTCCGAACATTGGGTCGGGGTACGGCCACAATTCTCCATTAACGATCTGTTTTCGGGGTTCCGTTCATGGGCTCAAGGCGCTGGCTGGTTGTGGTGGGGGCGTTGCTGGTTCAGATTTGCCTGGGGGTAATTTACGCTTGGGGCACGTTTGTGCCAATGTTCAAGGCCGGCAAACCGGAACTGGCGCTGATGGTGCGGCCGGAACTGCTGGGAATTGATCCCGCAACGCACTCGGCATGGTTGGCGCAAGCGAAAACGCTCAAGACCGTTCAGGCGGGTGCCACGGGAGCGGCCAAGGCCGAGGCGAAGGCTGCCTGGACGGCGTTCTTGAAAACCGAAGTTGAGCCCAAGCTGGATGTAACCGGGTTGGGGTGGAGCAAATATCACGCTGGATTCAGTGCCGTTCAGGCCAAGAGCGTGTTCTCAGTCGGGCTGGCGGTGTTCGCGCTGGTCATGATTTTCTCGGGCCGCTGGCAAGACCGAATTGGGCCGCGAAAGGTTGCCATTTTCGGCTGCTCGCTGCTGGGGGTGGGTTACCTGGTGGCATCGCTGTGGACAAGCAATTACGGCTGGGTTTTGTTCTGGGTGGGGGTGGTGGGTGGCGCGGGCATTGGTTGCGCGTATGTTTGCCCAATTGCGGCGTGTTTGAAGTGGTATCCAGAGGCCAAGGGGTTGATCACCGGTCTGGCGGTGGCCGGTTTTGGAGCTGGGGCGTACCTGTTTATCAACCTGGCGGGCGACTGGGCCGGTCTACTGGCCAAAGGTGGGGTTCCGCTGGCATTTCAGGTGTTTGGGTTGACCTTTTTGACCGTGGGGGTGGCCGGGGCCTCGCTCTTACGTAATCCTGCGCCCGGTGAGCTGGCACCGGTTCTCAAGTCGGTGGCGGCCGGGCCAGTTGTTGCTACCGGGGCCGACCTGGCTCAGGCGCAAACGGTCAGAACGCCCACGTTCTGGCTGATGTGGCTGGCGTTCATGCTAAGTGCCGGTGGCGGCTTGATGGTGATCAGCTCGCTCAAAGATTTTGGAGTCTCGGAAGAGGGGCTGCCCGAGGCTTCGGCAGAACGAGCGCTGGGGCTGCTGGCGTTATTCAACGGGCTGGGTCGGATTGTGTGGGGAACGCTGGGCCAGATGTGGGGCCTGAGGCGATCATTGGTCTCACTGATGGTACTCCAGGCCGCCATGTTGTTCGGTCTACAGCTTGGTGGCGCATCGGTGGGGCTGCTGGCGGTGGCCGGTTGCTGGTCGGGGTTCATGTTTGGCGGCAATCTGTCACTGTTCCCGCAGCTCACGGCCGATCGGTTTGGTTTGAAGCACATGGGCGGCAATTACGGCCTGATGTTCACGTCTTATGGCGTGGGTGGAGTGGTAGGCCCGCTGCTGGCCGGCTGGATGTGGGATACCTTGCATTCGTACCGAAGCGCGTTTCTGGGTGCGGCTGTGGCTTCGCTGGTGGCTGCCACGCTCATCTTGCTGATTGGGCGGCTGCGTGACGCACCGGCGTCCACCACCCGCTGAGGCTCAAGAGGGAACGTGGCCGGTTTGCTGATCAGAGAGAGATCACATCGTTGCGCATCGGCAGTTCGGCATCGATGCCGAATCGGCCCTGGACCAGATGCTGGAGGGCCTGCCTGGCATCCGTTTCACCGTGGGTTAGCACCACGCGTGGTTTTACGGGAGCCAGATGGGCCAGCCAGTCAATCAGTTCGCTCTGACCGGCGTGACCGGAAAAGCCGCCGAGGGTATGGATTTCGGCTTCCACGTTGACCGGTTCGCCCAGGACCCGAACCTGTTTGGCACCGCCGACCAGACGGGAGCCCAGGGTCCCTTCCGCCTGGTAGCCCACAAACACCACGTGGACTGACCGGCGCCAGAGGTTGTGTTTGAGGTGGTGCAAGATTCTGCCCCCTTCGCACATGCCAGAGGCGGCGATGATAACGGCGGCATTACGCAAGTTGTTGAGCTGCTTGGATTCGTCGGCCGTTTTGCTGAACTGAAGGGTCTTGGGGTGTTCCGCCAGTGGATCATTCTTGACCAGCAGGCCAGCCTCTTCATCGAAGAGGTCGCGGTGCCGGGCGTAGAGATGGGTTGCCTCAATGGCCATGGGGCTATCAAGGTAGATTGGGATGGGAGCCAGCCCCCGTTCGCGGATGAACTGAGCGATGTAGTAGACAATTTGCTGGGTTCGGCCAATCGCGAACGCTGGAATCAGTACCCGTTCCCCATCGCGGACGGCGTCTTTCAGGATTTGCTCGAATTCGGTGAGGGTGGCTTCGAGCGGCCGGTGGTTCCGGTTGCCGTAGGTCGATTCCAGAAACACGAGATCCGCGCTGGTGAACGGGGTGGGGTCACGCAGATAGGGCGTATTGGCGGAACCAAGGTCGCCTGAGAACACAATGATCCTGGTGGTTCCTTCTTCCTGGATGTGCATCTCTACGCTGGCGGAGCCTAGCAGGTGGCCGGCATCGACCAGGCGGATGGATATGCCGTCGGCGACCTCGGTCAGTTCGTTGTAGGCAACCGCGCGGAAGCGGCCGGAGAGGTGTTCCACATCCTCGCGGGTATAAAGTGGTTCGGGTGGATGTTCACCCCGGTGGCGGGGTTGGAAGTGGCGGCGGTCTCGCTCCGCATCCGATTCCTGGATATGGGCGGAATCATAGAGGACGAGCAGCGCAAAATCGGCCGTGGCGGCGGTGCAATAAATCGGTTTGCGAAATCCTGCCGCCGCCAGCAAGGGCAGCCGTCCGCAGTGGTCGAGGTGGGCGTGGGTCAGAACAATGGCATCGAGCCGTCGTGGATCGACCTTGGCCAGGTCTCGGTTCTTGGCAACAGAGGCGTCTCGTCCTTGGAACATGCCAAAATCTACGAGTACGCGGGCCCTTTGGGTTTCGACCAGATAGCCAGACCCGGTCACTTCACCTGCTGCGCCACAGACCGTGATCTGCATGAGAGGTGCCTCGCAGAGGGAGAATCAATCTGCCCCTGATTTGTCCGTGGTTCCCAAGAAAGCGACCGAGGCGGCATGATGAAAATATCATGCCGCCTCGGTTATCATAAGGCGAAAGTGGTGGTGGGCAAGGCTCAACCGCGGTTGCCGTATACCACGGTGTTGGCCTGAACGTTGGCAGGAAGCGTGGCCAGGCCGAACGAGGAGCCCTGAATAATGATGTACCGTTGCTGGTAAACCGAACCGAAGTAGCGTCCCACGGCAATGGTGGCACCGTTGGAGACCACAAGATCGCCCGTCACATTCAGGCCGGCACCGGCTGAGCCGCTCCCCTTGGCCGGTTGCAGAACGGCACCGAGGTCGCGACCGACGCGGAGCGAGGCCCCGTTGACCATGGTCATGCCACCACCTACGGTCATGGCGTTCAGGTCTTGCCCCACCACAATTCCGGGTCCGCCATCGAGCGAAACATTGTTGTAAACATCAAGCGTTTGCAGGGTGGTGGGCACGTTGATGGAGGCGCCAGGGAGCAGTGACTCGAAGGCAATCCGGTCCACAAACGGTACAGACGAGTACTGGCTAGAGAGGGTTACAGCCCCGGAAAGCTGGGCCGTTCTGTAGCCCAAAATATTGTTCATCATGCCGTTAACAACCGTGATATTGCGGATATTGATCACGTTGTTGTGGAGCACGAATCCGGTTGGGAACTTATGGGCACCACCCTGGGCGATGGTGGGCCCGGCCGGGTCGATGCTCAGGGTGGTGTCACCGCTGGAGCCGTAAACAAAAAGGTCGACCCTGCCACCCGGTGCAGACTTGGCACGAACAACGCCCGTGCCTGAGATGTGCGCGGCGTAAACTTCGCCGTCGGTATCAATCATGACGGCGGTTTTACCACCGGTGGCCACAAAGGTCTGAACGTAGCTCCGGGGTCCTTCGGGAATGCGGTCACTCTTGCTGATCCGGTGACTGACATGAACCGCGGGCAGCGGTTGCCCTGGAGTCACGGCGGTCAGTGGATAGGAGGCGGTTGACAGGACCACCCGAGATTCGAGTTCCATGGCGGAGCCGGGATTGGCCCCGTCGAGTGATGGGCGGAACCTCAGAACCTGACGACGACGATCGCATGACATCCTGATCTCTCCCACTCCTGGGCTCCCGAACCGGGGAAATCCACCGAAGCGGATGATCCCCTCATGCCATCACAATCGGCGCTCTGGTGTTTTGCGTTGCGGTCAATCAACGCAACTGTCGCGGCCAGTGATTGCGATGTGGGGATTGTAGGGGTTGTAGGGGCCGGTGGCAGCCTTTTTGCTCGCTGCCCTCCCGTTGCTGATCTAGATCATAAGGTCGTGGAAGCTGCTGGTTCGCGTTCCCACCCCAAACAGATGGAGCCGCCGAGATCGTGATGACCCCGGGTAACTTGACATTGAGCCCAGCCGAGACCGATCCCGAACACGCACAGCTTTCCCAGAATGGTCCCCAGCAACCAGCCTTGGCAGCAACTCAGGCTCATGTGCTTGGCCAGAGCTGGGAACGCCGTCCTGTCCTGCTTGTCTGGAAACAGCATGGCTGGCATTGTCGAGCCAGGGGAACCGTTCTTGAGGAAGTAGGCACCCGGTTGCTGCTCCAGGTCGATCGCGTTCCGCCGGCCGGTGAGCCAATCTGGATGTACGGTGAAGCCAGGAAGGGCTGGGTCCAGGTTTTCCGACTCGGTGTTCAAACGATGACTGAACGGTTGCACCGGCTAAGGGTGGTTGTGCCGACCGGAACCACGGTGTTCTCGGACCCCGGCAATCACTCGGAGCTTCGTCTCCTGGAATCTGGCCCTGGAGTGGATACTTTTGCCTGATTCTGGGTTGGAGCCACCGGAGGCGGCGTAAGTTTTTCTTGGTTCTTCGCTTCTGGCTTGGCGGATGCCGCGTGGGCCGAGGGCCGAGTCTCAGCCTCGGTTTCGTCGGAATTACGTGATACCGGGCGATAGAACCAGATCTTACCTTCACCGGGGCGCTGGTCGGCCAGCCTGAGCTGGTCGCGATGCACGCGGCGCCGATCTTCTTCGGGCTCGTCGTCATTGCCAGCATTTTGATGCAGGATCACGAGCACTTTCCCCTTCTCACGAACCTCGTCCACAATGGCCGAATGGTGATGGAAAGAGGTCCGGTAGAACCGAATGGAGGAAGTTCCGTCGGGTTCCACCTGCTGCTGACGGCCTCGGAAGATGACGTCACGAAACTGGAGGATGTCTCCGGGCCGGAGTTGTGACCGGCTATTGAGAAGGTCTCCCCACACGTAGTCGGCATCTCGTCCGTACGGGGGAAATCGCCTGGCACCGGCTTGCTTCAGGGCTTCAATCACCAGACTGGTGCATTCGCCGTCTTGAACCGAAACCCCCACCTGCTCACGCGCGTATTCCAGAATCTGGCCGTTGAGTTCAGGGGCAGGCGTGGCGGTGGGAGCCCTGGATTTACCGGGGTCCTCGGCTGCCCACGACAGGCCGAACGCCCCACTGAGCCAGAGGAACCCCAACAGGCTCGGAAACTGGTTTGAACGTGAGGGCTGGCGGCTCATTTTGGCTCGTCCGGCGTGCTGGTGGGCGTGGCACCGGTCAGTTCCTCGCGAAGCTTCAACGCGTCTGGATGCTCGGGGTCGGCCTTGAGGACTTCGTTGACTGTTTCGCCGGCTTCGTCTTTGTTGCCGGCGGCCATCAGGGCCCTGGCCAGCTTGAGCTTGACCTCGGCGGCCTTCTTGGGCTTGAGTTCGAGCGCGGTGCGATACTCGGTCACGGCCCCGGCCGGGTCACCCTTGCCAAGCAGGGCATCGGCCAGCAGCACGTGATAAACCGGCTCATAGACCTGAATGTACAGGCATTCGCGGGCCCAATGGGCCGCCTCATCAAACGACTTGTCTTTGAGGTGGTATTCGGTCAGGGTCTTGCGAACGTCGAGGTCGTCAGAGTCGTTGGCGGCGAGCTTGGTCAGATCGCCCAGCAGCTTGGGCCGGTCGGTCTGCCGCAAATGGACCCGGGCCAGGCCGGCAATCCACTTGGAGTGCGAGGGATCATCTCTGCGGGCCAGCTCATACAACCGTTCGGCTTCGGGCAGGTTCCCAGTCTTCATCTCCAGTTGCGCGAGCAGATCAACCACCCGTTCGTCTGGTTTGGTTTCATCAAGCGCGGGGCGCAACAAAGCCAGGGCAGCATCGTCGTCGCCAATCGAGGTCAGCAACCGGGCCTTGACGTAAGAGGCCAGCGGCTGGTTTTCCTTGAGCTTCAGGGCCTTGTCGGCATACGGACGGGCAGCCTTCAGGTCTCGCCTGGCAAACTGTTCGTAGGCCATGCGGGCGTTCAGGTCGGCATCGTCGGGCTTCTGCTTGACCTGCTGTTCAAGCTTGGAGAATGGGATGGCCTCTTCCTCATCAACCCGGCTGCGAATGGTTTTCAGGGTCTCATCGAGGAAGGCAAGATACTCTTTCTCGAAGTCGGCTTTCTCCACGCCAAAGCATTCACGAATGGCGCGATCGGTGGTCAGACCGCGGCGGTAGGCGTTAAGCATCTTGATCAGGGCGTCATCGCCGAACCGCTTGAGCATGTACTGGGCATAAAGCTGGGCCTGGCAGTAGGCAAGCTGGCGATCTTCAGCCTCTTTGGGGCGAATGAAGCCGAGGTTGATGGTGTCCAGGTTGAGCAATTTGCGGGCGGGCACGCGTTCGAGCAGCATCTTGTTCCAGGGCTGTGGGCGAGGTGTGCTTTCGCTCTGAACGGCCAGGGCTTCCGTATACCAGTGGGGAATGTTGAAGTCGGTTTGCTGTAGGGTAATCACGTGGGTCACTTCGTGGATCATGACCCGGGCCCAGTTGAACGGTTTGCGGGTGGTGCGTGGACTCGCCAGGGCAACCACCTTGCCGGTACAGGCTCCAATGGTGGGCACGAACGGCAGCCCGGTGGTCCGGCCACTGAACCACTGGTGGTCTTTCATGATCTCGATGGTCGTTTTCCCAGGTGGATCAAACCCGAACCGTTTGACCATTTCGGGGTGTTCAGCTTCCAGGAAATCGGCCAGGTACTTACCCAGCAGAGCGTCTTGCCCGGGCAGTACGAGCACGCGGTAATGGTCGGTTTCAATCGGGGTATACGCGGCCAGGTGTTCCAGCACCTTCATCATGTTGAGGGCACGAACATTGAACGGGTCGGCCTCGAAGGCGGTTGTGAAGAGGTCATTGGCTTCATCTTCACGCCCCACCTGCATGTAAAGCATGCCCAGACCAATCTGATGCTCTGGGTCTGTTGGATCGGCCGCAATGGCCTGCAAGAATGCACGCTCGGCAGACTGGTACTTGCGGCGGTCGGCCAGGCGTTCGGCCAGGGCCCCGTAGAAGGTGGCCGGCTTAGGATTGATGGCCAGGGCTGCCGCCTCGGCGGCCTCGGCCCCCAGGGGATCGACCAGCAGTCGGCTGGCTGCGGCCAGCCGGGCCAGGGCGTCTTCGCTTCGCGGATTTTCGGTCACCGCCTTGCGGGCCGCGGCCAGGGCGTCGTCAAACCGTTCGTCAGAGATGTTCAGATCGGCCAGCAAAACCTGGGCTGGGCCGTAATGGGGGTTAATCTCAAGCGCATCTTCCGCACGCTTCCGACCGGCCGCCAGCTTGTAGCCCTGAAGGTCGGCCTGGCCAAGAGCCACCAGAACCTCGGCCGCGCTGGGGTTGATCCGGATCGCACGGCTGAATTCCTTGAGGGCGCCGCGTTCGTTGTAGCCAGAAAGGAAGAGTTTGCCCTGGAGCCACGCCCCTTGCCAGCACCTGGGGTCGAGCTTGATCGCTCCCTCGTAGAGCTCGTTGATAACTTCGTTCAGCGTTTCGCTCAGTTGCTCGCCGCGGGCCTTAACGCGGTAATAACGCTCGGCCGCCTGACCGGCCAGCAGCAGCGCGTCGGCACTTTTGCCGACCTGATCCTGGTGGGCATTCTGGTAATCAATGAACCACCGCCATGCCGCCAGCGCCTCATCGGCCTGGCCGCGGACGTCATGGAGCTTGGCCTTTACCCAGCGCGCCCGCAGTTGGTTTTCATCGGCTTTAAGGGCCTGCTCCACCAGCCTGTCGGCCTCGGCCCATTCACCGCGCTCAAACTGAAGGTCGGCCAGCGTGCCCGCCAGTTCGGCCGCATTGGGCTGGGCCGCCAGTTCTTCTTGGAGCAGGGCAATGGCCTTGTCATAATCCCCCTCGCTCGCCTGAGACTCAGCCAGGCCGATGGTGGCTCTGGCCTTGTCGGCCGGCTGAACGTCGGCTGCGTTCCGGATGGCCTGAAACGCCTCATCGGCCTCGGCATATTTGCCGGTCTGCCATAGAATCCGGGCATCGGACAGGGCGTCGGCCTGAACCTCAGACGTGGCAAACGTGAGCCCAGCAATCGCCGCGAGGATCAGAAATCCGGAACGCGTGGTCACAGGCGTATCTCCTCAAGGCATTCGGGCGTATGGGCTTGTGGTCAGCCGTGCGGAAGTGTGAAGGGGCATTCGGAACGGATGAGCGGTACAGGGCCGGGGGTAGCTGAACTCACTCAAAGGGTCATCCGCGAGATTTTTCACACACGTTCTTTATACACACGCATTCTTGTGGCGGCTATGGTGCCCGCACGCGCTGGGGGCGGCAGGATGCTGTGGTGTCGTCCTGAATTTCCTACACTAAACTGGTAGCGTTCCCGTTGATCAGGTTCCTTCCCTTCCTTTGAAGAGCGACGTTCCCCATGCAACCGCCCCTGCTCTCCCAAAAAGGTGCCCGGTTTACTGAAAGTGTGATCCGGGGGATGTCGGTTGAGGCGCGGAAGTATGGAGCCGTGAACCTGGCGCAAGGGAAACCGGACTTTGCCGCCCCCCAGCTCATCAAAGATGCTGCCTGCGAGGCGATTCAGGCGGATAACAACCAGTACGAGATTACCTGGGGTTCTCAGCCCTTGCGGGAGGCCATTGCCGAGCACGCCGGCTGGCACCTGGGGCTGAAGGTTGATCCTGACACTGAGATTACGGTGGTCTGTGGCGCCACCGAGGCCATGCTGGTGGCCATGCTTTCTCTGATCAACCCCGGCGACGAGGTGATTCTCACCGAGCCGTTTTACGAGAATTACTGGCCAGACTGCGTGATTGCCGGCGCTACGCCCAGGTTTGTGCGGCTTAACCCGCCAGACTGGACCTTTGATCCTGACCAGTTGGCGGCCGCCTTCAATGAGCGGACCAAGGCGATCTTGATTTGTAACCCGAATAACCCCACAGGCACGGTTTTGCCCCGGGAACAGCTTCAGTTGGTAGCCGATCTCTGCCAGAAGTGGAACGTGATTGCCCTGACCGACGAGATTTATGAACACATCCTTTACGATGGCCACAAACACCTGGCGCTGGCGACGTTTGATGGCATGCATGACCGCACGGTGACCATCAGCGGGATGTCCAAGACCTATGCCGTGACCGGCTGGCGGATTGGCACAATGATGGCGGCCCCCAAGCTCACTCATGCCTTCCGCCAAATGCATGATTATGTGTCAATTGGAGCAGCGGCACCGTTGCAGCAGGCGGGTGCGGTGGCTTACCGCATGCCCCGCTCGTATTACGCGGGGCTTGCCGCCGATTATCAAGAACGCCGCGACCGAGTTTGCAATGCGCTTGAGGAGATTGGGTTTGGTCTGGTCAAACCGCAGGGGGCCTATTACGTGATGGCTGATTTCTCGGCGTTTGTTCCGGGAGAGCCTGACGATGTGGCCTTTGCGCAGCATCTGGTGCGGGATGTTGGCGTGGCCGTGGTCCCCGGTTCCAGCTTCTTCAATCACAAGCCGCTGGGCCGGCGGTTTGTGCGGTTCTGCTTCGCCAAGAAGGATGACACACTGGAAGAAGGGATGAAGCGGCTGAGAACCCTACGCGTAATGGTATGAGAGGTGCAGTGCCTGATCCCTTGATCGCAATTCCAGACGGACAGGCAGTGCGCTGCTCGGAAATACGCACCGCACTACCTATCTCTAATTTTGACGAGGTCCTGGTGGTTTGACCTGCCGCCGCGCAGTTGATGGCCGCTGAGCCTGGGTTAACTGGGGTGCCTGAGCACATACCCTTCCAGCCGATCTGAGAGTGCAAACAGTGTGGGGGCCCAGATGCCGACAAATAGCGCGAGTCGTTGGCCGTGCCCTGGATCTGGCGTTTTGTACCAGCCCCAGATTGAGAGTGATGCAACGATTGCCAAGAAACCAGCGACAAAACAGATATGGCTCAAGGCCATGACGATTTCTGGGCTGGTTCGTTGCCCACGGGTAAACGGGTCATTCACCGTGATTCGTGACATGCTCGAAGACTCCTTTGGCAATGGACCCCAGGTTTTGTCCCGTGCCATGCGGCCAGGCTCAGGCCAAATCCAAGACTCTCACCGCTGCTTGAGAACCGGGACAGACATCCAAGGCACACGCTCCTTTACCAGGTGCAAATTGCATTCCTACGACCTGAAGAAACTACAGACGATTTTATTGCTCGTGCCAATGTGCCTAATCTAAAGTTCGGCCAAGATCGATAGCGAGATACCTGGCTAAAGAACGGATAAGCTTTCGCAAAGGATAACCTCAGTTCGCGGCCAAACCATAAATAAAAAAATGCGTAAACATAAATTCGATAAAAACGTTTAATAGGTTTTGTCGGGTCTGTTATTTGCAGATCAAATCGGTTGTCTTTACGAATCAAGATGCTTGGTAAGTGGCTGAGCGATTTGTGAAGACGGTGATGCGCAAATATGTAGAGTAGGAGTGTACAATGATGTTCCGGTATCGAAATAGCACAAGAGTAGCGTTCCTGTTCAGCAGCTTCCTTCTGATAAGTACTTTATCGCAAGCGATTGCACGCGATGGTGGGCCAGGTGATCGTCACCCTGGCAGGGCTGATCATGGTGACCCACATCATCGGACGAAAGTTGAACCGATCAGCATGCAGGGTTGCGGGATCTCACAGAGTATTCCGACCACGCCTGACGGTACATCGCCTCACTGGGCGAATGGTGAATTGAAGATTGGCGACCCGGCACAGATCTATCAATACAAAGGGTCAGGAGTTGTCAGGCTCGACGCTGCTACCACTACTTCAAACGTGTTTGAATTCTCGAGTGCCGATCCGTTCGTGTTCAGCACAAAGGAAGGTGATCTTGCATGCCAGTATGGTCGAGCTGATCTCGATGCCAAGGAGCCGGGCATCGTGACGCTTTACCCTGCTCACTGTGGAGACAATCCCAACCTGGTGTACGCGGTGTTCGTGGCTGAGTTCAATCCAGTCATTGAAGAATGCACAGGACGGTTTGCCAGTGTTACAGCCGGCAGTTTTGTGATTACGGCAACCACTGAACCGTTTGATATTACTCACCCTTTTCATGTGCCCTATCGGTGGTCTGGTTCCGGGAACCTGGAATTCAATGGCAAACAGTGCGAATCTGATGATAACTCGGTGCCTTGGTGTACCAAGGGCGTGGGAGTGTATCAAGCCGCCACCGGCCATTACTACGGCACTGGCACAGGGACACCGCTAGGTGACCATAAGTTATATGGTCAAGTAATCACTTACCAGACAAACGATCATCCACTGACTTTTGCGTTTTATAGTGTTACGCCACAGAAGACCATTGCCGCCAATGGTGATGAGATCGACTTCAGTTCTTACGGAACTGTGGTGGTATCTCCGGCTCCTGGTAAGGCCGGCTATTTTGTTGCGAAATGGACAGGCAACTTTTTTGTGGTTGGGGGAACCGGGCGGTTTAAAGACGCACGACCCGCCGAGTACCCACTTACAGTCGTTGCCATCAACGAGCCATACCAGCTTACGGATCCAAGTTGGAAGTTTTCCTGGACACTCACAGGCCGGATTGTTTTGAATCCCAATCCTTGAGAAGCCAGGGCGATCTGTTCTGAGCACTCATTAAGAGCGGTTCACGTTTGTGATGCACTCTTGTATCTGAAGACTAGCCCGAAGCACGAGCGAGTGGGTTTCTTGTTGCTTCAGGAAGGTCTCTGCAGGGCCGGCTGGATTCGTGAGCTGAGGGTTATTCGGATATCAGATCCAGGCGCTTGCGCTTCGGCCTGGTATTTTCGCTTAACCGGTTGGCCAAGGGGTGTGGATGGCACAAGTGAACCGCTCGCATCACTCGGTCTAACCAAGTACCTGGATCGCCGGTCACCAGTTCTGTCTGCATTTCTGTTCTAATGGTGCGTGAACGTGGAACTTCCCTGAGACCAGGGGCTAAATCTCACCAGGCATGTTTTCCCTTGCCTTGTGTCATGGGGAACGAGGGCTGGTGATTTCACGTTTGCGGAGGCAAAGTCATGGACTTGCTTTATTTTCTCGTCATCGGTCTGATTGCCGGATATCTGGCCGGCCAGTTTGTCAAAGGGAGCGATTTTGGAGTCGTCGGTGACCTCGTGGTGGGGGTCATTGGCGCGCTTCTGGGTGGGTTTCTCTTCGGCCTTCTCGGAATCTCAGCCGGTGGCCTGATTGGCGCACTGATCACGGCCACCGTGGGGGCCATTACCCTGCTGTTCCTGATGCGTGCGATCAAGAGAGCGGGTTGATTAACTGGTCCGTGGCTGAAATGGGAACCACAGGCGAGGTTTTGCATCTGCAACGCCTCTCCCACGATTGGAATGGTCTCCAGCCTGAGCGACCTGTGCGTTCCTGGTTTCCAGTTTCCCAACTCCCATCGGATCAGCGGATCGCTTTCAGCGATTCCACCTTCATGAGCGTGAACGGGTAGAGGGTGGTTGCGTAGATCGTTCCATTGCGGGTGACGATGGCGGCGAGCACCGCGTGCAAGGGGGTCAGTGTGCCGTCTGGAAGGGTATGGAAGCCGTGTGTCGGGCGTTCTGAACCGTCCGGATTCTTCGCTCGTGGCGCCTTGAAGTCGAAAAAATCTGGGTTTGCGATTGCCAGCACTCCCAGATCCTCCATCGTTCCTTTGGCCGGGTCATGGCGCGCGATGTGGTGGAGATACCCAGAGCCGAACCCTGTCGTGTTATCAATCCGCGTGACCGAGTAGACCCGCCCATCGGGCCCAATGCTGAGTGAGCCTCGGGAGTCTGGGCCCTGGCCCTCGATCCGGTTCCCCAGGTTGGTTGCGATCACAGCCTGCCCTGCAGGTGTTGAGAGATCGACCCGAAACATCCGGAGATCGTCCAGGAGTTGAAGGTAGGCTGTTTTGCCATCAGTCGCCAGACGCCAGTCTGGATGGATGCGGTTGCCACCCAGGTAGTCGGCAATGGGCTTGCCATCCACCAGGAGTGGGTCGACGGTAACCTGATCGGTGGCTGGGTTGTAACGCGCGACACGGTAATCGGCGGTAATCGCCGTTCCTCGCCCCTCAAAATCTACGAGCGTGCTGGGCTGGTCGCGCAAGATCGGGCCGAGATCGCGAAACTTCTTGGTCCTGCGATCATAGAGCATCCAATGTTGCTCTTCGCAGGTGACCACGTAGATCAGGCCGCGCTCTTCGTCGGCCGTCACATCGATAACTCCTTCCCCTTCTTTCTTGCCGGCGGCCAGCCGCTGATCATCGAGCGGCATGGGCATTCCCAGGTTCTCGGCAGAGTTGGTTGCGGGGTCATAGACCATCACGTAACCGCCTCGATAGACCGGGATTGCTTCACCGCGCTCGAGCGCGGCTTTCTCGGCCTGGCTGGGGTACCCCTGCTTCGAACCGACATAGATCTTTCCTGAAGGACCGACATGGTTCCGCGTGTGAAGCTTGGACTGCGCTGCGTAACCGGTGGGCGTTAACGGCAGCCCGACCAGTTTGTGGGTATCAAGCACTACGCGTATCTGTTCGGTTTCGGGGTCGAATTCGACTAGATATGCGTTCCGGCCGTAGGCGGCCGTGCCAATGTAGATCTTGCCGTTCTTCCCCTCGCAGAGTGAGAAGTAGCCAGACTCTTCGGTTGTGGTATCGGGTGGAATATGAAACGCTTTGGCGCGAAGGTACGTGAACGGGGCGGCCTTGGCTGGCGCATCCTCGGTTTGCGCCAAGGCTACAGGCACAGCCATGAACCACACGAAAACTGTAAGCCGGCTGACGTTAAGCGCTGAATTCCAAACCCGGATCAGGCTGGTTACGGACTGCGATACTGTCTTGGTTTTGCTGCTGCTGGCGGGGCTCTTGTTTTCACCCGTTCTGAAAACCGATGCGAGCATGTTCACTTTTCCTTGAGCAGCAGCGAGGTTGGTATCAGAATGGATTGTTGCTCAACGAGTTGCCCGCAGGGCCCGGTCGAAACCGGACCCCACGGGAACCTTGATGGAGTGTTACCACTCTGCGCTTTGGAGGCGATTTCAAAATCTGGGACAGGCACCTGGGCGACTCGGAGCCAGTCTCGGTTTTGGACCGGCTGAGCAACGAGATCTCGGTGGTTGGCTCAGTTGGCTTTTTTGAGTGTGCCCAGGTACTCCACCACGTCGGTCAGTTCCTCGGGAGAGAGCAACTGGGCCAGATCGGCGGGCATCAGCGACACGGTGTTCTTGGCCCGCTCTTCAATCTCTTGCTTGTCGAAGGTTCGGACCAGGGCGTCGTTCCCGCGCAAGGTCAGCGTTTTGTCATCTTCGCTGACAACGATACCTGTGGCCGTGGTGCCGTTGGCCAGCGCGATGGTCCAGGATTCGTAATTGTGGCTGATACCTGCGCTTGGGTAGATGATTGACTCATAAAGCGCCTGCTTGGCCAGCTTGGATCCGATCTCGGAGAGGTTCGGGCCCACTTCCTTACCCTGGCCGTTGACCACATGGCAGGTATTGCACTTGCCCGTGCTGGCGAACAGGCCGGCCCCCTGCCCGGGGTTGCCTTTCAGCTTGGCGAGTTCGCTCAAGGGGGGTAACGGCTTGTCGTTCTTGCCGGCGGGGGCGGGGAACATGGCCAGCACTTTGGCCCGCTGGGCGTCATCAAGCGGGCCAGACTGGAGCGAAGCCGCCAGCGCGGGGGCGAAGGTCTCGTCGAACTGCCTGGCTTCTATGAGTTTCAAGACCTCGGCCACTCCAGCCTTGGTGAGCGTGGCGCCCTTGAGTGCCTGGCGTCTGAGCGCCACCGGAGCGTTGGCATTTTTCAAGATCGGCAGCAGCAGGTCGACCACCTGGGCGTCGCCCGATTTGCTGAGCGCGGTGGCCATTCCGATGGCCGACCGCCCCTCGCCCTGGGTCGCCTTCAGGGCGGCTTCCAGAACCGGGAAATGGCGTTTGCCCAGCAACACTCGGACGGCGTTGAGACCCATCTGGTCATCGGGATGATCTGCGGCCAGCTCGGCCAGCTCCGGATAGCGATCGGCCACGCTGAACTTGTCGACCAACGCCACAAACTGCGGTTCCCCCTTCATCCCGTCCAGAATCCGGTTGAGGGCGGCGAGTTGCTGAGGGTTCTTGGTGATATCGAACCCGTTGAGGCGACTGATCGCCTCCATGTTCACGAACCGCGTCTTGGCTTCATCGCCCAGGTCGCTGAAGGCCAGCTTGATCAGCGCCTCGTCACGTTCCTTCCCTTCCAGAAAGTCAAAGGCGCGGAGGTAGCGAGGCGAATCGCTGGCCGTCACGGAACCAGACTCCAGGATTGACGCCAGCTGCGTGGGGGTTTGCTTGGAGCGAGAGCGCCAGAGCACGTCGGGATATTCCGCAGGCTGCAAGGCGGCCATGCACGCGTCCCAGTTGTTATATGCGCCAATCCCTAACGCCTCGGTGTACCAGCGATCCTTGCCATCATCCTGCTTGGCCAGCGTGGCCCAGAACTCGGCCTGCTTCGGTCCCTGATACTGGTTGAGCGCAATCGCACACTCCCGGCGCACGTCTGGGGCCTGATCATTCACCAGCGTTTGCAAGACCGGGGTCAGTTCCAGCTTGTCCCGCAGTTCACGGGCCAGCCGCAGGCCGGCAATCCTGATCTCTGGGCTGGAGTCACTGATGGCCTTTGCGACCGCCAGCGGCCCCTTACCATCCATCTTGCCCAGCAGCCACAAGGCGCGGGCACGAACACGTGGATTGGGATCGGCCTCAAACAGCTTCGTCAACGCGGCTTCAGCCTTGTCGCCCATGGCGTGAAGCGCCGTCCAGGCGAGGTAGCGGGCCGCTTCGTTGGGATTCTTCAGGGCCGCAATTGCCCCCTCAACGGTGCTCACATCAACCTTGGGCATCTTGTAGGGGGTTTTGGGCGGCGCCAGCCGGAACAGGCGGCCACGGTCGGCGTCTCCCATGCGGTGGCCACCCACGCCTGGGTCATACCAGTCGGCCACAATCAAGGAACCGTCGGGTGCCACGCACACGTCGGATGGGCGGAACCAGTTGTCACGGGTTCCCTTGAGAACATCCACAATTTCGGCGGTGTAACCGGCTCCCGACTTCTTCACCGGGTAGCTGCGCACAATATTCGGGCCGGCATCACAGTGAATGACCTGGTTCTGGAAGACCTTGGGTAAAAGGTCGCCCTCATAGACGCAGATTCCCGTGGGAGAGCCAGCTCCGGTCTGTAGCAGGTTGGGCACCACGCCTGGATCATTCAGGTGCCAGTGCCGCAGCGGAATCTCGAGTTCCAGGTTGGTGCGGGGGGTGTTCCAGCTTGCGCCTGTGATCTCGTCTTTGTAGCCGTAATTGCCAAACTCCATCACGTAGTTGATCCGGACTCCCTGGTTGCCGTCATCGTCGTTATCCGATTGCCAGAGGGTGCCAAAGCTATCGACGGCAATTTCCCAGTTGTTGCGGAAGTTCCAGGCCAGGGTTTCAAACTCGCCGCCGTCCATGTTGCAGCGGAAGACCATCCCCTCTTGGTATGGCTTGCGATGATCACGGACCTCACGCCCAGACAGGTCAACAATCGGCTTGCCGTCCTTGTCCTTGATCTGCCGGCCGCTGTTACCAAAGTTGAAGTACAGCTTGCCGTCTGGTCCAAAGTGGAAGGCGTGAATTCCGTGGTCGTGCTGGGTTCCTTCGATGCCTGTGAACAGGATCTGCTTGCGATCGGCCTTGAGGTCGCCGTCATCATCCAGGAGAAAGAAAACGCTATCGCCGCAAGAGACGATGATCTTGGTTCCCTTGCCAGACGGGGTGGGTAATACGCAGATGCCGTGCGCTGAGTCGACATCGTGCCCTTGGTGGAAAACGGTCTGCTTGTCGGCCACGCCGTCGCTATTGGTGTCTTCCAGAACCAGGATGCGGTCCCCTTCTTTGCGCTCGCCGTTGCGGTGCCGGTAATTCACCACCTCGCACACCCAGATCCGGCCCAGATGGTCAATGTCGATGCTGGTGGGATTGAGCATGGCAGGGTTCGAGGCTTCGCTGGCGAACAGGGTGGCTTCCAGCCCATCGGCCACATCCAGGCCTGAGACGGCATCTTTGGGATCGCGACTGCCGTTGCCCGCTGCTGGTGCGCCTCCCTGAGTGACCTGGATCGGCGGCTTCTGGGTGTAAACCAGAAACTGAACCGAGCTGGATTGCCCCTGGTCGGATCCGCCGTTATCCACACCGCCACGGGCTTTGAATCGGGTGGTCCCTTCGGGCAGATCATACACAATCACCGAGTTTGCGTGGGTTCCAAGGCCGTATTCGACCGGCTTCCCGCCAATCCGCAGCTTGGTGCCTCCCACGTTCTGGTTCACACCCACCTGGCCCCATTCGGTGACGGCGGATTTCCACTTCAGGTCGGTGAGCTTCTTCTCGCCGCTGGAGGTTGTGAGCCGGGGTTCAGCCCAGTCGGCCCAGTCGCAACCAAAACCATCGCCGCCATCACGTACGACCAGGTAAAGTTCCTTCGCACCGGTCAGATCGACATCAATATCGACCGCCAGTCCCGGGGTCGACATGTTAACGATCTTGGATTGGAACTTTGGCATTTGCGCCTGCGCCGTGGTTCCCAGGGCGAACAGGGCGGTGATGGAGGCAACGTATATGCGGAACATGGGTGGCAAGCCCCTGGAGAGGTATGTGTGGATTGATTGGGCGGCGATGCGAAAGGGTAGAGTGTAAATGCTGTCGGCACGCGAGAACCGGAAACCGGCCGGTGGAAATACTTCGATGATTGGATCATCGGCAAAGAGGCCCAGCACTGTCACGCAGCGCCGGGCCTCTTCAGGAAGCGGAGGATTACTTGTTGAACTTGTCCAGGGTGGACTGCCAGTTCGCCTTGTTGAAGTCGGCGGGAACCGGTTCGTCGTGATTTTGGAGAAGATCTTCCACCGTGACCGTACCAGCGGGAACGCCGTCGGCCGGAACATCCAGCCCGGCGGTCCAGACGATGGCGTTCAGGACGAGCTTGCGGAACTGATCGTTGCCCCAGTTGACGTGATTATGGCCGCCGGTGCAGCCGAAGCCACGGCCGCCCTCTGGACGCTGGGTGGCCCAGGCCATGTGCTGGACTTCCTTATTCTTGATGGCTTCGCGAACCTCGGGGTTACCGCTGTGAGGGCCATCGGGGCGGGTCAGGGTGCTCTCGGGTGGCAGTTCGCTCAGAATGGGGACCACGCCGTTCATCTTGTCTCGGAACCGCATGTGGTAGTACCACTCGTCGTCGGTTGAGAATGGCTTCACGCCGTGGGTGGTGGGGTGGTCAGGCAGCTTGGTATAGCTGGCAACCCAGTGGGGGTTCACGGACCAGTGAGGTTCAAAGTAGCCGCCGGTCCAGTCCAGGAACTTATCCCCTTCGGGTCCTTTGGTTGTTTCTACACCGTAGTGCAGCATCACAATCCCGGTTCCCTTTTTGGCCAGGGCGTTCAACTGGTCCAGGTGTGCATTGAACGGGTGGCCACCGCCACCGTCTGAGTAGATGACGATGGTGTTGGCCGCAGCCAGCTTCTCGTCGCTAGGCCAGCCGGCGGTTTGCAGCGCGTGAACTTCGGCTTCAACGGGCAAGCCGCTGGCGTTGAGCTGGCGGGCCAGTAGTGAGCAACCAGAAAGGTGGTCGTGGGCACCAAAGCCGTGGCTGGCGTTGCCGGCGAGCAGCAGAATCTTCTTCTTGGCGGCGGAGGCCTGGGGCTTGAGGTACTTGATCTTGATGTTGCGGAACTGGACCTTCATGGGAGGGCCGGCGTGGAGCTGGAGAGCCAGCAATCCCTTGGCGCGCCGTTCGGCCTTGTCTTCGTCGGTCACAATGGAGGTGGTCACGCCATTGATCTGGTGGGTGAACTTGAACCCGTCGGCCTTGATGTGATACTCATTCCAGTCTTCCTTCTTGATCTTGGTCTGGATTTCCTTGGTATCACCGATCTGCTTGACGACCTTGGGCTTGTGATCGTCGCCGATCACGGTTTCCTGGCCGCGTTCGGCCAGAATGCCCCGGAATCGTTCGCCGTAGTTGATCCCAGAGTAGGTGTCGCCGGCTTCGAAGTCGGCCTGATAGCCGCCAATGACCCACTTCTCGTTGGGAACTTCAAAGCTGCGGTACTGAATCCCGGAGTTTCCGCCAATGATCTTGTATTCCAGCTTGAGTTCAAAATCGCCGGGCTCGCCGCCCTGGTAGATGAGGAACGTGTTTCCCTGGGTGGGGTTCTCGGCGGTGGTCTGGCCAGTAATCGTGCCGTCTTCCACGCGCCAGAATTTGGGGTTTCCGTCCCAATGGTTCAGCGTTTTGCCGTCGAAAAGAGATTCCCAGCCATCCTGGGCACTGGCTGTGAACCCGGTTGTGCTTAGCACAAACGCGGCCATCAGCCATGCCGTCAGCTTCATCCTGCGTTGCATTTCTTGCTCCTGTTGGACCTTGGTGGGTGAGGTAAGATTGATCGCCGTGTGCCGCGTAGAGTTCTATCCCGTTGCCGGGTGCGAACACGGGACCGAGGTGTGCCTGGTAACCGCCAGGACGAGGCGAATGGGTCCAAGATCCGGCCTGCTCCTACAAAAGTTCAGCACTCCCGACCGGTCCGGTCAAGTCGCTAGCGGTTCCCGCCTCATCCGGTTCCCGCCCAAAACCGACCCCGTCACTCTTTCAAGGCCACGGCGGCAGCCATTTCCTTCATCAGGGCGGGCTCGTTCAGGCTCGACCAGCAATGGCCATAACCGGGCCCGAATGTGATCTGGCCATCGAATTTTGGAACCAGGTGTCGCACGGCCGCATCAAACCGGTGCACGGGCTCATTCAGGTAGTAGTCATCGGCCTCGCCAATCCAGACCCGAAGCTTCCCCTTGAGCAGGGGTGCCAGTTTTGCCCAGTTCGCTTCCAGATGCCGGCGCATATCAAACTTCATCCAGTGCTCCAGAATCGACTGGTCGATCTGGCCCGTGACCGGATTCCAGAGCGGCACCGGCCGGCCGTCAGGCCCCTGGGGGCCAAAGGTGGCATTCCAGGCCCCCCACTGCTGCCCAGACATGGCCCAGGAATCACCCAGGCCGAGCACATTTTCCATGGCGCATTCTTGCCGCACCGTGAACCGGACCTGGCCTGAGCGTGGGTCTCGGCACGAGGGGACCTCACGGGCCGCGCCATCGACGTAGGCGCTGGCATCGTCGTAAATATTGATGCGTTGAAACGACCGAAAGTCAAGCGGGTCTGGGCAGCTGGACCAGCAGCCTTGAAAGTACTCCGGATAGAAGACCTGGAGCGCAAACGAGACCCAGCCGCCGGTCGAGCCGCCATCGAGTACGCGGCGGCCGTTGCCTCGGAACTGACGTTCAATGTGCGGAATCAGTTCGGTGGTCAGAGCTGTGCCATAGGGTCCGTGGTTGGCCGAATCAATCTGATAGGGGTCGCCCAGTGGGCCGGCGCCGTCGAGGTGAACAATCAGGAACTTCGGCGCGGCGTCACTCTGCCACAACTGGGCGAACCCGCCGCCCCGTTCCATCCGGCCCAGGGCACTCAGGTAGCGGCTACCGTAGCCTCCCACATGGACGCGCAACGGGTACCGCTGGTCGGTCTGTTCCGTGAACCCGCGAGGCACAATCACGGCCGCGCGCAAGAACATGTCTCGCCCGTGAAATTGTGAGAGAACCTGGGACCGGAGCTTGATCGACTTCACCCACTCGGTTTCGGCCGGCAGGCGATCGGCTGGCAGTTGCTGGTTCAGCACCAGCGCCATGGGCTCGGGCCTGGCTGGATCAATCCGCACCCGGGTGGGTTGGCTGTAGAGGTCGCCAGGGGCATTGGGCAGATTCAGGTCGAGATTGGTGTGCAAAACGGCCTGGGCCTGATATTCGCCGGCTCGGATTCGAGTCAAGGATTCCAGGGGGAATTGGCTTGGGGCACGCAGGGTGCGCACCGTGCCGCCTGGTTCCAGCTTGGCAACGTCCATTCCCAGGATTGGCGTGGAACTTTCCGCCTGTCCCAGCTCGAACCGTGGTTCCCCACCGTCGGGCGAGCCGAGCAAGATCATGAGCCGGCCAGCCACCGGGTTGCTGGCCAGCGCAGGGTCTAGCTGAACAGAGGCGGCAACGTTGGCCACGGTCTGAGCCGTGGCGCTGGCTCGGTTTCTCATCAACGGCCCTCATTTCTGATCAAGTTCAGCGCCACGTCTTCAGGGAATTCGATCTCCGGCAGCGTGATCTCATCTCCCACGTGCATGAATTCGAATTCATGCAGGGAGTTGCCGGTTCCGGGGTCAACCCAGGTGCCTGTGTATGTGCCGGCGGGAAGATTCAGGATGAGCTTGGCCTTGCCCCCCTTGTTGACATAGACGGCGTATTGTCGGCCGGGCTCGGCCAGCACGGCGGCCTTGGCGCCTTCAGGCAGCCCCGCTTTGAGGATCGCCGGTTCAGGCCGCATCTTGAGCAGGTTCAGGCTCTCAAGGAACTTTTTCAAGACGCCAAGCTGAGCGCGGAGCTGGGCGCCGCCGCCTCCGGGGGTGGGGTCTTCCACCTTCGCGGTTCCGGTTTCGTGCTCGGTGGTAAACGAGTAGTCCAGGTTATTGTAGATTGCACCACCGGAAAGCAAGAACAGCCAGGCCTCTGCGCGGTAGGTGGCGTTAGCGGTGCCCGCGAATCCGGTCTCATCATCACCAAGCGTCAGGTCCAGGTGATAGTTTTCAAGTGCGGCCGCTGGCTCTGAGTAATGGAAGTTCAAGATCTTGACGGCGGGGTGGACGGCGGCTTGCACCTTGGCCGACTTGTTGGCGATGTTCTGGGCAATCAGGTGTTGGCGGGCCTCGTTTTGCTCGGTGCTCGCAATTTCCTGAGCGATCCGTTTCTGCCAGTCCAGGGTCACGCCCCCAAAGTAAGGCTCGTTGCAGATCTCAAAGTACACGTTGTCAAACGCTTGCAGTTCGGTCACCGCCTTGCGCACAAAGGCGAGTTGCTTTTCCAGCAATGCGGGATGCTTGAGGGTGTACACCTCCTCCCGAGGGCAGCTTGCCAGTCCGTTCACATTGTTCAGGGCGTTCATCGGGTTGGCTGCCCAGAGGTTTTCCTCATAAAGCGGGCAAAACAAGACGAATTCGACCACAATTCCGTGTTCGCCGGCAGTGGTCAGCAACGCCTTGAGCCGGTCGAAATAGGCCGGTTCGAACCGATCGAGGTCAAACTGCTCAAGCCGATCCCCGGCCGCTTCCTGCACCTTGACCCAAGGGGCCAGGTATCGGCCAGGCTTTGGGGCCAGGGTGTTGGCCTTGATGTTGAACGAGCCGGGCACCTCTCGGTACGTACCGCTGAAGATCCGGGTGAGGTTCAGGCCGTCGTGGGCCAGAGTCTTGAAATAGGGGATGAAGTCAAAGTCTTGGTTCAGAAGTGCGCCATAATGTTCGCCAGAGGTTACCAGCACTGTTGGTTTGCCGCGGAACAGCAGGTAGTGGGGTGCGTCTGGGTGCTGGCAGATGGGGGAGCTGTTGCTAAGCGTGGAGGCTTGCCAGCCGCTCAGGACCAGGGCGATCAGGGCTGCAGTTCCAGGCATGAACCAGGGGTCCTGTTCAAAATGCGGGTTGGAGGGGAGATGCCGCAGGCACATCCCCAGGGGCCATCATTGCGGGGCGGGTTCTGGAATTCAACCGGTGGCGTTGTGCCCAGAGTGTGCGGTGCTCTGGCTGAGGTCTCTGGCCTGACGGCGTGTTTCCATCAGCTCTCGAAAGAAGTCCACTTCGCTTCGGTTGCTGCGGACAGAGGCCCAGGCTTCTCGCACCAGTTCCAGGCTGGAGGCGAACATCAGGGTAACACCGGCCACCGCCAGGGTGGTGGGTAACGCGCCAAAGATATGGTTCAGCAGAACATCCACGGCCAGGGTCAGGCTGGTACCCACGAATGTAGCCAGGGCCGCGTACAACATGGACAGGGCCGCTCGAACCCGGTCACTCCGCCAGACCAGCCGTTCGAGTTGATCGCTCACGTGTCTGAGTCGCTGTTCGGGGAAGTCGAGTTCGGTGTGGCCCCGGTCGATCTTGTCGGCCTGCTCGGCCATGGTCCTGAGCCGATCGGCAATCCGAGACATCCGGTTCGAGGTCGAGATGATCAGCGAGCCGGTGGCCGTGAGAAACAGGGCGGGCGAGATCATGGCCGAGAGTGCGGAAAAATCTGCAGCGGACCCATCCATGGTTTGGTCTCCGGTAGTCGTTCATGCGCTGGATTGGACCTGTCCAGGCCATACCCCATCGTTGATTTAACCGGTACGGCTTGTCGAGGGGCGTGAAGTGTTCTGTTTGGAATTGATCGCCGGCCAAACCCTTCACTGGGTGTGGCCCTGCCCCACATTCGAAGCCACCCGAGTCACGTACCATTGGTAGAAGATTCCGAGGGTTCCATTCATTGTCTGGAATCTTAGCCAGTGCTCGTACCAGGCCAGCCGCACGGCTCCAGGTGATAACAACTCGGCCTATGACATGCTGGGTCGGGTTAGCCGGCTGATGGATGCGGAGGTTAGAGCAATTCTCCACGGCTCCTGGCCGAGCTTCGAGCTTGTTTCTGAACGGAGCACGCGATGCAAACGAGGCCCCCAATTGCTCAAAGTTGCATGGCTTTGTTTATCGTTCCTGATTCTGCTCCCGAGTTTGAGATCGATCAGTTTCCCTCGAAGTAATCGGAGTCAATTCTTTTCACCACGTAAGTGGCAGACGTTGCAACACCGAGGTCGAAGTCGATCATCAGACCGGCTAGCTCTTTGCCGTTCATGAGCACGACTTTTGTATCAATGCGTGAGGCGTAGTCAATGGCTTCGGCTGAATAGGTCGAGGTTGTGATAAACACCCCTTTTTTGGCTCGATGCCCCTGCAAGGCCCCCACAAACTTCTGAATGTCGGGTCGCCCTACCGTGCCTTGCCACCGTTTAGCCTGAATGAAGATCGTGTCCAGGCCAAGGCGGTCCTCCTTGATGATTCCGTCGATACCACCATCGCCAGTTTGGCCAATTCTTTCACCCGCGTCCTTGCGTGAGCCGCCGTAACCCATCTTTACCAGTAATTCGACCACCAGTTGCTCAAAAAACGTAGGTGAACAGCCGAGGATTCGGGTCAACAAATCTTGTGCGAGTTCCTCGCGTAAACCTTGGTGCGCTAATTCAATCGCCTCTTCTGGAGTACTCTTGAGGGCGTTGTCATCGCTTTCAAGAATCTCATTCGAAGCCGGTTTTGACGAACCTCGGAATGCGACATACTCAGGGAATTGCTCCAGGTACTTTGCGTCAAGTTTGGACGGTTTGGTACTCATGACTTCCAAACCTCGGTCTGTGATCCTGAAAACCCCCCGCTTGGTTGATTCAATCATGCAGGCCTTTTTCAAGTACGTTCGAGCCCAGCCAATGCGGTTTTTAAAGATGCCTTGCTGGCCGCTGGGTAATAGTTCTGCTCGCTCTGCAGGCGAGAGACCGAAATGCTCGGCGAGCGATTCCTCGACATCGCGAAGCGAATGCTCTTTACCATCTTCGAGATGCTGCAAAAGCGGCAGAAAACAATCTTGATAAAAAGGTATAGGCATCAGGGGGATCGTTCCTGGTCGGATGGCCAGCAGAATACGGCTCAAACTCGTTGCCGCTGGCTCGGCCGATTGGTGATATTACTGAATCCAGGCTCGGTCGGCCGCGCGATATGGAACGTCCAGGCTTGGCGGCACGTTCTGGCTCTGAGTTGCTTGGATATGCGACGGACTTGTGAAGATCTTACGCAGGGCGGCACATGCTAGCAACGGCCCACCTGGTTGTTCGTCCCACCCGTACTGAGTCTGGGTGGTGTGCTTACCCTGCAGGATTCGAGTCTGAGATGGAAGCCAATCGGTTCAATAATCGCTCGCCTGCGTCGAATAGCGTGTTGGTTCTGACTCGCGCCGCATCTTGTCGATTGTCGGGATTGTGAGATGCGTGCCGGTTGTGTGGGTTGGTGATCCGGGGCGACGTTCTGAGTCATCCGGGGTTCGGTGAACTCAATCGGCCATGCGGTTGTGCGGCCGGCGATGATTGCAGGAGGTTGTCTGTTGCTGTTGACGGGATCGGACTGGCGGGCCAGGGTGAATCTTTCAGAAGATGAGGGTTTATGGTTGGGGCCGGGCGTGAAGGTTTGGCTTCCGGGGATTCTTTGAGAGTGGGAGTGGTCGTTGAGCCGACGTGAAAGCGGGACTTCTGGCGGAGAGTCGCAAGTGCGTGAGGCCGAGCAGGCCTGCACGCGGCTGGCGGCTTTGCTGGAGCAGGCGCTCAAGAAAGAGGCAACTGCCCGAGCTTCCTCCACCGAACATGAAGACGTGTGGGTTCCCCTGACCCGGTTCGCGCTCAGTCAGGTGACCATGCGGTTACAGCCCGCGCTTCAGCCAGGATGGCTCCATACCGACCCGGTCCATGTGGTGATGTTTGGTGGGACCAACAGCGGTAAATCCACGGTCTTGAACGTGCTGCTTGGCCGCCCGGCGGCCGGCATGAGCTTCAGGGCCCGGTTCAGCCAGCATCCCGAGGCGTATCGCCCGGCGTCACTCGGGAACCGGTTCCTGGATTCGTTCCCCACGCGATTCCCCGGTTACGCCCGGAATCCGGATCGCCATCCCCCTCGCCAGGAAGATGATCAGTTGCGGGATGTGGGGTACCGGCCGGCCCTGGCGCTCAATGATCCTCTACGCATGGGTGGGCCAACGCTGGCCGCTCCTACCACGGTGTCGGCCGTGCTCTGGGATATCCCCGATTTTTCGACCGAGGAGGCCCAGGAATACCTCTATCCAGCCGTGTTTGACACGGTGGCCATGGCCGATCTGGTGGTGATGGTGGTCACCCGAGAAAACTACGCAGACAATCGCGGGGCCTTGCTCAGGGCCCTGCTCTGCAACGCTGGCCTTCCTATCACCGTGGTGGCCAACAAGATGGAGCCGGGGGGCGACCTGCTCGACGACATCCGGCGTAAGGTTGGCGGCACCACCGTGGATACCCCGCCCATTGACCCCAGACGCATCTTGCCGCTTCCCCAGGTTGATGCGGAAGACGAGGTCGATCGCCTGCGCCGGTTGCTGGAAACGGAAGAGGCCGCAGGTATCCGGGCAGCGGTGGCGAATGAAGTTTCGGACGGGGCTTTGCTCAAGAACCGGGCGTTACAGGGAACCCTTCGGTTCTTGGACCGTCAGCTTGACGACGCCCTGGCCCCGCTTTGGGCCGATCTGGCGATCAGCCAGCGCTGGGCGGAACTGGTGGATCGGGTGGCCCGTGAGCGATTCTTTGAGACCTATCGCCGTGAGTATCTGGAGGGAGAGCAATATGTTGATTTCAACCAGACCATGGTCAAGCTCATGGATGAGCTGGAGGTTCCCTGGATCGGCCCGATCATCTCGGGCGTGAGCAAGGGGCTCAAATCGGCTTCTCGCTATGTTTTTGGGGCGGTGGCCAAGGGGGTCAAGCATCTCATGAACTGGGGTGATTCCGATGCACCCCGAAGCGGCCCCGAGATGGAGATTGTGGGTGAGGCCTTTGACGAGTGGTTCACCACCCTCAGAGGAGAGGCGCAGGCCCTGGCCCAAAGCGATCCCGATCCGGCCTGGCGCGGGATTGCCGGCGGGCTGGATCGGCTGCTGGCCAACCCAGACTACGTGGATGGACTGGTGAGTTCGTACCAGCAGTACCGGGAGTCCATGGACCAGATTACTGGCCAGCGGTCCCGCGTGCTTTATGACCAGATCGCAGAGCGGCCGGCGCTCTTGAACTCGTTGCGTGGCCTGAAGATGACACTCGACGTGGGCACGACTGCAATGATCGTCAAGTCCGGCGGAATTGACTGGACCGACGCCGTGATCGGGTCGCTGGTGGCCCCGGTTCAGCGGTTAATCATCGAGTTTGGCCTGGAGCAGGTGGTCGCCCTTCAGAAGGCGCAGCTCAAACAGGAACAGTTGCAGGCGTTGCGTGACGTGGTGCAGGCACGGATGATCGACCCGGTGCGTGGCCTGTACCGCCCAGCGGCTGGGGCGGCCGACCTGATGGGCGCCCGGCGCGACCTGGCAACCATCACATCAACGCTTCAAGGGATTCTGGTTTCACGATCGGAGCGTGGTTCATGAGTGATTCAGCGCCGTCGGCCGACTTGCCAGTCTTATTTAGCCATAGCCCGCGCGCGAGCGCGGCCGATGCCCTGGCCCGGCTGGCCAGGACCATTGAGGAACCCGGCGCGCTCACGTTCAACGCCGCCAACCGGGCCGCGCTCGGGCGTGCGCTGGACCGCGTGGGCGCGCAGTTGCTGCGTGAAGAAGACCTTACGCTTACCATCGCACTTGCCGGCGGCTCTGGGGCTGGAAAAAGTACCCTCATCAATGCGTTGGCGGGCAGCGTCATTGCCGAGGCAGCCGCCCAGCGCCCCTGCACCATGCAAGCCACCGTTTACCACCACCGCAACGCCACGTCGGCCGGACTGCCGGCCGACCTGCTCCAGCAGGTGCGCACGGTCACTCACGAACGGCCGGAGTTGCGTTTCAAGGTGCTCATTGATACGCCCGACCTGGACACCTTTGCCACCCAGAACCGAGCAGCCACCCGGGCGTTGCTCAAGGCGGCTGGGCTGGTGATTTATGTATTCACCCCCGAAAAATACTGGGATGAGCGGGTCTGGTCGGTCATTCGCGAAGAGCAACGCTTTAGCGCCTGCCTGGCGGTCTTGAACAAGTCTGACACGGTTCCCGCCGCCGCCCTCGAAAAGGCCGCCGAAGAGATCAGACGCAGGTTTGCCGATCTGGGTAAGCCTGACCTGCCGATTCTGAGAGTTTCCGCGTTGCGCCACCTGGCCAGGGCCGATGGCTCACTGCCGCCGGCCTCCCCGGACCCAGCCCGGACCATCGACGAGTTCTCCAGCTTGCGGGCCTACATCGAATACGAACTCCGCGAGGGGGATATTGCCCGGATGCGCATCCAGCAGCGGCTGGGGGTGGTGAATTATCTGGAGCAAGAACTGGCACAGATCGTGCCGACCGATCTGCCCGGCAAGCTTGATCGCCTCTCGGCGCTGGCCGAAACCCAGATTGACGAGGCAACCGCCCAGCTTGGCGGCACTCTGGCGAATCGGATGGCCATGCTTGAGGCCGATCTCCGGCCGCTTACCAACCAGCGCAAGAACCAGCAGTTTTACGGCCCGTTCCGGGTTTGGGTCTCGGCTGGGTCGCTGGTAAGCGATGGCATTCCCAGGTTGGGCCGGCGGTTGCGCTTGCTGGGAGGAGCCGCGTCTGAGCATGACCCGGGTCCGCTGGCACCACACCGCGGCGAGGTTGAGGACCAGCTTCGGAACCGGGCTGCCCGGCTGCGTGATGCGGCTTTTGCCCAGGCCTTGCCCATTGATCGCTGGCGTTCGATTGCCTCGGAGACCGAGGCCGACAAGGTCCTGGGTGACCTTGCCGGCGAGCTTCAGGGTCGGTTCCTGTCTGCGGAACTCAAGGGGGCCGGTCGCTTGCGCGCGGTGGCCTGGTCGGCCAGTTTGCTGGGCTCGATCATTCCCGTGGCACTGGCTGCCTATGCGCTCTGGGCGTTGCTGGTTCGGCTCAGCCGTGGTCAGTTTCCCAGCGGTCCGGGCATGCTGGGACTGGTGATTGCACTCACGGTTCTGGCCTATGTAGTGTTGCAGGCACTCACGGCTGTGGCTCTCACAGGTACCGGCCCGCCGCCGGTTAGCACGGTGGGCCCGCTATCGATCCATGCTGTTTTGAAACGTACCCTGGGAGGCTGGATCAGCGCCTACCGCCAGGCAATAGAGGCCGACCTGCACGCCATTCAACAGCCGATTGCCGTGCTCCGCGCGGTGGCCGAGGCTCCACTCGACCAACGGGGACTGAGTGAGGCCCCCCGCCACCCTTCGCCGCTCGCTTCACTTCCCCGCCCCGCTCTAACGCCGGTTGTCATGTCCCAGGCTCCAGTAGAGCCAGAGCATTCCGAAGTCGCGGTTGCAGAACTCCAGACCATCGAGCCTGAAGGCTTAGAAGCCGAAACGCCAGTGATTGCGCTGGCCGCACCGGCTGTGGCTGAGCCAATTGAGGGGCCGGTTGTCCGCGAGTCGGACCGGTTGGAATCCTCGGAACCGGTTCTGGTTTCCGAACCTGCCCCAACCGTTGCCCCAGTCCGTGAGCAGGCCCATGCTGAGCCTTCCGAGGAAGAACCTTTGGCCCCGGTTCCAACAGAACGACCTGCGGATCTGTTCCGTAAGGCGTTTGAGCGTCAGGCTGGTCGTGGGCCCAAGCCTTGAGGCTGTTGGTGGGGTGCGTTAGTTGATCTGGCCGTTGATCATCACGTTGGTGGTGCCGGTGGAGTAAACCTGGCCGGTCACCAGCATGGTGGCAGGTCCTCGCCCTGCGTGATTGGAAGCGCCGTAGTAAATTCGCACGGTGCCGCTACCGAGACCGGAAATGAACGTGCCGCCGCTGACGCTTTGGTCTACCTGATAGCTGAACCGGTTGGGCCGTCCGTGTGCGTCGACAGCGTCAGGGACAGCCGTGAGCCGGAGTCCGAGTTGGGCGCCGTTGTTGATGTTCCGGTCCAGCAGGGTCATCAGCCCGGTTGCCGGGGTGGTGGGATCGGTCGGAATGATGATCCGGGTTTGCTGGCTTCCGTGCAGGAACATCGTTGAGGTTCCTGCACCCAGCAGGTAGAACTGCGCGGCTTCGGTGCTGAACCGGCCTGGCCCCTGCTGCCAGCTACCGGTCATGCTGGCTTTGAAGCTGAGCCGCCGCTGTTCACGGGCGGTTGGCGTGCCGGTTGGAAACAGGACCTGATTGTTGGTATCTGTGGGTGCCGGCGGTAAGGGGGTCGCCGTGGGATGCACGTGGGGCGTGGTTGCAAGCACCGCAAGTACCGACATGACCACACGAGTCTCCATCGTTTCTAGCTTGGGCGCTCGTCGGCGTATGTTCCGTACAGGCTTTGCCATGGCCGGCCTCCGTGCGAGTTGAGAGTTTCTCGATCCTTCATCTTATTCTGGATATCGGACCGGCCGGCTGCCTGATTCTAGGGATCTTGGGCCGGAATTGGGGCGAACGTGGAGCTGTGTCGATCTTGCCGACTGGTGGATCGGGCCCCTGCAATGGTTCCCCACGGCATCGGCCCCGTTTGACGCGATCATGCAGTGGGTTGTAGTGTGAGTGATATCAAGATTGGTCAAGCATGGGTCGGGCTTGAAAACGGTCAGGGGCTCTTTCGAGCGTCTTTTGAATTTGCGGTTCCAGAACTGGGCGGTTTGATTGCTGTGACTGAGAGTGCGAATCAGAATTTGAGGCTGGACAAGCGGGTGGCGGAGCAATTTCGCTTATCGCGTTCGGCTGCGCAAGAAGCGATTTTAACAGGTCGGGTGGATGTGGATGGGGTCCGGTGCGATGAACCCGGCCGCTCGGTTTCGCCCACCCACATGCTGGTCTACAACCCGAACCGCCCGAAGTTGAGGCGGGTGGTGGGTGTTCCGCTCAAAGTGATCTATGAAGACACCCACGTTTTGATCGTCAACAAGCCATTCGGTATTCTCACGCTTCCCACGGCCGCGCATGAGCCTGATACGCTGGCCACCCGGGTGGAGAGATATCTCCGCATCAGGCAAAAAGGACTTCCTTACGTTGGCATCATTCACAGGCTTGACCGCGACACCTCGGGGGCGATTGCGTTTGCCAAAACTCCCGAGAGCCTGGAAGCCTTTCAGGGCCTGTTCAAGGCCCATGATATCGAGCGACAATACCTGGCTGTGGTTGAGGGGACCGTCCTCAGGCAGGAAGGGACGATCGACCGCCGGATTGTGCTCAACGCCGATGCGCCTCGGCATCGTGTGGCTCACGGGCCAGACGAGGGGGTGGAAGCGGTGACGCACTATCAGGTCCTGGAGCGGTTTGGGCCGGTTGCCACTCTGGTTGCCTGCTGGCTTGAGACCGGCCGAACCCACCAGATCCGTTTGCACCTGGCCTCACTGGGCCACCCGGTGGTGGGGGATGTCCGTTACCGGAACCCGGGTCGGCCGCGAACCAAAGCCCAGTTCCATCGCCAGGCACTGCATGCTCAGACCCTGGGCTTCAAGCAGCCTATTACCGGGAAGACCGTTCGGGTGGAAACCCCACCCCCCGCTGATCTCACGGCCCTGATTGTCGACCTCCGCAACCGGTACGGACTGCCCAACGCTGGCGGGTGATGCGTCTGGTTGCAAACCAAGTTTCCCCGATCATTGCCGGCGACCGGGAGCCTGGCGATGATCGCGGATTTGAGACTTGCACCGCCCTGGCCTCAGTCGCCAATGGTCGATCCCTCGTCTCTCAGATGGTAATGGCCGGAATTATCGGTCTCATCTCCATTCAGGGTATGTCCTTGAATCGACGCACGGAGCGTCTTGGGTTCGTGGTGGAGCAGTCTTTGGCGGTCTGCGCAGGGGATGCAAATTCGTTCGTCCCCGCGTTGTAAGTAAATCTCGCCGTCGCCCAGGCGGTGATACGTCGTCTCGCCTGGGTTCATCAGGAAGCAGAACATTCTCTCGCTGCCTACCTTCAGAACCACCTTCCAGCCAGGCTCCCGAACGAACAGGCGTGGGATCACCGCTTCCCGCAACGGTTCCCGGTCTGAAATCGAGAACCGATCAAGCTCCCGGCCCACCTTGGATTGGCGCTGGGTAGTCGTTTCGGGCGAGTTGGGTCGGCTGTGGCTCGGGTCCATCACAGTGTTCCTCCGGTTGAGTGGATTGACATGGAATTGCAATGGCTACCATCTCACAGAATTCTAGTCACACGGTACCAAGACCAGTAGTGGTACCAGGTTTTTGTGCTAGCGGGTGGGGTTGTGCGGCGCAAATGGTACACAGGGATGGTGTGCGTTGCAGGGATTGTGGCGAAGGTATTGCCTGGTGTCTGGATTTGCAACCTATGCAGATCTCCCGAATTGACTAAACTGACAAACTTTCTTGCCTGGAGGCTTATTGTGGATTAGATTGTAATCTGCTTGGGTAAAGTGGGGTGACTTGGCGGCACGGTTAAGCTGTGCGAATTTTGCCTGTCGTTTCATTGTGCTCAGTGCGATTCCGTTCCCAATAATGATGCACCGTGTTGGGGTCGATTTAACGCGCTCGGAACGACTTCGTTGTTTGAGTGCGTTGCCATGACGACACCATTGGAGATTTAGGCATGCATGCGACAGTGATTCTGATGATGGCGTTGAGCGGCCTGGGCTGCCATAACAAGTCGTGCGGCAATGGTTATGCCGCCGCTCCGGCTGCGTGTTCAAGCGGCTGTGGCGATGTGGTTGATAGTGGCTACTACCCCAGTAGCCAGGTTGGGACCATCGACTCCTGCTCCAGCTGCAGTGGTTCTGGTTACGGCGCGGCCGGCTACACCTCTGGCTACAGCAGCGGCATGTACGATGCTAGCTATGCCGCCGTCAACTACGGTTCTTACGGCTCACGTGGCTGCTTCAGCGGTTGGAAGAAGCGGGGCGGTGGCCTGTTCAGCTGCTTCAAGAAGAACCGTGGCTGCTACGCTCCAACCTCTTACGGCTGTGAAGCCGGTGCTTATGATACCAGCTACAGCACCCCGGTCTTTGGCAGCTACACCCCCGGTTACGTGGGTGGTGACGCTGTGTACGGTAGCTCCCAGGCTTACGGCTCTGGCCAGGTAGTTGGCTCGACCCAGTACACCGGCTCTGCTCAGGCCCCTGCCTACACCAGCACCTCGGCCAGCATGGTCGCACCTGTGGCCGCTGACACGATCACTGCCCCTGCTCCACCAGCTCCGGCCGCTCCAGATGCCGCTCCCATTCCACCCGCACCCGCTGTCGACCCCACGGCCCCAGCGGCTGCCGCGGTTGAAGCGGCTGCTGAAGCTGTTCCTGTGGCCCCGGCTCCTGCTGCCGCTCCCTGAGTGGGACCGTTGAAGCTTGTGATTGTGACTTGCTAGAGAAACAGGCCCCGTCCTTCAAGCTTGAAGGACGGGGCCTGTTTCGTTGAATTCGCGAACTGGACGCCAGGGGAATCAGGGCTTGGTTGCGAATCTGGCTCGGGCCGCTTCGGCAAACGCGCCCTGGCTTTTGCCGCCGTCGCCCGGGAAGCCGGCATGTTGAACCAGGAACACGGTGACCATGCCTGTTTTGGAATCAATATTCATGCTGGTGGAGAAGGCACCGCCATGGCCAAAAGATTCGCCGCCGGTGGACCAGCCCAGGCCATACCCCTCGGGGATTTTGTCTCCGGTTTGTTTCTTGGTCATCTCTGCAACGGCCGCCTCGGATAGGTAACGACGTCCTTCGAACTCGCCACGGTTCAAAATCATCTGACAGAATCGACCCACATCTCGGGCGGTCGAAAAAAGGCCACCTGCGGGCATCGGTTCCCGAGAAGGGTCATCCAGCGGGTAGGAAAGCTGGCCAACGGTAATCTTTTCCAGCCCCTTGCCTCCTTCGCCCGGCTTGTAGCTGGTGGCCAGTCTGCCGATTTGCTCGGCGTTGGGAGTGAAGGTGGTGTCAGACATACCCAGGGGGCGGAACAGGCGTGTTTCCAGGAATTCCTCGTAGGTCTGACCGCTGGTAATCTCGATGATCCGGCCGGCGGTGTTGATCCCCGCGTTTGAGTACTGATATTTGCTGCCGGGCTCGAACTCCAGCGGGGTCATGGCGTAGCTTTTGGCGGCAATGGTCAGCGGGAGCCGGTCGAGAGTCGGGCGTTCCATCACCGAGGCAAAGGGCAACCCGCTGGTGTGTCTGAGCAGGTCACGGACGGTGATTGGCCGTGCGGGCCGCTTGAGAAAGCGGTGGTCGGCAGAGGTGTCAACGGCCAGCCAGACATCCTGAAATTCCGGGATGTACTTGGCCACCGGATCATCCAGGCCCACTTTGCCTTCATCCACCAAGATCATGAGCGCACTGGCCGTGATGGGCTTGGACTGCGAGGCAATCCAGAACAGAGCGTTGGTGGGCATCGGGCGGGCGTTCTCAAGGTCGGCCGCCCCAACGGCGTCCAGACTCAAAATTTTCTCGCGATCCGCCACCAGCACCACTGCGCCGGCCAGTTCATGACGATCGACAAACGGCTGCAAGGCGGCGGTGATCGGGTTATGGTCTCGCGTCTGATTGGTCTGCGCCATCAGCACCGGGCTGGAAGTGAGTCTGGCCGTAAGGCCGATCAACAAGATGAGCTGCGGTGGTGTCAATCGAGTCATGGGTGAAAGATCTCCGTAGGGGGAATGAATCCAACGAGTTCAGGCTGGCTTGCATCGGGGCCCAAGCATGGGGCCTGTAGTTCAAGGAAGACAGATATCATGAAGCCGCAAAAGCCGCCATGAAAGGGATTGCTAGCGAGTGGGGTGGATTCGGGTCATTGCCCCGTTGAACTCAGCAGGCATCAGGTCAGTGCGTATTCGTGGTATTCGGCTTGGCAAGTTGGGCTGAACGAGACGCGAAGTCGTCTTTCGACCGGATCAAGCTGGAGACTGGCGGAAGTGCTCCAGTAACTGGAGTGCATGCAGATGGTGTTGAGGCTGCCGAGACCGTCCTGTCCATGGTCTGATAAAATTCTGGCAATTTCCGCCGAATCGAGCCGACTGGCGGAGTTGAGGAGCATCTCAAGACGTGCGTACCGCACGATCGAGGATTCCAGCACGTTCGTACCTCGCAACGGGCCCGGGGCCCTGCAATCAAAAACGGCCCGGCGATCGATTTCCACGGCTACGGTTTTCGCGCCCGAGAGTTTGTTGGTGTGGGCCAGCCAGTTGCGGCCGGGTTCTGGACGACGGACCTCGATTTCCCGGTTTGTGAGTTCGACGGACGCCAGATCGCCGGTGGCATCTACCAGCATGAGCAGTCCCCCGCCCCAGCGTGGCTGGATTGCCAGCCATTCGATGGCGGATGCCACGCTGGCACAACCGGCCAGCAACCCGGAAATCCGCATGGAGAGGGTGGGAGCTGGGGTGCCGTGATCGGTGGTCATGGCGTAGTTGTACGAAACCGCCAGGCCGGCCTCGTTCACGCCGTCGATGGCCCCGCAGAGCGGCGCCACCAGAAAATCAACCGACCGGTAGCCGTTACTGGGCCGGCTTTCGCGGATGGCAAAGTAGGGTCGGACCGGGGCAATGTAGTCAAAGTTATGGGCCAGCAGGGGACCGCTGCCGGATTGGCCCCCATTCCGAACCGCAAGTGCGGTGCAGCCGCCCAGGTGTGGGGTTAAGACATGCGTGTAAGCCCCGACGGCGCCGAGCATGGCTTCCATGGCCTGGATCAGCCAGAGGGATCGAAGTGGAACCCCGGACCCTTCGGAAATACCCAGAAGACGATCGGCCATGGACGGGCAGAGAGATTGGATGGCGGAGCCAAACTTCCGGGTCGCTTTCTGTTCGCTGGCGAGCCTGAACAGTGGGGCCGGCATCCAGCGCGGTTTCAGAAGCTGATAGGGTTCCACCTGCTCCAGGTCTTGAACGGCCCCCCGAATTCGATCTCGGAGTTGCTCACCCTGTGCGCGACCCAGGGCACGAGGGGGGCCTTCACACGTGGCGATGGGTCGCACCTGAACAGGTACCAGATTCCGCATCAATGCCCTCGCTCCTGGATGGATGGTGACCGGTTTAGCGTACGCTTGCCTGGAATTCTCAGGAGATCGGTGCTTGAATTCCAGGAAAAACAAGAAAGTGGGGCAAGATTGCCTCGGTATTCTAGGTTGCCTTTGGTTTTGCCGAGGTCCGTCCCATAGATGGTCAGGCCGTGACTTCGGGGGGTTTTGTGAAGAATCAAAAACTGGTCTGGAACGGCGGTGGGTACGCCTTTCGCCGTTTCTGGCTTCCGGTATACTTCTGGGTAATTCTGCTAGCCAAAGAAGGCTGAAGTTTGGTGGGTGGTCCCGAACTTTGAGGCAGTTCGCAACACGGAGGAGCACCGATGGAGCCGAATTACGGGGCTGCATGCATGCCAGGTGAAGGAGCAGACGGGATTTTTGACTCCCTGGGTGCGCCGGAGAATGAGCCGGAACGCCGGGATTGGTTGATGCGGGTGCTGGGTGAGTCACTGGCTCGTCGCATTGGGGTGTACCGTATTCCCGACGATCTTGTGCTTTCGGTGGTCATCCCGGTTTATAACGAAGTGAAGTTTCTGCACGTCATTGTGGATAAAGTTCGTGAAGTCCCAATTCGTAAGCAGATTATTCTGGTCGACGACTATTCGACGGATGGAACCAGGGACCTGTTGAAAACCTGGTGTGAGACCCAGCCCGACCTGACGATTCGCTTCCATGAGAAGAATCAGGGGAAAGGGGCGGCTCTGCGTACCGGTTTCGCTCATGCGACTGGCGACATCGTACTCGTACAAGACGCGGACCTGGAGTACGATCCCGCCGAGTACCTGGACCTGATCGAACCGATTATCGAGGGCAAGGCGGACGTGGTCTTTGGCTCGCGGTTCATTGGTGAGAAACACCGGGTTTTGAACTACTGGCATTCGGTTGCGAACAAGGGGTTGACGCTGCTGTCGAACTGGTTCACAAACTTGAACCTGACCGATATGGAGGTCTGCTACAAGATTTTCCGTCGCGAGGTGATCCAAGGAATCACGCTCAAAAGCGATCGGTTCGGTTTTGAGCCCGAGGTGACAGCCAAGATTGCTCGGTTCAAAATGCCCGCCGTACCAGGGCGAAACTCGGAACGAAAGTGCCGGATTTACGAGATCCCGGTCAGTTACAACGGCCGCGACTTCAGCGAAGGAAAAAAAATCCGCCCGTTGAAGGATGGCTCACAGGCACTCTGGTGCATCTTGCGGTATGCCTTTGCCGATTGATCGGTCGTTGTAGCGGAGGCCGACGGCCGGATTCTCAAAAAAAATCCGGAAGCCACCAACACAATGGACCGGTTAAGCCGTAATGAGTATGAGGGCAAGTGGCGGCGCTTCTTTCTATGTTTAGAATGAAGCCCAGGAATTCGGTTCCGCTTGGCCTGGATGTAGCCAAATCCCGTCTCACAGAGGAATGACCACAATGATTCAGCTTCGTGACCTGCTCAAGTTGGCCCCGGCCGCTCTGGTTCTTGGACTCGTTGGCTGCGAAGAGCCCAGCAAGCCACCCGAGACCGCGCCAACCGCCGTCAGCAAGCCAGGCGAAACGGCTGCCGAAGCCGTTGAGAAGGCTGTTGAAAAGGGTGCCGAAAAGGCTGGTGAAGCTGTTGAAAAGGCCGGCGACAAGGCAGCCGAAGCCGTTGAGAAGGCTGTCACGCCCGCTGCTGCCAAGCCTGAGTGATTGAGTTTTCTCGAACTTGATTGTTCACCCAAAGGGGTCAGGAAACTTGCCGCACCCGGCAAGTCTCTTGGCCCTTTTCTATTTTGGGATAGATCCTGGGGCGGTCTGTAGCCGTGAGTGCCCCTGCGCCTATACGATAAATGCGTTGTCTCCTGTCCCAATCTGCCGGCTCTTTCAGGGTGATCGCATGGCCCACACATTCCGGGTTGCTTGGCCGAGCGTGATTCTGGCGGGTTGTCTGCTGGTCTCTGTTTCCGCGTTGCCTGCGCAGGAAGAGCCGCAAGCTTCCAGGCCTGCCGGTGGATCCGAGGAGCCCTCGGCCGCCGATACCGCAACCAAGCCCGCGCGTGCCAAATCGACGGGGCGTCCTAGGCGTGTGCCGGCCGACCCGCATGCACCCTGGGGCCAGGGGGTTCAAGACGGCTCATTCATGGGCCGGCATCTGGCCGAGGTGATGTCTTGGCTGGGGGCCGACTGGCTGGTTCGACCCGAGCGTGAGATTGAGGAAGAGCCTGAACGCATGCTTGATGCGCTCGAACTCAAGCCGGGTATGGTCATTGCCGACGTGGGGGCTGGGGTTGGGTTTACCAGTGTTCGGCTTGCGCGTCGGGTGGGGCCTACCGGGAAGGTGATCTCAACCGATGTGCAGCCCGAGATGATCCGGTTGCTGAAACAGAATCTGGCTGACCTGGGGGTGAAGAATGTGTCTCCCCTGCTCTGCACACCCGTGGATACCGGTTTGCCGGAGGCCGAGGTTGACCTGGCGATCATGGTCGATGTTTATCATGAGTGCTCACACCCTGTAGAAACCTTGCAGGGGATTCGGAAAGCCCTCAAGCCGGGCGGCCGGTTGGTTCTGGTGGAGTTTCGGGCAGAAGATCCGGACGTGCCGATCAGGCCAGAGCACAAAATGACGGTGGCTCAGGTTCGCAGGGAGCTGGAACCTCAGGGGTTCGTCTTGCAGAAAAAGCATGATTTTCTCCCTTGGCAGCATGTCCTCGTGTTTGAGAAATCGGTTGATCCGCTCAAAAAAGATAAACAGGGCGTTAAGCCAAAAGCGACGGAAATCCGTGAACCTTGACCTCATGCCTGGGCCAGCCAGTCAACCTGCGGGTGCGCGGATTCCGTGGAGCCTCCCGCCATGGTCGATATTCAAGCGGGGTGCCTATAGCACGCTCATCGCGCTGATCCTGCTGGATCTGCTGTTTGGCCCTTTTTTGGTTGAGCGTGGAAGCCCGGGATCTCCCCTACTCACGCTGCTGGTGTTCATCGTCCTCTTCTCGATCCTGATTTCGGGAAGTTCGAAAAAAGCCCGGCCGATCATCTGCGGAGTATTTCTACCCGTCTTGTTGCTCGACCACTGGATGTTGCTGCAAGAGCCTTCTACCGGGCTTCGGTTGGTCTCGCTGGCTGGCAATTTGCTGATCTGTATCGCCACGCAGGCTGCCGTGGTCATGAGGCTCCATCAGCGCACTCATGCCACCTTGGATGCCCTGCTCGGCGCTGTCTGCGTCTATCTTCTGATCGGTTACGATTTTTATCTGTTGTATGACATGCTGGAACTGATCCATCCAGGGTCGTTCCTGATTTTGGGTCAACTCCTGACTGCCCCCGGTCCGGAACCTCACCTGCTGGATTGTCCGCAATTGCTCTACTTTAGCTTTGTCACGTTGACCACCCTTGGTTATGGCGATATTGCCCCCACATGGTCGCTGCCAAGGTCGCTGGTTGTGATTGAAGCCCTGATCAGTCAGCTCTTCACGGCGATTCTGTTTTCCATACTGGTCAGCTCGTATATGGCAAATTCCTGGTCAAGATCCTTCTCAGAGCGGCGAACTGGTAAAAAGTCTGGCTGATACCGGCGTGCTGCCGGCTTTCGACCTCGCCATTGGGATCTGGTGAGCCTTGGGTGTATAATTTATCGTTGGCATCCACTGCCCGCCCCACTCAGCGGCATTGGCCTCGCATGTCGTCTGACCTGCCGCTTTCTCCCGCCCGCCTCTCCCTCCCCATGCAATCAACGGGTCGCGCCATGCCAATGACGTTCAGGCGTAACAACTGGGGAAACCTGGGTCCCTTAATGCTGCTGTTGCTGGCGGGATTGGCGGTTGCCAATTCCTGGGCAGCAGGGGCGGAGGTTCCTGCCGACCAGGTCGAGTTTTTCGAGAAGCAGATTCGGCCGCTGCTCGTCGAGTCTTGCGGCAAGTGCCACGGTGCCGAAAAACAGTCGGGCGGATTTCGGCTCGACACCCGCGCGGCCCTGCTTGAGGGGGGAGTGAACGGGCCGGCGGTGGTGCTGGGCCAGCCAGATCAGTCGCTGCTAATCCAGGTGGTTCGTCAGACTCACGCAGACATCAAGATGCCGCCCAAGGGCAAGCTCACCGATGCCCAAGCCCAGGCGCTTGAGCAATGGGTCCAGCAGGGTGTTCCCTGGGGCGAAGCTGCGCCGGTGCCAGGACAGAACCTATCATCTGCCGACACCCACTGGGCCTTTCAGCCCGTCAGGGCCAGTTCGCCTCCCGCGGTTGCCGATCGCTCGTGGATTCGAACGCCCGTGGATGCGTTTATCCTTTCTCGTCTGGAACAGGCCGGGCTGAACCCTTCACCGGCCGCCGATGCACGCACGTTGATCCGTCGCCTGACCATTGACCTTACAGGGCTGCCGCCTACTCCTGTTGACGTTGAGGCGTTTGTAAGCGATGACCGCCCGGATGCCTACGAACGGCTGGTCGAACGGTTGCTGGCTTCTCCCCAATATGGAGAGCGATGGGGCAGATTCTGGCTCGATATTGCGCGCTACGCCGATACGAAGGGTTACGTGTTCGTGGAGGATCGGAATTTTCCTTATTCCTATACCTACCGTGACTATGTGGTCCGATCGTTCAACGAAGACAAGCCGTACGATCAGTTTGTGGTGGAACAACTGGCTGCCGACCGGCTGGGGCCGCAGCAAGACCCCAAGGCTTTGGCAGCGCTGGGGTATTTGACCTTGGGTCGACGGTTTCTGAATGTGCAGGATGATATTATCGACGATCGGATTGATGTGGTTTGCCGGGGCCTGCTCGGGCTTACGGTCAGTTGCGCTCGCTGTCATGATCATAAGTATGATCCGATCCCGACCGACGACTATTACTCGCTGTACGGCGTTTTTGCCTCCAGCGTAGAGCCTGCCACGCTTCCTGAAATACCGGCCGACGTACCTGCCGACCAGACTCGCGATTTTCTGGTTCAAGTGGAGGTCAAACAGAAGGCCGTTGATGATTTTGTGGCGGCCAAGCTCGCCGAGATTCAGGCGAACCTTCGTGACAAGCTGGTCGCCTACGTTGCCGCCGCACAGGATCTTGGGTTTGACGGCAAAAACCCGAAACTTGACGACCGGGCCAAGGCCGACAACCTGGTGCGGAACCGGCTCCGTGGTTTTGGCAACCGCCTCAAAGAGCGGCTCGACGCAGCCAAGGCTGCGAAAGACCCCGTCTTCGTTCCCTGGCTCGCCTTCGCCGCGCTCCCAGAAGCCGATTTCTCTAATCTCGCACGGGGAGTCATTCAAGGGTTTATTCTTGACGATCCCAGCGCAATGAACCTGGTGGTGGCCCGCGCATTCATTGACACACCGCCAGCCACCATGGCCGAGGTTGCCACCCGCTACGGCGAGTTTTTTGCAAACGCCGATCACCGCTGGGCCGAGGCGCAGAAGCTTGGGCGGAATTCGCTGGATGACCCCCAGTGGGAGTCTCTTCGTCAGGTGCTTCACGGGGAGAAAGGGTTGATCACCGTTTCTCCTGAGAACGTAGCTCGGTTGCTGGAACGCCCAGAGCGTGATGCGTTCGATGCCCTCAAGAATGGACTGGCTCAACTCAAGGCCACGCATCCGGGTGCCCCGCCGCGGGCCATGGTGCTGAATGATTCGCCCACGCCAATTGAGCCCCATGTCTTTCTGCGCGGGAATCCGGGGCGACCTGGTAAACAGGTGCCGCGTCAGTTCCTGGGTGTGCTTTCGGCCGGCGAGCGGAAGCCATTTCAGAACGGGAGCGGCCGGCTGGAACTGGCCCTTGAAATTGCCAGTAAAAACAATCCGCTAACCGCTCGGGTGCTGGTGAACCGGATCTGGCTGAACCATTTTGGCACGGGACTGGTAGGTACGCCCAGCGACTTTGGGCGCAGAAGTGATCTGCCCTCACATCCGGAACTGATTGATTGGCTGGCAGCCGACTTCATGAACTCTGGCTGGTCGCTCAAGTCACTGCATCGCCGGATTGTGCTTTCGAGCACGTATCGCCAGCGGAGTGACATCCGGCCCGAGCTAGCCAGCCAAGACCCGCAGAATCGGCTGTACGCGAGGTTCAACCGCAGGCGGCTTGAGTTTGAGGCGGTACGTGATGCGATCTTGTTTGCGTCTGGCTCGCTCGACCCCAGAATGGGGGGCCGAGGCGCACCGATTGCAGATTTGAATGCCCCCGCTCGACGGACCATCTACGGCTTCATTGATCGGCAGAATCTGGATCCCGTTTACCGGACGTTTGACTTTGCCAGCCCGGACTCCAGCAGTCCACGGCGGCTTGGCACCACGGTACCGCAGCAAGCCCTGTTTATGATGAACAGCCCGTTTGTGATTCAGCAGGCCCAAAAACTGGCCGCTCAAAGTGTTTCAGGCCAGGCCGATGCGGCGGCAAGTATCCAGCAGATTTACCAGCGGCTGTATGGGCGAGAGCCAGACACGTCTGAACTGACGATGGCAATGGAGTTTCTGACTGCCGAACGGAAGGCCGAACAGGCACAGCCTGCAACGGTCTGGAGTTACGGTCAGGGGTCTGCCGATCTGGCAACCGCACCCGAGCCGAATTTCAAGCCGTTTAGCCACTGGACCGGATCGGTCTGGCAGCCCACCAGCGTGTTGCCAGACCCCGCCTTTGGCCATCTCCACTTGCGTGCGGGGGGCGGCCATGTGGGCTTTGATAATGCGCATGCGGCGGTCGTTCGCTGGACGGCACCCCAAGACTTGACCGTAGCCATTGAGGGCGAGCTTTCCCACGAGGGTCAGCAAGGGAACGGCGTCCGCAGCCAGATCGTTGTCTCTCGGCAAGGGGTGATTGGCGAATGGATTGCCTTTGGTGCCACCGTTGAAACTCGCGTGGACCGGCTTGAAGTTCAGGCGGGCGATACGATCGACTTCATGGTTGATGGCCGGGGCGAACACGGGTTTGACACGTTTGGCTGGGCACCCAAAATTCGAGAAGCGGCCGGATCCAGGATCTGGGATGCCAAGGCGGAATTCCATGGCCCGGTACCTGCCGGCCTCTCACCCTGGGATGCACTTGCCCAGGTCTTGTTATTGACCAACGAATTCATGTTTGTCGATTGAATGGCTTGAACGCCGAGGGCTCTGGATGTCACACCACAAAAGACAGCTCGCGGACCTGGGGCTGACCCGGCGCGAAGCGCTTAGGCGGAGCGGAATGGGGATTGGGTCCCTGGCGCTTTCCAGTCTCATGACCGAATCGGGCTTGCTTTCAGGGTCTGCGGCTGCGGCTGACACGGGACAGGTGTCAATGACCCCCCTGATGCCCAAGGCGCCGCAATTTGCCCCCAAAGCCAAGCGGATGGTTCATCTGTTCATGAACGGTGGTCCTTCGCACGTTGATACGTTTGACCCCAAACCCATGCTTACGCAGTATCACGGTCAGCCCGTGCCTTCCAACAAACCAACCGAGCGCAAAACTGGGGCGGCGTTCAAATCTCCGTTTTCGTTCAAGAAGTATGGCCAGAGCGGGTTGGAGGTTAGTGAGCTATTTGCCAAGGTGGGTGAGTGTGCTGACGATCTTTGCGTGATCCGCTCCATGCACGCCGACGTGCCTAATCATGAGCCCTCGCTGATGCTCATGAACTGTGGAGATGCGCGTCAGCCACGTCCGAGCATGGGGTCATGGGCCCTGTACGGTCTGGGGACTGAGAATCAAAACCTGCCTGGTTTTATTGTGATGTGTCCCAACGGCTATCCTATCCAGGAATCTCAGAACTGGCAGTCTGGGTTTCTTCCCGGGGTTTATCAGGGCACGTACATAGATAGCCAGCATACCGAGATTGAAAAGCTGATTGCTCATATCAAGAACCGGTCTGTGAGCACGCGAGCCCAGCGTGCTCAGCTAGACCTGCTCAACCGCCTCAACCTGGGGCACCTGGAGAAGCGTCAGCAAGAGGCCGAACTTGAGGCCCGGATTCAGTCGTTCGAGCTGGCGTTCCGGATGCAATTCGAGGCCGGCGATGCCTTTGATGTCAGCCAAGAGCCCCAACATGTTCGCGACGCCTACGGGCCCGGTGTTCAGGCCCGGCAGTTGCTCATTACCCGTCGGTTGCTGGAACGCGGAGTACGCTTTGTCCAGCTTTGGCATGGCGCGGGGCAACCGTGGGATAACCATGACGACATCGAAGAGGGACATCGCAATCTGGCCAAGGAATGTGATCAACCAATCGCAGCGTTTTTGAAAGACCTCAAGGCCCGTGGCATGCTCGATGACACCCTGGTGATCTGGGGGGGCGAGTTCGGTCGGACTCCAACCGTGGAACTGCCAACCCCGGGGGCCAATGCCGGCAAAATGAATGGTCGCGACCATAACCACTATGGTTTTACGATGTGGCTGGCCGGCGGAGGCGTGAAAGGGGGGCACGTTCATGGCGCAACCGACGAGTTCGGTTTTGCCGCGGTGGAGGACCGGGTTCACGTTCATGACCTGCACGCCACCATTCTCAAGCTGCTTGGCTTCAACCATGAAACCTTCACGTATCGATACGCGGGCCGCGATTTTCGGTTGACGGATGTGGCCGGCAAGGTTGTAGACAGCCTGATCGCCTGAGGAATCCTCCAATCCTTCCAGATCTCTCATCTGCGTCTGAACTTATCCAGAACGCGTCTTGCGGATCGATTGCTTGGGTGACTACCCTGGAACCTTCCCGGCGGCTTCGCCCGCCAGCGGGCATTCGGCAACCGTTCGGTAAGACCGGCCCGCTCCAGATAAACAGGAAATTCGCCCCATGGGCACGCTTGCCGACGATCTTGAATTCGTCAAGAATCTGGCCCTGGAAGCCTCTGACGTGGCCCGAACGCGGCACGCCCAGGTTCAGGCTCAGGAAAAGTCCAACAAGAGCTTTGTGACAGACCTGGACCTGGACCTTGAAAAGCTGATCCGCCAGCGGATTGCCCAGCGCTTTCCTGACGATACGTTGACCGGTGAGGAACTGGCGACATCCGGCGGTGGCGGCCCCCGCCGCTGGTCGATTGACCCGATTGACGGGACCGGCAATCTGGTACATGGTTTGCCCCTGTGGTCGATTTCGATCGGTCTGATCGAAGGTGGTGAGCCGGTTCTGGGTGTGATTGCCATCCCACCACTTAATGAAATTTACTGGGCCACCCGGGGTGGCGGTGCCTGGCGAGACGGCCAGGCAATTCACGCGGATGATGCTGACGACTTTCACGAACATGACAACGTGAGCGCGGCTACCAATGCGTTACGTGCGATTGATGCCAGGACGATTCCTGGCCGGATCCGTGATCTGGGTTCTGCGTGTACGGAACTGGCCTTCGTTTCTTGCTCGCGAACCCGGGCGGCGATCTTCCTGGGTGAGCAAACCCACGACGTGGCCGCCGGCGCTGTGATTGCTGCCGAGGCTGGCTGCTGGTTCGCCACGGTGGATGGCCAGATGCTGACGCTGGGTGCCTTTGTGACCCAGACCCCCGTACGAGTGCCAACCATCATTGCACCGCCCAATCGGCTTGATCGGCTGGTGACCACCCTCAAGCGTTTGCCACCGCTCTGATGAAAGCGTATGGCCCAAGAGGTGTCCTGCCATGGACCGAGTGACAGCCACCCTGCCCGATTCGGTCGCTGAGCTTTGCCTGCTGCGGTTTGGGTTGGTCGCCCGACGATGGCCGGCCGTTCCATTCTTGCGCCGCATGTGCAACGGGGCTGTTCGCTGGGCGAACAGTCCCGAATCTCAGGAAGCGGGACTGCTTCATTCCGAGTCATTTCGTCTGGCCTGGAACCACGCAGGGCTACTCCAGTACTGGCGGAGCTTTGCAGAGCTGGATGCATGGTCGCACCGAACGCCTCATTCGGACTGGTGGCGGCAGATCAATGACCGCATCAGGCGCAAGGGAGATATTGGGGTTTATCACGAGACCTTCCTGGTGCCTCGATCGAGCTATGAGTCTATTTTTGTGAACTGCCCACCGGTGGGGGGCATGGCGTTCGGTGCGTTGGGTGCGCCCACCGGTAAGATGACGGTCAGCCGAGACCGCTTGGGCCGGCGTGGCTAGTTCCGATCCCTATCCAGATTCCGATTCCTTCACGATTCAGTTGAGGCGTACAGACATGGGCTACTGGGGTATCCGGAGTTATGAGAACGACGACGCCAGTGACGCGCTTGATGCTGGTTTTGAAGGTGTGCATGGTGCCGCTTACAACGACATGATGGACGATTCGAACCCGCTGACCTTTGAACAGGTGCAGGAAAAACTGGCTAACCCACAGACCTTGGAAGCGTCACTGAAATGGCTCGATGAGGAATTTGGCACCGAGTACGAAACCTGGGACCAGGAGGCGCGCCTGGCCTATGCCGGCGTAGCCGTACGGATGATGGAGTGTGGTGTGCCATTGCCGGAAATCGTTCGCACCCGGGCCTTGGCCTGGCTGCGTGAGGAAACGATGGAATGGGACGAGCCGACCAGGCGACGGCTCCGGCGAGATCAGGAACTGGCCTGGCTTGAGAAAGCCAGTGTCTGCTGAGGCTTGATCTGTGTCGGGTTCAAATCTTGCCGTCCCGAGGTTTTGGGAAAGCGGACCGACAGGTCAAGGCAATTACCCCTCTTGTGATTGGCAGAGCAGAAAGCAACCTGGCATGCCTTTTTTACGGCAATATTGAGTTATGTTTCCAATGCTTTCTAAGGCTTCAGCGTGGATAAACTGCCTGGCCTTCGCCCATAGTTAAGACAGCCACGATTGGTCCTCCCCGCGAGCGTGGACGTTCAATCCTTTTCCCGTTACTGGAGAAGGTAGCGGCACGCCGGTTGAGGGGGACCGGCCCGGCTATTCGCCTGACGCACGTTGGCCACCTTGGTGGGGTGGGCACACCTGAATCCGCAGGCTGCGCACTCTTCGATAAGCCCGCCGCGTGAGCTAGAGAGTTGCGTTTTTTTGAAAAACGGTCGGCGCGCAAAAGAAGGCTCCCTCACTTCTGATAATTTGGGCAATATGGTGTTTACCACAACATCCATGACCCAACATCAGAGGAAGGAGCCTCCGGTGCTTATCATGCAGGACGCAATCCCAGGGATCAAGAAGTTCCTACAGCCTGTCGTCATGAATTCACGGGCTCGTGACTTGGTGGCCTGTTGCCTCATTGCTTTCTTAATGCATTCGGGAAAGATGTCGGCTACTCAAGCGGCAGGAGCTGTTCGATCACAGAGCCGGCATCGGGCTCAGATTTGCCGCGTTCTCGGTCGGAAATACTGGAAACGCCGCACCGAGATCCCCCTTGGGCGATTCATCGGATGGCTTGATCTCGCCGCCAGCAAGTTCCACGACTGGCGTGCCCGGTACGGCCAGGCGAATGAACACAATGCGAAAATCCCGCGTGACTCGTGGCTTGATGACTGGGAGAAAAAGGCGATCATCGCGTTCCATGCCAAATACCCACTGGAAGGCTATCGGCGTCTGGCTTTCATGATGCTTGATGCCGATATTGTGGCCGTTAGCCCATCCAGCGTGTACCGCGTACTCCGTGAGGCGGGCGTGATGGCTCGCCGCAACAACAAACCTTCACTGAAAGGAAAAGGCTTTCAGCAACCAATCCATCCGCACCAACACTGGCACGTGGATGTCTCGTACATCAACGTATCAGGCACATTTTTCTAACTCTGTAGCCTGCTCGACGGATGCAGTCGGTTCATCGTTCACTGGGAGATCCGGGAAAGCATGACCGAGGCCGAGATCGAAACGATTTTACTAAGGGCGAAAGAACGCTACCCGGACGCAAAGCCCAGGATCATCTCGGACAACGGCCCTCAGTTTATTGCCAAGGACTTCAAGGAGTTCATCCGGCTTTGCGGGATGACTCATGTGAGGACATCGCCGTATTACCCACAAAGCAATGGCAAAATTGAGCGGTGGCATCGTTCGCTCAAGAGCGAGTGCATTCGGCCCGGAACACCCCTGTCGCTCGGCGATGCACGCCGATTGGTCGATGACTACGTGGGGCATTACAACGACCTGCGGCTGCACAGTGCGATCGGTTACGTCGCACCAGCCACCAAGCTGGCCGGTCGTGAGCTAGCGATCTTTGCGGAGCGTGACCGCAAACTGGAGGCAGCCCGTCAACGCCGCCAGCAAGCCCGGGGGGCTATGGGGCCGACCCAATCAGCTCGAAGCACATCGTTGCCTACATCAGACCACAGGGCTACGATAGAGGGTGACCTGGGCGGAGGATAGGGCTCCGTGGCAACACGTCTCGAGCGCCGATCCAGGGACCAAAGACCGAAGGGGGGCGGCACGATGCCACCCTGTCTTTGCCTTCGGGATTGGTACGAATGCGGTAACACACGACCGCGTGGTCGTGTGTTCAGAAGTCTTTATCTCAGAACCCCGGTTTGTCCATTTCACGCTGAACCATTACATCTCTTGGTTTTCATCACTACCGCCTGCGTTCGTTCGAAAGGGTGGAGACGTGGGCAGCCTTGTGTCTTGCGGCCTTCATTTTCCTCGAGTGGCAACGCGCGGAAAAGCTAAAGCACCGAAAACTGAAAAAGGAGGAGCGATCTTGGTGGAAGCAACAGCGAACACATGGGCTGACGCTGGCGGTGCGTCAACAAACGGAATCCCGTGAGATCGATCGGATTTCCAAAGCCCTGGACTCCAAATCGGGAGTGAAACGGCTGAAAAAATTGATCACCAAGGGGTATCCCAAAGAGTACCGGATAGGTGCATAAAATCAGGCATTTCCAAAAAAGCGCAACTTCAAAGAGCGCAATTGACCGACCCACTCACAATGCTTGATCGGGGCCAGCAACACAAGGTTCAGCGCATTCGCGTTTTATTCTTTTGGATCAGTGCCCAACAACTTGGTGTTCGCGGTCCTGAATGGTCCTGCTGAGCTGGTCGCTGGCTTGCTTATGAGGTTGCGTTTTTCGAGTTAAGTGAAGCGAAGATCCAGTTTATTATAGACGCATAAGGATCATACAGAGCCGCGAGCGCGAGCGAGCGACCAGCTTCCACCCGCGTGATGGGGGCCTGGAACACAAGGTTGATGACAGACACGTTTTGATCTTCCGCGCCGGCCGAGAACCTGGTGTTCACGGCTCCGATGCGTCTTGCTGAGCTGGTCGGTCGCTTGCGCTCCCGGCTCTGTTCGGATTCGATGTGCCAGCGCCATTTGCAAAGATGTGGGTGATTGACAGGGTGGAACCTCGCCCCACCGCAGGCATGAATCCTTTGGCACAAACCACTTGGGTCGATTCAATACACAACCTCGCTGATCAGAACACACCCGTATCCAGGGACTGCCCAGTCATGCTTTGCGTCTCTCTCCATGACAAAAGCGCAACTTCTAAGCTGACGCGTCGGGCTAATAGGAATACGGGTTCACGGCCTTTCTCTGGGCCTTGGCTCCACATGCGCAACTGCTAAGCGCGTGAGCGAGGGATTCTGCACCTCATCGCCCGCCGCGTAAGCTTAAGATTTGCGATTTTTGAGTCAGAATCCCTAGAGAAGCCGTTGACGCCGTGTTCCTATTAGCCCGCCGCGTGAGCAAGGGATTCTTCGCTTCTGACTTTTTTATCAGGTATGTTTTGCAAGGAATGCTCAAAAATCGCAACTTCAAAGCGCGTGAGCAAGGAATTCTTATCGATCCTCGACCAGATTGCTTGGTTTTCTTAAACTTCACCAAGATTCAGGAAGATCTCCAGGAGTCTGCACCGCAAACGATTTACCTAATTTCCCATAGTGATGCCTCGAATAGACTGGCCGTTTACGTTTAGCGATTTTGTCATGTGATCAAATGGTGTGATGGTTGTGATTCGGTGTTTGAAGATGAAGGCGAACTTGCGCCGGCTGTGTGCCAAATTGGGGAACAGATGAGTTTGAACGCGACTCACAAATTTCCTGCCAGGACCCGGACATCGACCTTGAAGAATTCGGCCAGCTTGCGAATCATCTGACGACTAAACGGCTTTTTTCCAGCCAGGACCTCCGAGATCGTGGACTTGGCGATTCCTGCTTCCTGGCTCAACTGTGCCTGCGTTACGGCCTTGGCTTCCAATAAATGCCGAAGCATGTCAGCGTCCGATGCTGGTTCGATCGCGTGATGCGCATCTTCATAAACGCCAACAAGTACGTCTGTTCGCCGTCATCAAGCTTGCCCTTGGCAAGCAGCTTGTCCATGACTTTCTGGGCCTCATCAAGATGCTCTTCGGAACGGATCGACGAAAGGGGAAACGCCAGGATCAGTTCCAGGTGCGAATCCCGGTCCCTACCTTTCAATCCGAATTTTGTCCAGGTCGTCAATGCTCATCTCCCCTTTTGCTTGGGTGGCAGAACTGGTCTGGTGGGCGGAACTGGCGGTGCCTCGTAACACCCGCACTCTTCCTTCCACCTGTCTTCGTCCTTCTCCTGATGAGTCATCATCTTGAGGATAAAGACTTTCTGGCTTGGATACAGAATACGAGTGACGAACCGGTACTTGTTTCCACCGATGTTGAACACGACGCAATTACGAACGATGCTGGCGCTTGCAAAGTCGGCCTTGATGTCAGACCACAGTTGCCACGTCACAGACTGTGTCATTGACGTGGGTGTACCAAGCTCGCAAAGGTCCCTCGGAATCCTGGTTGCCAGACTGTTCCCAGAACTGCCTGAGTCTGGCTTTGGAAATGACCCGCATCCCTTGCTATTCCTGTGGTCGGCAACGAAATATGCTTGAGTTCGCAAAACGCGAACAGCTCAGGAATTGGCGCCTTTGCTAATTGTTTTGGAAGGCTGTGAAGGCTGGGGCAATTCTGCTGAGTATCGCCGAATGTTTGGATTCGAGCCGAGGGTCGTAAACCCACCAGGCGACGAAGTCCCTGTGTACGCCATGCTCTCCCGCCATTGCTGTATCTATCCATCTCCTCCGAAGTGACGAAGCACCGCACGGCCTTGCCCCGCCGGTGCAGGCGCAGTTCTGGATCGAAGACAGTCTCGACCACCTTTTCAACCGGGTGAAAGTCAGTGGCGATAAGATCATTGAAGAACCTGGTGAGCGACCATGGGGCTACCATGACGTCATGGTGGCTGATCCTGATGGCAACCTCGTTTGGGTTACCGTTCCGAGGCCTGAACTGTGCCCTTAGTTCTTTACACACGCATGTTCTGAACGGCCAAGGGCACTCTATCGATGGAAATCTATGTGACTGCCTCGCGAAAAAACTCATGCAATGCAGCCAGGGAAAGTTCTAACGGTGGCTTGTCGCCGCGACTCGACGGTTTGCAAAAAACCCTCCGGCATCGATGCTGAGCGGATTTTTATTTGAAGTCCCGTCAATTTCTTCCGCTCCGTACTCAGTTCAAATCCGCTGGAACTTCGTCAGAGTGTTTTTCGACTGTCGCCACAACCTCTTGTCTCGACTCAGAAATTGGCAGTTCAAATGTGCCGAGCACGATTGCTATTTCGTCCCGTCGTAATAACAATGAAGACTAGCTTTAACTACATTAGTCCCTCCAGTGAATGACACACATGGCGAAGCGATCGAAACTGACAGTCGCAACGGGCCTCGTCGTCGGTGCCCTAATCGGCTTTCTGACCACAACGGACAAGCTCTCAACTCTTGTGGGAGCGGAACAAGATAAAACGTAAGCATTCAGCCGAATTCAGTAACCCCTTGCATTTTGCCTTTCGTGGCATTCAACTCTTTGCATGGCACCACTGGGTACGGACACCCATGATCTGACTTCTCTGCTGGACATTCTTGGTCCGCAGATGACCGCTGAGC
>CAIYJE010000011.1 GCA_903926465.1 uncultured Planctomycetales bacterium
TGCGAGCAGACTTTGTTTTGGCCATGGCACGGATTCCTTGCGGTCGCGATAGTTTCTACCCTTGCTGTCCTCCAGGAAGCGGCAGAAATCACACCGGCACAATCATGCCAGATTACCTAGAATCGCGCAATCGCCCTGACCTTCACTCGAATATACCTTGCACAAGCGCTTCGTTGAATTGCAAGTCAACAAGGCCAATCGCCGAAAAGAGTTTTTTCGCGTATCTGTTTCCGATATCAGAAAAATCGTTGAGGAAATGGGTCTACAGGCACATTGGACAATCGCTGCAGAGGCTCTCGAGTACCGGGAAACCCAGGCCATCGAAAAACGGCTCCAGGAAGACCCAGCATTCAGGAAGCAATGGCTGGAAGATCAGTCCGCTTATATCGAGCCCGAATTCGATGAGGATTTGATGGAGCAGGAAGCCTCTGAAGCCTCTGTAAGCTAAAAAGATGCGATCTCGGTTTACTCATGGATCGTGATCGTGTGGGCTGGCAGGGTTTGCGTGGTACATAGCCCTGCGATGCCCGATCCGATGCCCGCCTGCTCGATGTAGCAATTGAATGGCGTGGATGGCAGGTTGAACGTTGCCGCGAACGGGGAGCAAGATAGTGTCGTCGGTGTCAACATGCCCGACATGATCAGTGGGCTCACGCTGCCACCCATGACCGAGGGCGCGTACTGACCGCAGATCCACTCGCGGTAGCTCGCGTCGAACCCCAGGATCATGAACCGCTTCTGGAACGTGAGCTGGATCAAGCCGTTCAGACACTGAAGCCTGTAGAACGTCAGGCCATCGCCAATCCCCAGTGGCCCCCACGACCAGCCGTAGCCAATCGGGTTGTAGTTGACATCGAACAACTGGCCGTAGATTGAATTGCCTGAGCCGGGCCGGACTGGAAACGGGTAACTGCCACACGGCACAGTGCCTGCCGGTGTGACGTTGATATTGCCCGTTAGCGGGTCGTTCAGCGTCAGGCTTGGCGGCGCGTAGCCCGGTGTATCACAACAACTCCAGCACTCGGTGTTCACCGGCGGCGAGAGCGTGGCCGCGTAATTCACCCGGCAGTAGTTGCCCGAAAAGGTGTTGCTCGTGTAGGTCTGGTAGCCCAGGTAGGTGATGGCGAACGAGAGCGACTTGCCGTTATAGGGCGTCAGGTCACTGCAGGCGTGGCCCTGGCTGTCGGTGGTCAGCGTGGCCACGACCGAGCCGTTGACCGTGACCTTGATCACCGCACCCGCCGCCGGTCGGCCATTACACTTCGTCACCGACCAGCAGAAGTTGCACGACTCGCAACACGGACAGCCCGGGTTATTGTGCTTGAATGCCATCAGCAGGGCTCGACAATCACTTCCCAGCGGCCGCTCACCCACGCCACGGTCACCAGCGAGCTGCCGCCAATCGGGGTACTCAAACTGGGGTTCCAGCAGGCGATCTTCAACTGCCCGTTGGCCCACTGCTTGATGAATGGGTTCCAGGCCTGGACCGAGCAGTCGGCACTCCCATTCGCGGGATTCCCGCTGGCCGGCGTCTTCACCTTCTTCAGCGAGGTCTTGTTCTGCGCCACCAGGGTGCGGAGTTCCCGGATCGCCGCCAGGATGGCGTTCACATCCTCGACGCCCAGCCCGTCCCCCTCGGCGAAATCGTGCGGTAGCTCGATCATGGCTCAGAATCCGAACACGCTGGCGAAGTCGACCTTGGGGTAATAGAAGCTGCCGTTGTAGGTCACTTCCTCTAACGTGCCGCCGTCGGTCCAGAAGTAGTTCCACGGCACGAACCGCACCTGGAACGGCAACGAGGCCTCCCAGGTCGCCACGCCATTGAAGCTGACCGTGCGGGTACCGCTCGGCCCTTCGAACTTCACGGTCCCCGGTGCAAACCCGCGCCAGGCGTTCTGGTTCACCACCGTGCCGATGGCCGAATAGCTGGCCGGGTCGAACGAGGCCAGCTTGTGCAGCTCGATCCGGAACGTCATGCCGCCCACCGTGCCGCCGCCGTCCGACGACACTCGACCGCCCGCGCCCGAGAGCAGGCCCGCCGGCGCATTGATCGGGAAGTTCTGGGCCTGGGTACCGATGGTCATGAACGCGTCGGTTCCATCCACCGGATACGGAGGCGTGCGGTAAGCGATCCGCGCCATGGCACCCTTGAAGGTACCGGCCGCGGCGTCCCAGCCCACATAGTCAGTCTGGCAGTCATACGCGATGCAAGAGGGGAACTCCGCGAACCGCAGCGGCACGACGCGGTTCATCAGGCCGCCGATGCTCTCGACCACGCCGCCCACTGCGCGGAGAAACGGCGTGAGCAGGCCGAACGGCACGTACCACTGGTCGGTCGCCTCCATGCCTTTGTCGTAGTACCGGACGGTTGGCTTCTTTCCCTGGCCGATCAGGCGAACGGCCGCCGGCGGGAGATCGGTGATGTAGCCCATCAGTTTCCACGCCTTCCCAGCACCATCTTGATGCCGTCACGCTGGAGCGAATCGACGATCGCCATCTGCTCGCGCAGGATCGCCTGCATCTCGGTGACGTTCCGGGGCATGGTGCGTGCCAGGTCCTCGAGCGCCTCGCTCACCATCGACTTGCCGCCAGAGATCAGGGCCTGCGCCATCTTGCCCGACTCGTCGGCCGAGAACCCCTGGAGTCGCATGAGCCGCGTGAGCCGGTCCTGCGCGAACGACTCGGCCTGGTCACGGCTCATCCCTGCGCCTCCCTCGGCCCGCGAACGGGTCAATGCGATGATGTCGCCCGCGATCCCCTCGGTCGTGAATCCGGTCTTCGCCAGGTTCCGCTTCTGGCGGTCCTTCTCCTCCTCGCCCATACCCAGCAGGCGAAGCCGTTCCTTGATCTGGTCGTTGCTCGCCCCCTGCGCCTTCCATTCCTCCTGCAGCAGCTTGATCCGCTTCTCTTCCTCCTGACGCAGATCGGTCATCACGCTCTGAGCCTGGGCTGTGTCCATGCTCACGGCGAGGACCGCCTTCTGCGCATCGTCGGAGAACGAGCCATCGGGGCTCATGACCTTCCGGGCGATCTCGGTCGCCTGGCCGCGGACCATATCGCGCAGGTCTTGCCCTTCCTTGCGCCTCTGTTCGGCTTCACGCTCCTGGTCCCGCTCGCGATCGGTCCTGTTCTCGCGGTCGAGCCGGGCCTCGATCTCGGCGCGGGTGTACCCCTGGCCCTCCAGGTCGGCCACCCGCGACCGATGCGCCCGTTCCAGCTCGGCGGCACGCTGGTCGAGAAGCTGATTGATGCGGGCCTGCGGGATGCCCGCGTCCATCATGGCCGATTCGGCCGCACGTCGTTCGGTGGTGTTCCCGTGGTGCTTCATCGTGCCGACGATGCTGGCTGCGGTCGCCTCCAGCCGGTCAACGTGCCGCTGCTCCTCGGCTGTGAACTTGCGGTACTCGCCCAGGTAGATCGTTTCGAGCGATCGGTTCGTCTCCTTGAACCAGTCGGACAGGCCTTTCTCCAGCTCGTCGGCAATGTCGAACTGGCCGGCGTCGCGGAGCATGGCGATCCCCGCCTTCACCCCCTCGACCGACCCCTTTTCGACCTCGCTCATCACCCGGCTGATCCGGGCCTCCACGTCCTTGGTGATCTCTTGCTGGCGGAAGTCGACGTGGCTGTCGCCGAACATGAAGCCGAGCGTCGTCCCTTTGTTCCAGTTCTTCAGGTCGCGGAGCTGCTTGTCCTGGCCCATCGCCTGGCCCAGGAACTGCCCCCTGATCTTCTCCTCCAGCCGGGGGTCGTTGAACTCCCTGGCGATCTCGGCCATCTTCGAGCCGAGCGAAGTCCCGGCAAGGTCGTGGCCGCCTCCCATGCTGGCCAGGAACGATGCGCCACTTTCACGGTTCTTCTCGTCACGCGACTGGGCGATCATCGCGACGGTCTGGGCGACCGAGCCGTCGCGCATCGCCTTGATGGCGTCGGAGGTCTTGGTGATCTCGGAGCGGTTCTTCTGCGTCCAGTCGAGCGCCTTGGCAATGGAACCGCCGAACTGGTTGAACGCCACGCCCGCGATCACCGCAGCGCCCGCCAGGCCCGCGCTGCCACCCACCGCCATCACCAGCTGCGGGATGTTATTGACAATCGACTTGAACCCGTACTGCACGTCGTCGACCGTCTGGCCGACCATGAGCAGGCTGTAGCCCAGGCTGCCCATGCTCCTCTGGCCCGCGGCCCCCGCCTGGGCGATGTTCGCCTGGAACTGCAACGCCTGCGCATTGGCCGCCTGCAGCTGCTGCTTCAGTGCGCTGAGCTGCGCGGTGTTGGCCGGGGTGGAGGGCTGGAGCGATAGGCCGGCGATCTTCGCCTTGAGGTCGGCAATCTCGGCCTTGGCCCGGACAAGGCCTGCGATCTCGGCCTTGAGGTTTGTTTGGGGAGGGCAGACGATCTGGCCTCCAAATCAGGGCCATTCCCTAAAAAGCCAGACGGTCACTTCAAGACCGCCGTGACAGACCCCGGTTGGGAACTCAGAGTTGTTGCCATCATCCAAAAACGGTAGCCGGGCCAGACATTCCCCCTGCGGGTCATACAGCCTGATCACCAGCAGCTGCGCACTTGAGATTTGCAGGCCAGGCTGAATTCTAAGGGACCAGGTGCAA
>CAIYJE010000012.1 GCA_903926465.1 uncultured Planctomycetales bacterium
ACATCGTAGACATCCCGGAATGTACCGCATTGGGAGGGCCATTTCGATACCCAGGCCAGACAGGCCAGAATTCGCAACTCGTTCATTTTCATTCACATGCGGCGATGTCGCCTTGACCGGAACCGGTAGTTACACCCAAATCAAATCGCCCGCGCGCCGGAGGATCACGATCACCACGATGCTGGTGGCCCAAGGCCTGATCGCATTGGCGCTCTATGGCGCACGATGGTTTTACTGCCGCCAGCAGGCTGAGCGTTATCAAGACAAGTTCTTGTTCTGGTGCCAGACCGCGGCCATTTATCAAGGGAAGTCCCTGGAAGAAATTGAAGACCTGGCCGATTGGTATGGGGCGCGGTCTCGCTTGCCCTGGGAAGAAGAGCCGGGGAAACGGCCATTATGGAACACGCTTCTCAGTAACATCATTGAGGTGCAATCTGGCCGAACCACGGTTGGTGGCTTATTGACGTCAGTGAATCGTGCCTTGCGTCAGTCTGGCGATACGCGTGTGATCGTCTTTTGTACACCACGCCGGGAGGTTGAGGATCTTGCGCTAGATGTCCAGCAAATCACCGGCCCTGCGCGGGAAGTGATCGAAAAGAACCTGGCTCTTCTGGGGCTTGCTTTGAAAGTCACGAATCATCGTGTTGAGGTTGTGGAGATTGAATGACGCCAGACAAGATGTTCTTTTCGACGGGCTATTCCCGATCGGGAAAAAATGCTGATTGACCGGGCTGCTTTCTTGGCGATACACTGAATATGTTCCCGATCGGGAATATTTCAGCATGGCACCTTGTGTTGGTCTGAGCATGGCATCTCCTGAACCTGGTTCCGGCAGCATTGGTGAGTTTGTGCGTCGGCGGCGGAAGGCGAACCGGCTGAGCCAGCGTGACCTGGGCGAGCTGGCCGGGGTGGGAACCCGGTTCGTGTCGGAACTGGAACGCGGCAAGCCCACGCTCAGGATGGACGCCGTGAACAAGGTTCTCCTGGTTTTTGGGAAAGTGCTCAGCTATACCGAGGCACCAAGGGAGGTGGATCTTGAAGCGGGCACGTAAGGGACGAGTGAGCCTTTCTGGCCAACCCGCGGGAACGCTTGAAGAAGCGGGGGACCAGATTCGCTTCACGTACCTGCCGGAATGGCTGGACCGGCCCGATGCCGTACCGGTTTCGCTCACGCTACCGCTCCGGAGTGAGCCGTACATCTCACATGGGCTGCATCCGTTCTTTGAGAACCTGCTTCCCGAAGGCTGGTTGCTGGAAGTGGCCTCGAAAACGCTGAAAATCTCCAGAGACGATCCCTTTGGTTTATTGCTGGCGACCTGTGGAGATTGCGTGGGGGCTGTGGAGATTGAGCCTCAGGATCCCGAACAGCCATGACAGCCTGCATGGTCTGCTTATGCCCCACCACTGACACCAGCGAATACCATGTTGCCTGCCTTCAGGCATTGTATGGGGCGAAATCTGTTCCCTCATTCCGTTACGACGCTGGCGAACTGTATCGTGTTGCCGCGCAAATGGCGGGCAAGATGTCGATCTCTGGAATTCAGGAAAAGGTCTCGCTCAGGCTCTCGGCCGATCGTTCCAGGTTGGAGGTTGCCGCGACGAGGGGCCGGTACATTCTCAAGCCGGAACCCGCACGTTACTCCGCGCTTCCGCAAAATGAGCATCTGAGCATGAGGCTGGCCACACTGGTGGGAATTGAGATTCCACCATGCGGGTTACTTCGACTGAAAGATGGAACAATTACTTATGTGATCAAGCGATTTGATCGGACTGATCGCGGTGAGAAATGGCCCGTCGAGGATTTCTGTCAGCTGGCAGAGAAACCCGTTCGTGACAAGTACAATGGTTCGGCCGAGCTGTGTGTTCGGTTGCTGAGAAAGTATGCAAGTGAGCCGGCGATCGAGGTGGGGAAGTTTTACAGGTTACTGCTCTTCGGCTGGTGGATTTCCAATGGAGATATGCATCTCAAGAACTTCTCACTGCTGACCGAGCCAGACGGCTTGCGACGATTGTCGCCTGTTTATGACCTGGTGAGCACTCGACTTGTCATTCCCAACGATATCACCATGGCCCTGACGTTGGGGGGCCGAAATAAACGGCTCCTTCGAAAGGATTGGCTAGCATTTGGCCATTATTGCGGCCTTCCAGAGAGGCTCGTGAACCGGATGATTGCGGATCAGGTGAAGATCTTGCCGCGCGCTTCGGAAATGATCCAGATTTCGTACTTGCCTGACTCGATGAAACAACAATTCATCGACATCATTTCAGGAAATACGGCTGTCCTGGTGGAATCTGGTGCCGAATCGTGAACACTGCAGCTCAGTTGGGTGGCTGCATGAAAAAAGGCAGGCACTCCGCGTGGGAGTGCCTGCCTTGAGTCACTTGGTTGCCGGATAACCGCGGCCTGCTTCAGATCTTGGCTTCGTCGGCTGGCTTCACGTCTTCGACCTTGGGAGCTTCTTCAACCGGCTTCACTTCTTCGACCTTGGGGGCGTCGGCGGGCTTGGCCTCTTCAGGCTTGGGAGCGTCTTCGACCTTGGGGGCCTCGGTTGGCGTGGGGGTCACGGGCGGAACCGGTGTTTTCCCCTTGCGAACGTCGGCAATCAGGGCCGCAAAGATCCGGTTGCGGTCGTCGTACCAGCTTTTGAGTCCCTTGGAAGGGGGGGTGATCCGGATATTCTTTTCGGCCACCACGCCCTCGGCCTGCCCGTAGCCAGTAAACCAGGCACCAAAAACTTCCGGGCTAACACCGACTTCCGGTGATTCCTTGGTGATGGCTTTCAGCTTGGCCCGATCATCGGCCCGGCCGGTGATCAGAATGTCAAGGATGGGCGGCGGATCAATGGTGCTATCCACCAGGCCTGCATCTTGGGCCGCCACAATGGCCTCGGCCACGGCGCGGCGTGCCGCGTCAATCTTAGCCTGAACTTCAGGCGGGATGGGCTTAGGCTCAGCCGGGGCGACCACGGCCTCGGCCGGCTTCTGGTCCGGGCTGGCTGCCGGAACTGCTTCAGCCTTCTTCTCATCCTGAGCGAACAGCCGGGCAGATCCGCTCAACCCCAGCAACAGGGACGCGGCAACTGCCAGAGACGAAAATCGGCGCACTGGAAATCTCCTTCGATCCAGGTGTGCGGCACGGGATCAAAACCGGGAAGGGAAACCGGCTGCCTACCGACCCGTTGACAGCACCCAGCCCCTTCAACTTGAGCCGAGTTTATCGGGGTTTGTGAACTCTCGCAATCGGTTTAACCCACAGCGCAGACCAAACCGGCGAGATTGTGGCCTCCTGACGTCCCAGAAGTGGAAACTAGATTGCCAAGATTTCCTGGACTTCCCAGCTTATCTGCCAGGGGCAGGGTCTTGGCGGCAAGCCGCTGCGACTTCGAGCCGCAATATCACTGGAGGCAGGGTCCTGAACCGGTCGGGAACACGCCCGACCTGGGGTGTACCGGGGTGGGTTTGGAGGGATTCTTCTGAAAACGATGATGTTGTTGTGTGGGGCGTGCCGATCAGAGGGACTATCGCGATCGTGCGGTTGATGGCGAATCTGCCATTTTCGCATCGAGATCGCCCTCGACGGTCGGCCCTTGGCCGGCAGCGCCTAGCGCAGGAGATCGGAGAACATGGCGAAGTTCCCGAAGACCGCACGGAAGAACAGTCCGGGGCTTGAGAATCTGGAGAAACGCGAGTTACTCACGGGGCACGGGCTCCACCTTGCCAAGGGGAACATCCCCATCACCCCCGCTGATTTCGTGCGCATCGTGCGTTATTACACCACGGGCATTCCCGCAAGCGATCGGCGGATCGTCCAGAAGCTTGGTGATGGAAGCACCGTGGCCGTGACCCTGTATGGGAATGGCACCCTGAAAGATAGTTCGGGTCAGGTGACTACCATCGACCCCACCACCGGGTCTGTGAATCTGGTCTTCAACGGAACCGATAATCAGACACGGATCATTGCCAATGTCTGGAATGCTGACGGCCGACCTTCCAACAAAATGTTGCCGCTGACCGGAATTCGCGATGCGAACAGCCGGGTGGGAAGTCAGACCGGTACGGGCGTGGACCCGGTGTGGGCGATTGTCATGCCCAACTTCAACCTGGTGAACGGCTCGTATGTCAACCTGATGGGAGGCATCATCACGGTGCAACTCCAGCAGATTGAGGCGAACACGGTGATGTACCTCAAAGAGGGGGTCGCACCAGCAACCACCACGCAAACGGTTTCCACCATCACCTCGGGTGGAGCCTCGGTGGGTGGTGTCACCAACGTGACGGCCGTGAATACCACGGTCACCAGAGACACCGTTCCCCCGGGTGTGGATTTTCAGGTTCAGCGCGTGGTGGCAGGCCCCCTTGGGACCCCGGCACTGGGTGACCCGGCCCTGTTCACCGTGGATACCACCACCGGCCAGCTCATCCGGTTGCGGGTGAACACGGTAACCGGCAATGGTAAGACGGGGATCATTGACCCAACCTTCACGCCGATCACTCTGCCGGCGCTGGGAACCACGCGACCGTCGTTGGGATTAGCCGCCAACGGCACGGAACGGGTGGTTTTGGTTGGTATTGGATCAACCGTGTATGCCTATGATGCCCAGACTGGTGCCGCCGCCGGTCAGTTCACGGTGCCCCAGTTGACGAGCGTGGACGGGATTGGTTCCAACGGTACCGGTACCTTGTTCACACAGACCGGTGGCAACGGCCTCTCGGTTGATGTGAAAGCGAGCCTGGCCAGTGGGACCGCGGTTGGCTTGCTGGTGGTGCCCCAGCGTGAGTTTGTGTTCAACGGCGGCGTGACCGGGGTCGCTGGATCGAGTGTGCTTTACGTGGATGGTGCGGCTCACTTTGACACCGCGCAGCCCAACCTGTTCCAGTTTGGTGCCGCCGGCTATTCGCTGAGTGGCGCGGAGTCGAGCCGGACCGCCATTGCCGGCCCGCTTTCACCGTACATCAACGCCGGTGCCAATGGTCTGAACACCAGCCCATTCACGGGCTCTGGCAGCCTGGATACCAGGCTGGCCCGCTTGCTTCCCGCAGGAGCACTGGGCAGCACCGATACCATTGAGCTGTTCACCCCCTCAACCGAGGCGGTTGCCGGTACCATCACGCTGCAAACCAGCGATGCCCTTTACGGGCTGAGCGAGTCTTACCACCCGGAACTGGCGGGTACCTCGAACATTCCCGCCCAGACCGGTGCGGCGGTCGTGAATATTCAAGGCAATACACGGCGGTTCCTGGGCCTGGATGTTCAAGGGCTGATCTTCAACACCACGGGTACGGTGAACATGGTGGGAGCAAAACATGCTGCCGATAGCACGTTTATTGGAAACCCATTGAACCATGCCGATATTCCGAACCGGCAGAACGTGCAACTGCTTTCCAACCAGCGCGGGCTCAATGGTCGCGTGACCCGAAACGGTGTGAAGATTGTCAGAAATCTCTCGCCCATCGGGCCGCTGTCCATGCCCGTGGTCGCGCCTGGCTCCTGACGGGACCAGGCCGTGGCCATCTGTGTGAACCATCCCAGCCACCCCGGGGCTCAGTTTTGAGTCACGCGGTGGCTTTTTTCGTGGGGCGGTTTGGATGTGCAATCAAGATTCAGGCCCTCGGCGGCCCGTGGTCATGCCCGAGCAAACCTGCTCATAACTCTCCGTGTAGCCTTTCCCAAAAAAGCGAGCGCAAGCCATGGCCATGAGTCGAACCCTGGTGATTCCTGCGGTTTTGGTGGTGATGCTGGGTGGGTTGGCCCGCGGTGCCGAGGGGCCGCTTGATTCCAAAGTTGCGTTTGAAAAGCTGAAAACCCTGGCGGGAGACTGGACCGTGGAGATGCCAGACGGGGCTCCGCCTGCCAAGTTCAGCTACAAGGTGGTGGGGTCGGGAACGGCCGTGGTTGAAGAGTTATTCCCGGGAACGGATATGGCGATGCTCTCGGTCTATTACCTGGTGGGCGACGACCTGAGAATGACTCACTACTGCGCGGGGAAGAATCAGCCGCAACTGAAGCTCGACCGTGCAGCATCGACTTCTGATGTCTTGGTGCTCGCGTTTGATGGGGGCACCAACTTTGATCCCGCCCAAGATCCACACATGCACGAAGGGAAAATTGCGTTCCGGGGAACTGGGCAACTGGAGTCAACCTGGATTGGCTTCAACGGTGGCAAGCCGGTTCATACGCAGGTTTTCAAGCTCTCCAGACCCTGAAATTTCGTGTCGCCCCACACCAGGTCTGGAGAAGGCCGAGGGTTCACGTGCGTTTGCGGCCAGCCACGTTCACCCCGCTACCGATGATCAGGTTGTTCTGGTAGGCCCAGCGATACCAGGAGCCAGACTTGGCCGGGGCCAGTTCCTGGAGGTCGGTGAACCCTTCTTCCTCAAACCAGCGCATCAGTTCAGGAACCGTGTGGTGAGACTGGTAGGTGGGGGCGTACCAGTCAAAATTGTCGCACACCCGCAAGGTCCAGTCGGGGTGATTGGAGAAATTGAACACCTTGTTCAGGGTGCGCTTCAGCACCGGAACCGACCCCAGCGCACCCATGGCCACGCACGCAGGTTCCAGCAACGGGGCCGGCAGGTGGGTGGTGATGGCCCGTAGGCCAGAGTTCATGCATTCCTGGGGCCAGGTATTTTTCCGGTAAAGCCAGACGGCAAGCTGGCCACCCGGCTTGACCTTGTCGGCTACCTGGCGGAAGGCCAGGCGGGGGTCTGGGCTGTGATGCAGAACCCCGATCGAGAATGCGACATCAAAGGTCTGAGACGGGATGGGGATGTCCAGAAGGTCGGCCTGGATGATCTGGACGTTGGGCAGGTTGGCACAGGCCGAGGCGGCCTTCTCTACGGCGTGACTGAGGTCAAGCCCCACCACCCTGGCGCCCTGGGTGCCCAGGAGCCGGCTGTACCGGCCGCCGCCACACCCGGCGTCCAGAACCAGGCGCCCGGCCAGGCTCGCCGGCTTTAGCCCGGTTTTGGTCAGGAAGACCTCGGCATCTTCTTCAGGACGCTCAACGTCGTACCGGTTCCACTGGCGGCCGAAGCTCGCCACATAGGGATTGGCGGCCAGCCTGGGAACTCGGCCCTGAACAGGATACCGTTGGCCGCAGGCCGCACAGGTCAGGCTGTCGGAACTGCTGGCGGCCAGCGGGGCATGGCGGCACTTGGGACACTGCAGGAGCGCGGCAATGTCTAAACTCTCTGCCGTATCCAGGTGAGTCATAACCGGTAGGGTTCAAAAAAGAGGAGGCTGCAAACAAAACCAGGCGCGGCCCGCAACCGGCCTGGTCCAAAGACCGGCACGTTGCTGCGGATCACGCCCTCAAACCAAAAAAGGCCGCAGCGGTTCAGAGATCCAGTTTAGTGGACACTCAGACCGCACGCGACCCTAAGTTTTCAACCGGAGCGAGCGATTGCTCAGCCCTTGGTCACAGCCTGAGGAGCTGGAGCGACTGGAACCGACTTGGTTGGTGCAGCTGGGGCGGCCACAGGAGCAGCAACAGCCTGAGGCGTGGCCACAGGAGCGGCAACCGCCTGAGGAGCGGCGTAGGTCACGGTTGCAATTGCAGCAGGAGCTTCGTAGGTGTAGCTAGGAGCAGGAGCGGCGCAAGGAGCGGCAACTGGGGCAGCAGGAGCACAAGCGGCAACAGCCTTATTCTTGTGGCAGAGGCCGGCGAACAGCTTGTGGCCGCCGAACAGGTTGCACTTCTTCTTGGGAGCGCAAGCAGGAGCTGGCTCACAAGCGGCAACTGGGGCAGGCGCAGGAGCGGCACAAGGAGCCGCAACCGGAGCTGGGGCAGGAGCGGCACAAGCGGCCGTGGCGCCACAGCCACCTTTGAAATGCTTCTTGGCGAAGCAACCAGCCTGTGCATCAGCACCGGCAACCAGACCGAAAACCGCAGCAACCGCCAGAATCAGAGAACGACGCATAGGAGTCTCCCGAACGTGAAGCAAGGGGTGCACATTGACTTCGGCAGGGCTTCTCGGTACCTGCCGATTACGCAATAGCTTACGGGCCCAATTCGCCGGAAAAAACCCTGGACCGGCGCCCGCATGAATTGCCCAGGTTCCCACAACGGGTCCTGGTTTGACGTAAAGATATACAAGATGCGGTTTTTCGTAACATTGGTAAACTGTACCGATTGCCAAAAATTTTCTGACAAAGTAGGTGGTAAATTACGACAATGAGCGGAAACCGAACCACCGACCGGTTGATTGAGCGTGCGGCCAGGTCTCTGCAAGGGTGTGCGGGCGGGAAGTTGATTGTGGCGGTTTCCGGTGGAAGTGACAGCGTGGCCCTGCTCCTGCTGGTGAACCAACTCAAGCAGCGGTTGGCCCTGGAACCCGAGGTCGGGCATTTCGATCATGGCACCCGGGGAGAGCAGTCCGCAGCCGATGCCCGTTTCGTGGCGGAACTCTCAAGCCAACTGGCGGTCCCGTTCTGGCTCGAGCGCTGGGCTCCAGGATCGGGAGCGGGGTTCGAAGCACGCGCTCGCCAGGCCCGTTATGCATGGCTGGGACGGTTGGCCTTGGAACGGAATGCGGGCGCTGTGCTGGTGGCGCATACCCGTGATGATCAGGCGGAAACCCTCTTTCACCGTCTGGTGCGGGGCACGGGTCCGCGTGGCCTGTGCGGCATTCCGGTCCGGCGAGAGCTGACGCCGGGGGTTACACTCGGGCGGCCGCTGCTCTGGGCCAGTCGAGAAACCCTGCGAACGTTTCTAACCGAACAAGGTCAAGGATGGCGCGAAGACGCCACCAACCTGGATCTTTCGCGAACCCGGGCCCGGATCCGCCATGTGCTTTTGCCGGAACTGGCGGCCTCTTACAACCCACGCGTGATTGAGGCGATTGCCCGGCTGGCCCAATTGCAGAGGGCCGAACGAGGCGTGCTGGAAGCCCAGGTGGCCAGCCTGCTCAAACGCTGTCTGCTGGAACCGCCGGCCGCGGACCAGGTGCGGCTGGACCTGGCCCGGCTTCGCAAGGCGAGCCTGAATCGGCGGGTTCTCATTCTAAGAGCGGTTTGGCAGGCCCAAGCCTGGCCAGAGCAGGGGATGTCTGCCAGGCACTGGATCCAGCTCGCCCGGCTGGTCGATCGGCCCCATTCGGCCCTGGTGTGCCCGGCGGGGATTGAGGCCCGGTTCCTGGAGACCCAGCTTCTACTCCAGCGACCGGCACCGGGGAGAACCGTGCCTTCCCCGGTTCAGGCCGTGTTTCTTCCGGTCCCTGGCCGGGTGGATTTTGGTGCTGGCCAGTTCCAGGCCGAGCTAGACCCGGTGGATCTAGACGACTGGGATGAGCGGATTGACGCCGATCGGCTGACACTGATTCCTGGGCCAGACGGTGCGAATGGCGGTCTGATGGTTCGACCACCCCACGTGGGCGACCGGTTTGACCCCCTGGGCGTGGAGGTAGGGAGCATGGCCCTGGCAGACTTCTTCAGAGGCCGCAAAATAGCCAGACAGGCTCGGCCCGCGGTCCCCATCGTTTGTGATGCCGGCGGAATTGTGTGGGTGGCCGGTCAGCGCATCAGCCAGCGGGCGCGCTGTACGCCGGTCACACGCCGGCGGCTGGGGCTGAGGTGGAGCCCCAGGAAGCTTGAGCCGCCCAGTTAGATTGCCCAACCTGCCAGACCAGGGAGAGCCAGTTGGCGGATTTGAGAGCCCGTCTGGGTTCTGGAACTCGATCGTGAGAGGCTGGCTGGAATGGCAATAGTTTCCAGGGTTTGGCGTTTCCAGACTGCGGTTGACCGAATGGGGCAACCGTCCTAGCATGCGCAACCTTCTCTTAACGGGATGAGGTACGGGTTGTGAACGTCTTGGCAACCTCAACGGATAGGGGCAACCGAGGCGGAGCCCGGTTTTGCCTGCTATCCCGATTCCGGCCAAGCTTGGCGAGACCATGGCCGATACCAAAACACCCGATACTGACGCACCTGGTTCGGCCGATCCGGCCTGGCTCAAAGCCAGCCTGGTCCGCTGGGTAGTTGTTGCGTTTTTGGTTCGGCTGGCGGCCGCCCTGGCGGTTGATTTCTGGGCGCGTCAGCGAGGGGTGCTTTGCCTGTTCGATGACACCCGGATTTACTGGTACCTGGCCGGTCGAATTTGTGGCTGGCAGAGTTACATGGTGCCGCAGTATGAGGTGCCGCACTTTGCGTTGCGCACCCCTGGGTATCCCTTATTCCTGGCCGGCTGTCGGGCCTTGTTTGGAGAGAGCACGCTGGCCCCTCGCTTGCTGCAGGCCTTGGCTTGTGCCCTGTCCGTGGGACTGCTGATGCAACTGGTTCGCCGGACGGTGGGACAGGAAGCTCGGGGCCGCCGGGCAACGGTCTGGGCTGGGCGAATTGCCGCGCTTGAGCCGTTCTCGATTGGGCTGTCTGCGCTGCTGCTTTCCGAGGCGCTCTTTGTTCCGCTAGTGATGCTGGGGCTTTGTGGCCTGGAGCGGCTGACCCGGCCGGGGTTGGCCGGCAACCGTGGGCTGGGGCTGGCGAGCATCGGGGCAGGGCTTGTCCAAGGGATCACGGTGCTGGTGCGGCCCTCCTGGCTGCTGTTCATGCCGCTAGCCTGTGTCTGGTTACTGCGAGCGATGACAGCCGAACGACGGATTCGGGCGCGTGCAGGCATGATCTCGCTGTTCGTACTTGGCTTTGTACTCATTCTGGCTCCCTGGTGGGCACGCAATGCCTTGGTGTTTCAGCGGTTTGTGCCCACGGCGCTCTGGATGGGGGCCAGCCTTTATGACGGCCTGAATCCTGCTGCCACGGGTGCCTCGGATATGCGGTTCCTGGATGATCCAGAGATCCGTCAGCTTGACGAGCAGAGCCAGGACCGCTTCTTGAGGGACCAGGCATGGGCGTTTGTGCGGGATCAGCCGGTGCGTGCGTTGCAGCTTGCGGCGATCAAGTTTGGGCGGTTCTGGAGCCCGTGGCCAAACGCCGCCGAGTTTCGCTACCCAGGGGTTGCGGTGGTCAGTGCGGTGATCAGCATTCCCCTGTTTGCGTTGATGGCCGCCGGCGTCTGGGGTTTGCGTAACAACCGACGCGCGTTGTTCTTGATGGCGGCTCCCCTGATTTATGTATCGCTGCTGCATCTGGTGTTTGTGGGTTCAATCCGTTACCGCCTTGCGGTTCAGGTGCCGGCGTTCGGCCTGGTCGCATTTGCGCTCAGCAAGGAGAAGTAACCGGTGACCAAGCGGCTCCGCTGGCCTCGGTTCATCCTTTGGGCATTCGTCTTTGTTGTCGCCGTCATGGCGGGAGCACTGGGGTTTGCTTATACGTACATGACGGACAGCTCCACGCTGGTGGCCATCATTAATGCCCGCCTGCCTGAGTTTTTCCCTGGCTGTCAATTGCGGGTCGATAAGGCCGCACTCAGGCCCATGCTGGGCATGTTTGACCTGAAGCAGGTCACGCTGGTGCAGCCCGTGGATCAGCAGGGTTTCTCCACGGTGCGGATTCCCTGGATCCAGGTTCGGTGTGATCTGCGAGCCTTATGGCACGGGCGTGTGGAGCCCAGCGAAGTGATTGTGGCGCAGCCGGTGCTGCGTTTGACCCAACGCGCCGACGGGCGCTGGAATCTGGATGGATTACTAGCTGACCCCTGGCCCGTTACGCCCCTGTTCACGCCGGTGATCCGGATCAGCAAGGGGGTGGTTGAACTGATCGATGGCCCACGGCCCGTGAAGGTCTTGCATGATGTGGATCTGACGTTTGAACCGGTACCGCAGGCGCATGGGCTGTTTCAGTTCGAGGGTTCAGGGCAGGGAGATGGCCTCGATCGCTTCGCGCTGGCCGGAACGTTGAACACGTCCGATGGCTCGATTTCGCTGACTCGGGGCGATATCAGTGGTTTGACGGTCTCGGAGACTCTGCGAAATCGGTTGCCGTTACGGTGGCAAGGGGCCTGGGATGCAATTGGCCTGGTTTCGGGCCGGCTTGACCTGGTGCTTGAGCATCTGACTAGCAGCCGAACCTCGAATCCGCCAATTGATTATGCGATTCGATCATCCTTGCGAGACGGAGTCTGGCGGTGTGACCGCTTGCCGTTTCCGCTGAGCGATGTTTCTGGTTCGACCCGGGTTGAAAATGGCAGGCTGGATGTGACGTGGGCCGAAGCCCGGTACGGGCGGACGGTGGTGCGTCTGCATCGCGGAGCCTTGGATCTTGGTTTGGAAGAACCGTCAGACGGCCCACTGGACCTGGACATCTCACTGATTGATCTGGACCTGGATTCCAAGCTGAAGTCGCAACTACCGGCCGACCTTCAAAAAGTGTGGAAAGATTTCACGCGGGAGGGGCAGGACGCGCTGGGGCGGATCAGCCTGAGGGCCCAGGTTTCAAGATCCGAGGCAGCCCAACCGCTGGCGTACGCCGCCACCATTGACCTGCTTGACGTGGCGCTTTGTTATAAGCATTTCCCATTTCCACTTGAGCATGTGCAGGGTCGGATGCTGCTTCAGGGGCCAACCCTGACCATTGTGAACCTGGAAACGTTGCTTGGCCAGGGCGGGCAACCGCTGACGGCCACGGGGAAGATTGAGCGGTTGGGGCCAGACCCCGAGGTTCGCCTGCAACTTTTGGCCGCTGCGTTGCCGATTGACGAGGATGGGCAACTGGTGCACGCGCTTCCGCCTTCGCTCGCCTCGCTGGTCACCAGTTTTCATCCCAGTGGAACGGTGCGGGGCGAGGCCGAGATTCTTCGCCACTCGATTGGGGTCGCCAATGGGCCCGACCCCATGCAGGGGGTGGAGGTTCGGGCCACGTTTGACTTGAACACCGATTGTTCCATGCGCTGGCAGGGGCTACCGTACCCGGTTCGAAAGCTCACCGGCCGGTTGATGCTTGACCCGGCCGGTTGCACGTTCACTGATATGACGGGCGAGAACGGCGTGGCGTTAATCTCTGCGCACGGTCGGGTGGAGTCTCATAAAGCGAATCAATTTGAAGCCGATGTTGTACTGCATGCCGATCGGCTGCCGTTTGACCAGCAACTCAAAGACGCACTGCCGAACGCCTGGAAGGCAACCTGGGGTTTGCTCAATCCGGTAGGTACTTGCACGCTAGACGCTCATGTGACGGCCGGCCACCCCGAAAAGCCGGACCGGACCGAACTCAAGGTTCGGGTGGCCCGGGAAGACGAGGCCCGGGTAAAGCTTTCGCTTTTGCCGGTACCGGGCACGCCGGGGCTTGAGCCTGGGATGCGCATTGAGTTGCCCGCCATGCAAGCGGTCACGGGTGAGTTTGTGTTCGATAACGGGCCGGTGACCATGACCGACGTGGCCTTTAACTTTCGAGAAGCGCCCGTTCGGTTTCACGCTGGCCGTGTCGACTTGCGAGACTCTGGCCAGTTTGACCTCCGCGTGGAGGATTTGCAGGTTCAGAAGCTCAGGCTGGATTCCGAATTACGACGCATCATGCCTTCGCTGATGGCTCAGTTCGCAGAGCATCTGGGAGAAGCCAACCAGCTTGCGGTTCGGGGCAACCTTTCCATTGCCTGGGATGGTGAATCGGACAATCCGGCCGTTTGTTCCTGGGACCAAGCGTCGGTTTTGTTCCAGGACAGCACGATTCAGGCAGGGGTGCCGTTTGAACATATGCAGGGTCAGCTTGCCAACGTGAATGGTCGCTCAGACGGCCGTGGTATCGAGTTCACTGGCCAGGTGCAGATGGACAGTGTGATTGTGGCGGATCAGCAGATCACAAGCCTGACCACCCCGTTGATCGTACGGGATGGCAAGGCGACCTTGCCCGATGTCAGCGGCCGATTGCTCGGCGGACTCGTTCGCGGCCAGATGGAACTGCTGCTGGCGGCCACCCCCGAGTACCGAGGTTGGGTGGAACTTCAGCAGGCCGACCTCACCAAGTTTACGCAGACACTGCCTGGGCGTCAGACCTTATCTGGCACCTTCTCCGCGCGCACGGAATTGAGCGGGGTGGGAACCGACCTGCGTCGGTTGCAGGGGAATGGGGCAGCCGAGCTGGTACAGGGCGACCTTGGTAAAATGCCCTGGTTTTTCCGGCTCATCTCTCCGCTTAACCTCTCACGCGAGAGCCGCGCGGCGTTTGACGCCGGGAATCTTACGTTTGTGATTCGCGATGGCGAAGTGCAGCTTGATCCGATCAAGGTCACGGGGAACACCATGAGCCTGTACGGGCGTGGCACAATTCGGATGCCCGGCGATATTGATCTCGAATTCAAACCCCTCTATGGCCGTGATGAGCGGCTGCACATCCCTGGCTTCAGTGAGATCACCCGTGAGGCCACGGGGCAGGTGCTCTTGATTACCGCCAAGGGTTCACTGGCGAACCCGCACGTGGGGGTTGAAGTGTTGCCCGGCCCCACCCGCCGCGCCACCGATTTACTCAAACGTGTGACCGGCCAGCAACCCGGCGAGCCGCAACGCGAACGGATCCGTCGCCCGCTGTTTCCCAGGCGCTGAGATGTTGGTTCGATCATCTGAAAAGAGCCCGGAGCGTCAGCGACGGGTTTCTCAGAACGACGTAGCAGGGGCCTTGATCGCCTTGGTAACTGCCCATGCGATGGTCTTGTGAAAGAGATCGCAAAGCTCAAAGACATCGCCTTGTTCGTGCCGGAAGCGTCCTGCTGAGCAACCCGTCACCGGGCTCTGACAGACGGACGTTATTCTCTCACCCCTGCGATTTCGTATCACCGGCGGGCATGGTGCCCCAGCCGAGCTTATCTCGCAACGTGCCGTAAAAGCTGTGATCGGGCAGTCTGACCATGGGGAACGGTGTTTCCCCCTTGCGCACGGTGATCCGGTCCCCTTTCTGGATGGGGATCTGGACCTGCCCATCAATGACGAGGTAGGCCGAGCCTTGAGGGCTGCAAGGGTACAGTTCGAACGTCTTGTGGCTGGCATCCACCAGTGGGCGCTGAGTCAGGGCATGGGCACAGATGGGGGTGAGCACGAACATCTGGGCGTCGGGCGGCAAAATTGGCCCACCGGCCGAGAGGCTATGCGCGGTGGAGCCCACCGGGGTGGCCACAATCAGGCCATCGGATCGGTAGGTGATCACATTTTCGCCATCAATGGTCACGCCAATTTCGATCAGGTGGAACGGCGGCGCGGCCCTGAGCACGACATCATTGAGGCCACGGAATCTTTGACTGGGCCCGTGGACGGGCGTCAGGGTGCATTCCAGGGTCATCAAGTTATCGACCACGAACCGTCTGGCAGCCAGGTCAGGCAACCGGTTCAGCACGGCAATGGGGTCAAGTTCGGTGAGGAACCCCAGACGGCCCAGGTTCACGCCCAGCACGGGCGTGGGCCGTTCCTTCATCCGCCGCGCGGTGTGCAGCACCGTGCCATCGCCGCCCAGCACCAGGGCCAGGTCGGCGCTCAGTTCCGAGAGGTCGCTCTCGCCACTGAGGTCAATGGTGGCTATGACCAGGCTCGGGTAACTGGAAATGGTACTGGCCAGCCGTCCTGCCTCGGCCTTGACTTCCGGCTTGGTGCCGTTGCCCAGAATCGCAACCCGCAAGGGTGCCTGTGTGTGCTGTGAAGCGGAGTTCAAGACACGACCTCAGTATCCGGGAATGCAAATCGAGAGCAAAATCGCAAGCTGCATCATTGCCGGAACTCAGCGGTTCCTGCAAAAAGATTATGGGTGCTTCCAGCGATGCTGGAAACTCGGTCAGTCTTAATTATTCAGCCGAATGCAGTAATCCATGAGATAAGGCCGGTTTTCCGGGCTGAAGGCCCGGTTCTACCAGCCCAGGCCGAAGGCCTGGGTAATGGTATCCCCCCCCAGACCACCCGCCCTTAAGGGGCGGTTCATTCGTGTGCTTGAGAGACGCCCTTACATGGCTCAAAGACTATGCTATAGGCATGGGCACAAACCCGGGCCTTCGGCCTGGGCTGTGTGAACGACCCCTTCAGGGTCGAGAATTTCATGCCGTTTGATGACGGTCTCTGGATTCGGCTGAATGCTTACGGTCAGTCTTTTTCAGTCTCTCCAGAGGCTTTCTGCATAGGCGAGGAGATCTGAATCACCACCTCTTCGGCCAGGATGGTACCCACCATGGATCCCTCCAGGTGGACAATGACCAGGGGCCTGAAATCGTCCACGGAGGGAATCACGCCTGGTCCTGTGAAGGGGTAACTGAGCGAGACAAGGGTCGGACCTGTTTCAGCCGGTTCAACAGGTCGCCAGGTCAGGTCGACAATGACGAACGGAAACCCATCGTCCCTGGTCTGATAGAGCTGGACAGCATACGTATTCCTGAACGTCAGGAGCGTGGTGTGATGCGGCGGAATGCTATCGATGAGTTCCAGCCGCAGTGATTTACCACCCTCGACATACTCAACGCCGACCAGGTTGACGACATTCAAGTGGCCGCTGTGAGGCATGGTTGGTCCTTGCTGTCTGGCGTGTCATAGTAAAAGGGGTCAGGACTCGTTTTGCCGCAAAACGAGTCCTGACCCCTTTTACTATGTTGATCCCTTTACGTATCGTCTCACGCTACGCCGGCGCGGCCGCCGGCGGAGGTCGTCCGGTCGACTGCCAGTCCCACAGACTGGGCCAGTTCCAGCGCGGCCTTGAGAATGCCGGGCGTATCGAGCCCCACTTCTTCAAGCTGTTCTTCACGCTCGGCATGCAACACGAAGCGGTCGGGCAGGCCCAGTCGGCGCACGTGCGAAGTGTTCAGGCCCGCGTCATTGGCGGCTTCCAGCACGGCCGAGCCAAAGCCGCCGTCAAGACATCCTTCTTCGACGGTGAGCACAAATCCGCATTCCTCAACCGCCTTGAGCAGGGTGGCCTTGTCTAGCGGCTTGATGAACCGGGCATTCACCACACCTACGCGCAGGCCGTGATCGTCACGCAGGCGGCGGGCCACCTTCAGGCAGGTGCTCAGCAGGGTGCCGCAGGCAATCAGCATGCCGTCGGTTTCCCATTCCAGCACTTCGGACTGGCCAATTTCGATCGGCTGCACGTTGCGTTCGATCGAGTCAACATCGGCCTTGGGGTAGCGGATGGAGACCGGCCCCGGGTAGGTCAGCGCGAAATCCAGCATGGGCCTCACGTCCCGCTCGTCGCCGGGCGCCATCACCACCATGTTCGGGAAGATGCGCTGATAGGCGATGTCGTAGGTGCCGTGGTGGGTGGGTCCGTCGGAGCCCACCAGGCCCGCGCGATCGAGGCAGAACGTGACGGGCAGGTTCTGGAGCGCAACTTCCTGGAAGATCTGGTCGAACGAGCGTTGCAGGAACGTGCTGTAGATGGCGACAATCGGCCGCGCGCCGGCCTTGGCCATGCCGCCGGCGAACGCCACGCCGTGGCTCTCGCAAATGCCCACGTCAAAGAACTGGGTGGGGAAATCTTCGCGGATCTTCTGGAGCTTGTTCCCCTCGCACATGGCGGCGGTGATCACCGCCACCTTGGGGTTCTGGGCGCAGGCCTCGTGAATCGCCTCGCTGATGGTATTGGTATAGGCTCGGCCGCTGGTGGTTTTGAGCGGGAGGATGGCCGATGAGCTGGGGTCGGTGGGGAACTGACCTGCATGGAACTTGACCGGGTCTTTTTCGGCCGGTTCGAACCCGCGTCCCTTGTCGGTGAGCACGTGTAGTAGGACTGGTCCTTCCAGGGCCCGCACTTTTTCCAGGTACTCGTTCAGGACCGTGAGGTCGTGGCCATCAATGGGACCGAGATAGGTGAATCCCAGCTCCTCAAAGATCATGCCGCCGTGGATCGAGGCCTTCACGGCGTCTTTGAACTGCTGCAGCCAGCGCTCAGCGGGCTCACCCACCAAAGGGATGGTGGGCAGCATCTTCTTGACCTTGCGATTCAGGTCATTATAGACGGGCATCATCCGCGTCTTGTCCAGGCACTTGGCCAGGCCGCCCACGCGTGGGCAGATCGACATCTTGTTATCGTTCAGGACGACCAGGAATTTGGAATGGTCGTGCGCGTTGTTGAGGGCCTCGTACACGATGCCGCTGGGAAACGCACCGTCGCCGATCACGGCCACGCTGTAGCGCTCGGTCTGGCCCAGCAACTCGTCGCCGGCCCGCAGGCCGAGCGCGGTCGAGGGGGCACAGCCGGCATGCCCGGTCATGAACAGGTCATATTCACTTTCGCCGGGGTGGGGGTAGCCCATCAGGCCCCCCTTGGTGCGGATGCCCGAAAGCTCCTTGGCCCGGCCGGTGATCAGCTTGTGGGGGTAGATCTGGTGCCCGGTGTCCCAGATCAGGCGATCTTTGGCGAAGTCGAACTTCAGGTGCAGGGCCAGGCAGAGCTCAACCACGCCAAGATTACTGGCGAAGTGAGCGGCGCGCCGGCCTACCACCGCGATCAGCTCTTCACGCATCTCGCCGGCAAGCTGTTCGAGTTCCTTCTTCGACAGGCCCTTGAGGTCGGCCGGCGAATTAATGCGTGACAGGATCGCTCCACTCATCAACGGTCCCTTTCCAGCAGAGTCCAGGCCAGGTCGCGAAGTACGGCGGCCTTCTCACCAAGTGGTGCCAGCGCTTTAACGGCGTCGTCGGCCAGGGCCTGGGCCTTGTCCCGGCTCGCCTGGATGCCCAGGAGGCCGGGGTAAGTCCATTTCCCGAGATCACTATCTTTCTGGGCCCGTTTGCCCAGCTTTGCTTCATCGCCTTGCACGTCGAGCAGGTCATCGATGATCTGGAACGCCAGGCCGATCGACCGGCCATAACGCTCCAGGCCCTGAGTAACCTCGACCGAGGCTTGGGCCACGGCCGCCCCCATGCACAGCGGGGCCATTAACAGTGCCCCCGTCTTGCGCCTGTGGATGGCTTCCAACCGCTCAACCGTGCCGTCGGTGCGTCCTTCGGCTTCCAGATCGGCCATCTGGCCGCCCACCATGCCCATCGGGCCCGAAGCCTCGGCCAGGATCTGGATACAACGTACGGCGGCTGGTGCCGGGTGCGTGTCTTTGGCCACAATCTCGAACGCCAGTGTCAGCAGGGCATCGCCGGCCAGAATCGCGGTGGCCTCATCAAAGGCCTTGTGGCAAGTGGGACGGCCTCGACGTAGATCATCGTCATCCATGGCTGGCAAATCGTCGTGAATCAGCGAGTAGGTATGCACCATTTCCAGGGCACACGCAGAGGCCATGGCGTCTGCTTCCGAAGCCCCACAGGCTTTGGCTGCCAGCAAGGCCAGCACGGGGCGGAGACGTTTGCCGCCCGCCTGCACGCTGTAGCGCATGGCTTCGGCAAGCCGAGCCGGGCAGGCCGACTGGCCTTCCGGCTCGACGGCCGGTAGGTACCGGTCGAGCGCGGAGTCGACCTGTTGGCGAGCCCTCTCCATCACGGCTTTCAGGGTGCTTGGGCTCTGAGTTGTTGTCGTTGGCATGGGAGAGGGTAGGCGAGAGTCCAGCCGGCTAATTTCCATTCGGGGCTTGTGGGCATCCGCCCGTTCAGGGCGTCACACCCACCCAAGACCCGCGTCATGACCCAGGTATTGTGGACAGGATGAAGGAAAATGTCCATCGAGCCTGAATCCCAGACTTGCCAATCTTTTGCCAGAGGTTCGTCAGGTTTCCCCAGATTGCCTAGATTCTCGACCGAACGTGCCCAGGACGGAGCGTGGTCAGTCGGCTCCGGCGCCGGTTTCAAACGGTGCCAGTTCCGGGGTCCCCTCGGCATTGGCATTCAGGAGCAGGTTCACGCGTCGTTCGGCCGTTTCCAGCAGGTTATGACACCGGGCCAGCATCTGGACCCCTTTTTCATAGGCGGAAAGGGCTGCGTCGAGGTCAAGCTGACCAGACTCGAGCGCGGCCACCGATTGTTCCACGAGCTTGAGGGAAGCCTCAAAACCAATCGGTTCCTCAGCAACCTTGGAATCCGGAACCTGGGCGACTTGCTTTGCCATGAATCTGTATCCAAAAAAAACCAAAGGAAAAAAGTTGTGTACCACCACGGAAGGCCAAGCACCGGCCCAAAGCCGGCGCTGTTTTGCCGTTCAGGAACGCTCAGCTGAGGTTGCGGGTCTGGGTTCATCCACCACCTGCTCGACCCGGCTTAAAATGGCCCCTTGTGCCAGCCGGGTGCGAATGATGTCGCCGGGTGCCATCTGGCTGGCGGCCAGCACCACCTTTCCGGTGGCCTCGGCCTGGGTCAGGCTGTAGCCGCGTGCCAAAACCCCCAGCGGGCTGAGTGCTTCCAGCCCGGCGGCCTGCCGGGCAATTTGGTGCTGGCGGCGGTCGAGATCACGCCTGATGGCGTGGGTCAGCCGCTGTTCCAGCCCAGAGAGCTGGTTCCGCGAGTTCAACCAGCGCCGTTGCAGGGCGTTGGCAAACCGGGCTTCGAGGGTTTTCAAAAGTGCCCCGGCCCGCTGGGTGCGCAGGTGGAGGAGCCGGCCCAGTCGCTGTTCGAGGTCGTCGAGCCGTTGCTGGACGTCCATCTGGTCGGGCGTGCAGAGGGCGCCGGCCGCGCTTGGGGTGGGGGCCCGAAGGTCGGCCACCAGGTCGGCAATGGTAGTGTCTACTTCATGGCCAACGGCCGAAACCACGGGCAGTTTGGAGGCCACGATGGCACGAGCCAGCCCCTCATGATTGAACGACCAGAGATCTTCCAGGCTGCCGCCACCCCGGGCCAGGATCAGAAAATCGACGCCTGGGAGCTGGTGACACTGCTGGATGGCCGAGATCAGTTCTTCGGCCGACCCGGCCCCCTGAACTCGCGAGGGTACCACCACCAGTTCGGCCAGCGGCCAGCGCTGGCCGATCACACGAATCACGTCGCGCACGGCGGCCCCGGTGGGGCTAGAGATGATGGCAATTCGGCTTGGGTAGCGGGGCAGGCGTCGTTTCCGAGCCGGGTTGAACAGCCCTTCGGCTTCCAGCTTGGTCACGAGCTGGCGGAACGCCAGGTCGAGCGCACCCAGGCCGGCCGGCTCCAATCGGCTGACTACAAGCTGGTACTCACCGCGGGGCTCGTAAACCGAAAGTTTGCCCCGGGCCCGGACCGAAAGTCCATTTTCCATGTCGAAGACGAGCTTCTGGGCGGCACTGCGCCAGAGCACGGCCTTGATTTGCGCACCTGAGTCTTTCAGCGTGAAGTAGATATGCCCCGACTGGGGGCGGGAGAGGTTGGAGATTTCCCCCTCAACCCCGACCTCGCCGAAATCCCCTTCCAGTACGCTCTTGATTCTGGCGGTCAGTTCCGTGACCGAAAAGAGTTGCTCGGTCTCCAGGCCACCCCGACGCGCCGGATTGAATAGTGGGAAAGACGCCATGAAGCCATACCCTTCGCTCAGTCGAGTTCGACCAAGAGTTCCCACCCTTGGCTTGCCGCACCGGAACTGAGCTTACCGTTTTTGATTGATCAAGGGAATGTGAAATGTGTACGCGTGTTCCGTATTTTTGAGGAGTGGGGTGGTCGATCTGCCCTAACTTGAACAGAGATCAGTCACTCGGGCGGCTGGCCGGCTGAAACTGGTAGGCTGTGGAGGGTCCATGGCCATGAATCCAGACGGAATCAGGAACGTGACCGGTTCACGCCCGTCCATTTCCATGATTTGGTTGGCCTGAACGGGTCCAACTGCCCAGTTCGTGACCTGGGTTCAACTTCCTGTGCTAGGGAAAGTGAATCTTCCTGCTCTACAACCAGGATTCCAGCTTTAACCAGTTCTTACTTATGGGTTCAGACTATCGAGGAACGCCCCCATGAAACGACCTCTGCTTTTGACGGCCGTGCTTCTGTTTTCCGGCCTGTTTCTTGGCTGGCTTTCGCCCGGAGGCTTGCGGGCGTTTTCCTTGATGGACCTGGAGCCTGAGACGCCCGCGCAGCGAGGGACCGTTTTGCCGTTTGCGCCCACCCCCTCGGCAAGCGTTGCCGGTGCCTCGTTGCAGGAATCGACCATGAAGCGCAGGGTAGAGCCTGACAGGCTCAAGCCGGGGTCCCCGAATGTGCTGATCGTGTTGATTGATGACGTTGGGTTTGCTCAAACCGATACCTTCGGCGGTGAGATTCACACGCCGAACCTGACCCGGTTGCGTGATTCGGGAATCTCATTCAACAACTTTCACACCACGTCGATCTGTTCACCAACGCGGGCGGCTTTGCTCACGGGACGCAATCACCATCGTGTGGGCAACGGCACTATTGCCGAGCGAGCGTCGGACTGGGACGGCTACACGGGAATCATCCCCAAGACTTCGGCCACCATTGCCGAAACCCTGCATCATTACGGCTACAAGACCTCGGCGTTTGGCAAGTGGCACAATACGCCGGCCGATCAGACCACGGCCATGGGTCCCTTCGACCGCTGGCCCACGGGCCACGGCTTCGACTATTTTTATGGATTCCTGGCCGGCGAGACGTCGCAGTGGGAACCTCGGCTCTATGAGAATTTGAACCCGATTGAGCCACCGCACGACGCGGGTTACCACCTGACGGAGGATCTGGTGGAGAAGGGGTTGGCCTGGATGAAGCGACACCAGTCGTTCTCGCCCGACAAGCCATTTCTGATGTACTGGGCGCCGGGTGCCACCCACGGCCCCCACCACGTGTTCCGGGAATGGGCCGACAAGTACCACGGGAAGTTTGATGACGGCTGGGACAAGTACCGTGAGCGCGTTTTTCTGCGACAGAAGGAACTTGGCTGGATTCCAGCCGATACCCAGCTGACGCCACGCGATCGATCCATGGCTGCCTGGGAGAGCGTTCCGGAGGCCGAGCGGCCGTTCCAACGTCGGCTCATGGAAGTGTTTGCTGGCTTTGTCGAGCATACCGACGCCCAGGTTGGCAGGCTGGTGGATGGGCTCGAAGAACTCGGTCTGCGAGACAATACCCTTATCCTTTACATCTGGGGCGATAACGGCGCAAGTGCCGAGGGGCAGAAGGGGACCGTCAGCGAGCTGCTGGCGCAGAATAACCTTGCGAACACGATCGAGCAGCAACTGACCGCGGTTGAGAAGCTGGGCGGGCTGAACGCCATCGGTTCACCTAAGCTAGACAACATGTATCATGCTGGCTGGGCCTGGGCCGGCAATACGCCGTTCCGGTCGACCAAGCTGGTGGCCGCGCATTTTGGAGGCACCCGTAACCCGCTGGTGATCTCTTGGCCCAAGGGGATCCAGTCAGACAAAACGCCGCGCTCACAGTTTCATCATGTGAACGATATCGTGCCCACGCTGTATGAAGTGATGGGGGTCACGTTGCCCGATGAAGTGAACGGCTTCAAGCAAGACCCGATCGACGGGGTGAGCATGGTCTATGCGTTTGGAGATGCCCATGCACCAGGCCGAAAGACGACGCAGTATTTTGAGAACAATGGCAGCCGGGCGATTTATCATGACGGCTGGTTCGCGTGCACGTTTGGCCCACTCATTCCCTGGGATACGGCCGGCTCTGTGCCCAGGTTGAAATCCTGGGACCCGAACAAAGATGTGTGGGAACTTTATAACGTTACCAAAGACTATTCTCAATTTCAGGATCTTGCAGGAGATCAATCGGAACGATTGAAGGCGATGAAGGAACTCTTCCTGGCCGAGGCCACGAAGAACAAGGCATTACCAATCGGCGGCGGCTTGTGGACAAGGTTTCATCCCGAAGACCGAATTGCGTCTCCTTACAGATCTTGGCAATTTGATACCACCACCACAAGAATGCCCGAGTTCACGGCCCCAGGGTTGGGTCGTGAAAGTAACCACGTGTCGATTGACGTGGAGTCGGGCCAAGACAGTTCCGGGGTCCTTTACGCCCTGGGAGGCGCAAGCGGTGGCCTGACCCTGTACATGGACAACGGTAAGCTTGTTTATCTGTACAACATGATGATCATTGAGCAGTACACCGCAAAGAGTGTCGATCGAATTGCCCCTGGTCCGCATAAGGTCGAAGTGGATACCACCATTGCCAGGCCTGGGGGAGCTGCGGAAGTTGTGCTCACTGTAGACGGAAGAGAGGTGGCCCGCACCACGGTGAACCGGACCGTGCCGGCGGCATTCACCGCCAGCGAGACGTTTGACGTGGGCGTTGATCTCGGCTCGCCGGTCGCTCTTGATTACTTTGACCGTGCGCCGTTTGCGTTCAAGGGTAAGATCAAGAAGGTACTGGTCGAGTTGAAGTGAGTGAGCCTTTACCTGGCTGCAACGTCGATTCTTGCTTGGCGTTGCAGCCGGTTTCTTGGAAATTGAGACTTGGCAGGAAGAGTGAGGGTCCTTGATAGCGGTTCATTTTGCATTCCACACGCCTTGACCAGCGGATCGAACGGGAATAGAAGCCTGAATCGCAAGAGTTGAAGTTGGGAGTTCTGGGGTTTTTCTGGGTAAGACGCCGGGAATATAAGCCCGACACGCGAGCCTGGGTTTCTTCTCCGAATACGAGCCCGACGCGCAACTTCAAAGCTCACGCGTCGGGCTAACAGGAGTACCCCGTCCGCTGCGATTGTGTGGGCTTTGGACCCAAATCGCAACTTCCAAAGAGCGACGGCGAGTGGATCTTGTACGGCTTCTCTGGGTTCTAGCCGCAACCCCTGTGTAATGGCCAAGGAGGCAGAATCTCTCGCCTCGATCGCTGTTGATTACGCGGTTGCAGTGCGAGATGAAAGGGCTCAGGGACGCTGACGTGCAGAACGCATGGCGTCACGAGCTGCGAGGATTACGCGTTTTGCTCCTTCCGCACGTTTCCCAGATTCACGTTGCTGCTTGACGGCCGCTTGCGGTTTTGCCTCATCCGGCTTGTGGCGTGGAGCGGTCGTTCGCGTGCTGGTCTTATTCGCCTGATCCGCTCTGGACAGGGTTGGGGCTGCCCGGTATGGTCCCACCTGCACGTCGGCTGGAGCGGCTTGAGACTTGAATCTACTTTTTTGACACACACCAAATAGTCTCTGGCAGCCTGGTTGATTTGCGGCCGTTCGGTTCGGGCTGGGCACGGAAGCCTGTATGCCAGTCCGTGCGGTTTTCGACCAGACCGCTGTGAACATGGATGTTCGCCGGTCTGCGTCGTCTTTCCTCACCTGCATCAACGGCTCTGACCTCTGGCCTGAATTCTGGCCTTTCTGGTCACTTGCTCAGTTGCCACCACCGCCGGCCTTGGCGGATTTTCGGAGGACCGGATGCCTCCTGAGTCGCTCGACTCTCCCTTCTGGGATCGCCTGGCCCGCGTTGCCTTACCGGCAACCTTGATCGGTGCGCTTTTCATCTTCATTGTGCCGCTTCCCGCGGTGATCTTGGACCTGCTGCTGGCAGCCAACATCACGCTGGCGGTCCTGATCTTGCTTACCGTGCTTTCCATTCGCACGCCGCAAGACTTTAGCGCCTTTCCCACCATTCTGCTGGCGAGCACGCTCACACGCTTGGTGCTGAACGTGGCCAGTACGCGGTTAGTGCTTACCGAAGGCGGTCGGCAGGGGGTGCAGGCGGCGGGCGGCGTCATTCGTGCGTTTGGTGAGTTCGTGGCCGGCGACCAGATTCTGGTTGGCGTGGTCATGTTCGCCATTCTGGTGATCATCCAGTTCGTGGTGATCACCAAGGGGGCCACGCGTATCAGCGAAGTGGCCGCGCGGTTCATGCTCGACGGCTTGCCCGGTCGGCAGATGGCCATTGACTCCGACCTCCATGCCGGCCTGATTGACCAGCACGAAGCGGCCCGCAGGCGTGATGCCGTGTATCGCCAGGCCGACTTCTTTGGCGCGATGGATGGTGCGGGTAAGTTTGTCCGCGGTGATGCCGTGGCCGGCGTGATCATCATTCTGGTGAATCTGGCCGGCGGTCTGTACATGGGCATTGTCAATTACGGGATGCCCGCGGCCGAGGCAGTGGGGGTGTTCACCAAGCTCACGATTGGTGACGGCCTGGTGAGCCAGGTGCCTGCATTCTTGATCTCGCTCTCGGCCGGTCTCATCGTCACACGCTCAAGCTCAGACAGCGACCTGAACCGCGATGTGAGCCATCAGCTCTTCGGGCGTCCCTCGGTGCTCGCGGCCGCCGCCGTGTTTCTGGCGTTGCTGGCGCTGACGCCGCTGCCCAAGATTCCGCTGCTCGGCCTGGCCAGTTTGCTGGCCATGGGGGCGTTCATGGGCCGGGGTAAAGTGGCCAGTGAGTCGACCAGCCGGGTTTCTGTTACGCCCCATCATTCATCGTCAGGATCACCGGCCGCCGACCCAGGCCCCGCGCCTGCGGCGCAGCTGGCCAAGCCCGGCCATGAAACACCCGTGGATCACGTGGATGAACTGCTGCAGGTTGATCCGCTTGAGCTTGAGATTGGCTACCGGATGATCGGCCTGGCCGATCCCACGCGGGGCGGCGATCTGCTGGATCGCATCCGTGGGGTGCGCCAGCGTGTGGCTCGCGAACTGGGCCTGATTGTTCCACAGGTCAGGATCAGGGATGAGGTTGGGCTGGGCCCGCATCAGTACCGGGTCAAGATCCGGGGTGCCGAGGTTGGGCAGGGGGTTGCCTACGCCGGCCGCCTTCTGGCCGTGCCGCCTTCCGGCCTGGTCCAGCGCCCTGATGGACGCGATGGTATTGACCCAATCACCGGTCAGGCGGCCGTCTGGATTCATGCCGATGGCCGCGAACTGGCCGAACTGGCCGGTTGCCGCATCCTTGAAGCCTCAGCCGTGGTGGCCGGTCACTTCGGTGAGATTGTGCTTAATCATGCCGATGAGTTGATGACTCACGAGCAGGTCCGGAAACTGCTGGAACATGCGAGGACCACCGCCCCTGGTCTGGTTGATGAGGTGGTGCCAGGGCTGCTTCGTCCTGGTGAAATCCGCCGCGTGTTTCAGAACCTGGTCCGGGAACGGGTTAGCATTCGCGACCTTGAAGCCATTCTTGAAGCGCTGGCTGAGCATGCCGGCCGTACGCGAGACGTGGATCTGCTGACCGAGTGTGTCCGGCAGGCGCTGGGACGGCAGATTACGCAGGCCTTCCGCCAAGCCGATGGCCGGCTTGCGGTGGTGACCCTGAGCCGGGCGCTGGATTTCCGGCTGAGTTTGGTGGGCCGCCCAGAGGATCAGCGGCTCCAGAGCCCGCTGGATTCCGAAGCGTCACGGGCCATCATCCGGGCGGTGGCGCTGGCGGTTTCGCCATTGCTGGAGGCTGGCCGGCCACCGGTGATTCTGTGCTCAAGTGAGGCCAGGCCGATTCTCAAAGATCTGACCCGTACCGACCTGCCCAGGTTGGTGGTGCTGGGCCAGGGTGAGATCCCCCGCGATACGCCGATTGAGGTCATGGGCACGGTGAGCGATGACGTGCTTGTCCCAACGCACCGATCGGTGCCGGCCGCCACGCTGGCCTGAGCCGTCTCGCCGGCGTTTTGCTTGAGCGGTTCGCAATTGGGGTGCGGACACCAACAAGCTCAAGGGACAGACGAGGGCGGTTGTCCCAGCTGTGCCACCCAATCGAAAGCCGGCCGCCTCCACGTGGGAAGTACGCCCTCGGTTTGGAATCCGTGTTCCGGCCAAACAGGGTACTGGGAGAGGCACTGGCCCATCCCAGTGGGGTTTGTCCGCAGATCAAACGGGGAACGGGTTCCGTTCCTGGAACCCTTGCTGGTGCCAGTAGGGATAGGCTGGTTTCCGGGCGCTGGCGTCATCGAGTTTCTGTATTTGGTCAGCGGTCAGGTTCCAGCCCACGGCCCCGAGGTTGTCTTTGAGTTGCTGTTCGTTGCGGGCCCCAATGATGACGTTGGCCACCGTGGGGCGCTGAAGCAGCCAGTTGAGGGCGACCTGGGGCACGGTTTTCCCGGTCTCCTGGGCAACCGCGTCGAGTGCATCGACCACGGAGTAAAGGTAATCTTGAGGGACAGGCGGCCCACTGTCGGCCACCAGTTTGCTTTGGAGCCGACTCACTTCCGGCAGGCTTGCGCCCCTGCGAATTTTGCCGGTCAGGCGGCCCCAGCCCAGCGGGCTCCAGACCACGGCCGAAACCTTCTGGTCGACGCCCAGGGGCATCAGTTCCCATTCGTAGTCTCGGCCCACCAGCGAGTAATAGGCCTGATGGGCCACATAGCGGGCCAGGCCGTACTTCTCAGAAATTGCCAGCGACTTCATGAGGTGCCAGCCCGAGAAGTTCGAGCAGCCGATGTAGCCGATTTTGCCTGCGCGCACCAGATCGTCCAGCGTACCCAGGGTCTCTTCGATCGGGGTCTGGGCGTCAAACCCATGGAGCTGGTAGAGGTCGATATGGTCGGTGCCGAGCCGCTTCAGGCTTGCATCCACTGCGCGGGTCAGATGGAACCGAGAAGATCCGACCTCGTTGGGGCCTTCGCCCGACCGGAAGGTGGCCTTGGTGGAAATCAGAACCTTGTCGCGGCGTCCCTTGATGGCCTGGCCCAGGATCTCTTCAGCCATACCCTGAGAGTAGATGTCGGCCGAATCGAACAGGGTGAGCCCGGCTTCCAAGCAGATATCGACCAGCCGGGTGGCCTCGGCCACGTCGGTGGCGCCCCAGGGCTTGAAAAAGTCTCCGCCGCCGCCAAAGGTGCCGGTTCCCAGACTGAGGACGGGAACCTTGAAACCAGAACCGCCAAGAAGTCGGTATTCCATTGTCTGCTGCTCCATTGGGTGTGTGTGCGGGGGGAGATCAGGCCGGTTGAGGCAGGCCGATCATTCCAGGAACGAGACAGCCTCGCTCGGGTCCAATGACTTTGATCATGACAGCTTTTGCGGTCTGATCAACAGCATGAGCCGATCATTTCCCCCAAGGCGATCAGCCCTGACCAGGGCTTTGCTGGGCCAGTTCAATCGGTGAACGATTGCCTTGCACCCGTGGGATCGCCGCTCTCGGCTGTCTCTCTGACTCGATTCTCTCTGCTAAGCAGGCGTGAACCGTTTAGTTCCGGTAGAAGTCCACCCACTTAACCGTCAGGGTGTTGCCGGCCGCGTTGAGGAGGGCGGGCGTGAGTTGGAACCGGAACCGGCGGAGCGGCATTGCCTCTTCTGTGGCAGGCTTCTCGGGCGGCTCGTTGGTGCTGACTGTGAGGGTTGGCCACAGGGGACTGGACTGATCGATCGGCATCTCCTTGCCGTCCGGAAGGCGTTCGGCAAACCGTTGCACGGGTGGAGTGTCGTGGCTCATGGAGCCAATCAGGATCCGCTTACCAGCGTGCAGGGTCAGGCCTTCGAGCCCGCGGAGTGGCAGTTCGACTTCCAGGTGCTCGGGCCAGGCGATGGCGGGGTCGGTTCTGGTCAGGGTTGCTGCCCCGATGCCGCCTGGAGAGTTCAGGCAAACCAGGGTGCGACCGGGTTCGCGCTGGATGGTGGCGGTGTCATTCTCGCGCCGGAGCTTGATTTCAAACGGGGCAGGCGGGGGCTCATCGGCGGGTGCGGCCCAGCAGATGGTTGCCAGCACGATCAGTCTACTGGGCAATCCAATTGGCACGGTTTATTTCTCCGCCATGAGTCGGGCCAGGCCACGGGTGATTGGCACATTCTCCCAGATGATCTTGAGTACCACCGTCAGCGGTACTGCCAGTAACATGCCGATCAGGCCCCAGGAGAGGCCCCAGAACGAGAGAGCAATCAGCACCACCAGGGGGCTCAGGCCCACGGCGCGTGCCGTCAGTACGGGCTCGATCACGTTATTGTTCACAAACAGGTTCACGAGCAGGGCGGCCGTCACAATGGCGGCCCGGCCGGTGGACTCAAGGTCCAAGAAGGCGAGCAGCACCGGTAGGGTGACTGCGATCAGGCTTCCCAGGTACGGGATAAAGTTGCCCACAAACGCGAGCATGCCCCACATCACGGCGAATTTGACCCCCATCGCCCAAAGAATCAGTGCGTGGGGAATGGCCATGCAGAGGCTGGCCAGCACCTTCACCCGAAGGTAGTCGATGATCCGCTGGTTGATCGTTCCCACAATGGTGAGCAACTGGGAGGCATGTTGCGTGGAGAATCCCTCCCGGATCCGGCCCGGGAACCGGTGCACTTCCATGAGTAGGAAGATCATGTAGAAGCCAACCAGCAACGCTTCGCCCACGGCGGCGGCCGCGGAATCGGCCACGCTGCGCATGGCGGCGCTCAGCCGTTGCGCGGTATCGATTTCGGTGGCATCCGACCCTCTGGTTGAGTGGATCAGCCAGGAAGGGAGCCAATCGCTGATCAAGCCGCGCAGGTGTTCCGCAATTTTCTGGCCCCTGGCAATCAGCCGGGGCAAGTCGGCGTTCAGGCTGACAACATTGGAAAACACCAGCAGGGCCAGGCCGTAAAGGGCGGCCGCCGTGGCCGTGGCCAGCAGGGCGATGGTGATGGTGGGGGAAAGCCGGCGCCTGAGCCAACCGTAGATTGGCAAAATGGCGTAGCTGAGCAAGATGGCCAAGACCAGCGGACGCAGCAAGCCGCCAAGTTCTTTGAGCAGGTACCAGGTGGTCGAGGCAATGACCAGGCTGGCGGCCGTGGCGTACAGGGGGCCCCAGTCTCTCCAGCTCTTGAGCAGGGAGGGATCGCCCGTGGATTCATCGGACTGGAGGCTGATCGGGTGTGGCATGAGTTCAAGAGCCAGCGGGGCCAAGCAGGGCAAGACCGGACTGAAGAATTCTTTTTGCCGTTGACCCCACAGGAATTGTAAAGGTTTCCGTTGCCTGATTGCTACCGACTGGTTACAAGGAAAACCCACCTGGAACCTGGCAGCATTCGAGACAAGTTTGGTACGGCGTATCGGGTCTTTCCCCCCAGGCCTGGCACGCTTTTCCCGTTCGCAAGGATGCGAGGGGTACTGGACTGTCTGAGTGGTGAACTTGTCTGTGCGTGACTGGATAGCGCATGGCTTGGTTCTCAAGTGTTTCTGGTCAGGCTTTGGCCTGGGCAGGCACTGAGCAGGGTTTCGGTCGGTTTCCGGACGGCAGAGCGTGTTACGTTCTGGCGAACTGGGAATCGTTGAAGCTTGGATTTGCGAGGCAAGTTTGTCTCGCACCTGAGCGAGTGGAACGATTTTTGGGGTTAGGGTAAAAATAGGGCTCAAGCCGGCTGTCACGATTCTCCGATAAGACGAGTGGAGATTGTGGTGGTTGGAGCCACGAGCCCGGGGGTCGGATCGAGCGAGTCCGCGTAGCTGGACTCTTGGCAAACGCTTCGGCGGTTGCTGCCCGATCTGTCGACCGAGGGAGATTGAGCCTTTGGCTTATACCCTCTGGTTGCCCTTGGAATCGACCGTGCGCAGGAGGCGCCGAGTCACGGACATGGAGGTCAGGATGCCGACCAAAACGGACGTGGATGTCGCAGAACTCTGGCCTGAGTTCAAGGCAGAACCCACGACCGAATTGCGCAATCAGCTTGTCGAGCGTTACCTCCCCTTGGTGAAGTACAACGCGGAGCGAATCTGGCAGCGATTGCCAGAAGGCGTCGATCTCGACGACCTGATCTCCGCGGGTGTCTTCGGTCTGATGGACGCAATTGATGCGTTTGACATGACCAGGGGAGTGAAGTTCGAGACCTACTGCGTCCCGCGCATTCGTGGCGCCATGCTCGATGAGCTACGCACCATGGATTGGGTACCCAGGTTGGTCCGATCCAAAGCCTCCAAGATGGAGGAGGCCCGCAAGGCGTTGGAGGCCAAGCATGGCCGCCCGCCCACGGGTCCCGAACTGGCCGAACAGCTTGGGATTCCTCTCGAAGAATTCGAGAAGATGGCCCAGGATGCGAGCGCCGTCGGTTTGATCTCGCTCAATAAAAAATGGTATGAGACAGATAGCTACAAGGATGTCCGTGAAATCGACATCCTTGAAGATAAAAAAGGCGAGGATCCGACCAAACGGCTCCAGCGCAAAGACCTCATGCGGATGGTGACCAAGGGGCTCAACCGCAACGAGCGTTTGATTATTATCCTGTATTACTACGAAGAACTCACGATGAAAGAGATCGGCGCAACTCTCGATCTTTCCGAATCGCGAGTTTCTCAAATGCACTCATCAATCATTCAGCGTCTCCAAGGGCAGCTTTCCCAGCGGCGCCCTGAATTTGGAACCTGAGGATCATTCCTCCGGTACAATCTGTCTAAACACAGTGCCATCGCACTCCAGGCTGACGTCCTCTTCAAACGAGGGTTTCAGCACGGTGTGCGATGGCTCTTTGTGTTGCTATAATTTGGAGTGATTGGTTTTCAGTCGGCACCACCGTGATTCCGAGCCCCGTTGCCTCAGATCTGATCGCCTGTCTGACTCAGACGTTTGAGAACCTTGAAGCCCGCATCTGGTGAGTGGGTCCATTGTTCTGTTGTTGAGAAGGGACTCTTGTCCCTTGGTTTTTCGAGCAGAGACCTCATAGCGACAGCATTACAAGATGAAGAAGCAAGACCGGATGTCAGAGGATCAAGCCCCAGATCCAGCTACACCTTTAACCGAATCAGAGCTTGAGCAACTTTTGCGATGCTGGAATGGCACGGACGTGGAGTATCCAGAGCGCGACGGCACCATCCATGCGCTGTTTGAGTTGGCCGTTGATCGAGCGCCAGATCGTGTTGCCGTGGAATTTGAAGGCCAAACACTCACTTATGCGGAACTAAATAAGCGGGCCAACCAGTTGGCGCGATGGCTTCGGGGCACTGGGGTTGGCCCCGATGTCCCGGTGGGGCTCTGTGTAGAGCGGTCGCTGGAAATGGTGGTGGGGTTGCTGGGAATTTTGAAGGCGGGCGGCGCCTATGTGCCGCTTGACCCCGATTATCCGGCCGAGCGGTTGTTGACGATCCTGGAAAGTGCCCGGCCACCGCTGGTGCTCACTCAGCAGCATTTGCGAGATCGACTCTCGGCTGTCCCCGTTCCCTGCTTGGAGCTGGATGCA
>CAIYJE010000013.1 GCA_903926465.1 uncultured Planctomycetales bacterium
ACATCGTAGACATCCCGGAATGTACCGCATTGGGAGGGCCATTTCGATACCCAGGCCAGACAGGCCAGAATTCGCAACTCGTTCATTTTCATTCACATGCGGCGATGTCGCCTTGACCGGAACCGGTAGTTACACCCAAAACAATTGCACTTAAAGATTGCCCAGAACTGGCCAAACTACCTACCGGCGTGGGTAACTCCTTGGCTCACCAAATTCCGATCGGTCAGGAATTCCTTACCCGCCTGCTTTTCAGTTGTCTGGTTGATGCAGATTGGTCAGACACCGCCAACCATGAGCGGCTGGCGAAAAACCTTCACGTGGAACCTCAACCAGTACAGTTCCAGCCAGACCACTGGCTCACAAATCTTCTTGATTCAGTCAACGCCCTGAAGGGTGGCCCACTTACGGAGATCCGAAACCAAATTCTTGAAGCCGCGCTCACCGCCGCGCAACAAGAACCCGGCTTTTTTGAACTCATGGTCCCAACGGGCGGAGGCAAGACGTTGTCCAGCATGGCGTTTGCCCTCGCTCACGCAAAAGCCCATGGACTCAGACGCATCATTTACATAGTGCCGTACCTGACCATTCTTGAACAAAACGCCGATGCGATTCGAAAATCCATCAGTCTTTCCCTCAATGACCGTGCTTTATTTGAACACCATAGCTTCGCAGATATCGGCTTCAACGCATCCACGAGAACCGGGCTTGAAGAACTTAAAGCCGGTGATAGTTCAAGATTGGCCGAAAATTGGGATGCCCCGATCATACTCACGACAAACGTGATGTTCCTGGAAAGCCTGTTCTCTAACCAGCCCCGGCGGTGCCGCAAAATCCATAACATTGCCAGAAGTGTGGTGATTATGGATGAGTGCCAGAACCTTCCGGCCAGACTACTCGCCCCGACTTGCGCAATGCTCAGGCAACTCGTGGAGATCGCGGGCTGCTCCATCGTTTTTTCAACCGCCACCCAACCCGCGCTTGGCCATAAGTTGCTCGCGAAGAATGCCATAACCAATATCCGACCCATTACACCCTTGTCATTGAACCTTTTTAATCGGCTTCAACGCGTCACGTACTCATGGCCGGCCAAGGACGCGTTCCTGGATTGGCCCTTTGTGGCCAACACCATGAACGCACAGCACGCTGCGCTCTGCGTGGTTAACACGACGCGTGCCGCCCGTGAACTCTTTGAAGAGATAAAACGCCTGAACCCAGCCGGATGTTTTCATCTCTCTACGCACATGTGCCCCGCGCACCGGAAGGCCGTTTTGCGATTGGTCAGGCACCAGCTTCAACGTGGCGAGCGCTGCCAACTGGTCTCAACGCAGCTCATCGAGGCCGGTGTTGACGTGGATTTTCCCCTCGTACTTCGCGAAATGGGGCCGCTGGAAAGTATCATCCAGGCGGCCGGCCGCTGTAACCGCGAAGGAAAAATTCCGAGCGGAGGCGGCCGGATGATCGTGTTCCAAAGCCAGGCAGCCGCCGACTACCCAAATCGCTACTATCCCCCAGACCCATGGTATAAAGCGGGAAGGGCCATCCTGTACACCTACCCGAATTGGCCCGACCCCAACAATCCGGCAACCATTCAAGATTACTTCCACAGATACTATGCAATGGGCAACCTCGATGAGAAAAAGCTCCAACAAGCACGAATGAATTGGGACTTCCGCAACGTCGATGAACGCTATAGCCTGATCGATAACGCAGGCCTCCCCTTGGTTGTCAAAACCTGGCACCGCCAGGCCGCCAAGATCGAAAGGCTGATCCAGGACTTTCAGCCCACCCGCGCCGGATTCCGAAGCCTGATGCCGTACCAGGTCAACCTGCGGTTCCATCCCGCTGCTCCACCACCCGGTGTGTGCGAAGAACAACCCGGCCTATTCCTTTGGAACGGGATCTATGACCCGGAAACCGGCCTCACCGACCAGGTAGACGATAGTCACTTCATCGTTTGAACAATTCAGGCCCGCGTGAAGTAAAGTGCACACGGGCCTGAATTTTGCAATTTTATTTATTGACTTAAGTCTAAATGACTAAATGGTTTCAATCCGCGCGTCCACAACGCGTAACTAATCTATTGACAATAGCTAGCCTGCACGTCCATGAGTATTATCGTTCGTCCATTTAGTAATCTATACAAGGCACATCACCCTGAAGGAGCAAAGCCTTTCCGTTTCCACGTTGCCTGACGACTCCCGAGACCAAAAAGTAAACCGTACGGGTTCGCCACGCACGAATTAACGCCGGAAAACCCCATCAGGGTTGATGGGATTCCAACAGACAGGATGTCGCACCCGTTCAGGCTCCCAAAGCCAAAGACCGAGGTCATTCTTGCATATGCAAACAGTCTCACTCAAGGTCTGGGGCGAATATGCCTTGTTTTCGCGCCCTGAGCTCAAAGTTGAACGACTTTCGTATCCTCTGATAACACCTTCCGCAGCACGCGGGGTACTGGACGCAATTTTGTTCCGGCCCCAAATGAGATGGCATATCCGAAAGATCACGGTTCTCAAACCGGAATTCCCTTCCGGCTACCCTGAACAGCTCCAGAATAGGCCCTACCGCCTGGTGGGCGTACGTCGAAATGAGATCCAGGGAAAGATCTCCACTCGCAAGGTTGAGGCGTGGATGAAAAACCCGGCTGAAACCACCCCGTATCTGGTCGATTCTGCCGGACGGGACGGCCCCCAGGGCGAAAACCGCACACAGCGCAACAGCATGATCTTGAATCATGTAGCCTACCGCATTGAGGCGTCCCCCATTCTAACCGCCAGGGCAAACCAGCCCAGAAACCGCGTGGAAGACGAGCCTGAAGGGCCCGATACGCCAATCAAGTACGCCGAAATGTTTCGCCGACGCGCCCGCAAGGGGCAATATTTTCACGCGCCCTACTTCGGGTGCAGAGAGTTCGTGTGTCGGTTTGCGGAACCAGACGGCTCGGAACCCGTGCTCACCAACTGGACCGAATCTCTTGGTCTGATGCTGTACGACGTTCGTTACGGCAAGAACGATCAGAATCAACCGGGATTCTTCCAGGCAAATATCAACGAAGGCGTGCTGCACTGCGATTCCGCCGCTCCCGGCCCAAACGGTGAACCACCAATTCGGGTGGTTGGCTGGCAAGAAAGCGATATACTTTTATGATCATTTCACGACTGTATGAACTTGCCGTTCGCCAGCACCTACTATCTGATCCCGCTTTCAAGGACGAGCTTGTCAAATATGTCATCAGAATCGGCAGTTCTGGTGAATATCTCGGTTTGATGGAACTGGTTGGAAACCAGGCCAAAGCCGAGGCCTCTGAGAAATCAATACCCAATCGTGGCAAGGAACTGGCGGTTCCCGTTCCTCACGGGTCCCCAAACGCACCAGGCTTTGCCAGGTTTTTCGCAGACACGCTGGCCAGGGTGCTACCCCTCGTGTTTGACCTGGTCAAACTGGATGAGACCAAGGCGACGCAGGAAAAACAAAAACGAGACCGTTCGCGGGCAACCTTCTGGAGCCAGATCGGTGAAGCCGCTTTGGCCACTCAAGATCCGGCGTTGAACGCCTTGGTCCAATTCGGCAGGCTCCTGGTGGAAGACCAGTCTCTGGTCGAGCGTATCAACAAAAATGCTGAGGCCCTGGGAGCAACAGGTGCAGACCGCTGCACCTTGGCGTGGGACGACGACCAAGGCACCACAATTCTGGATCGTGAATCCGTCCAGCAGTTCTACAGGGGCTTTTACAAAAATGTTGCCGGCCTAAAAATGGAGGCCGGCCCAACCGGCGTATGCCAGATCACGGGCGAAGTTGGCCCCATACCCACCACACATCCCATGAAAATCCAGGGGGTGCCAGGCGGACTGAGTACCGGCGTGAGCCTGGTCTCTTATGATAAAGATGCCTTCCAGAGTTATGGACTGGATGGAACCGCCAACGCGGGCATTGGCTACGAGGCGGTAGAAGGATATACCCGGGCACTGACCGCACTCATTCAAGAAAGACTGCCAGACTACCCACGAACCTGCCTGCGCGCCGGTAAAGTCCTCTTCCTGATCTGGAGCCGTGAGCCAGATGCCGTTGTCTCAGAAATCGTTGAGGGAATCTCGGAGCCCACAACCGAGACCGTACAAACCCTGCGGCTCAAGCAAAGGCAAGCGCGTGAAACGCGTGCCGGAGTGGCCCAAGCCACAACCCTGCTGGAGTCTCCCCACACGGGCAAGACCACGACCGGGCCAAGGTCACCCAACCGCCTGTACTGCCTGTCTCTTTCCGCCAACGCAGCACGCGCCATCGTGCGTGATTATCTGGAAGTTCCGCTCGCGGATGCAACCAATAACCTGGCGCAGTGGTTTGAAGATCTACAAATCGTGCAACGCGAGCGTAACGGAGCCATTTCCAGCGCCGGGCATTTCCCGCTTGCGATCCTGGCAGCGGCCACCGCGGCAGAGACCGATAAAATTGGACCCGAAGTTTACCCCAACCTGTTTGCAGCCGCGCTTCAGGGACCACGGAACGCCCTGCCAGACTCCATCTTGCTCGGGTGCTTGCGCCGCAATCGGGCCGAATCTAACAAAATCCGGTTCCAGGCTCCACGCATGGCACTGATCAAACTCTTTTTACTTCGAAGGGATCTAAACGTGAGTGAGTCTCTTGATGAAACCAACCGCAACCCCGCCTATGTCTGCGGCAGGTTGATGGCGCTTTTGGAAGAGATCCAGTTCGCCGCCCTCGGCAAGGATGTCAACGCAAACGTCGGCGATAAATTTTATAGCGCGTTCAGCACCACGCCATCCATGGTCTTTGCCCGGCTTGTCGATAACGCACGCAAGCACCTGCGGAAAATTCGCAACGACAATGCCGGTACCGCCGTGAACCTGACACGGAGGCTTGCCGATCTATTAGCGCTTATGCAAACTCCCCCGCCGGGCGTTCTGTCTCCCATCCAGCAGGGTGCTTTCGCACTTGGCTATTACCACCAAATTCACCACAAATTCGAGGCTATTGCCGCACGTAAGGCCGAGGCCCTGGAACTGGCCACCCCAGAAGAAGTTTTGAATCTCTGATCGTTCGATAAGGTTGCACCCAAGTCGTTTATTTATTTTTTGACCTGCGCCAGGAGAACCGAACCGATGACCATTTCCGCCGCTGCTACCAACCAGATCGTGAATCGCCGCTACGACTTCGTCTTGCTGTTTGATGTGGTTGACGGCAACCCGAACGGAGACCCGGATTCCGGCAACATGCCCCGCCTGGACCCCGAAACCCGACAGGGGATCGTAACCGATGTCTGCCTCAAACGGAAAATCCGCAACGCCATCTCCTTGCTGGGCGAAGACCGCCCTGGCTATGAAGTCTATTTTCAAACCCAGGATGCCGTGTATGAACGACGTATCCTGAACCTGCAACATCAGCGGGCGTATGATGAACTCGGAATCAAGTTCGACAAAAAGGATAAGAAGGCCGGCAAAGAGGAAGGGGCCGATCCCAAATCCAAGTCCGAAAACACCTCTAGAGCCCGCAACTGGATGTGCGAGAACTTCTTCGATGTTCGCGCCTTTGGCGCGGTGATGAGTACCGGCGTGGCCAACTGCGGCCAGGTGCGCGGGCCGGTCCAGATTACCTTCTCGCGGTCGATCGACCCGGTTATGCCACTTGATTATGCGATCACACGCAAGTCACTCACCACCGAGGAAGATGCCAAGAAGCAAGCAGCCGCCGACGGTAATATCACAGGCACGATTGGCCGAAAGGATAATATTCCCTACGGCTTGTTCCGATGCTCCGGTTTCATCAACCCCTATCTCGCCCGTCAGACCAAGTTCAACACCGAAGATCTGAACATGCTCTGGCAAGCCCTCAAGGGCCTGATGTGGGAGATCGATCGTTCCGCGAGCCGAGGGCTGATGGCCACTCGTGGCTTGTTCGTCTTTGAGCACGACACGGCACTGGGCAACGCCCCCGCGCACGAACTCTTCGACAGGATTGTGATCGATCCGGTGGGGGACACCGTGGCTCCTCGTTCGTTTGCCCATTATCGCGACCGAATTCATGTGACAACCAAGGATCTCCCCAAGGGGATCTCCCTTCATAAAATGGTTGATCCCTCCGCGTGAGTACCCTCAACCCCCAGAGTGCCGATAGCGAGGATTACCCCCCGCTTTCGGCACTCAATCAAATGCTGTACTGTGAACGCAGGTGCGCGTTACTCAGAATCGAGCGCGTTTGGGTCGATAATCAGCACACAATTGGTGGCACTTTGGACCACCTTCAGGCACATGAAGTGGCCCAGCGCAAACGAACGGGACGCCGCGTCGTTTCCGGCCTGAGACTGGTCAGCCATTCGCTGCGCCTGACCGGCGTGGCCGATATCGTTGAATTCCACAACCAAGAGCAAGGTCTACCAGACATCCCGTTTCCAATCGAGTACAAACGCGGCAAGCGCAAGCGGTGGGATAACGACGATGTTCAGTTGTGCGCACAGGCCATCTGCCTGGAAGAGATGCTGGGGGTTCCGGTGCCCGCGGGCGCAATCTACCATATCAAGAGCCGTGCAAGGCGAGACCTGAGCTTCACTCCCGAACTTCGCGCCCTGACCTGCCAGACCGCGAACCGCCTTCACGCACTCATTCAAGCCGGACAAATCCCTCTTCCTGAACTCAAACCCAGATGCCGCGGTTGCTCGCTCAAGAGTATTTGCCTCCCAGAAATTTTCTCTCAGCCGGCCCGCATCGTCCGCCTTAACTCTCAATTATTTCAGGCAAAATACTCGGATCCATGAACCTCAAGCTGCTGAGAACGAAGGCGTTTGAAGGACAGGGCTCGATCCGTGTACAGGAACGGCCTGGGCAAGTTTTTTGAAACCGCGTCTCTGAAAGCCAACCATGGATGTTCACCTGAGCACTCTTTACGTGATGACACAAGGTGCTTACCTCCGACGGGACCGCCTGAATCTTGTTGTCGAGGTGGATAAGAAACCGCGAATCAAGGTACCGATTCACCACCTGGACGGTGTGTCATTGTTTGGTAGGGTCATGGTCAGCCCCTCCGCTCTGGCTTTCTGTCAACAAAGTTCTATTTCCCTGACTTTCTTGACCGAGACCGGAAGACTGCTGGCACGTGTTGACGCGCCAAGGTCTGGAAATGTTTTGCTAAGACGAGAGCAATTTCGTTTGGCCGATCAGCCCGATGCATGCGCCTCGCTGGCACGCGGTTTCGTGGTCGGAAAGCTTCACAACGCACGAAATACCTTGCTGCGGGCTGCTCGTGAAACCAAAGAGCCTTCCGAACAGGCACGATTTGAAAAAACCGCCGGACTTATTGGATACCACATCGAAGCATTACCAAAAGCACTGACCACCGACAGCGTGCGAGGCCATGAGGGGGACGCTGCTCGCCAGTACTTCGATTCTCTTCCTTATTTGATCAGGGAGCCAAGACGCGAAGATTTTCCGATGCACGGGCGCACAAGGCGGCCGCCGCTCGACCGAGTAAATGCGCTGCTCTCATTTACATACGCACTGGTTCAAGGAGATTGCCTGGCAGCCTTGGTTGCGGCGGGGCTTGATCCCGATGTCGGATTTCTTCACGTTGATCGACCGGGCCGGCCCAGCCTGGTGCTCGACTTGATGGAAGAGTTCAGGACACTCATCGCCGATCGCCTGGTACTCGCGCTGATCAATCGACAGCAAATCAACTCGTCCCATTTTCTTGACCGTGACGGCGGCTCCGTGGAAATGACTCCCGAGGGCAGGAAAATTGTGATTCAGGCGTATGTCGCAAGAAAACGGGAAACGCTGCGGCACCCACTGCTGGATACAGAGATCCGTGTAGGGCAGCTCCCGTTTTTACAGGCCAAATTGCTGGCACGCCACATTCGCGGAGATTCTCAATCCTATATCCCCTGCATTTTAAAGTGAGCGACAGTTGATGCGAGCAACGGAGCCAATGGACCCTGGGTTCCCGACGTGGCTTTTCCAAGTTCTCAAACCTTGGGACGTGATGGGTGCCAACCGTTGTGAATAGCCTAGACACCAAAAAGCCGGTCAACAGTTTCGCAATCACGCCTCCTGATCGAGAGAAACCATGCTTTACCTGGTCGCTTACGATGTTTCCACGGTTACGCCCGAAGGAAGGCGCCGCTTGCGTAAGGTGGCACAGGCTTGCACCAACTATGGCCAACGCGTACAGAACTCGGTCTTTGAATGTCTGATCGAGCCCCATCAATGGCTGTTGCTCAAAAACGATCTGCTGAGCCTGATCAACCCCAAGGAAGACAGCCTGCGTATCTACCCGCTCGATGAAAATGTCCGCAAACGCATCGAGCACATTGGCACAAAAACCCCGATGGATTTTGAAGGGCCACTGATCGTGTGATCTGAACACGGATGGATCAGACCCATTAGTTCTCGGCGCGACGCTCTTTGGCAATTCATGAAAGTTTTCAAACAAACAAACCAGACGGAAGCTCCCCACGCTATGTAATGTGGGCAGAGTTCTGCTGGTCATACGGATTTGAAACACGCAAAAACCGGCGAAAAAAAAACAATGTGTGACCCAAATCCAGAATTAGCTGCGGTCCGCGAACCTACCGTGATCCCAAAATCCACAGGGGGCTCGCGAAACCTCTAAGGATATGCTATCATTAGTCTTACAAACTCCCTCGTACTGTTTGAGATTCCTGAATATGGACATCCAACCCTGTTTCGCGGAAACCGTGACCAAAACACGTTGCCGCTTTGCAGTTACGACGAGGCCGTTCCTCCCGGCCTAACAGCCGGGAGCGGATTGAAACCTCCTGTCTGCGCGCCATTTTGTCTATAAACTCGCGTTCCTCCCGGCCTAACAGCCGGGAGCGGATTGAAACTGCATACCTTGCCACGATTCCTTCCGGAAGTGTGGGTTCCTCCCGGCCTAACAGCCGGGAGCGGATTGAAACTTCGGACGGTGGTTCGTTCGCCTTGCGTCCGGCATGTTCCTCCCGGCCTAACAGCCGGGAGCGGATTGAAACAATGTCTCCAGGATTGGCGTAGTAACCACGCCAGGTTCCTCCCGGCCTAACAGCCGGGAGCGGATTGAAACTGTGATCCTGCCTTGGTGGGCTACTGGTGCCACCGTTCCTCCCGGCCTAACAGCCGGGAGCGGATTGAAACTTCGAGAACGGGAGCCTTCGGGGGGTCGAATCGAGTTCCTCCCGGCCTAACAGCCGGGAGCGGATTGAAACCAGCCTCGGCGGCATCTTCGGCCGCCAGCCTGAGTGGTTCCTCCCGGCCTAACAGCCGGGAGCGGATTGAAACACTGACACAGAGTGGGGCCTCACCCACGATGATGGTTCCTCCCGGCCTAACAGCCGGGAGCGGATTGAAACCAGTGGATGCGAAGGCACCGGAATCTACAAGGTCGTTCCTCCCGGCCTAACAGCCGGGAGCGGATTAGAACAAGACCAAAACGCTGTACAGAGTAGGACAAAGACAAGGAACGCCTGAACATTTTGCTCTGCCATCGTCCACACCTGGTACCCTGGAAGCGGGACCGCGCAGGCCATGCCATGGCCGTTGCTGCCCGGGGGCCAGAATAACATGTCGGATCCCGTTGGATCGCACGTTCCAGACCATGCAATTTGCGCTGGGTTAGGAGCCAGAAAGGGAATAACATGTCGGATCCCGTTGGATCGCACGTTCCAGGGCTGCCAAGTTCACGAAAAGCCACTGTGCCCCGTTTGTCCTGGATCGGATTCGGTCTGGGCCTGGCTAGCGGGGTAACCCTTACAGCCAGCGAGGCTGTCATCAAAGGGTACGACCTGGCACAGGTGGCGCTCCCTGGCTACCTGGTGCTCTTTCCGCTGGTGGGGCTGGGTCTTGGATGGCTTGCGGCGCGGTCACCCGAGCCCATGTCCTGGCATCGGTCAACCGATTTTTTTGCCGACGGTCCAGTGGGGCCAGCAAGAACGGCTGAATGGGCCCACCGCATACGCAGGTTCACCGGCGTGGGGTTCTTGCTGGGGATGGTTCTGGCTTTCACCTCGGGCCTGCTAAACTTTCTCTGGCGCGGCTGGCCTAACCTTGTCACAGACTTGGTCGTTGGATTGGTCTACTTTCCGGTTCTCGGGTCCATGATCGGGTACAACCTGGGACTCCGCCGCGGTGATCCACCGCCTTCCATTCGCAACCTCCGCTTCGGCCTGCGTGGAATGCTGTTACTGGTGGCTTACTGCGGGCTGTTGTTTGGTGTGGCCACGTTTTTCGACCGAAATTCGAGATCGGCCATGCAATTCCTGTCGAGGGCCAACACTTCGCGTTCCATGATTCAGACGTTCGAGCAAATTTCCGAAAAACAGCGATCGGACCTGGTTCGTGCAGAGCGAGCCCAAGCGTTGCGGCAGGGGCGGATTCCGGATGGGCTCTTGCCGATCCAGACGAAGTTCCTGAGATCGCTGGATGCGCCGGGGACCGATCCGGATTATCGCAAACAGAGGTTCGACCTGATCGCCGATGGTGAGGAAACCGCCGGGCGGCTGGCGCGGCAAAACCTGGATGTGTACGCCAGGCTGGTCGACTACCACCGGGCTTTGGAAGCCAAGTACCGCGCGGCCCTGAAACGCCCCTGGCTTGCCGTGGAACCCGACCCGCCACCGCCGTGAGGCGGGCTTTGGTGAACGGACGGGGCGGATACCGGCAATACTGATGCGCCGATCAGTTTTCCTGGGCTTGTTCCTCGGTTGGCTTTGCCAACGCTTGAAGCATGGCGGCCATTCCCTCGAAGAGCGCACCCAAGGCGGAGACTGCTTCTGGCTCGGCCTCGATCAACACGCGGCCGTCCGGCTCTCGTCGCATCTTCAGCTTCGAGAGCACATCACGAACATCGACTGCGGAGGGAACGGGCGTGGAAGCCGCCAACGGGGGAGTGGCCGCAACAGACGCGGGTTCGCCCCCAACCTCGGCTCGTTCCTTCTGGATGGAGACCAGCGATTCATCTCCGGCGTCGATCATTGGCGCGAAAGGGTCGGTGACCTCGGCGTCGATCTCGTCCGATTCCGTATCCGGGTCTGGTAGCTCGGCGATCTCGAAATCGTCGGTGGTGGATCCACTAGCCACCACCTGTTCGCCGTAGATGGTTTGAACCTTGGACAGGAACGAGCCCGATTGCTCGAACTGGATGGCGTCGCTCTCGCCGTCGAACAGGCCCTTGAAGAAGGCTTGCTTGGTGCCGACCAGGCTGGCAATTCGTGATTCGATCCCTTGCTCACTGATGAGGTTATATACGTCGATTGGCTGTTCCTGGCCCAGGCGGTAGATGCGGCCGATGCGCTGTTCGAGCACGGCGGGATTCCAGGGCAGTTCCAGGTTGATCACGCAGTTGGCCGCGCGCTGAAGGTTCAGGCCTACGCCGCCGGCATCGCTGGCTAGCAAAATGCGGAACTGGGGATCGTCGTGAAACTCCACTATATTCTGGGTCCGGCGGCGCTGACCTTCGGCACCCGTGAAGAAGCCGGCGCGGAGCTTCTCTCCCTGTAAGAGATCGCTGATAGACCAATGCGCCAGGGCAAGCATCCGCCGCCACTGACTGAAGATCACCACCTTACGCCCCTGTTCCAGGACCACCTGACGCACAATCTGCCGCAGTTCCAGCAACTTGGGAGCCGAGAGCCCCTGGATCACACTTTCCTCAGGCGAACACTGGCTCAGGGCTGGCCAAACCTCCTGGAACCGAAGCTGAGCCAAGCCGTTGGAAATGATCCGCTGGGTGGTCAGCAAGCTCATCAATCGAAGAAATTCGGGCTGCGTGAGTGCGCGTTTGGAGGCGCGTTGAAGGATGGAGGCGATTGGTGCAATCAGTGAGTCATGCTCTTCACGCTGAGGCGCAGACATTTCAACAGGAATCCGGGTATCGGTGCGGGGTGGGAGCTGGTCCAGAACGTCTTGGCGTACGCGTCTGACCATGCAGGGGCGAAGGCGTACACGAAGCGTGTCCAGGTTCCGAACGCCGACGATCTCACTGCGGCCGTCCGCGCGCACCGAGTGATAGGCCGACAGCCGCCATTTGGGCTCGATCGCATGCGTATTGACCCATTCGACGATCGACGCCAGTTCCTCGACCCGGTTCTCCATGGGGGTGCCGGTCAGCACCAGTCGGAAGGGCGGCGAGAGCCGCTTCACCGCGTGCGCGGTCTTGGTGGCCCAGTTCTTGATCCGCTGCGCCTCGTCCAGCACCACGACGCCGGGCACCCAGGCCATTACCGTATCGACGTCGCGGATCAGTTGCTCATAATTGATGAGCAAAACGCCCGACGAGGTGGATTGATACGTTGCCTGCCGCTCGGTGGGCGACCCTTCGACCATGATGATCGGCAAGTCCGAAAAGGCAGCCCATTCCCGGACCCATTGCGGCTTCAGGCTGGCGGGAACGATGAGCAGGGCCTTGTGCACACGCTTGGTTTGCATCAAAAGATCCACGCTGGCGATCGCCTGAGCGGTCTTACCCAGGCCCATGTCGTCGGCCAGGAGCAGACTGCCGGTCGCCAGGAAGCGTTCGACCCCTTCACGCTGATAGGGGTAGAGGGGCCGCTTGATCCGCTTGTAGGCCGCGCGGATCTCGGTCTTGGTCACGGCATGGGCCACAATCCGTCCCAGGCGGGTTCGTTCGGCCTGGAGCAAGCTACGGAGCGCGGGAGCATCGGTTGCGCGGGCCGTGCGAGACGGCATGAGCACGAGCAGGTCATCGACAAGCCTCAGGCGTTTAACGGGGTCAGCGGTATGGCTACCGGCCAGCGCCCAGACATTGGAGCGACCCAACGGCTTGAACCGTGCCAGCGCGCGGGCACGTTTCTCGGAGGTGGGTGCCTTGCCATCCAGAGCCGGATGATAAACCACGCGTTCCAGCCAGTCGCCGGCCCCACTGAGCGGCCGGATCGGGTCCCAGCTCAGACCCACACGCGGGTTGGCGGCCAGCGATTCCTGTTCTCGCAAGGCCCGATCCAGACGCCTGGGCTTTTCGTAAATGGATTCGAGCACCGTGAGCGTGTGCTTGCAAAGCCCCAGCGAATTCTGGACGAAGTCGGGGCAATCGCAACTGGTGCTCATCGGTTCAACGCCCTGAATCACGGTTCTGTACGGCCGTGTGCCCGAACTCCCCTTCCTGCGCGTGCCGTAAGGGCCAAGTAACTTCCCCCCTTCGGGCCGTGACTCGATGCGCAGCTCATCGCGATGCGCAAATTCAAGCCGGCGCAACAGTGCATCCATGGCCGCCACCCGGACCGGCCATTCGTCGGCCGGTACGATGCGCATCACATGCTGCACCAATTTCTCGGCGGGTATCTTGGTACTCTTACGCCCAACCTGATCAATCAAAGTGGCAAATGCTTCCGCTTGGTGAGGGTCGAGAATTGCGGCGTCGGTCATGTTGGCACTCATGAAGAAATGTCAGCAGAGGCGGTGAGATGGACGCACCATCCAGCACCGTTTTACCGCTCTGAGAACAGACTCAAAATAGAGAGCCCCCACCGGGAGTGAATTCGGAACGAGATCCGCCACCGCCTTGGGGCAGGCTGAAGAAATACACGTAACAGGGCCAAGTTTTCCTGCTGTCTGTTCAGGGCTTCGTCAAAGCTTCCAGCACGTAGGCACCCCAGTAGGGGGTGGGCGTGTAGTTCCAGTCCTGGATCAGACAGGGGTTCGCGCCCGGGTGAAAGCTCCAGGCTGTCCAACTCAACTGGTGCTGCTGGATATAGGCAATCACTTCCGGGGCCCAGGTTTTTGTATACACGTTCTCATGGGCGGGTTCGCCGGGCTTCCAGGGCTTGGTGCCCACTTCGCCCACAAACACCGGGTACCGGGCGATCAACGGTGTCACATTCGCGCTCCAGTCTTTCTTCCAGGGGTAGAGGTGGGTGGCGTACATGACCCCGTTCCCCTGGTTATCCGAAAGGGCGTGACCATCCAGAATTCCCCGCAGATCATAGGCCCAGTCCAGGCCGCCAACCACCACCACGTTCCTGGCACCGGTGGCTCGCACCGTATTGAGCAGGGCCTGCATGCCAGGCGAGTGATAGGTGAGGTGCAGCCCGCGTGCAGGATCATCGTTGCGTTCGTCAATCTCGCCGCCCTTTTGCCAGACATCCCATGTCACATCGTGCGGCTCGTTATAAAGGTCAAACAGAACCGCCGGGTGGTTGGCGTAGCGGGCGGCCACATCTTTCCAGAAGAGCACGCTGTTGTCGTCGGGCATGGCGTGCTGGCCGACATTTTTCCCCCACTGGCCGCCGTTTGACCAGTGCAGGTCGAGCACCACGTAGGCGTGCTTCTCCGCAATCTTCTGAACGATACCGTCTAACTGCTCGCGATACGCCTGGCCGTTGTCAGCGGCGCGGGCCCCTTTGAAATAGCCAAACCACAAATCCTGGGTCAGCGGAATCCGGATCGAGTTCGCATGCCAGACCTCGAGCGCCTGATCGAGCGAGGCATGGAAATGGTCACCGGCCGGGTCCCACTCCAGGCTGGGGATGTTCACCCCTTGAAGGCGGACCACATGGCCACTGCCATCTTCCAGATGGTTGCCAGCCACGTGGAGCGGCGGGGGAGCCGTCTGGCCTTCTGGACTGGAGTCGCAAAGCCCGGTTCCCGCCAGAACGCTTGGGACCCAAAGACCAATCGCAAGCGCCGTACGAATCATCGGCCGTAGATCCACGTTTGCGAAAACGCTCCATGCAGGATTGATGGTTTGCACGCTATCCACGGACCGACCCCCAAGCGTTTTGGTTTTCCGGACTGAACGCAACCTGCTCAGCACAACGGGTCAAGTCCGACTCGGTGTCTGGCACGCGTCTGAAGAAGAATATAGCAAACCTGACGGGCAAATACCTGAGGGGAGGCAAAGCAGCACTTGTACACGCGACGGGTTGCGAGCGGAGGAGAATCTCAAGCTCGCTCGTGTCAGTACTTGGGCACCAGTCGGTTGCGCTCGGTGTACTTGGGGTTGTAACTCCACTCGCGCCGGGCCACGCCAAAACCCCGGTCCAGCTCATCTTGTGCCAGGTCGGCCCAGGGGGTTTTCGGGTGCTTGCTGATCACGGCCTGGAGCAGGGCGGTGGCCTCGGCCACCTTTTTCTCAGTCTCGTGCTTGGGGGCCTTCATCGGGCGAGCATGGTCCAGCACCCACTCACTTTTGCGCTCACCGGCCACTTGAGGTTTCTCCGGCACCAGCTTGCCTTGTCCGGCCAGCGTTACCATTTCATCCAGGCAAGCCAGATATTCATAGGCCTGGATTTGATAAGTCACGATCTGAGCCAAAATCAGATCATAGTGCGCCTGCCAGCGCCGCTCAGGCTCATGATCGCGGGCAAACTTCAGGCTACGGAGCCGGTCTTCCATGGCCATCAGGCTCTTCAATCGCTGTTGCGCCAATGGCGCCGCCTTGCCAATCGCGGTCTCCAGTTCGCTCAGGTCCACGGGGAAATGACGTTTGTAATCCACGCCCCGAGTTTGCTCGATAATCTCGGCCAGCGTTCGACGCAACTCCGACGTATTTCGCTGCTTGAGGTACTCGTCTCGGCTCCTGGAATCTGGCACGTACTCCTTGAGCGTCCGCATGGAATACGCTTTTTCCCGCTGGTGAACCCGCGTATTCTCTTCACTGGGCAGCAAGAAGTAAATCCCGCCAGAGTCTTTCACAATGCGGGCCAGTTCATAGGGTGCAAACCCCGAAGGCTGCTCATCCCTGCGCTCATGCAAGCCGTCCCATTGCAGGGTTTCCGGGAATGCCGTTTCTGGACCCCGATGAATGGCCGGCCAGTAATGGTCGCCGGTCACGGGGTCAATATAGAGCAGGTGCGCACGATCGTATCCAAACATCGACTGGCGACCAATGACATAGATCGGCACATGTTTGCTCATGGCCAGCCGGCGCGTATCTTCCACCTCGCCGCCGTCGTCGCCAGACTCATCGGTTACCAGCACAATCATCAGCTTCCGGTCCCGGGTCATCAGCCGGCTACAACTGGAAATCACCTGCTGGAGCGCGCCCATGGTGTTCTCAATGCCGGTCTCATCCACGGGTAACCGATCAATGGCCCGGCTAATCTCGTCCAGATCACTGGTCGGCTTGGACAACTCATAGTGCAGGCTGACCCCAAAACCAACCACCAGATGGTTCAGAGCGCCGGCCGATTGACGGTCGGCGTCCAGGTTCAGGTTCAACTCCGAGGCTACCCGGTCGAACTTGTCTTTGATCGCCTGCTGGTCGTCTCGCATACTGCCCGACTCATCAAACAACCAGACCACGGTCAGCTTGTTCTGTTCCAGGTGCCGCAAGATCTCGCGTGCAAGCTGGTCAAGTGCTTCGCCAATACTGCCGGTCTCTTGGGTCACGTTACCGGCAATTTTGCCGCCGGCATTCAGGTCCAAGGCTGGTTGAGTGGGTAACACACTTGCCATCGAAGAAAGTTGCATCCCCAGCTTGAAACGGGGCTGGTCAGAGCCGGAAACCGCCCCGGGAGCGCCTGGGCCGCGGTTCGTCAGCTCGGCCGCGGGGGTAGGCAAACCCGTGGTGGTCAGGCCGGCGAAACCGGAAGCACCTGAGGGAACCAGGCTGGTTGAGACCGGTCCAACCGCCTGATCTCGTTCCACCTCGGCCGGGTCGGCCAGAATCGAAAGCATTTCCTCGGTTTGCTGGCCAGAGAGCCTGGGATCAAACGGCGCTGCGTCAATCGACCGCGTAGTGCGCTGAAGGTGAGGCGCAATGGTGGCCATGGCCAGAACGCTGAGGAGCAGGAAATGCACAATGGCCGACACACCCCAGGCGGGCAGGGTGGTCGTCAGGCCGGTCTCATGCATGCGTTCCAGCAAACCGCCAGGTTCAGCCGGTTCGGCGGCCGGTGTTGTGCGAGGAACAAGTAGAGGGCTCGGTTCAACGCTGGTAGGAGGCCCAGGCGAGGACGGATTGGCCAATGCGTAAGTATCTGCCACCGTATCGGCCAGAGTGATCGATGAATCCCGATCGGTCATGTGACCGCTCCCAGGGGATCCCAGCGTGGATCAGCCAAGGCGATGAATTGTGAGTGCTTTTCAACTACAGACGATTCTGTGCAGACGAATGTTCGATTTCTGGTCTGGCAAAACCGGAAAACGAGCCGTCCAGGGCGCAGAGAGTCCAAGCGAACTCAGCCAGGCGAACCGCGCAGAACCGGTTCGCCGGCAAGCAGCGTGAGCAGACTCCGGCTTCCAGAATGCAGCGGCTGCCGTCAGATTTTGGGCGGCTGGGCGGGTCGCATGCGCGGCATGGGCCGGGCTGGCGCGGCGTTGCCGCCGTCTCCCTCACGGGGCGGGGGCGGTGGTGCAACGTAGGTCTCTACCCACTTCAGACCAAGCGGGTCCTTTAACTCGCGCTGGGCGAGCAGGGCCCAGGGGGTACCAGGATGCTCTTTGATGACCCGTTCAAGCAGGGTTCGAGCTTCTTTGGCCAGCTCGATTTCCTTGTCTTTCAGATGAACCTCGGAATCGGGGGTCATCCGCCAGGCGTTGGATTTGGGCTTGCTGAACTTGGGTGGGTCTTTCTTCATGCGAGCACACGCGTAGTTGTACTCCATGCAGCGAATCTTCATGGCCAGCAACCGACCCCGCACCAGGTCATACTGGGCCTGCCACCGTCTGGATGGCTCACGCTCGCGCAACGGCACAGTGTTCATGAGTGTGGGCTCGCCACCGGCCCCCATGCCCACCCCGAGCGCTTCATCCACGGTGTATTGCATGCGGGCCACCGCTTCCTGGCCCGTACTCATGATCTCTTTGAACGCGGGATCTTCCAGCGAAGGGAAGGTGAACGTGGGCATTTTGGGCAGGTTTTGCTGGGTTACATTCCCGGCCCGCATCACGGCCCGGCGCATTGGGTTCTTCTGGAGAAGGGCCAGGTAATCCTCTTTGCTCACCCAGTCAGGCTTGTACTCACGCATTCCATCGGGGTCGAAGTTGATGCGATGCCCACCCAACCGGGTGATGAAGTAAATGCCACCGGTGCTGCCGGCCAGACGAGATAGCCCGTAGGGACCGAATCCGGAATCGAGCATCTCGTACTGGTCGCCATCGAACCAGTAGGGCAGTCGGATCCCTTCCAGCACCGCGGTTTCAGGGCCTTGGCGGACCGTCAAACCTCGATAGGTTTCCTTGGTCTCAGGGTCGGTGTAATCCATGAGCCCGTCTTTCCGGCCGTAGAGTGCGGCGGAACCGAGCACAAACACCGGCATCTTGGCGGCATTGGCGGCCAGAATGGCTGGTTCCAGTAGGTCTTCATCGTCGCCCACCTCGTCGGTCACCACCACGGTCATGGTTCGGTAGATGGTCTTGTCTTGTTTGTAATGCCCGAATTTCTGGGCAATCTCACCCACGGTCCGGAAGGTTGATTCCAGACCCGACTTGTCCAGTGGCACATTGCGAATCGCCTGGATAATCTCGGCCCGGTCGGCGGTGGGCTTCTCGGTCATCAACTTCCGGTTCTCGCCAAACGCCACCACCATGGTCAGCAGGCCATCTTGCTCCAGCAACTGACTTTGGTCGAACTGGGCAATATGCTCATACACCTTGGCAATGTAATCGGCCAACCGCTGCCGCTCGGCCAGCAAGCTGCCAGACGCGTCGAACGCCCACACCACCAAGGTCGGGCCGTCCTCCATCCGGCGCGCGATTTCCACGGCCACCCGATCCACGGCCCCTTCCACATTTTCCACATGCTCAGAGCCGTTGCCCGCAATGGCCACCGACATATCAAGCTTGGTCGGCTTGGGCAGCGACACCCCCGCCACCTCGACCGTATTCTCTTTGGCATCCGGCGGCTGCACGGGCGTGGCCGTGGGATTGGGAACCGACGAGCGACTGCTGGGGTCAAATTTCTCAGACAGAAACGCCGAGGTCTCTGGCGCGAACGAGCCCCCCACGGGCGTCAAACTCGTGTCTTCCACTTCGGCTGTCGACGTTGCCTCAAGTGTGGCGAAGTCGGCCAGGTTCGCGTTCACAATCTCGGTCTTGAGGTCGGGCGGCTTCTGTTCCGAGTTGGCGGCATGGCCAATCATCGCCAGCAGCAAGATCAGCGACAGGTGGGCCACCACACTGCCAGCAATGGAAGGGGCTGCGGCTGCTCCACTTGACCGAGGCCGTACCGGAGCCTGGTCCGGATTGCCGGAAGTCCCGTGAGAGCTTGGCTGGAGCCAGCGAGAGATCAGGGCTGGGAGCACGTTTCGACACTCCTCGAACGGCTCAGGGTCAGAAGGCCGTTGTATCATCCTAAGTCATCTGATGATACGGGGCAATCGAATCTTTTGTGACAGCGGTTTAACAAGAAAAGAATGGACTGCCATGGACGGGATGGACCAGAAAGACCATGGATTTACGGTGGTTTGGCTCATCATTCCTGTCCATGTTATCCAGACCGTCCATCGGGTCCATCCTTTGGCATTAAAGCGGCGACCGGTTGAGCCAACAGGCCAGAGCCAGGCGGGCCCGGAGCAAGGCCGCGGAATCGGCGGGCCCCACGGCAAACCGGGGCAACGCCCAGCGATCGTTGGAGTCACCTGGTCGCGTCTGATGGGGATCAAGCACAAAGCCCAGCCTGTACCCAGCCCAGGCCGCCGCCTGCTTGGTCCGGTCGTCAAAGGCGTCTGGGCCTCCATACGGATACGCCACCGAAGCAACCTTTCGGTTGTTCAGCCACAGTTCGAGTTGAGCGCGAGCACCGGCCAGTTCCAGGTCCAGCTCGCTCTCAGCCAGGCCCGCCAGCCGACGATGGCTCTGGGTATGGGCCCCAATTGAGAACCCGCAAGCAACCCACTGCTCTAACTCGCCCCGGCCCAGGAAAAGCTGATCCACCAGCGCATCCCGCAGCTCCAGATCAATCCCGGTTCGCGTCTCCAGCTCTTGCAATTCCGCCTCGTCGGCCGACCAGCCCCGGGCAATGAACGCGTTGATGAGCCGCTGAACGGCATGTGACCGGTCGCCGGTCAGGGACAGCGTGGCCGCCAGCGGCTGATCGACCGTGATCTCGGAACGAGGCGACGCCTGGACGGCGTACGCCACCCGATCCCACCAGGGCAAGAGCCTACGCTCACCCACAAACCCGGTGGTCACGAACAGCGTGGCGGGAAGCTGGAGGCTTTGCAGAATGGGTGCGGCCAGCGTCAGGTTATCTCGATAGCCGTCATCGAACGTGATCAAGGCGGTCGGCTCGGTCAGGTGAAGCTGGCCGGAATCGTCCAGCAGCCCACCGCTCTCAAGCTCTTCCAGGCGAATCACCCGGAACGCATCACGAACCCGACGCATCTGGCGCTCGAAAACGGCAGGGGTGGCCGAAATCAACGGGCGGTAAAACGGTTCGCGGGCTGGCTCACCCACCCGATGATACACCAGGCTCACCAGCCCAGGCTTGCGCCCAAACCGCTCGATCAGACGCACTATCCCCAGGTGGCCAAGGGTCGCGGCAACACTCGCTCGCTTGTTTGACAAAAGCATTGGGCGGTTGCCCCAGAGTTTGTGCAAGGCCCAGACCACCAGCAAACCGCCCCATTGTGGCCCTGAGGTCCCCAGGCAGTCGATCCCACTCAGGCCAAGGTGGCGTAGTCGGCTTCCACGAACCCAAGATGATACGGTAGGTCGCGCGGGAGAACCGCAGTTCGGTCTCGAAGCTGAAACTGAAGCCCAAATGCAGGCCGAAACCCGGCCCGTCGGAACCCTTCGGCCGCCCAGGGGGTTGAGCCGCAGACCACCGCCTCATCCGCTTGCTGGCGGACAAGTTCCCGGGTCAGGGCCAGGCAGGCCGCATGCCAGAGTTCCACATCGGCCCGCTCCAAGAACAGATCGGCGATCTTGCCGGCCCGGATCACGCCCCGTGGCTGAACCGAAAGCACGGCCGTACCAACCGGCCGGCCCGCTTCCCACACCCGCCAGCCGGTGATACCACCCCTGGGATATGCAAACAAGGCGTTCAGCTCGGCGGCCTCACGGCCGGGAAACACCAGATCCATCCCCAGGCAGGTCAACCGAAGGTCCTCTTCTGTCCCAAACGCCGGCACGGGCTCCACTTCCACCACCAGGCCAGGACGACCCGGCCGGTCAACCCATCGACGACCCAGGTCACGGGCGGTGCGCGCCGCTCGTTTCACCAGCGGACCGGCCACCGAACCCTCTCGGAGATGAAAACCAGGTTTCAAAACCCGACGAAAAACCGGCACCTCGGGCATGGGCTGATACCCCGAACGACCCACCACCTGGCGACCCGCCGCCGTGCCCCCAAACGCATACTGCGTATCCACCAACCCATGCACCTGACGCATCAAGCGTGCACCCACCCCGCGATGCTCGGCCGAACCCAGCCAGTCCAGCATGTGCAGCGTGGGAACCGTTTGCTCCAATGTACCCGCACGCACCACACGCAGCTGCGTGGGCCAAATTCCAACATGGCCCACAATCGCTCCCTGCGCATCACAGGCCACCCAAGAGCGGGGCATCCTCTCCGCCATTGTCCCTGGCCGTGCTTCCAGGTACTTCCATCGCAGCACGTCCACCGCCGCAAATGGCGAGCCCGCCACCGCGTGAAACCCCGCGCACAGGAATTGACTCAGCGGCTCAAGATCGTCGGCCTGAAGTGGACGAATTTCCGCGCTCATACGGCCTGCTCTGAATCGAAAGGCGTGGTCAAAGGCCGAATAGCTCAGGCAAACAGCCGGGCCACCTGCACCCGGAACCCTGGCAGATGCGGCTCGGCCGTCAACTCCTGAGACGCACTCACCATCCGGGGCTCAACACCAGGCATATGAATGGTGACCGTCTTGAACCGGGGCTGAACCACCCATACGACGGCCACTCCCAGCTCCAGGTACAAAAACACCTTCTCTTCAATCGCTTCCTGGCTGTCCGAGGGTGAGAGAATCTCAACCGCCAGCACCGGCGGCCCTTCGAACAACGTCGATGAGGGCATGACCAGGTTCGCTTGCTCGGCCGAGACATAGGCCACGTCGATCCCGACCGCCGTGTCTGGGGCTCGCCTGAGCCGGAACCCAGCCTCTCCGGAAACCACGCGGCCCCTCGGTTCAGGCTGGGATTGGAGCCAGACCCCCAGGGCAATGGTCACCTGGGCCTCAATGGCGCTATGAACACGGTTCCGCAGGGTCATGGGACGCTCCCGAAGTTCGCCCTGGATCAGTTCGCGGTCCATGCCATCGAGGGGCAGGGCGAGTAGTTCCTCGGCCGTCATCAATACCACGGTTGCCATGGAAGCTCTCCGGCAGGAAACGACAAAGGCGACCCCATCGAGGATAACTCCCCAATGCGGCCGCCCTATACTAAGTATCGGGGAGGCATGACCACCAGCCAAGCTCAATGGACGCTAGTCTTACCAGGCGAAGTGAGCGAAGGCCTTGTTGGCGTCGGCCATGCGGTGCACGTTTTCACGGCGGGTCATCGCAGCACCTTCACGATTATAGGCGGCTACGAATTCGTCGGCCAGTTTGATGTGCATCGGGCGGCCCTTCTTTTCACGGGCGGCCAACAGCAGCCAGCGAATGGCCAGGGTCTGCTGACGGGTCTTCTTGACCTGCATCGGCACCTGGTAGGTGGCACCACCCACGCGCTTGGAGCGAACTTCGATCATCGGCATCACGTTTTCAACGGCCCGGGTGAAGACTTCGATCACTTCTTCGTTGGGCAGTTTCTTCTGGACAACGTCCAAGGCGTCATAGAAAACGCGTGTGGCCACGCTCTTCTTGCCATCCTGCATCACGCAGTTGATGAACTTGCTGGCAAGCTTGGAGCCGTGACGGGGATCAGGCCGGAGGTGAGATCGGCTAGCAGTCGGTTTACGAGCCATGGTCGGAAAATTCCTGAACGATACGGTAACTCGGTGGTCGCAAAATCAAAACGATAGTCCAGGCAAGGCGAAGGGCGGGAACGAATCACCGCGAAACACAGCGCCTTAGCCCGGGAATGAATTACTTCTTCTTTGGTGGAGCGCCCTTGGCACCCTTCGCACCCTTGGCTGGTGGGGCCGACTTGGCCTTGGCTCCATACTTGGAGCGAGCTTGCTTGCGGTCGTCCACGCCACGACAGTCCAGCACGCCACGAACGATGTGATAACGCACACCTGGCAGGTCGCGAACACGACCACCACGGATCAGCACGATCGAGTGTTCTTGAAGGTTGTGGCCTTCACCGCCAATGTAGGCCGTGATTTCCTTGCCGTTGGAAAGGCGAACACGAGCGACTTTACGAAGTGCCGAGTTCGGCTTCTTCGGGGTCATCGTCTTGACTTGCAAGCAAACGCCACGCTTGAAAGCGCAGCCTTCAAGTACCGGAGACTTGCTCTTGTAAAGCTTGGGCCGGCGTGGCGAGCGTACGAGCTGATTGATCGTGGGCATGAGTTTGTAAAATTCGTTCCTGGGAATACCCGACCCGGCCGGCCCGGAACGCGTACGGACGACGTTCCACACAACTCTAGCCGTGGCGACAGGCGCATGATCTCACTGCGTCGAATCGAAGACTAACAGCTTACCGTAACCATACAGACTGTCAAGGTATCGTTTTTTCGATTTTCAAAAAACCAGTCACATAGGGTGTCGCTCTCAATACCAACCAAAAGAGTCCCCAAGCACGGTCAGTGTACAGCCCCCGCGAGCAGGCGATCCACCTGATCCCAGAAGGATTGCCAGGCCAAACGTTCAGCTTCCGTGCATTCCAGGAGGGCCTTCGGATCGTGGACCGACGCGAGTTCCGGATCTTGCTTCCAATACCGCAGCACCTGAAGGCTTCTGGTACGCCGGGCGGGCAGGGGATCGTCCATCAGGCTGGTCCAGGCAGAGAGTTCCTCCTGGAGCCAGGCAAGCGCCTGTCCACGTAATCGATGCTTATCGGCTTGCTTGAGGGCCGTGTTGTCCCTGCCCTCGCCGGAAGCAGCCAGCGCGGCCGCACACGCGGCATTGTAACGAACCTGAGCGATCCGGTCATCGCCGAGAGCCGGTTGCGCCACGATCGCCTCGCCCCAGAGCTTCACGGCCGTGGCATAGAATTTCGTTTCGTAAGCCTGCCCGGCTAAACGGATCCGTTCGGCGCTGTCTCGAACTTCCGCCCCCGCAAGCACATCTTGGAGCCTGGCGACAAGCGCAGCGTAACGGGGGTCACCGGCCCTGAGTTCCTCCAACTGGTTTTCCGCATCCACGGCCTCTTGCTCGTGGCCCAGATGTTTTGCCACCTGAATCAGGTTGCTCAGATGATCGACCAGGAAAATCCGGCTCTGGGTATCTTTCGGTTGGGCCTTGAGGGTCCTACGCTGCCTGGCGATCGCTTGAATCAGACGGCCGTGGGCGGCTTCGAATCGTCCGGCTTCCATGTCAATCAGAGCCGTTTTGTTCAGCGTATCCCCCAGTCCACTGTCAAAATCGGTCGTTTGGGGGGCGTCTGCGCATAAGGACTCCTGGATCTTGCGGGCCTCCTCGTATTGCTCCAAGGCCTCTACCGGCCGCTCCAGTTTTCTGAACAGATCTCCCAGATTGCTGTGGCCGGTTGCCAGTCCGGCACGAAGCTCCAAGGAGCTCGAATCCGCCTGGACCAGTCGGTTGTAAATCGAAAGAGCCTCCACGAATGCCCTTAACGACTGGTCCAGCTCTCCGGTTTCCGAATAAAGAATCGCGAGATTCGTTCGTGTAGCGGCCAGTTCTCTCTGGAATTTGACCGCTTGGGGATAGTCCTGGGCCAGTTTTCTGCGAAGTTGTTCCGACTCCAGATACGGCGGGAGGGCACCCTCTTGGTCCCCGATCTCGTTGGCCAGATATCCAAGCTTGAACGCCGCGGATGCCAGCCGGTCGAGAGATTCTGGCCGGAGGTCTTTCTGAGATTGCAAACGGCCACACAATTCGTGGAAGTACGTCAGTGGCTCCTTCAGAAGTTGCTTTCGTAGCTCTTCCAGCGAAGGGGTATTTTTCAGAGTTGGCTGATTGGCGACTGCGTCTCCGAAGCGTTGCACCGCCCTGATCGCCAAGTTTTCCCGGTCCATCAGTTGATCATTCAGGACTGCCAGTGAGTTCCGAGCCTGCGTTTGCACCACCAAAACCGCCGCCAGGCCGACCAAGGCCATCAACAAGCCGGCCGTTCCGGCCATGATGAACGTGCGATGATTCCGTGCCCACCGTCGCCAACGTTCCAGCAAAGATTCGCGCCTCACGGTCACCGGCTCATCCGCCAGCCAGCGTTCCACGTCCTCTGCAAGGAACCGTGCCGACGGATAACGATCCCCAAGCCGATGGGACATCGCCTTGAGACAAACGGCTTCCAGCGACGCGTGAATCGAGGGATCGAGTTTTCGCGGTGCCGGAGGGGTTCGCCCTTCGCCCACCGCACCCAGAATTTCCTGAACGCTGCTCCCCTGAAACGGATCCTGACCCGTGAGCAAACAGTAAAGTGTTGCGCCCAGTGAATAAACATCGGTCGCAGGTCCGAGCGATTCCAGGTCGCCATTCGCCTGCTCCGGGCTCATATACGCGGGTGTTCCCAGCGCCCGACCCGCACGCGTCTCGGAAGATCGACTCGCGGAATTCGGAACAAACGCAGCCTCATCACCGTCGGTCAACTCGTCGGTTTTCCCAAGTGCCTTGGCGAGCCCCCAATCCACGACCAGGGTCTCGCCATGCTTGCCAAGAACGATATTGGCCGGTTTGATGTCTCGGTGCAGAACCCCTCGCCGGTGCGCGTATTCGATTGCGTTGCACACATCCAGGAACCGTCTTAGCAATTGACGTAGTTCCAGCGATCTGGAACCCGGATTCCTGCCCGAGTCACCGCGATGAAATTTCCGGATGGCAACTTTTAGACTATCGCCGCGGATGAAACGCATCGCATAGAACGGCCGACCGTTGCCATGACGGCCCAGGCTATAGACCGGCACGATCCCGGGATGCTCCAGGCCGCCCGTGATCTCGGCCTCGAGCAAGAACCGCTGACGGCTGATCGGGTTATCGGCCTGACTATCGAGGATTTCCTTGAGTGCAACTTCCCGATTCAGTTCCGTATCCATGGCGACAAAGACAGCTCCCAGGCCACCGCGCGCATGCGCTCGCTGCACCCGAAACCGGTGCCCTGTGGAGGTCGACCGGCCCGCGTCATGAGTGGTGCCACCCCTGCCATCCCCTCCGCTCGAATCCGACAGCGGATGCAGCGCGGTCTCTGTGGACTCGCAACCCTCCGTCACGCCCGCCTCAACGGGTAATGCCCCGTCCCATGCCTGGGTGCCATCCTCCAGGGTCGTACGCTCGCTCCGAGCCTCGAGTTCCCGAGCGACCATCGCTTCCACAATTCCTCGGTCAACGAGCGTCAACGCCCCCCGCTCCACGAGCTGATCAACCAGCGACCGGGATTGGTCCTGATTCCACGCCTCGAAGGCAGCAAGGAATCCCCAATGATCGATAAGACCGGCCTGAACCCCCATCAGACCAAGGAGCAGATTCCGTTCAAGATCAGACGTCATGCAAGCTTTCCCCGGCTTGGCCCAGCTTCAGACTCGCCTCAAATGCGGCGGCTGATTTTCTGGACAAACAACACACACCTGGGAGCATTGACCCCCGAGGAACGTTTCTTCGCATCGCCCGGGTAGAAAGTACGCCCATCGGTTCGCGCCGTGGAGACCAGGAGGGGCCCCCGCCGGTCCCAGAATGATCATCTGATCATGGTAACAGGCAGTCGGCGGGTCTGGCATCATCCGCTGGAAAAGATTAGCATACCAGCCGTATGTCATCGTTGAGTTCCCCCAACCGTATGAGTTCGCCACCCAGTTAATCCGTGGTGCCCAACTTCATGTCCTGGGATTCTTGAGGTGTGCATGCGCCTTCTTGAGCGATGGATAATTATTCGCCCCGCCACATAAGGAAACACCGATGACACTTTGGGATCGCCGGCTCACCGGAGCCACGATGATCACGTTGATCTGCCAGGCAACAAACGTGTTGGGCCAACTCCAGAACCCACCGACCCCAACCGCGGTGGCGGCCTCGTTGCCACAAACCAACACCGCGATCATGACTCCCAACGTCATTCCACCCGTCTCCTACATACTCGGGGTGAACAGCGTGCCGGTGTACGTCCGATCTGGCAACCTTGTTTACCAAGGGCTACAAATTGTCTCGGTCACTCCGGGAAGCAGTGCTGAACGAGCCGGTTTACATCCCGGTGACACGATCTTGACCGCCGGCAGATACACGACCCCCTTCAATGATTCTCTACTTGCCGCGATCAGGGAATCTCAAGGCGTACTTCACTTACTCATCCTGGACCGCCAGTCCATCCAACGCCCGGTGATCGCCAACCTGGGTGTGGCTGTCGCACCTGTCCCGGTTGCTGCCCCTTATCGTATGGCTCCTGGGATGGTCTTCCCAACCCCCACCCCCTACCAGTACTTGCAGCAGGACAAGCAGTACTTGCAGTACCAGATGGTGGCACCGGCTCCTGTTGCGGCCCCGGCGGCAGCCGCAGCTCCTCAACTTGGCGTACCCAAGGGGCCAACCAGCACTCCGATCAAACCAAACTGACCGGAACAGCCCTCTGACTGAAACCAGGGATCTGAGTCCCTGGAAATCACTAAGGGTTGGTCGCGAGTCATTCGCGAGGCTGAGGACCGTTCCGGGCAAAGTTCAAGAGGCCGGGGAGGGCAAGACTCCCCGCCGCCATTTCACTCAGCCCGGCAGCACGGCCTCGGCCTCAATCTCCACCAGCATGTCGGGCGAGATCAGCTTGCTGACCTCGACCATGACCGTGGCCGGGCGGTTCTCTTTGAAGAATTCGCCGTGGGCTCGTCCGACCTCTTCCCACTGACTGATATCGGTCATGTAAATCCGGGTCTTCACCACGTCGCCCAGGGAAGCGCCCAGGTTTTTGAGCGCGGCTTCGATATTCTTGAGAATCTGCACCGTCTGAGCATGGGGATCGCCCACACCCACCAGGTTGCCATCGGCGCCCGAGGCCGTGGTACCCGAGACGTACACAAACGGACCAACTTTCACGGCTCTTGCATAGCCAATGATCGGTTCCCACTTTGATCCGGTCGAATACGATTCGCGCTTCACGGCCATGCTCCTTGGGCTTGATGGTTTAGCAGTGTCTTCTGTGACCGAGCAACCAGAGTGACCGTTCCAGGCCGACTTTGCAAGTTGCCGCTGGGTTCTGGCCAAAACCAAGGCTCAGAGCTGAGCCTGTGCCAAGGTGGCCTGACGCTGCTGCTCCAGCGCCTCACGCAACTCGGGAACCGTCTGGGAATCCGCGTACTTGATCGCACTTTCCAGAAGGCTCATGGCACGAACATGGTCCCCCTGCAGCGCATGCAACTGAGCCGCCTGCTGATTGGCGTAGCTCAGGAAACTCTTGACTTCATCCAACCGCGTTTGCAACCGCACATCCAGCCAGGGAGACATCAGGGCGATCACCCGATCATAATCGTCCAGGGCCTCGGCCGGTTGACCGGTTCGTTCCCGCATCTCGGCTCGGTGCAAAAGCGCGGTCACCAGCGAGAGGCTGGGCCACAGCACCGCGGGCTCGGCCTCGGCCCGCTGGGCCGCCAGTTTCACGGCCAAATCCAGCACGATGGCCGCGTTCTGGGGCGAACCCAGCGTCGAACAAACCGTGTAATACTGGGCCGCCGCGTGAATGGCGTCGTCCTGGATCTGTCTGGAATCCTTGAATCGGTCCACCGCCTCCCAGGCAAGGCTGACGCGGCGCTCCACCCACGGCCTGGCCGTTTCCGCGTCCCCTTGCTCCAGGTAAAATTCGGCTATACTGGTCAGGGCCAGAAGTTTCGCCTGCATGAAATCGGCCTCTTCGCCGGGAAACCGCTTCAGCCCGTCCTCGGCCAGCTCCAGTTCCAGTTCAATCCGCGCCTTGCGTTCCGCAGGGCGGTTGGCATGGTGCGAGCAGATCGCCGCGTTGTACAGGCAACGGATCTCGGTCTTCAGGCCCCACGCCAGGTCCGGAAACTCGGCACGAATCTGGCGGAACAGGTCCAGCCCCTCATCAATCCAGCGCACCGACTCTTCATCTTTTTTCTGGTCACTGAGGTCGCACCCAACCCCCACCAGCGCTCGACCCAGAAGAATCCGCGACTCTGCGTCAGGCGCCACAATCGTCTTGGTCTCGGCAATCAGGTGGTTCAACAGCTCGCTCGATTCCGAATACCGTTTCATGGAATTGAGCCGGTAGCTGACCGAATGAAGGTCCTCGAAGTGCTGGCGGAATAATTCCCGCGACCCCAAGCCGCGCCCGATAGCCTCATCCTGGGCGGCAACCACGTCACGGCCACACTGCACGGCGTCTTCGTAGTGATTCACCTGCCAGAAAAGCTGCGAGATCCGTCTGAGTCCGTTGGCGCGGAAGAGCAGGGCGGCCTCGGGATCGGGCTCCAGCGGCCAGTTCAGGTAATCGTTGCGGACCCGCTGAAGAAACTCACGGTCGGCCTCATCAATCACCTTGCCGCGCTTGATCAAGCGCTCCACCGACTCGTCGGTCAGTTTGCCAAGCGCCTGCTGCGTGGTATCACGCGCGTGCCTCAGGTCCAGATTCGACTGCGACATCCGGTACTGGAAATAGGCAAATTCCGTGATTCCTGCCACGGTCCCAACCACCATCAAGAGCGCGGCCACGGCAGCCACGGGCCGGCGGCGCGCCCACTTTGAGATCCGTTCGACCGTCGAGATTGGCCGGGCCAGGATCGGCCGACCGTCCAGGAACCGGGTCAGGTCGTCGGCCAGGTCGCCGGCCGATCGGTACCGCCGCGCGGGCGACCGCTCCAGGCACTTCTCGACGATCGTCCGCAGGTCGATCGGGACCCGGGGGCACAGCGCACCCAGCGGTATGGCCGCGCCCTGAACGGCCTTCTGCAATGACTCTTGCGTGGTCCGGGCCTGGTACGGGGCCTGGTCGGTCATCATGGCATACATCACCGCGCCCAGGCCGTGAATATCGCTCGCAGGGCTCACGTTCCCCAGAGAGGGGTCCAGACCGGTCTGCTCGGGGGCCATATAGCAGGGCGTACCCACGATCATGCCGCTCTCGGTCAGGCCGGCCGCCTGATCTTGGGCGTCGGGCCGGGCGAGCCCGAAATCGGCCAGCTTGGCCACGCGCGGAAGACCCGGCCTGGCGGGCGGACCCAGCAAGATATTCTCCGGCTTGAGGTCGCGGTGGATGATCCCCAGCGCATGAGCTTCCGCCAGGGCCAGGGCCAGGTCTCGGCCGATCGTCGCCACCTTGGCGGGCGGCACCGGCCCCTGTTCCAGCCGTTCCTGAAGCGTACCGCCAGGTACCCATTCCATCACCAGGTAGGGCACACCGTCGACCTCGCCCGATCGGTAGATCTGAACCACATGCGGATGGCGCAACCGGGCCAGCATCTGGGCCTCGCGCCGGGCCCGCGCCTGGGCGGCCGGAGTTGCCAGGCCCACGGCCGAGAGCAGCTTGACCGCCACCGGCCGCTGAAGGTCGGTCTCGGTCGCCCGATAAACCACCCCCATCCCGCCCCGGCTGATCAACTGAAAATCGGTCAGACCAGGGATCTCGGGCGGCCCAGCAAGCAGGGCGGCTCCTGAATCGGCATCAGCCGCCAGCAACCTGGACGGTGGCCGGCAGAGACGAGCCACTATTTCTTGCGTGGTCGAGCCGGCGCCCGGTAACTGTGCCTGTGCCCCGGCCGCACCCGTGCCGTCGTCCGCGTTCAAGCTCCAGCTTGCCACCCGCCGGGCCAACTCGGCCGAGCAAGCCGAACACGCATCCAGATGGTCCAGAACCGCTGATTGCCGCGGCTCGGGCAACCCTTCGGCCAGAAAGAGGTGCCAGGTGGGCTCGTCTGGGCAAGTGTCGAGCGGTGTCATGGCTGAAGCAGGCTGAGTTCCAGTTGATCGACGGTCTCGCGCAGCATGCGCTGGACGCGGTTCCGCGCCACGTAGGTCTGGTTCACACTGAGACCCACTTTATCCGAAACTTCCTGCCCTGAAAGCCCCTGGACCGCCAGAAGTTCGAACGCCGCCCAGGTGCGGGGCTCAACACGCGCCTGCACTTCGACCTTGGCCCGCTCGAACAGTTCCTGGTCGAACGCCTGTTCCAACCGGGTGATCAGATCTTCACGCGCGGGCAGGGCTTCCAGGAATTTGAGGACACGCGTTCCTCCCTGGCCCTGAACACCAATTGCCAGGCCGGCCTGCCAGTCATGAAGCGCGGCTTCCGTGATCCGCCTCAAATAGGCACGAAACCGCCTGGCCGGATCATACTGGAACCGAGATGCCTCTCGCCAGAAGCGCAACAGTACATCCTGGCTGAGGTCATGCGCATCGGGATCATTCAGACCGTAGCGACGGCACCAGCTCACCACATGAATGCCGTAGGTTGCCACAAAATCGGCCCAGACCGACGCATCGTCCGCGCTGGCGGCAATCCGCGCCATCAACGTCAGGCTGGTCTTGGGGGCGGGCGGCATCGAGACGGGCTCCCGGCACGGCGCTTCCAGTTCGAACCGGCTGATCCTTGGGGTCAGGCTTCATGGATGTGGTTGATGCCAACAGTATCGTGGCCGAATCGGGAGAAATCAACCGGGCGGAAATGAATGCATGGGTGATAGCCAAAACCAGACCGAGGCCCGGAGCGTCAGCGACGGGGGGCTCAGTAAGACGCCACTGGGGCCGAGCAGCCCTGGGGTAGCCGTGGCCATTCCATCCAAACCGGAGCCCGGAGCGTGAGCGACGGGGGGCTCAGTAAGACGCCACTGGGGCCGAGCAGCCCTGGGGTAGCCGTGGCCATTCCATCCAAACCGGAGCCCGGAGCGTCAGCGACGGGGGGCTCAGTAAGACGCATCTGGGGCCGTGTCGGCCCTGGGGTAGCCGTGGCCATTCCATCCAAACCGGAGCCCGGAGCGTCAGCGACGGGGGGCTCAGTAAGACGCATCTGGGGCCGTGTCGGCCCTGGGG
>CAIYJE010000014.1 GCA_903926465.1 uncultured Planctomycetales bacterium
AGATACGGAAGTAACGTTTCAATCCCCTCGGCGGTGGGGACTGATCAGTGAGAAAGGTTAATCCTTTCCTTCGTTCATCTTCCGAATCGTTTCAATCCCCTCGGCGGTGGGGACTGATCAGTGAGTATTAGTCCGGTAGCCGCAAAACAAACGGGCGAGGACGGTTTCAATCCCCTCGGCGGTGGGGACTGATCAGTGAGATGGATGCCACGTCCGCAGTTCTTGCCGTGGCGATGGGTTTCAATCCCCTCGGCGGTGGGGACTGATCAGTGAGGAAATCCTACTATGATGCGTTCCGCTATCTGCTGCCCAGAGTTTCAATCCCCTCGGCGGTGGGGACTGATCAGTGAGGCAAACTCACATCCTCGACTAGGAGAGACAGGTTAACGGTTTCAATCCCCTCGGCGGTGGGGACTGATCAGTGAGGGCTTCACCACATTTCCCCTTTCGGAAATCAAATTCTACGTTTCAATCCCCTCGGCGGTGGGGACTGATCAGTGAGGTGGCTGTGGACTAAACCCCCCTTCCCTGCTCCTGTTTCAATCCCCTCGGCGGTGGGGACTGATCAGTGAGCCGGAACCATTGAATGCGGTCATCGTGTAGGATGAGTTTCAATCCCCTCGGCGGTGGGGACTGATCAGTGAGATGATTTTAGCAGTGTTGGTTGCGATATCATTTGTTCGTTTCAATCCCCTCGGCGGTGGGGACTGATCAGTGAGGCCGTAGTTCGCAACCCGTGAACTGAATGAGGGTTACAACCGACCATTCCGGAACCGCCAAAACGGCACCCGTTTTCAACTGACCTGATTTAGGATTTTCGCACATGGATTGCCGCAAGTCAATACCTCACCAACGGTTGGTGCGTTCCGGAACCACCCCCGGCTTGGGACCGTTCGGGAGGTTCCGGAATCAAAACATTTCACGACAGAAAACCACCCAATTCACCCAGGCCGCCCCAGTTGTCGAATCAAAAGATCAAGATAGTTTCCGTCCCCGGGCGCGGCTGATCGGCCGTGGTGCCCAGGACCAAGATCTTGGATGCGCAAGTGGCGCAAAGCGGGTAGATATGAACGCGGTCGGTTTCCAGATCTATCAAACCTTGGATCTGCTCGTACATCCGGTCAAAAAGCGCCTGGTCTAGAAACATTTCAAACACGCTGTACTGCACCCGGCTTCCATAATCGTCCAGGCACCGGGCCAGGCGAGTACGGCGACGATCTTCAGGAATATCATAACAAACCATGTAGCGCAAACCAGGGCCAGAAACAGGCATGTCGGTTCTCCCAATCTCAGGGGTGTTCACGAAACGGAAGGTAAGCTGGCCCGCCACGCAGGTCGGCCACCAATCGCTCAATTTGGAACTGAATGCGATCTCGCACCGGGAGCGGCCTGATGCCGGCTTCATCAGCAGCTTCAGCACGCAGCGGACGGGCGAGGCTGTCTTCCCACTCCCGGAAGAAGCGGCCCAGACTGGTGGATGTCAGCCGAACGCCGCCCGGTCGCTCGGCATCGGGCTCAAAATGTTCGGGCTTGAAAATGCGCAAATTGACAAGCCGAAGCACAAACCGATCAACCACCGGGTGGCGGAACTCTTCAAGCAGGTCCAGCGCCAGGCTTTCTCGACCGGGGTGAATTTCATGGAACAGGCCCAACGCCGGGTCAAGCCCGCGTGCCTCCAAGGCACCGGTGATCTGGTTTCCCAGAAGCACGTATCCGAACGAGAGGAGCGCATTGACCGGGTCTGGCGCAGGAGGTTGCCGCCTGGCCTCGAAACAGAGCGAGCCCCGGAACGCATGTTTCAGGGCCTCAAAGTAAGTACGGGCAGCCAGCCCCTCATGGCCAAGCAAGGAATCTCGGCCTTCGGGCAATTGTCTTGAAAGGCGGTCTCGCATGGCCCTGAGCGCGGCACTGGCGGCTTCCAGCGGTTGGCGATGCGGATGGTCTTCACTGACCTGGCCCAGGCGGACCATGGCGTTATGAATTTTTGCACTCACAATGGCAACGGCCCGACCTAACCGGGCATCGATTTGCTGATGAAGGGTGTACTGGCGAAGCCGAAGATCGGCATTGAGATTGCCTGCGGGCACCAACCGGGCGCGGCAGGCACCGCCCCTGGTAAGATAGGCCACAGAAATGCCCCGTTCGGAACAGGCAAGCAAGGCATCCGAGGTGGCGTGCACCGCGCCCACCAAAACGAGCACTTCAAGCCTGTGCAGTTCAACATCGGGCACGGGGGGCAACGGAGGTGCGTCTGGGGTCGGCTTGGGGCAATCAATGACCAGCGATTCACCGCGTAAGCGAACCACGGTTCCTGGCTGTTTCACGTAAAGTATGCTCATAAAAAATTTTCTATCAACAAAGGACAATCTTGAAAGGGAAGGCAGGCATGTCAGCGCGTGGGGTAATGGGTGGGCAGTAACAGGCGATGGCTACCCGAAACTGGCTGCTTATCCTTCCACTGCACCTTGACGTACGAGGTGTCAATCTGCCGCTGTTCGGCGGCCAGGAAAGCACCCAGGGCCATGATGGCGGTGCCGCCAGTGAGGTCGAGGCAAATGGCCGCACGATCCAGCCGCAGTTCCTCGGTCAGCCAATCCAGTAACTCTCCGGAACGATGGCGGATTTCCACCAGGTCTTCTGGATGGACAATGACCGTTCGGGAGTTTTCCTGGTCGAGGTGAAAGCTCGCCCGCAAGCTTGCCTCGGCCATGCGGGTTTCTTCGGTCCCAATCAAACCCAAGTAGGCCGGTTTGAGTTTCTCAATCACGTAGCGTTGCGCACTGGTGCTTTCAGAAGATTTCACACTCAGCGTCAGCACCAGTGCTTTGCGTGGAAGATCCGCAGCCTGATCGACCAGGCCAACCTGCCGACCAGGCAGTAGTAACGCTCCGAGCCAGCGTTTGAAACGGGGCCACATCCAGATCTCGAACGCCGCCAGAAGAATGACCAGCAGGCAAAGAAAAGCCAGCGACCCGCACAAGATCCGCCAGGGGTTGATTCGCTTCTCTATCAGCGCGTACAGACTGCTGCCAAGCAGGTTCATGGCCAAAGCAGCAAGCAAGAAGAACAGGCCGCCGCCCACCAGGCGGGTGAATGAATACGCCAGATAGCTGTGGATCTTGCTCATGACACACTCGGCGAGAATGGCTTGGATACAGTGGCGGGGGTAACTTCTGATTCACAGGGCTGTAACCTGGAAGCATGAGCCCAGCGGCCGAAGGACCGCCGCCAGACCAGGGGCAAGAGCAGGGCGGCAACCACGGCGGAAAGCACCCAGCCCAGCGGGCCGGCAATCTGCCGGGTCGCCTCCATCGCCACACCGCTCATAGGCTGACTGGCAAGATCAGCCAGTTGAATTGTGCCGTTGAGATATGGCTCGGGATTGGCAAGAAACGCGGTGAGCGCGGCACCGCCGGCCAGCACGGCACGGTGCCGCCAGAGGAAGTCCATGGCGGGATCTCCGTACCTTGCAATAACGCCAAGCGCCGGTGCTGCGTGGGTAGAGGCCGGCAGCAGGCCGTCGTTAGCCAGTATGGCCAACCGACGCGCGTTTTGTATGTTGACGGCATTGAGGGCACCCAGGGCCGGTTGATCGAACCGAATGATCAGGTTCTCAGCCACCAGTCGATGTTTGACCAGGGCTTCGGCGGCGGGGTCTCCAAACTTGTGAAAGATAGCCAGTGACCGGGGGCGAGCAACGATCCAAAGCGCGTCATCTCCCTGGCGGGCCATGAGCTTGAAGACGGCCGGCGATATACCCGCCTGCTCGGCCTGGCGCACGGCCGAGGGGCCCACTTTACGAAGTGCGGCCACGGCATCATCACCGTAACGGGCCGAGAGCCGGGTTACCTGCTGAGCCAGCGACTCTACGCTCTCGCCAGCCAGTTCTTTGCCGAACGTGCGCATGAGCTGTTTAGCGGTGGCCTTGGCGGCCGCGTCGGTAATACCCGCGCGGGCCGTGAACGACGTGAACAAGGCACCGAAAAACGCCAGTGACACAAGAACTGTTTTAAACAGATTCATCATGTAAACGTTCCTTGCTAATAAAGGGATGGAATGCGCGAGGTAGGCGGCCCGAGCCCATGAAATACGCGAAAGATCGGCAGGCGATGACAAGGGGCGTTCAGTGGCTCGCGGAGGGCCCGGTCAGGCTGTTGAGCAACAGGCTTTCAAGAGCGGCCCTGGTGGCCAGGGAGCGTTGGTGGATGTGGTTGATAAGCTGAGGCCCAAGACCAGACTGGTCGGCCTCGCCATCGCAAATGAGGGTCGACAGGTGATTGACGGCCTCGGCCACGCGGTCGGCAACCTCGCCCTGGGGGTTCCAGTACCAGGAGACCACCCAGTCGATGGCGAATCCTGCCACCAGGCTCAGGCCCAGTGTCTCTGGCGAAAGGGCAGCCCCGGTGCCTAAGGTTGTGCTGGACAGACCCAGTTTCATAAGCACCGATTGCATGACCTTGGTCAGAATGACGTCGGCCATGAGCATACCAACGTTCCGGCCGATGTCGGTCCCAACGCGACCGGTGATGGCGGCGAGCTTTTCATGGATCAGACTGTCGAGCTGGGTACGCAGCACCGAGGAATCGGGCAGGGCGGGAAGTTGAGCCGTGGTGGCAATTTGATCCATGTCGATCCGCAGATCCACGAGCAATTGATCTTCGGCGTCACGATTGCCGGCAAGGGCGGCAGCCACGGCCTGGCGGAGGACGGTGGCCAGTTCATCCGGGTTCAGAACCGTGCGCTTGAATTCCTGGCGAAGGTAGTTCTGGTATTCGTGGGAGTCTTTCCAGGGAAGGTAGCTCGTCAGCAACACGTACTTGCCGTGGAGGGAAAGGACTTCGTCGGCAAACAGCATGGCCCCCGCGCGTCTTCCATTCAGATACTCACGAACGCGGGCCACCGCGTCGTTGGCCGCGGCCTTGGACTGGTCCTGAGCCTTCTGGGTGCGGTTGGCGATCTTCTCGCGAATCTGGGCCCCCACAACGGCGATGTCGGGCCTGACTGGGGTGGATGCAACCACGGCCACTGTTGGCTGCACCTTCTGTGGCGGCGTGGAAAGGGCCTGCCTTAGAACCCAGAACACCACCAGGCCACAGGGAAGCAAGAAAACCGGAACCAGGCGTGTGGAAGCCGTTGAAGGGCTGCTGTCAACCGAGTTTGTGTGCTGGACATTCATCGGTTTCCGGTCTCCCGTGTGTAATGGGTGGTTCATACTGGATGGAGATGATGTTGTGTCTCGCTGGCCAGACAGAAGCTCTACGACCATTCAGAAGTGCCGATGACAGGGTGAGTGGGCCTGAACGTGTACTTATAAGATCTGGTGACTAGGTCGTCATCGGGGCGCAGACCGACGTGAAGCAACGTGAATGCACGCTTGCAGGTGGTGAATTTCACCACCTGGGGCTGTCATCGCGGAGCCGCTTGGATCGTAGGTGCGGGAGTGCAGGTGGTGAAATTCACCACCTGAGGTTGTCATCGCGGAGCGACCTGGCTCGTAGTAAGTTCCGGCCATGACGGTGGCGCGCGAATAAAACGAGAACTGAACCACTACCGGCTAGAAGCCGGTAGGTTCGAAGAAAATCGTGGCTCCGGACTGAAGTCCTACGCTCACGATTTCGTAATTTGGAAGTTATCGCCACCGTCATCCGGTTCCGTCCCTTCCTGCTGGCGAATGTACT
>CAIYJE010000015.1 GCA_903926465.1 uncultured Planctomycetales bacterium
CCCAGCGGCGCGCAGGCAAAAGAGCACTCCGGGCGGGATACCATGTTCGCCCTCAATACGGGCGGATGTCACGGCCATGGTGCCCAGTGGGTAGCGGTCAAGTGTGCCGGGGTGCTCTTTGAGGTAGCCGGCCAGGTCGATGCGGAAATCGTTGAGCGTGAGGTCGGCAATGGAAACGCCGCTCGATAGGTCTTCCAGATCAATAACGGCCTCTTGCAGCCTGAGCAGTTGCTTCCGGCGATATTCAAGGTCGTTCATCTGATTGCCGGCGGGCTGCTCGATGATGTTTTCCTCGCCGGTGGCCGAGATATCCAGCAAGACCATGCGGCCGCTGACGCGCTGTTCGAGGTTGATGTATTCTTCGAGCTCGATGTTGGGCCAGAAGTTGACGAGCTGAATTTGGCTGTTGGGGGAGCCAATGCGGTCGATCCGGCCGAACCGCTGGATGATGCGGACGGGGTTCCAGTGAATATCGTAGTTGACCAGGTAATCACAATCCTGGAGGTTCTGACCTTCAGAAATGCAATCGGTGGCGATCAGCAGATCGAGTTCCCCTTCGCTGGCTAGTTCGGCAGGTCGTTCCTTGGAACGTGGCGAGAACGCGGAAAGAATGCTGGCCAGATCTCGCCTGAGTTTGGGGAGCGTGGTCTGGTTCTGGCCGGTGCCGGTGACCAGGGCCGCGTGCAGGCCATGCTTCTTGAGCGCCCAGGGGGCCAGTTCGTCGTACAGGTAACGGGCGGTATCGGCGAAGGCCGTGAACACGATCACCTTGCGGTTGCCCGGGTTGAGTGGGTTCTGGAGTTTGGTTTCAATCACCTGTCGGAGCGCATCGAGCTTGGCGTCACGTGCGGCGCTCACCTGGTGGGCGGCTGAATACAGCGTGGCCAGGCGGTTACGATCTTCGATCAGGTCTTGCCGCCACCGCACCAGATCGGCATCTTGTAGCAACACCTTGACCTTCTTGCCCACAAGCAGGCTCTCGAAGCTGGGGTCATCCAGATCAACGTCTTCGATCTCGATCTCTTCGACCGACTCGGCCTGGGACTCGACCCGGGCCAAAATTTGTTCGACGTCGGCAAGCTGACGCCGCAACGTGAGCGCGAACGATGGCACCGCACTTTCCATGCGCTTGAGCAGGTTGACCCGCAGCAAGTGAACCAGGCTTTCTTCACGGTCGGCCTGGCGAAAATACCCTTCGCCGCCACGGATCTGGGTGCTGTACTTCTGGTCGTAGGCGGCTTGCTTGTGGGGGAGCACGTACCGCAGTGGAGCATAGGCGCTCAGGTTGATCCGGCGAATCTCGTCATTGATCTGACGGATGGTTTGAAAATTGCCTGAAAGATCCACGTCAGGCTTGATGTTGATGGGTTTTAGGCGATCGGGGAATCGGCCGGTTTCCTCGGTACCGTAATATTTTTCGACATGCTTGCGCGACCGGGCGATGGTCAGCAGGTCCAGCAGCTTGAAGTAATCAAACCCCAGCATATCCATGAGCCGACCGGACGTGCGGTCGACGTCTTCCTGACCAAGCCAGCGGTTGAACTGGGCCTGCGCCTGGCGTACGGTGGCGTCGATGCTGGGGATGCCGTGCCCGGCCAAGGCGGTTTCGTCTCCCTCGGTCACGAAGGCGATCTGGTTCTTGAGGTCGGCCAGCCGATTATTGACGGGCGTGGCGGACAGCATGAGCACCCGGGTTTTAACCCCTTCCTTGATAATCCTGCGCATCAGGCGGTCGTACCGGGTTTCACCATCCTTGCGTGGGGTTTTCTTGTTACGGAAGTTGTGCGATTCGTCAATCACCACCAGGTCATAGTTACCCCAATTCACGTGCGAAAGCTCGATATCGCCCGAGAGGCCGCCATCGCGTGAGAGGTCGGTGTGGTTCAGCACATCGTAATGGAACCGGTCGGAAGCCAGAATGTTGCGGCGGTCGTTTGACTTGTAGAGGGTCCAGTTGTCACGGAGCCGCTTGGGACAAAGCACCAGCACGCGATCATTGCGCAGCTCGTGATACTTGATCACGGCCAGGGCCTCAAAGGTTTTGCCCAGGCCCACGCTATCGGCAATGATGCAGCCGCCCAGGCGTTCGAGCTTGTCGATGGCTCCGATCACGCCATCTCGCTGAAATTTAAAGAGTTTCTTCCAGACGGTCGTGTTGCGGATACCAGTGGCCGATTTGATGATCCGCTCTTCGTCCAGTTCTTCGCCCAGGTTCTTGAATAGGTGGAGCAGTGTGAGGTGATAGATCAGGGCCGGCGGCTGGTGCGAGGTGAGCGCCTGGAGCCGGGCAACAAGGTCACGTTTCGGTTGTTTGGTGGCGGGCAAATTGTTCCAGAGGCCCGTGAACCAGGCACCCAGAAGCGCCGCTTCTTCGGGGGTTTCGGAACTCTGGATCAGCGAGTAGGGGTTGCCGGGCGTAATTCCCAGCCCCTCGGTGGTAAACGGGGCGGTTCCGCTGATGACCCGGGTGAAGCCCTGACCTTCTTTTCCCAGGACCACCGTCGACTGGGGAACCGGTCCTGCCAAGGTGCGAACCTCGGCCTTCTTTTCCAGCCATTCCAGGCACTGGCTGGCCAGCCAGCGGGCGTGCAAGCGGTTCCGGAAGGGCCGATCGGACTCTGTTCCCAGCAGAGAAAGCTCTGTGGATGCCGGATCTGGCACCACGAGACGACATTGAGAAACGTGTTTCAGCAGGTCTTGCAGCTCGGCAAAGGCAAACAGGCCGAATTCCGGCGTGGCCAGGTCGAGTGTGGCCTGGGGCTCCAGGCTTCGCCTGAGTTCATCGATCACACGATCATTACCGGCATTGCGAATCAGTTTCATGTGATCGTTTGCAAAATCAAGCGGAGGGACAGAAAACATAGGAAGGTCACGGACCGAGATTGCCGAGCATCCGAACCAATTTCAACAGTCAGGAACCGATGAGTCAAGCGGCTCAACCATGCTCAGCTAACTGCGACCCCACGCTATTAAACAGGCTCCCATTGCGATAGGCTTCCAACGACTGTTACAGTCCATTGAAATGAGATCGACGCGGTTCCACGGGCGTGGCGCGGAAGAGGCTCGCCATGATGGTTGTCACCTCACGAGCTGAGTTTGAAAAACTGGTCGAGGTGCGGATGCGGCAAGCCCGGCTCCTCATCAACGCCAATGACTGGGACGGAGCTTACTACCTGGCTGGGTATGCGGTCGAGTTCGCGCTCAAGGTTCTGATCATCGCCGAGGTGATGAAGTCTGACGGATTCCCAGGAAAGAAGCAGGCCGAAAACTTCTACAAGCATGATTTGACAATCCTCCGCAAAGAGGCTGGTCTGGCCGAGGCGATGAACCGTGATCCTGCGGTGAGCGACCTGTGAGAGATCGTCAAGGACTGGAGTGAACAGAGTCGCTACAAGATCGGCACTTCTGAGCGGCAAGCCAAGGATCTTTACGAGGCGATTGAAAAAGGAGTCCTCCCATGGATCCAAGCACGCTGGTAGAGAATCAGATCGACGAAGGGCGACGGTTTGTCGAGCGATTCGCCGTCGATGGCAACCCACTCCAGGCCGCTTTCTGGGTCGAAACGGCCGAGGACGGGCTATGGTTTCTGTATGTTGTGACCGACCTGATCGACCGTGAAGGGCCCGCTTCTGCCTACCGGGCCGTAAATGCATCACTGAGGAAGCTTGGCGAACTGTGGCTCACCGGTTCTGAAATCAAGGTGATCAGCCCTGGAGACTCCGTTGCAAAAGATGTCCTCTCCCTCATGAGTCGAAACACGGGGCGGCTTGCCACTCGATTTGAAGGCCAGACGCTCGGCTCTATTGGCGTGGAACAGGTCTACATTTACCCGGCGCATCTGTTCACACTCACACGACCCAACCCGATGACCACGGAAGAGATTGGCCAGAATATCGTCCGGCTCATGAACCGCGGACCAGGTCTGCTCCACTCCTCCCGTGTTGACCTGAAAGACGGAACACGCTTCAACGGTGTCCCATTTTCGCTCCAACTGGGAACCAAGAATGCCGTTGTTGTTCAGTTTATCGTGGATGGCGAGGCGGCCCCCCGCGTGACTCGCCTCGACGAGATCTCTTCGATCTTGTGAACGGGATACCGCCTGGCAAAGCAAGAGCACGCCACCCATCAATTGCCAAACTTTGTTCCACCGGCGGCATTCCACGAATCCCGTGGTGGCGCACAAAATACAAAGACCGGGTCACATCATCAGGTGGGCCAGTTTGCCCAGAATCTCGGAGATTGGCAGGGCCGTCCACAGCAGAGGAACCAGGGGGAACAGGGCCGCGGCCACCAGCATTTTCAATGATTTCTTGTCAAATAGAATGACCTGCATCTCTTGGATATGGTCATAAACCTGGGCGAGCATGGCTACCGAGGTGGCGTCTGGATTCCCGAGCAGCTTGCCGGGATCGGTACCCGGGTCACGCACCCAGCGCTCATCGAACGCACGATCGTGCCCTCCCACCAGCCTGGCAAACTCATAAAGCCCACTCACCCGACATTTCCGCAACTGGTTGGCAAAGACCAGCAACGGAGCGTGCAAAACCAGCAGGCAGACCGCCACCAGCACCACCACGTGATACTTCAACGAATTCAGAGATGTGTCATGATGCAAGATCTCATACGCAAAGCCTCCAGAGATCACGGCAGAGACGGCCATCACAATGGGGGCGTAACCAACCAGCCCCGACGCCAGGAAACCAAGCCCACCAGCTTGATCAGGATGTGTGGGGGTGAGTTCCAGTTTCAAACTGGAAATTTGCGCCAGGAAGCTGGCCCAGAGTAAATAGACCCAAAGCCATCGCAGCAAGAAAAAGAACAGGATTGGTAAGCTGACCAGAATGTACCACCAGCCGGCCGGGGTGATTGTCATCTGCGTGGTCCGACTCCAGCTCGCCTCCCGGGACCCCAGACCCACTCCCACCTGCATGACCAGCGGAAGCACGCACGCCAGGACCAGAATCACCGCTTCCCCCAGGTTGGAATTCCGCCAGCCAAGAACGGTGGCCTGGGCGTTGGCAAACGCCTCTTGATCTTGCTCCCGCACCAGCCCTGCCCTCAGAAACTGGCGGGTTTGCCGGGCCATGCTCTTCTCAACCAAACGCCTGGCCAGCTCAAGCAGGGGAAGCACAAACAAGAACCGGCTGTAAATCACCGGATATTCGAGCAGCGGTACCCGCACCAGTTCACGGCCCCACGCCTCACCCCTGAGCAGCGACAAACACAGCAGCGGGACCCAGGTCACCAGAATCAAAAGCAAGATCTTCAGCGCCCGCCGCTTGCCATGGGCCTCGCCCAGCCCCACCAGACATGCCAACCGGTAGGCTGGTCCATTGCGAACCAGTGAGAGATCTCCGAGCTTCATATCCTGGGAGTGGATCGCCATGGTCGTTGTCAGCTTCCCAAAAAAGGGGGCCAAGAATTGCAGCCACGGCCAGGGGTCTTGAAGCAGAGCCCCTCGCTCACGCAGCGAGGCCGTGAGGAGTGGGCCGGCCAAACGCAACGCCAGTCACGGGCACCCGCCACTCTTGACCCTGATCCTGGCTTGGACCGGGAAGCACCAGCCCCCTGTTTAGGTGTATCCTTACACCCAGGTCCGCGTCACGCAATCCATATTCTGGCCATTACTTTCGCTCAATCGACCAGTCGGACACGGCAGGACGGGCCCTGCCAATTATTTGGTTTGGACGGAAGGTTCTCCCAGATTTGGACTGTTCCTCCTGGAAAAGCTGGTATGCTCTAGACATTGGAATACAATTGTTGGAAGTTGATCGTGATGGCCGCAGGACGGATCTGCCTGCCGGGGGTTTCCCTTGGTTTCGCAACAACCATCGAACGATTGCCGCGGTGAGTGAGATTTGCCTCGCTTTCCTCCCGGGAACCATCCGTGCCGCACGCTTCGTACCCTCCGCTGACTGTTGAGCAACTCTCGCCCGCATCTGACCGACATCATGTTGATCAGGTGCTGGCTCAGTTTTTGGATGAAGCGCGCTGCCGCTTCGCCAGTAACCCCCATGCTCAGCCCCTGTTTGACCAGGCGGCCGAGTTCGTGCTGGAGGGGGGTAAGCGGATCAGGCCCCGGCTCTGCCTGGCCAGCTATCGGATTTTGACTCATCGCCAAGAGCCGCCGCACCCGGCGCTCAATGCCGCCTCGTGTTTTGAACTGTTCCATGCCTTCATGCTGGTGCATGACGACCTGATTGACGGTAGCACCCTGCGGCGAGACGGCCTGGCCCTGCACGAACAGATCCGGCTTTCGGCCATTGCCCCCGAAACGGGTACGGGCCGGAAACGGGCGGCCGACCTGGGCTTGGTGGCCGGCGACCTGCTGTGCGCCCTGGGCATGAGACTGCTGGCCCAGGCCGGCCTTTCCGATGCCGTTTATGGGCGGGCCAGCCGGTTGATGTCGGAAATTTTGCTGGAAACGGGGGTCGGCCAGACCCTGGACATTGCCTTTGACATTGCCGACCTGGAGACCCTGACCGAGCCCCAGATTCTGGATGCCTACCTCCGAAAAACCTCGCGATATAGCGTGTCTGGGCCGCTGGTGCTGGGCGGCATTCTGGCAGGTGCCAGCGAACGAGTGATTCAGGCACTCAGCCAGTTTGGCGACCTGCTGGGGCTGGGCTACCAGCTCCAGAACGATCTCGACGCCTTGGAACACGACCCCACCAGTGGTGGCGATTATCCAGACCTGGACGGTGGCAAACGGACATGGGTACTTTGGACTGCCTATCAGCGCCTGGACGATGCCGGCAAACGGGCCTTACAAGATGCCCTGGCCGACCCCGTGAGCCTGGCCAGACGCATTCGCCTTTTCCGCCTGATCCAGGCCAGCGGCGCCATTGCCGCCGGCCGTGTGCGGCTTCAGAACTGGCGAAACGAGGCCGCGGCCAGCATCCGAGACGCCACCCTCACTCCCAACCAGGAATGTTCGCTGCTCACGCTCATTGAGTTATTGCCTGGTCGGCATGCCACCCCCAGCGGGGCCGCGGCCAGCATGGAGTCTGCGTATATTGGCCCCTTGGTGGAACTGGCCGAAAAGGCCACCGCCTGAGGTCTGGCACGGGCAACCCACTCTGATCCCATTCCCAAGGCCGGTACCGCCTGTTCCAAGCCAACCCGGCTTTCAGGGGCGTGGCCAGCCCTTGATCCTGTCCCACTGTTATTCATGGATGTTGATGATCTGATGAGCGTACTGCGTTCGGCGTCCAGCAACCAGACTTCGCCAGGCTCGAAATCACCCAGGCTGGGCCGGACGGCGGTGGTGATTGGCAGTGGATTCGGCGGCCTGGCGGCGGCCATCCGGCTCCAGGCCAAAGGGTACCAGACTACCATCCTGGAAATGCGTGACCAACCCGGCGGCCGGGCGTACGTGTACCGAGATCAGGGGTTCACCTATGATGCAGGCCCCACCATCATCACCGTTCCGTTCATCCTGGATGAACTGGCTGAGATTGCCGGCAAATCGCTGGATTCCTACATTAAAATTGTCCCCTGCGACCCGTTTTACCGGATCTTTTTTGACGACGGCGAAACCTTTGATTATGTGGGCGATCCGGCTCGCTTCGAGGCCGAGATCCTGCGTTTGAACCCCGGTGATCTGGAAGGCTATCGCCAGTACGCCGCCTACACCAAGCGGGTATTTGACCGTGCGTTCACAGACCTGGCCGCCCATTCGTTCGACTCGTTCTGGGAGATGATCAAGGTGGCCCCAGACCTGATGCGTCTGCGGGCCGAACAGCCGGTCTTTCAGCGGGTTTCGCGTTTCATCCGTGACCCCAGGCTTCGGGTCGCCCTTTCGTTTGAGCCGCTCCTGATCGGTGGCAACCCGCTCCAGTCGTCGTCCATTTACGCGATGATCCATTACCTGGAGAAAACCTGGGGGGTCCACTTTGCGATGGGGGGCACAGGCGCGCTGGTGAACGGCCTGGTGCGGATGTTTGAAGATATTGGAGGGACCCTGAAACTGGATGCCCGCGTGGCTGAGATTGAGGTGGAGGGGGGCAAAGTTCGCGGCTGCAGGCTGGGCAGTGGCGAGTTTTATCCCGCCGATGTGGTGGTGGCCAATGGTGATGTGGCCAATACCTACCGCAAGCTGATCAAGCCCGAACACCGCCGCAAGTGGACCGATCGCCGCCTGGAACGGATGCGGTACGCCATGAGCCTTTTCGTGATCTACTTCGGCACCAACCGCACGTATGAACACCTGCCCCACCATGCGATTGTGCTGGGGCCCCGGTATGAGGGCCTGCTGGGCGATATTTTTGACCGCAAGGTGCTGGCCAAGGACTTCTCTTTGTACCTGCACACCCCCACCCGGACCGACCCCAGCCTGGCCCCGCCCGGTTGCGAGTGCTTTTACGTGCTTTCGCCGGTTCCCCACCTGGGCGGCGGTCAAGACTGGGAAGCCATCAAGGACGAGTACGCCGACCGGATCCTGGCCTCACTGGAAAAAGAGCACCTGGTTCCCGACCTCCGCAAGCATCTGGTCTCCCAACGGATCTTCACGCCTAATGACTTTGAGACCGAGCTGGATGCCTACATGGGGTCGGCCTTTCAGTTTGAGCCGGTGCTCACCCAAAGCGCCTGGTTCCGCCCGCACAATAAAAGCGAAGACGTTGAGAATCTGTTCTTTGTGGGGGCGGGTACCCATCCAGGGGCCGGCCTTCCGGGCGTGATCAGCAGCGCCAAGGTGCTGGAGAAGTTCATCTGACGGCAGTTTGGCCCGCCGCAAAAACTGCCCAGGTTTCCCCTGAGACGCAACCGCTACATCCGGCCGAAACCGCCACTGGGGTTTTCTTGACATTCTTTCCCCAGGCCGCATTGTGGACTGTATCTCACCTCGAACCCCCAGTCTGCACAATACCGAAGGTCGCCTGTTGGGTCCTTCGTTTTTTCTCCAGTGAGTCTTCCCATGAAAATCCATAGCCTCAGCCTTGCTGCCGCCCTGCTCCTTGGGGTTTCTGTCACAGCCCAGGCTGACGACTGGTACGGGCAGCCGGGCGGTGACTGCACCACCTGCGGCGGCTCCATTGCCAACGGACTTCACGCTCACGGCCGCAACATCAAACGCAATTACAATGAGTGGGTGGCCGGACGCAAGCTGGTGTACTACTACAACCTGCCCGACAAAAACGGTTACATTGCCAGCCCCGCGCCCGTCCTGACCGGGCCCGCGTTTGACCCCGTCTACAAGACCCCCAAGGTGATCAACCCCGGCTACCCCATCAACCAGTCTTATGGTGGCGGTTACCCAGTGGGCCAGCCGATGGGCGGTACCATTGTGGGTGATCCGCTGCCGACCGCTTTCACCTCACCCACCACCCAGATCATCCCTTGAGTCGATCCAACCCCGGTTCAACGCCGACCGATCCCTTGGACCGGTCGGCCTCCGAACTTGTTCGCCGCGAATCTGAAGACTTACCAGGCCCCGGAGATCACGCATCAAGCCTTGTGCTTGGTGACCAGATCTGCCGGGGCCTCACCAGGCGCTATGCTCGCACGTTTTACTTTGCCAGCCATTGCCTGCCGGGCTCGGTTCGGCCTCATGCGTATGCCATCTACGCGTTTTGCCGCTCGGCCGATAATGCGGTGGATGAGGCCCAGTCTCTGCCAGACGCCCGGCAGCAGATTGCCCAGACCCGGCTTGACCTAAATCGGGTGTATGCCGGAGCCCCGGTTCCACCCCTGTACCAGGCGTTCCGTCGCACCGTCCAAGAGAAAGCGATTCCCCGTGACCTCTTCGAGGCCCTGCTCGACGGCATGGAGATGGATCTGACGATCAGCCGGTATGCCACGTTCGCCGATCTGGACCTGTACTGCTACCGGGTGGCCGGTGTGGTGGGGCTGATGATGACCCACCTGTTTGGCTACCGCTCCGAGCGCTGCTTTCCCAGTGCGGTGGCCCTGGGCCAGGCCATGCAGCTCACCAATATCTTGCGTGATATCCAGGAAGACCTGGAGCGGGACCGGATCTATCTCCCGCAAGACGAACTCGCCCAGTTTGGCGTGACCGAAGCCGCGCTGGCAGCCAGACAGGTTGATGAACCGTTCCACGAGCTGATGCGATTCCAGATTGCCCGCGCACGGGCCGCGTATACCGAGGCTGAAGCCGGCATCCCAGACCTGATCGGTCATTCCAGCCGGTTGACCGTGCGTGTGATGGGGCGGCTATACGGTGGCATCCTGAACGCCATTGAGCGGCAAGATTATGATGTGTTCCGTTCTCGGGCCAGGGTCTCAACGCCCCGCAAACTCGTGGGCCTGGGCCAGTGCCTGGCCAGGGAGTTTGCGGGGAAGCCGTGAACTGCGATCGAATCCAGGATCTGAACAGACCCAACTCAGGATCTTGATGCTTTGAAAATTGCGTACTGATTCTCAAACAGCGAAATCGCCCGGTGGAACTGGGCAAAGTTCAATACCAGATTCATGGCGATCAGCACGGTTGCCAACCCCAGTACAGACCAGCGGTAGCGTGTCTGGCTACCTAGAGAGGCAACGACCACCAGCAGCGGCAGATAATTTGCCGAGTACAAAAAGACTTCCGCGCCATACACCAGGTGAAGCGCGTAGCCACCCAGAATTGTCACAAGCAAGGTAATCTTCAGAGTTTTATCGGCCCCAGACACAACCATACCGGCAAGGCCTAGCAGGCAGAGAGAGATCCAGATTACCGAGGCAAACCCCTGAGGGATATTGCGATGGCCACCCGGTGGAACCTGGACCGTCAAGCGGTGGGCTTTTTCGAGAGGGTTCCAATCATTGGGCGTGGTACCGATCGCGGGCAAGGTCATCCCATGCAGGAAAAAGGCCTGGCTGGCCGCTGCAAGTCGCGCCACGTTCGGCCGTGTCATATAGGTCACTTCTCCTCGCTGAGATACCAGGAAGAACCCGGCTGAGGGGCAGATCGGTTTTTGGAAACTCCAAAGCACTACCACAACGCAGAGCGCGTTGGCACTGATCTGGATGGCCCGTTTGGGCCCCTGCCCGACTACGGCGGCAACAAGTCCCAGCATCCAGTTGGTCACCGTCATGCTCAGAGAAAGTGCACTCGCAACCGTGTACCGAACGCCACTCAAGCGCCCGTCGCTTCCTGCGGCAATCAGCAGAAGAGCCAGGATCAGGCTGATCGATCCGATGAAATGATACTCGGGTAGTCCAATCCAGAAGATCACGCTGGCACTAGAAAGCGCCAGCAGTGAGAACACGACAGCATCCAGACGTTTGTTGCCCAGCACGCGTAATAACGCATAAAAACTGCAACCCCACACGGCGGCCGCCAGACCCAGCACAATCCGCACCTCGGACAGACGATTGCTTACTCCCAACCGCCGCAGGATCTGAACTGGAACGGTGCTCACCAGCGGATACAGGGGATGCACGCTTGTACGGTTCATATAGGGTGAGTACCTGTTCGTAAAATTCTGAAACAGGTAGGGAGAGTCTCCATCAAACCAGATATCCATCGCCGGAATGTCATAGATTTCCAGAGGAAACTGGCGAGAGCACCAGACGCAAAGGGTGCAGCCCAGTAACCCGATGAATAGGCTAACCGTCAATTCTACAAGCCACGTCCTCCAACGCGTGTGTTCTGAAATTGATAAGGACAAGGCTCTTCTCCGGGCGCTTGGGGTTCTCAAAAATGAGCAAAACTGAGTCAATTGCCGGAATCTTCGGAATCCATTTCTGAACTCACCTGATCTGGAAACGACGCTGAAAAATAGGTTCTCACCAGGTCAGACGCATGAAGACGCTTTTCAAGGCTTGGAGCTGGTGGGTAGTGAGATGAGAAACGCGATCAAGTCGCCAATCTGGTCGGATTCCAGTGCACCCTGGAAAGAAGGCATCTTCGAGAATGGGTGATCGAACCTGGGTACCTCGATGTGGTGCTTCAGCCAGACTCGGACTCGGTCGCGTGACTGAGCCTGCTGGACACTACGCAGCCGGTCGCGTTGCGCGATGTAGAACTCTTGCTCGCTGGCGAGCAGTTTCTGGAGCTGCGACTCATAGCCGGGCGAACTGAGCCGTCTGGGAAGTTCATCCATCAGATATGTCAGGTTGGGTCCTTCGTGCCCACCAAAACCCTGAAGCGTGTGACACTGGGCACAGTTGGCGTAGAAGAGCCGCTCTCCGCGTGGGATGGGATCCAAGCGGGCCCATTCCAGGTCGGGTGGCGATTCCAGGTACAGGGTCGATTCCGAGGGAAAGACACGCCAGATCGAAGCGACCGACGTTTCTGGGGTTCCGTCAGATTCGCCGAAGAAGTCCGTGAAATACAGACCATCGGGCCCTTCGGCCAGCCCCAGCACCGTGGCTTGCTTCTGGCCCGTGTACTTGACGATTTCGGTGGGCGCTTGACTTAACAGGCCGGTTTTCGGGTCGATCAGAAACTCATTGAGCGATTTACCGACCCCGGTGCCCAGTTCGCCGGGGCGGCCATAACAGGCCACATAGCATCGCCCCACGGTTCCAGGGCCCAAGGCGGGAGCTCGCAAAATTGCGAGCCCAACCGGGGCCGTATTATGAATGGGCCCCCAGGTCCAGAGCGCGTTCAAACGCGTGCTCTCATAATCTCCATCCCAGCCATACTGGGCCCCGCTGATGATGTTCATGAACCGATCAATATTCTTACCGTTATCCACTCCGTACATGCGGCCCTTGGCGTCGAAATCAAAGTCAAACACGTTGCGCAGGCCGGCCGCGTACACGAACTGGCTTGGCGCCTGATCAAGGTCGGGGTGGTACCAGGGGTTATCGGCACAGGGCTCGCCGGTGATGGTCATCCTGAGCAACTTACCGCCATACTTGCTCAAATCCAGGCTCAACTGATGGTTCTCTGCGTCTCCCACCGAGACGTACAGCATACCATCGGGGCCGATCTGGACCTGCTGGATCTGGTTGGACGCGGAGGTGAATTCGTGCAGGTCGCGAATCACCTCGATCCGATCCAGGTGACGGCCATCGGCACTGAGCTTGAGGCGAATGATCTGGTTATAAAGCAACCCAGACACCTCATCGAGCGCGGCCCGGGTCAGAATCAAATCTGGAGAACCAGGTACCGTGGTCAGGCCACTCAGGCCGGTTTCACTACTCTTTTTGGCCAGGTTGGGCGTGAAGTTCAGTAACCCCGTGGCCAGCGTTTGAACTGCGCCACGCTGTGTCACGTAGCGAACCGAGCCATTCAACTCCGCCACGTAAAACGGCGGGGCATCGGGGCCTGCGCCGGGCGTCTTTGCAAAGGCAAGATTCACGGGGTACTGCAAGCCGGTTGCAACTTGCTCAATTTCCAGACCTCGACGTACCGACCACTGGGGTGAAAGCCGAGACGGTACCAGATGGGTTGCCGAGCGTGGCAGGTTGTAGTCATGTCCGTACGCATAGCGCAGATCTTGCGGATCTTTTGGAGGGGACAGACGATTTACGGTCGCACCCACGCGCCTGGCAATTCCATCTCTGATCCGGCTGACTACGTGAGAACCCGTTCGACGATAAAGAAATGCGCCCGCAAGCAGACTTCCCAGCAGCAAACCGGCCAGCAGGAATACCAACTCTCTGCGATAATTCTTCATGGAAGCACCCAACTCGGCGGTTCTTTCACAATCCAACGGAATCCGGCTTGGCCCAGGGAGGGAACAGGCTATCACAACTGGGCGGCGATAATCGTGACCAGGGCCAGCGCCGCCGCACCTAAACTCCAGGGATCTCGCAGCAAGAACACCAGCGGGTCGTGGTGCATTTCTCCCCGGATCGCCATGCGCCAGATCCAGGTGATCCAGAAGCCGGTGATTGGCGCCAGCGCCCAAAGCCATTGAGGATGGCCGTCGAGTGACGTCCGCCCAGGGTCATGGATGTAGCCACCAATCATCAAGACCGCAAGGTAACCGCTCAGAGGACCGACGACCCGGAGCCAGGGAAGATCCGCACGCGTGTAAGCCCGACCGGGGAGCGGACTGGGCGCGTGGCTGGAATCCTCAAGAAGTTCGGTGTACCGCTTTAAAAAGGCCAGACTCGAGAAAAACAAGCCAGAAAAGCCCAGGATCCAGTTTGAGACCGCAATTCCAGTGGCTGCACTTCCGGCATAGATACGCAGCGCAAAGAGACCCGACAGGATCAAGACATCGACCAGATAGCTCCGTTTCAGGCCCAGGGTGTAGGTGAGCGTGATAAGGAGATAGGCGAGTAAGCAAAAGAGATAAGCACGCGGGAGGTACAACCCGAGTCCGAGCGAAAGACTGACCAGCACCAGCGAGACCACCAGGCCGGTGGTTACCGATACCGTGCCCCTGGCAAGAGGCCGGTTCCGCTTGTAAACGTGCGCGCGGTCGAACGGGAGATCGATCAGATCATTGAAGACGTAGATTCCGGAGGCCGCCAGGCTGAACGAAAGGAACGCCAGAACCGAGGCTACAATCATCGAGCCTGGGATTTGCGTGACTGACAATAGAATTGGCAGAAACAGTAATAAATTCTTGGCCCATTGGTGAATTCGAAGCAGTCTTAACCCGGTCAGGAACCGCTGCCTTGCCTGTGAAGCATTCCGCGGTAGAGTTTCGGGAAAGCTTGGACTAAACGGCATCTGAATCAAATTCCAATTGGTCCCCAGTTTCCTGGCCGCCGTTCTAGCATGTGTCCGAGTTACCGCCGAGTTTGGTGCATTCATCGGGCTCTTGGCTGATCATAACCGCGTGCAGAATTTCTTGCAGCAGTTTACGATGAAGCAGCGATGTGACACCAGTGACTGTGGCCCGCCGAGGGCTCAATCTTGCCCTCCAAAGAACCGTGCTTGAATCATGCCCTTTGAAGCCTCCCCATCAACGGCTCTCGATCCCGATCGCTTCATCAACTTCGGCACGCCGGGATCTCAGGAGTGGTGGTACTTCGATGCGATCAGCGACGATGGCCGGGATGCCCTGGTGGCCGTGTGGTATGCCGGCTTGCCGTTTGATCCTGCCTACGGGGTGGCCGCGCTCAAGCATGGCCGGGCCCCGCACCGGCACCAAGCGCCCCACCCGCTGGACCATTGCGCTTTGGGCCTGAGCTGGTACCACGAGGGCAAACCCGTTGCCTACGCGCTGAATGCCTACAAACGGGATCGGTTCAACCACCGGTCTGAGCCTTTTGGCGTCTCGGTGGCCGGCAACCACCTGACCAGACACGCAGACGGACAGTACCGCCTGGAGTTCGAAACCCCGGCCGTGGATGGCCGGCGGAAGATCCAAGGCGAGCTCACCTTCACGCCGGCGGCCGGCACCCGGCCGATTGAGCGTGACCTGGGGCATGCCGGCTCGCCCCACCTCTGGATGCTGGCCGCGCCGGATTGCCGGGTGGCAGGCACCCTCTCGATTGGCCGGGGTAAGGGGGACCGCTCGTTAACGTTTCAGGGGCGGGGATACCATGACCACAACGCCGGCTCGGAGGAGATTAGCCTGGCCATGCGCCGTTGGCACTGGGGCCGCGTACACATGGGGCCGGCCACCCACGTTTACTATCATGCCACCACCCAGCAAGGCGAATCGCAATCGCTCTGGATCACGCTCGATCAGGTCAAACCGCCCTGCATCCGCGAAACTCCCTTCTTTCTGGAACGGCCCGGCAAACCGAACCGGTTCGGGGTACCCTCGGACCTGTCACTGGCCCTCAACGAACAGCCAGCGCACCAACCGGGCCCGCTTTTGATGCGAATCCCGGGAACCTGCGTGGATGATGGCCCATTCTATCGCCGGTTCCTGTCCACCTTCATCCTGGGTGAAGGCCCGTTTGATAACGGCCCGCCCCAACCCACGGCCAAGGCCACCGGAATCAGCGAACTGCTGGACACCAGGAACCTCAATTCCCCCTGGTACAACTGGATGATTCCGTTCCGTCTCAAACGCCCGCGCTCGTAAGCAAGCCGCCCGTATCGGCCAGCCGCAACCGACGTCTGAAACTTTTCAAGAAAATATTTCGTTTTTTCTGAACGAAATCCCGTCGGGCTGCGTCTATACTAATGTCAGTCCTGAAAAACTGGCCGAGGAATGGCCGTTGCCCCATGGCAATCGTTTCGATGATGGACCACCAGGGAGGGTTTGACAATGCTTGTTTTGAGTCGTAAGCAGCACGATGTCATCCTGATCGGCGACGAGGTCCGGATTACCGTCGTTCGCATCGACCGCAATCAGGTTCGCCTCGGAATCGAGGCACCTCAGCACATCACCGTGCTGCGTGAAGAATTACAACTCGACGCCGAAGAGCGGGCCGCACGCGAAGCGTGGACCGCATCCGACACCCACGAACATCCGCCTGTTTCTGGTGGCCCCCAGCGGGGCTAAGCCGGAAACCACGCGACGAGCGCAACTCCCAATCAATCAAGCCCTGGATTTCCCCTTGCGGGATTCCAGGGCTTTTTTCATGGGCTTGCAACCTGGTTGCACCCAGCACGGCCGATCCACCTGGGCGCAAGCCCATGTGGCGACGGGTCTGGGCCGGGGCCACCAGATTCCACCACCATCCGCTCTTGAAAGATCCACACGCCTCGCGGCGCGGACCGCCAAGCCCTCTTGTCCATTGCACGCATTCACGCTATCATGCTCTCCAACAATCCAGTGGAGCAGGCTTTTGACACAGGATAGGAATGCTCGCTAGATTGGGAACCCTCAATCTCTTCCATGTTTTCTGATTTTACGCATTACGCGGATTTAACCAGGATACGACCAGAACCCGGCGACCGGTTCTGAATTGCGCCCACATCGCTTGAAGCTTTGCAGATTGCACCATGAGGAATACCAATGGCGGCATGGAATGACCGGAGGGGACGGCGTACCCGGAACTTGGCAACTCGGCGGCCTGTTCTGGAATGCCTTGAATCACGGCTGGTGCTTTCCACCTTTACGGTGACCAACGTCAATGACTCCGGGGCGGGTTCGTTCCGTCAGGCGATTACCGACGCCAACAGCACGCCCAATGCGGCCGGTACCACCGACATGATCAACTTCAATATCGCGGGCACGGGGCTGCACACCATCACCGCCAGTTCGGCTCTGCCCGATATTGGCGAAACAGTGACGATCAACGGCTATAGCCAGCCCGGTTCCAAGGCCAACACCCAGGCCACCGGCGCTTTGAATTCGGTGTTGTTGATCAGCGTGCCCGGGTTCACGGTCACTTCTGGGCATGTGGTGCTGCAGGGCCTGGACTTTCCCACCGGTGGGCTGGTGATCAAAGGGGACACCAACCGGGTGGAAGGCTGCTACATAGGCACCAATAATCTGGGTACGGTGGCTCCTGGGCTGGCCCCTGGCGCGGCCACCCAGACCGGAATCTTGGTTCTGGGGAGCAGCAACTTGATTGGTGGCACCGATCCTGGGACCCGGAATCTGATCTCGGGCAATAACAGCGCCGGGGTGTTGATCCAGGGGGGGGCCAGTGGCAATACCCTGGAGGGGAACCTGATCGGCACCCAGGCCAATGGAGCTACCGCCCTGGGGAACGCCGTGGGGGTTCGGTTTGAGAGCAGCACCAGCAACAAGGTGGGCGGCACCGACACCGGGGCCGGTAACGTGATTGCCGGCAATTCGTACGCCGGCGTCTGGCTGTTCAACGCCTCGAATTCCGTGATCGAGGGGAACCTGATCGGCACCACCGCCACCGGCCAGACCGCGCTGGCGAACCAGAACTTTGGCGTGGCCGTGGATGGCACCACCGGCTCGGCCATGATTGGCGGCACCACGGCGGCGGCCCGGAACATCATTTCCGGCAACAATGGGCCGGGCGTGCTGGTGGCCACCAGCGAGACCGGCAACGACGTGCTGGGCAATTACATTGGCGTGGCCGCCGATGGCACCACCGCCCTGGGAAATGTTGGGCCTGGCATCCGCGTGGCCCGCGCGGATAAGGGGATGTACATTGGCGGCACCATTGCGGCGGCGGCCAACCTGATCAGCCACAACCTGGGGGCCGGGGTCACCGTTGACCCTGCGTCCAGTTCCAGCTCTGCCCCCGCCCCCACCGCCGTCTCAATTCGCACCAATCAGATCTACAATAACCAGTCCATTGGCATTGATCTGGGTTCGGATGGCACCACCAACAACCACAACGGCGGCCCAGTGAGCGGCCAGCCCAACGGCCAGCTCAATACCCCGGTTCTGAGCGCGGTCACCAGCGATGGCAGTACCACCTCCATCACCGGCAGCTACAACGGCGCCCCCAGCACCACCTACACCCTGCAGTTCTTCAGCAGCCCGTTTGCCAGTTTCACCAGCAGAGGCGATGGCCTGACCTACCTGGGCCAGACCACGGTCACCACCGATAGCGCGGGCAATGCCTCGTACCTGGCCGGCATGCCGGTCCCGGTGGGGGCTGGTAAGCCGGTCTCGGCCATCGCCATCGACCCGACCGGCAATACCTCGGAGTTCTCTGCCGACTCGGCGTTTGCGTTCAGCAGTCCGGTGAATCTGGCAGTGGTGCTCTCACAGGTTGCCAGCCCGATTGGAACCGGTCAACCGTTCACGTACACGGCCACCGTGACCAACAACGGCACCAACACGGCCAACAATATCTCGCTTGTGTGCGCAGCCTTTGGCGGGGGCGTTCAGGTGGATGCCGCAAAAACCACCATCAACCAGGGGACGATCTCGGTAGAGACCGGTGGAATTTATGCCACCATTGGCTCACTGGCTCCTGGAATTTCGGCCAAGGCCACCATCACGGCCACAGCCACCCAGTCTGGGCAGATCAACCTGACCGGGCTGACCTACAGCTCCGAGCCTGAAACCACCACCACCGACAACTCGACACATGAAGTGGTCACCGTGGCTGCCGCCCCTGACCTGGTCGTGCAGGGTTCGGGCCCCAGCAGCGTGGCCATCAACCAGCCGGCCACCTTCACCTTCACGGTGCGGAACTCGGGCTCGGGTGCGGCCTCCGGCGTCAAGCTCACCATCCCCTTGCCCACCGGCTCTTCCTACAGCAACGGCACCACCAGCCAGGGTTCGATCGGCCAGACCGGCACCTCGGTGCTGGTCGATATTGGCACCATGGCCGCCAACGCCGTGATTACGGTAAAGGTCCCGGTTGCCGCCTCGGCGCAGGGAACCCTGAGCCTGACCGCAACCGCCACCCTCACGGAAACGGACCCCACTCCGGCCAACAATTCCACCACGGTCAGCGTGACGGTGCTCAGCGCCCCCAATATGCAGACGGTGGTGACCTCACCGGGCCCCAACATCTACCTGGGCCAGATTGCCACCTACCTGATCACCATTACCAACCACGGCCAGACCACCGCCAACAACGTGGTGGTGAATGCCAACCTGTCACCGGCCGGCGAGTTTATCAACACCTTCGCCACCCAGGGGACTTCCACCAGCCACCCGGGGACCGTTCAGGCCGCGCTGGGCTCGATCAAACCGGGTGAATCGGCCGTCGTCACCGTCAACGTTCGGCCGATCCAGGCCGGCGTGGCCACGCTGGGGGCCACCACCACCAGCACCGAGCCCGACGCCGACCCCCAAGACAACACCGGCGCCGCCAGCGTGACGGTGGTGGCCCAGCCCACCCCGACCCACGTCACCCGTATCAAGCCGGTGGTTCAGAACGGCAGAATTCGCAGCTACGAGATCACCTTCTCCGACGCTCTCGATTCCGACTCGGCCTCCCGAATTGGTGCCTACCGGGTGATTGCCCCTGGCCCTTCGGGCGTGCTGGGCGCGCCTGGATCGCGGAATTTGCCACTCAGTTATGCCACCTATGATGACTCGCTGCATAAGGTCACGCTGGTGCTGAAGCAACTGGCCCCCATGAACCAGTTCATCGGCATTGTGGCTTATGGCACCGGTGGCCACGCCATTCATGACAGCCACGGCCAGCCGATCGACGGTGACAACCGGGGCGTGGTGGGGACCGACCTGATGACCATGGTCGGCCGTGGCAACCGGCTGGCATACTCGGATGCCGATGGCGACCGGGTGCTGTTGCAGATCCAGGGGCCTGGCGGGCTGGTGATCTTCCGCACCCTCGGCCAGAACGCGATTGTGCTGACGGCCGGAACCTCGCCCTACAAGAGCAAGCTCATTGGCGGCGTCAAGCGGACCGGTTCGGCCGGCAACGGCGTCACCTATATCAGCCAGTTCTATGGCCTGGAGAACGTGATCAACCGTCTGCCCTCCAACAAGTTCGTGATCCAGAACTGAAGCAGGCTGGCTGACCCGTGCCGATGATTGAAAACCGCCAGGCCCGGAGCGAGACGAACGCCCCGGGCCTGGGCTACGGACGCCAGATTCCATTCCACAGGCGGCCGGCCCCAGAACCGGAAATCCGAGGTTTCCGTTCCACCCGCAATCTGGAATCTGCAACCCAATAGGCGCAGAACCTTTACGCAATTTTCGCGTAGAATTGACCTTCCCCAGGCCCACCGGTCCGTGCTATGCTTTTCGATTCGAAGCTACCGAGCCAGGGCGATCAGCGTGCGCCCACCGGTTTTGAACCGTTCCTGCGCCGCCAGTCTCTTTGAGGGCCGCGATGATCATCGTCCTGAAACCGCACAGCACTCCTGAACAGATTCAGCATGTGCTCGAGCGGATCGAAGCACTCGGATTCATGCCCCACGTCTCCCAGGGGGTGGCCCGGACCATTATTGGCGTGATTGGCGACGAGGATCAGCTCAGAGCCGAACCGCTGCAGGCGATCGACGGCGTTGAGACCGTGTTGCCAATCCTCAAGCCGTTCAAGCTGGCCAGCCGCGAGTTCCACCAGGCCGACACCGTGGTTGAAGTCAAGGGGATCCGGATCGGTGGCGGACATCTGGCCATGATTGCCGGCCCCTGCGCCATCGAGGGCGAGGCGATCTTGATGGAGATTGCCGAGCAGGTCCAGAAAGCCGGCGCCAACATCCTTCGCGGCGGAGCCTTCAAGCCCCGCACCAGCCCCTACAGCTTTCAGGGGATGGGCGAAGACGGGCTCAAGATCCTCAAGGCCACCGGCGAACGGTTTGGCATGCCGGTCGTGACCGAGGTCATGGACCCTCGCCAGATTGATCTGGTAGTGCGGTACACCGACATGATCCAGATCGGTGCCCGCAATATGCAGAACTTTGATCTGCTCAAGGAGATCGGGCGAACCCGCACTCCCGTGCTGCTCAAGCGCGGTCTGAGCGCCACCGTTAAAGACCTGCTGATGTCGGCCGAATACGTGCTGTCTCAGGGGAATCGCCAGGTGATCTTGTGCGAGCGTGGCGTCAAGAGCTTTGAAGACTCGACCCGCAACATGCTCGACCTGGCCAGCGTGCCCAACGTCAAGGCTCAGAGCCACCTGCCGATGATTGTCGACCCCAGCCACGCCACCGGGCGGCGGGACCTGATTCCAGCCATGGCCCTGGCCTCGGTGGCCGCCGGCGCTGACGGCGTGCACATCGAAGTGCATTCCTGCCCCGAGCAGGCCCGGTCTGATGGCCCGCAAGCGCTCTTGCCCGATCAGTATGCCCGTCTCATGGACCAGATCCGGCCGCTCGCCGAGCTGCTGGGCCGAAAGATTGATGTCTGCGAAGGAGTTTCTGTCTGATGTCGCATCGCACCCTGTTCATTGCCGGTAACTGGAAGATGAACCCGGCCAGCCGGGCCTCCGCCGTGGCGCTGGCCGAAGCCGTCAAGGCCGGCGTTGGGGCCGATACCAGCGTGCATGTGGCTGTGGCTCCCCCTGCTCTGTTCCTGGAAGCGATCGACAAAGCCATCGACAGCTCACCGCTGGGCCTGGCGGCTCAGAACATGCACTGGAAGGCCGATGGTGCCTACACCGGCGAACATTCGGCGGCCATGCTGCTCGACGCCGGCTGCACCCACGTGATTCTGGGCCACAGCGAACGCCGACACGGCATGGGTGAGACCGACGCCCAGGTGAACCTCAAGCTGCACGCGGCCCTGGCCGCCGGCCTGATCCCAATTGTCTGCCTGGGTGAACTGCTGGCCGAGCGTGAAGCCGGTCAGACCGAGAGCGTGCTTCAGACCCAGCTCAGCGGCTCACTGGCCGGGCTCACCCCCGAACAGATGGGCGGCGTGGTGCTGGCCTATGAGCCGGTTTGGGCCATTGGCACCGGCAAGGTGGCCAGCCCTGAGCAGGCTCAAGACGCTCATGCGTTCATCCGCCGGACCCTGGCCACCCAGTTCTCGCCGGCGATCGCCGCCCGAGTGGTTGTCCAGTACGGAGGGAGCGTGAAGGCCGACAACGCCCACGGCCTGCTCAGTTGCCCCGATATCGATGGCGCCCTGGTGGGCGGAGCCAGCCTCAAGGCTGACGACTTCCTGGGAATCATTCAGGCCGCGCAAGCCGTGACCACCCACGAAAAAGCCAGAGCCTGACCACCGGCCCGGCAATCCAGACTCTTCCAAAGGGGGTCAGGCTGTACTCGGCCTCACCCCATTTTCTTGAATCATGCGACGCCGCAGCGGTCCACGTCGCCAGGTCTCCCCCTCTTGATCGCATAGCACAGGACACTTGCCGTGGCTGGTTTCCTCATTGGTCTGCTCAACGTTCTGCTGGTGATCAGCTCCCTGTTCCTGATCTGCCTGGTCTTGATCCAGCGCGGCAAGGGAGGTGGGCTGGCAGGTGCTTTTGGTGGACCGGGCGGCTCCAGCGCCTTCGGCACCAAGGCCGGCGACATCTTCACCAAGATCACCATCATCACCGCCGGCATCTGGTTCTTGCTCACCATGTTACAGGTCATCCTGATCAACAAGGGGGGCTCGGGCTCAGCGTTCCAGGGTGGCCCCTCGGCCATCTCCGAACTGCCCGTTTCCGACGACGTGACCGGCGCGGCCCCCAATCCGTTTGCCAATAACCCCAGCGGTACCACCGGCCTGGCTCCGGAAACCGGAACCGCCCCCTCGGCCGAAAAGGGACTCGAAGGGCTGCCTTCCGCCATTGGCACCGAGCCAGCCGCGGCACCCGCACCTGCCACCACCCCGGCTCCAGACGCCGGTGGGGCCACCAACACCACCCCCACGCCGACGCCCTGATTCGTGAATTCCAGGGAACGCCCAGGGGGGAATCGGGTTGGTGCCCGGCCCTACGGTTTTCCAGTCCCACGAATTGCGAGGCTGAGTGCACCCTGTTGACCAGGGTGCCAGTGTTCCTTTCCGCATTTGGCTCGTCCGTTGAGGTTCCTTTGTTGCTCAGCATGACCGGCTTTGGTGAGGCACGGTACCAGGACGATCGCTTGATCGTGCTGGCGGAAGTTCGCGCGGTGAATAACCGGAACTTCCGGCTCTCATGCCGGCTGAGTGCGCCGTATGACACGGTGGAACCGGAAGTGGAACGGCTGGTGCGGCAGATCGCGCGTCGGGGATCGGTCCAGGTTACGATCAGGGTCGAGCGGCCCAAGCGGGCCGAGGATTATCAGCTGAACCTGGTGGCCCTGCAGAGCTATCAGAAGCAGCTTGAGTCATTACGGCCACCGGGTGAGCCGGCCGTGGATCCTTCGCTGCTGCTGGGCTTGCCCGGCGTGGTGGAGGACCGGCGGAACCAGAATGCCGAGAACCCTCATGATGACTGGCCGTTGATTTCAACGGTGCTGGAACGGGCCCTTGAGCAGTTCCAGGCCAGCCGGGCCACTGAGGGGCAGGCCATGGCCGATGAGCTGAAAGCGCTGGGACGGGGCATTGAGCAGGAACTGGACCGGGTGGTGGCACGAACCCCCGAGGTGGTCTCGCTCTACCAGCAGCGGCTCCAGGAACGGGTGCAAACTCTGGTTCAGGAGCGGGTGGCCATTCGCCCTGAAGACCTGATTCGCGAGGTGGCGATTCTGGCCGAACGGGCCGACGTCAGCGAAGAGATCATTCGACTCCGGGCCCACCTGGTGCAGTATCAGGAAGTGATAGACGCCACGGAAAGCGCCGGTCGAAAGCTGGAATTCGTGGTTCAAGAGATGGGCCGAGAAACCAACACCATCGGCTCCAAAGCCAACGACGTGACCATTAGCCGGTCGGTGGTGGAAATGAAGGGGAATCTCGAGAAGATCCGGGAACTGATTCAGAACGTTGAGTGAGAACCGATCAGGATTGGGGCTCGATGGATGGCCAGCCTTGGCTGGCCGTATTCGGGTCTCTTTGCAACCAACCAATCGCGGGAACGCAGGCAACCAGGAACCGTGTGGATGTGGATTCAGGGCTGGGGAGAAGTACCGGGCCAGCTTGTGGTGATCTCTGGCCCGTCGGGCTCGGGAAAGAGTACGGTCATTCGCCGGCTCCTGGAGCGGTCCGACGTGCGTGCCGAACTCTCGGTCTCTGCCACGTCTCGCGTGCCGAGGCCCGGTGAAGTCGACGGCGTGGACTACTTCTTCCGCACCGCCGACGCCTTCAAGCGGGGCTGTACCGACGGCGAGTTCCTGGAATGGGCCGAGTACAACGGCAACTTTTACGGAACCCCCGCGCGGCCGGTGTTTGAGGCCCTAGCGGACGGGCGAACCGTGATCCTGGAAATTGAGACCAAGGGAGCCATGCAGGTCCGGGAGCAAGCCCCGACCGCCCTTTTCGTGTTCATCGACGTTCCCAACTTCGGTGAACTGGCCCGCCGCCTGCGTGCCAGGGGCACCGAGACCGACTTGCAAATTCACCAGCGCCTGGTCATTGCCCGCAAAGAGCGAGACCTGGCCCATTGCTATGACGTGCGGATCATCAACGACAACCTGGATCAGGCCGTGGCCGAACTGGCCAACGTGCTTTGTACCCAGACCTCAGGAGGCTGACGAGCCATGCACGAGCAGTTGAAAGAAGACGAGATCGTGAACAAGGTGGGCGGCCGGTTCAAGCTGGCCACCCTGATCCAGAAGCGGCTGATCGCGCTCAACCAGGGCTCTCGCCCACTGGTGGACATGCGCACGCCAGACAAGATGGCCGTGGTCATTGCCGAGATCATGCAGGACAAGATCTACCTGGACATCACCGGCCGGGTGATGACAGTGGCCGGCGACTCGGCCGACGAGATTGAAGGCGGCACGGTGGACCTGACCCAGGCGAATTAACCGGCCCCACCCAAGGCCACCTCGCCAACATAACCGTCACACCCGGTCTTTTCGTTCCTGGTCTGGCTGGGATCACCCCAAGCCAGACCCCGGAACGGACCGATCTCTCAAGAATGATTGCTGTGGCGGGGCGGGACCATCCACCAGCCGGCCCCACCTTGGCAATTGTGGCTTGACCGCTTGCGTTCGACCTGGTGACACGGGGGCCTGTGGCGGATGCTCGACCGACCGCGCTGGACTCACCACGGCCAGGGGCTCGCTCTGCTGTTTGGCAGCCTGTTCCTGGCGTTAAGCCTTGTGGGATATGACCCGGCCGACCCGCCGGGCCTGGCGGTTTGGAACGCGCAGCCACAACCACCCCATAACCCGTGCGGGCCTGTGGGGGCCAGCTTGGCCCACGTCCTCACCCAGAGCGTGGGTTGGGGGGCCTGGCTCGTGCTCTGGGGTTTGCTCGTACTCACCGGCCTGGTCTTCCGTCGCAGGGCGGTTCCCGAGCCTGGGTCCCGCCTGCTCGGCTTTGTTCTGTTGCTGGTTTCCCTGGCCGCCCTGATCCAGACCTTTATTCCGGGGCTTCAGCCCAGTCCACCGGTGGGCAGCGGCGGCTACGTGGGTGGGTTTGCATCCGCGTTTCTGGGTGCCCAGTTTGGCACCGTGGGTCGGTTGCTCATCCTGGGTGCCGCCAGCCTGATTGGTATTGCCCTCTGCCATGAAACGGTAGTTGGTTGGCCGATCCGTGAACTGCTGAGATCGACCGGCTTCGCCCAGAAGTTCCGCCGCAGCCGGCCCCTTGAGCCCCAGATGGCGGCGGTGGCCACCTGGCCGGTTCGGGCCGAACAGCCGGAACGGGTGCCCGTGGCCATTGAATCTCAGGCTGCGGTTGCCCCCACACGTCTGCTCCCAGCCCCCGCGCGGGGAACGAGCTTGGCCCCCGAAGCGCGTCGGGTTGAGCATCGCCCCACGGCCCCCATTCCCTACGATGGCTCGTTTGCCACGCCCCCGCTGGAGATGCTCGATCCGCCGGTGGTGGTCGCCTTTGGCGACCATGAAACCAAGATCCAGGAGCGGGCCCTGCTGCTGGAAAAGATTTTGCGCGAGCATGGCTGCTTGGTGCGCGTGGTTCAAATTGATACCGGCCCGGTGGTGACCCAGTTCGAGATTGAACTTGAGGCCGGCCTGCGGATCTCCAAGGTGGCCGGGCTCTCCAATGACCTGGCCATTGCCCTGGCTGTGCCCAGCGTGCGCATTGTGGCCCCCATTCCGGGCAAGACCACGGTGGGGATTGAGGTGCCCAATGACCGCCGCGCCATGGTCAAGCTGGCCGAGGTTATCACCGATATCTCCGACCGCCTGAACAAGATGCGGATCCCGCTGTTCCTGGGCAAAGACGTCAAGGGACAGCCGCTGGCCTATGACCTGGCCGATATGCCCCACCTGCTGATTGCCGGTCGAACGGGTACCGGGAAATCGGTCTGCTTGAACGCCATGATCTTGTCCATTCTCATGACCAAGCGGCCCGATGAGGTGAAGCTGATCCTGTTCGACCCCAAGATGGTGGAACTGTCTCAGTTCAAGCGGATTCCCCACCTGATGAATCCGCCGGTCACCGACATGAAGAAGGCCGAGTCGATCCTTTCCTGGGCCTGTGACAAGATGGATGAGCGGTACGCCATTCTGGCCCAGGCCGGCGTCCGGAACATTCAGTCGTACAATGCGCTGGGGGCCGACGAAATTTATGCCCGGCTGAACCTGGAAAGCGATGAAGAGCGGGACAAGATTCCCACCTTCATGCCGTACATCGTGATCATTGCCGACGAGTTCGCCGACCTGATCATGCAGGCGCCCAAGGAAGTGGAATCGTACATTGTGCGCATTGCCCAGAAAGCCCGCGCCGTGGGCATGCACCTGATCATTGCCACCCAGAAGCCAACCGTGGATGTGATCACCGGCCTGATCAAGGGCAACCTGCCGGCCCGCATCGCGTTCCAGGTTTCCAGCCGCGGTGATAGCCGCGTGGTGCTCGACGAGATGGGGGCCGACAAGCTGCTGGGCAACGGCGACATGCTGTTCCTCATCCCCGGTACCTCGCACATCATCCGGGCCCAGGGCACCTACGTTTCCGATGGCGAAATCAACCGCGTGTGCGCCTACCTGGAGCAGTACCCGGTTGAGTTCAGCAAGGAACTGACCCAGATCAACGTGGGCGGCGGCAAGATGGGCAAGGACGGCGGAGCCGGCCTCAAAGATCGAGACGAGATGTACGAGGCCGCCATCGAGGTCGTCATCCGCGAACAACGTGGCTCCACCTCGCTCCTTCAGCGCGCCCTGGGCATTGGCTACGGCCGGGCCGCCCGGCTTATTGACTACATGGCTGAAGACGGAATTGTGGGCGAATTCAAGAGCGGCTCCGCCCGAGAAGTGCTCTACTCCTGGGAAGAATGGGAAGGGTTCAAGAACGGCGGCAGTGAATCAGGCGCGGCCGCCTGATTCCCCCCCCAGATCGGTTATGCTTGACGCTGATCAAGTCTCCCGTGGAAGTTGAGCTTGAGGCCACCGCGGTCTCGCTCTCATCTCTTGAAACTGGACGCGTGAGCCATGTCCTGGATTTTTGAGCTACCCAACTGGTTCCAGTGTCTCCTGGTCATGAGCCTGATCGTGGGTGGCTCGCTGGTGGGCCAGGTCCTCCTTCAGAAGCCGATCCGCCGATTTTTCTCTCAGACGCTGGATGACCATAACGAAGCGGTGGGAGCTTTCATCCAGGCCTATGGCGTCTTCTACGGAATTACGCTTGGCCTGGTGGCCGTGGCCGCCTGGGAAAACTACGAAAAATGCTGCGATCTTGTTGAGTATGAGGCCACCGCGTTTGGGGCCTTCGCCCGCGATATCTCTGTGCTGCCCAAGCCGCTGTCTGGCGAAATTGCCATCGAACTTGAAAAATACTTGGATCATCTGATCGAACACGCCTGGTCGGAATCACAGGCGGGAATCAACCCACCCGAGACCGTGTTCCGCCTCCGCACCATTCATCATCGCCTGGCCCAGTTCCAGCCCCGCGATGCCCGGGAAACCGTGTTGTTTCATGAGGCGCTTGACCAGCTCAACTCCTGGACCGAAAAACGCAGTATCCGAATTGCCAGCCTGGACACCGGGCTGCCGGCCATCCTCTGGTGGATTCTCATCCTGGGGGCCGTGCTCAACATCCTCATGCTCTACACCGTTCGCATTGAACCCCTGCGATCTCACCTGATCCTCACCTCGATGATTGCCTGCTTTATCGGCCTGATGATCTTCCTGATCCTGATCATGGATCATCCCTACGTCGGTGATTTCCGGGTCGAACCCGATGCCTTCAAAATGCTCAAATCGTTCTGGAAGGCCAGCCAGGCGGGGTAACACCAAACTCCCTCGACCTCTCGAAATTCCTCACGCGACTGAATGCCCCCTGCGCGGTATTCTTAAAGCAGCGGTTTCCCAAGGGGCTGGCTCCCTAGTTCGCCAGGTGCCTGTCTCCAGGTCCGGAAACCGTGTGCATGATCAACGGCCCACGCGGGTCGTTGGACCCCCTGCCCACCGTTGAACGGTTACTCCTGCGGAAACTCTCCGGAGCCAATCCTCATGCCTGTTCGTCCATTATTCCCTCGGATCGCCTGGGCCGTGTCGGGCTTGGGGTTGGTGCTGGTGCTGATTGCGGCCGGCCAGGTGATGTTGCGTCAGGCGAACGCAAACGCCAGCGAGGAACGCTGGATCCCTTTGTTCAATGGCAAGAACCTGGAGGGCTGGACCCCCAAGATCACGGGTTATGATCTGGGCGTGAACGCCCATGACACGTTCAGGGTTGAGAATGGGATCTTGCGGGTGGCCTATGACAAATATGACAAGTTCAATGGCCAGTTCGGCCACCTCTTCTACAAGCAGCCTTACGGCAACTACCGGCTGCGGGTGGAGTACCGCTTTGTAGGCGATCAGTGCCCAGAGGGACCCGGCTGGGCGTTCCGCAACAGCGGCGTGATGATCCACGGCCAGAGCCCGGAAACCATGCGCAAAGACCAGGACTTCCCGGTCTCGATCGAGGTCCAGTTTCTGGGTGGGCCCGGCAGCGGCGAACGCCACACCGCCAATCTTTGCACCCCAGGCACCGTGGTGGTACGCGAAGGGGTACTCATGCAGCCCCACTGCGTGGATTCGTCGTCCAAGACTTACCACGGCGATCAGTGGGTCACCGTGGAGGTTGAAGTGCATGGCGACCAGGTAATCAACCACAAGATCGACGGCGAAGTGGTGCTCACCTATGAAAAGGCCCAGCTTGACCCCAATGATGCCGACGCCAAGAAGCTGATCGAAGCCCAGAAGGGCGAGGTCATGCTCAAAGGGGGCACCCTCTCGCTTCAGGCCGAAAGCCATCCGGTTGAGTTCCGCAAGGTCGAGATCTTGCCGCTCGACCAAGCCAGCAAGTAATACCAAGAGAGTTCACCCAGAGAGGACAGTAAGACCGCAGAGAGAAAGGAAAGGGTAAGAAACGAGAACACGAGCAACCATTCAGCCGAGGGCAGCAACCATACGCCGGTGCTTCGTGGTCGCCCCCGCACGTACTTGTCGTTTGCACCCGTTCACGGATGACCCGAAGACGGCATCATCCATGCCATTAGAGCACGCACTCGTCGTTTGATACGGATTCCAGCCAGAAATAGCGCGTTAGCGAACTGGCATGTAACCTTTGGTTCGACTGTCTGGAGCCAAGTGCGCGCTATTTACGGCTGGAATCCGTATGAGTCGTGGAATAAGCCAGCCTCGGCAAGACTAGGGTGGTACGACAAGCCCTTTGGGCTGGGCTGTTAGAATCGGCCTTTCAGTCCGAAGACCAAATGTTCGGCAGGCTGCGTCGAAGTACGCTCGTTTTTTCAAGACTCGTTGTGCATTCGGCTGAATGGTTACGAATTTTCTTTGTCAACAGTTCTGTTCGTATTTCCCAAATACGAGATGGAATGAGTAATACTCTCCTGCTAGGCGAGCGTGCGCATGGACGGCTTGGTGCGTATGAACAGCAAGTGTCTCACTGGTGGTTCGATGGCTATTTCGGCGATACGCTTTTTTGGACTATTCGGCCACCCAATGCTCAGTTTCCATCTGATCGCACAACGCAGAGCGAGTCAAGCGCGTCACCAACCGCAGGTGCCGGAAGTTTCCATTCGGGTGGATCTCCGTTCGCTTTTTGCGACGGCTCGGTTCGATTTCTCAAGGATTCCATCAATTCCTGGGCGATGAATCCTGAAAATGGAATGCCTGTTGGTGTTAGTGGATCGGCTAGTTCATGGTTCACGATTGCGAGAACTACCAAACCAGGTATTTATCAGGCTCTTTCAACCTGTGCCGGAAGTGAACTTATTAATTCAACCGATTAATGAATCATAATCTTGCTCTGTTAAGCGACAAGTTCATGGCAGATCTCTTCCAAGCGATTGGTATAAGTTGGCTTTCCCCTGTTGACTTTGGAAAAGATACAACAGGTTGCCACTCAACTCGAATCGTCGATTCCCGCGAATCATTATCAAACCCCGCAGATGAATATCGACTCACCCGAATAACTCAGCCAGAATCTTGGGCACGGGAACCGGCCGACGGGTCTGAACGTCAATCGTTACCATGGTCACGGTTGCATCGGCCGCCAGCTCACCACTGGCGGCCTTTTTGATTTCCTGCCGCACCACAAAGCTGGTCCGACCCAGCCGCTCTGGGCGTGTGCTAATGGTCAACACTTCGCCCTGACAACACTCACGGCGGTAATTGAGGGTCAGATTCACGGTGACGGTGATCACCCCCTGCCCTTCCAGCGTGGCGTAGTCTGCGCCCGCCTGCTCGTAGAACGCTTCACGCCCCCACTCCAGGTATTCTACATATTTGGCGTTGTTTACGTGACCGTTGACGTCGATCTCGGTCGAACGCACCACGATTTCCAGAATTGATTCCAGCTGTGACATCAGGCACACCGTTCCTTTGCCAACAAGCCAAAAAAGACTTCTTGCTACAGATTTCACCGAGGACACAGAGGGAAGACCATTCCAACATCTGTCAATCGGTAACGGTTCAAGGATGATCAAACTGGACTCAAAAGAGCAGCGATCGGTAGTTCACGACCATGGATCTCTCTTATCTTTCTCGGTGTCCTCGGTGAACTCTGTGGCAAATCTCTTATCCGGAAAATAGAACTACTCGGCGGACCGCTCACTTCTGCCGCAACCGCTCCGCGGTCTGGGCATCCACCGCCACGATGGTGCCATGTCGGATCCCCGCGGGCAATGAGACTTCAATCCGCGCAAACGATTGGAAATCGCGGGTTTCCAGCGCCCCATAGCCACCTTTGTTGTACTGGTCAAAATACACCAGCCAGCGATCGTTCACCCGGATCACCGCAGGCCCTTCCGCCCAGGCGTCCTGGTTATTCGTGAACGCCGGGCCCACCTTCTCCCAGGGGCCGTCGACCCCCTTCAGCGACCAGACAATATGCAAATCCTTGGCGGGCGTTGGCTCAACCGTCTCGTCTTTGACCACCAACCCGTACCGGCCTTCGTGTCGAAACAAGAAGGCATCAATCACATTGAAGCCGCCGTTATAGAATAACTTCCTCGGACTCCAGGCCTGGAAATCCCGAGTGGTCACAGCATAGATGCGATGATTGTAGCCTTTGTCCGCCTTCACCTGAGTCTCTGGAAACGCCCCTTCCATGGTGGTGGCCCAGATCACCCAATACAGCCCGCTGGCATCATCGTAGAAGATCTCGGGTGCCCAGGTATTCTTGGCCCTGGGTTCATCCTGATTCACCGCGACGAATTCTTGTGCCGACCAATCCAGCAGGTCCTTGGAATGGGCTAATCCAAAACCCTGATCGGTCCACGAGCTTGTCCACACCATGTGATAGCGGCCATCGCCGCCCTTGCAAATGCTGGGGTCACGTGCCAGCTTGCCACCGACCTTGGGAACCAGCACCGGCTTGCCGCCATTCAACTCGCGCCACTGAACCGCGTCGTCACTGAGCGCCAGATACACCCCCGCCTGACCATTGTCGCGGAAAAAGCTGAAAACATACGCCGGTTGGGAGACCGGTGCCGCCCCTTCCTGGTCGGCGGCACCTTGCGCAAGGCCACAAGAAGCTACGCCAAGCCCCCAGGCCAACCCCAGCATCCCTACCTTCAGTGCACGGAAACTCATTGAGACCTCTCCGAACGTAACACGCCTGGGAATGGTGCCCCCCCCCTCCCCAGACTCAATCACTCGCACCCTCGTTGAAACACCACGGAGCTTCTGCTGGATTTGAACCGGTTCCAGGACCTCAGGGACGGGTGGTCAGCCGGTACCCAATCTCGGTCCGGGCCTGATGATCAATTCGCCCGCCCGTGATCTCAACGCCCCCCTCACGCACTTCAAAGGTAAATGGCGCACCCGTGGTGGGATCCAAGGGCACCGGCACCACGCTGACGCCAGCCCAAGATTCCGGCAATTTACCACCAACGGCCGCAGCCTGCATGCGAACCGCTTCCTCGGCCCGGAGCGCAGCAATCCTGCGGTCAAGCCTGAGACTGGCATTCCGGGCCGACGAAATGGCGGGCGCCATCTCCGCCAGAATGGCGAGGGGACCCGTTTTCAGGTTTGCAAGCTTGGCCTGGGCCTGGGCGTTCATCACACTCGTGGCCGGTTCCAGATCGGGCAGATAGGCCGGCGCAAACACCTCATCCATCAGTTCAGCAGAGGTGCTGCGGATGTAACGCACCACGGCCTCATCATCGCTCATGGCACTCACCTGCTCGGCCGTCCAGCCACGCCCTTCGGACAACTCCTGACGAGCCCTGGCCAGCAGCTTCGCCTTCAACGAACCCTTGGCCCAGGCCTCCAGAAATCCCTTCAGCCCCCCCGATTGAGGTTCATTGCTCCCCTTGATCTTACGTGCCAGACGGTCGAGTCCATCCTCCAGCCGCCGGAACGCCACCGACCATTCGGCCGCTGTTGGCTCTTCCTGGGGTTCTCTCAGTTCTGGAATCATGAGTTCCAGCATCTGTCGTTCGGTCTCGATCGCCGTGCGCATCGCAATCAACGGCCTGGGCAAAACCGTGAGCGCCCAGTAAAGGTTGGGGCAACCGGGTTGCTGGACCAGTTCCTCCACCCGCTCCAGCATCATCTGGCAGATGGCCACACCCACCAACCGGTTGATCAGAAACGGGCCTTCACCCACGTGCCGGCCAAACGCCAGGCCGGTTTCCAACGTGGCAATCGCAGCTTCCGGCTTCCCCTGGGCGATCTCCACCCGGGCCTTCAATGCCAGCAACCGGCCCCAGGTCCGCATCGCCTGGGCATCGGGCAGCAAGATTTCAATGGCATCCAGATGTTGCTCAGGTAGCGTGTAGTTCCAGTTGCAATCGGCCCGCCTGGAGCCAAATCGGATTTGATTAAGCGTAGTACTCCAGTTCTCGATAAACCGAACCGCCTCGGCCAGCGGAAGCTCGCTCAGGGGCAATTCCGACCAGGCGGTGAACTTCTCAGTGATGGCTTTCCAGGGCTCTTCCGGGAGTTCATGGCGGAGCCGCAGGTAAATGGGCGCGGCATCGCCGGAAGTCAGCTCGGCGTCGCTGGGTAGCAACCGGTACTTGAGCATCGGTTGCGGCTGGCCGGCCGGCTGAATGGCCAGCGGTTTGGGCTGCCACGGCTCTTCGGGCTGTGGATTGAGCGGTTGAATGGCCGTAACCTGCGCCTGGGCCTGCTGAATCCCAGGTGTTATGAGCAAGACCTGAAAGAACGCCAAGAGCAGCAACCCACGGGCCCGCATTCGCCGTGCATCGGTCGACCTCGCGCAAACAGTACGCATCTCGGGCTCCTGGGAGGCTTGTCGTCCTGGTTTCGATCTTCGACATCACATCCAGCACCATACTACGCCTGTCATAGGCAAACCAGATCAAAATTTTACATTTGTCAGAGGAAGGGCCAATCGAAGCTGGGCCCAGAGGGTTTCATCAGGGCTGGGAAAGCGGACTGTGAGCTCACCTCAATCGAAACAGGGGCGGACCGAACTGGCAGAGGTTGCGTGGAATTGCCTGCAATCTTTGGGGCTCTGAGAGCCCCGCAAAAGCTGATTCTCCGTGGCACCAAGAGGAATAACCACCTGAAAGATGAGAATCTCGGCTCACGTTTTTATGTGGTCAATGGCAAGAGCCGGACGGCAATTCGCTGTTCGGTCACACTCACAACCGCACCCGCCTTGAGTTCATGAGCGACTGATCCCTGCACTCTCTCGATGATTGACGCGATCAGGTTACCCTTCAGTTGCTCGATTCGAATCCTGATCACCGAAAGAGAAACCGCTCGGGTGAGTGCCAGAATTGCATGAAAATCCGCATCGAGAGTGACCACGACCGCTTGTTCCTTACGGGCTTCGGCCAAGATTTCTAAGTCTGTTGCTGTTGCCATTCCTCGATCGCCAACATGGTCGGCCCAGAATCCACTCGCACGAAGATGATGTACTGTCGATCGCGGTAATCCTTGATCCAGCAAGTACCTCATCCAACGCCTCTGAATTCCAAAATTCTGTCCTCAAGGCACGAGGACGCATAGGCCAGCGCCTGGCGGATATCTTCTTCCTCCAGCTCTGGAAACTCCTGAGCAAGCTCTTGACGATCTGGATACATCGCCAACGCTTCAAGGACCCGACGCACCGTGAGTCGCATTCCGCGAATGCATGGTTGCCCATCCATCCGTTGAGGATCAATGGTGATTCGATCCAGGACTTTCATCGCATCTCCTTGAATCAAGGTCTCTCGTGGTTCACGATGCCTTACCCCATTGAAAAACCGCGCTCTATTGTAACGTCTTCGCCATCGGCTTTCCTAGGATGACTATCCCTCCCCTTCACCTGGGCAGCAACTGCAAAATGCACTGGGCATAAAGCCGATGCCCAAAGTCATTGGGGTGGTTCAGTCCATTGCCCGTCAGATCCAGAAAATGCTTGTGACGATTCATCCAGGTCCAGACCTCCGTCACGTCTGCCAGCGCAACCCTTGGCCCCACGAACGACTGCATCACATCGCGATACTTGGGAAACATCTCGGGCGGTGTGTGAATCCACTCCGCGTTGCCCAGCATCGGTGAAACCAGAATCAGCTCGGCGTCTGGACACCGGTTCTGAATCTTCTGGATCAGCTCTTGGAGCCGGTCATGAAACCACTGCGGGTCACGCCGACCGACATCGTTCATGCCGTAGGCAATAATCACCAGATCCGGTTCGGATTCCAGCAGCTTGTGGGCGTCTTCAACACCATTGGCCACGCTCCAGCCTGCAACCGAACGGTTGGTCACCTGGACTTTGCTTGCAAAATCATGCTCAAGCTGCGCCGCCAGTAACTCGACATAGCCGCCTTGGTCGGGGGCTGCGCTGGCGGTATGCGACGCATCCAGACCTGTGGAAATACTGTCTCCACTCACGCCCAGCTTGAGTGGTTCACCCGCGGCCAGCTTCTTCCGGGTCTTGGGAAGCTCTCCGTGAATGGAGACCACCTGAGGTTCATCCTGGCCCCGGGCGGCTCGATACGTGATTTCGATGTTGCGATCATGAAACCAGCGCCCGGGGGCATAAAGCAACCACTGGTTTTCATCGCCAACCCGGTGCCGGTAACTCTGGGGCGCGTTCGGCTCTTTATACAACTCGGATTTTCGAACGATCGGCGCGGGCTGCGGGGCTTGAAGCGTTAGACCTAGGCCCGATGCTTCGACCTTGAGATCTTTGGCAGGGTCAAACTCCTGAGTCCGATTCGCGGCCCGGACGGCAAGAATCTCCGCTACTTTACGGGCCAGCCGAGCCCGCGGTGGACCGCCATCGTCTGCATCCAGCAGCACGCTGCTCTCCCAGTACACCACGTCCGATTGCCAGGCGGGAGCCCGCAAATGCATGGCCTCCAGCTCATCACCGGTAATCATGGCAAATGCGCGGCCGGTGACCAGCAGCAATAGACCGAACAGCCGAGCGATTCGGAAGACGTCGTAACTCATGGTCTGTTCGCCTTCAGTGATGAGCGGGAGGACGACACACGCATCTGGCCGGCACCCAGCGCCGCGCGATGGAAGGAACGGATGGCCTCCATTTTACACCAGCCAAGTCGTTCCGTAACTATTCCACCGAACTCCGCGATCCGTAGCTGGTCATCGCCAAGTTCCGATGCAGACTCAACCACGCGGTTCTCAGAAAGCTGATACCCATGGCTGGGGTCTGACTCGTACCCAGCAGCCCGAAGCTCAGCACACGCGGTAGAACCCGGAGCGTGACCGAGCCACGGATGGCAAAGACCTCAGTCGTGAACGATTTTGGCTCAACCCAGAGATACCATGATCTTGGTTCCTCGTTCCAGACATCTGAATTCTCAACCTGACTTGGTCCCCGGCATAGCACCGCTTGCCGGGGGATTCGATCTTGGGGCTGATCCACCAGAGATCACGCGGCTTGCTTTTCCCAGGTTCCATCCGTGGTCCACAGGTAGAACTGAGTCTCTTCCCATGCCACCAGATAGACCCAGCCGTTGCTGACGAGCTGGCGCACATGGGCGTGCTTCTCCACAATCGTTTGCAGCGCAGATCGTGGAGCGTCAATCACCACCAGCAGCCGCAACGGTTCATGCTGCAGCATGTGACCATCGTGCACCGACTGCCAGGGCAGCCCGGTCATAAGATCGCCGCCGTTGCCTTGCAGAATGCCAAACTGACCCACCACGTTGTGAATGACCTTGTTCCCGCTGCCAAACGCAACCGGATCTACGGTGGACGCGTAATACTGCATGTTGATCCAGTTTGTCACAACCATCGGCGCGGTCATGATCAATTCGAGAACCTTGAGTTCAAGGTCACGCTGGTGATCATAACTATGCATGAAGGTTCGACCGCCGAGATCCAGCCCCACCGTGCGTGAGCGCGGGGCGACGATGAACGCGGCATTGCCGGCAAGTCCCCATTCCGGCCGAATCTCGGCCCAGTCTCGACTGCGCCGCAAAACATCGTCGGCAAGCTCCGAACCAAGCCGTGGGCTGCGCTCTATTCGAGTTAACCGGCCAGCCTCAAGCAGCCATTGCTCGATTTTCGACAATTGTTCAACGTGCGAACGCGGAACCAGATGGACATCACAGAGGGTGATGGCATCGGTGGTCGTGTGATGGACGGCTGCCAGGAACCAGGTATCGTTGGGAATTGTGATCCCTCGGGAAGCCAGGCCAATCCGTACATCCACATCATTGAGCAGCGCGGCGGCCACCCGCGCGTTGGGCTCGCCAGAGTGACCTCCGCAGGCACCACAATCCAAAGCCGCCCGATAGGGGTTGTTCCGGACGTCGGACGCGTGCCCGCACAGGGCCACAATTCGGGCAAAGCCCGTTATCAGGCCAAGGTTGCTGAGCATTCCCTCGGCCAGGTCAATCCGGCGGCTGGCATCCAGGCCTCGGTTATCCTGCGCATGAATGTCTGGCCCAAGCTGCGGAATCTGGGTCGCCGCCAGACCAGCGGTATCGGCCGTAACGGACGCGGTTTCTCCATGCAGTGAGTCTGTCATAAGCTTGACAACGTACGACAACCCCAGTGATTCAACAAACGAGAAGCAGGACGTTGCCGAGCCTTGGAACGATTTCCAGAGCTTGCGACCGGCCCGAACGCCGAGCCGGCTCCGCGTGATCCGCTCTTGAACCGCTTGACTGCTGCCCCGCACTGTCTCATGCACCTGAAAACTCGGTTGCAAGAGCACGGGACACTGCGGAGTTCCTTTGGTCGATCCTATCGACACATATTCCAGCGGCATCCCGAAGAAGCCGGCAAACCCGAACGTCTCGATGGACGGGTCGACCGATTCCAGGTTTCGCCGCATCAGTTCGGATCGGACGTCGATGCAGAAGACCATCTGCAACGCCTTGCGTGCCGAGGTTGGCGGCGTGGCTGAGGGTGCGCCGAGCTTCCGAAACAGTTCCCGGCGATAGGTCTGCTCGGTTGCCACCTGCAGGGCATAGCGCGCCAGAATCTCGGCACTGGGCCTTGGCGAACCGGCAACGCCGGCTTCACCGTCTGCATCAGTCGACCATAAGCAGAGCGGCCCGGGAATGTCCAGTGTTTGGGCCACGGCCACGTCACAGGCCAATCGCATGGCCAGCAGACCGACCAGGTCTTCATCCGTTGCGCCAGCAAACTCGGCTTCGCGAACCCGATACCGAATGTAAGACGCCCAGCCCGCCACCGAGAACGCCTGACAGAGCAAGAACGGCCGCCAGTGCGCAGGTGGCACCTCCAGCCTGACCAGAAGCTCTTGTACGGCCTGTTCAGGATTCAGCGGCAAGCGTGCGACCAAAGCGCGAAAGCCACGCAGACCGAGCTGGTCCATGCGGTAACTGACTTGTGCGGCTGCTCGCCAGGCTTCGTAAAGCGTGGCATCTTTCCAGGGGCTAGCCCAGGCGGCCTGCCCTTCATCAAAGTGACTGGCGCAATGCCGGGTAACCTCGTTGATGATGTGACTGGACCAGGAACTTCCCTGCCGTTGATCCACGGCTTGGGCAACCGTTCGGAAGCGGACCTCGCCTTCGGGTGCCGTTGGTCGAGGGTGGATCACCCAGTCTGTCAATTCTGCCAGATCGAAGCGGCCGTACCACTCGGGGTACTCGGAAAGGCACTGAGCATGAGCCGCCTTGAGATCCTCCAGCGAAAGTCTTCCCTTGGCGAACAGCGTTTGGAAGGATTCGCCGGACATCAGCAGATCACAGTCCCGCACGTGGCTCAACACCTGCTGAGCACCCAGAAACGGTTGGTCGGTCAGCCCCACACAGGGGTTCACGGCCACGTAATCCGCAAGGGGCCACAGCGGCGGGACGATCTCATGGACATGCTTCAGCGCCTGGCTGAGCACCTCGTCAATCGGATCACTGGGCCCTGCCTTATCGTTGATGACGACACCTTTTGCGAGGGAACTGGTCAGGATTGAAGCTGCGGACATTGGTTTCTCTTCTATCTTCTGAGGATGGACGGTGAACTGGTAGAGTTGGGACGTGACTACTGAACCGGCGCGGTTTGCCGGTAGAACCAGGCGGTGAGGCGTCGCGCGGGAATGTCCATGTAGAAACCGTTCATCGCATGGACATACAGCGCTCGGATCCAGCCGCGGTTCGCGAGCGGTCCCAGCAGAGCCTGGAGCAAGAAGACAGCGATGAAACCGAGTGCCACCAGCCCCTGCACCACAAAGCTGAGGATCGACGGGGCAATCATGTGATGCGATATCGAACTGGCGACCAGGCGATCCATCGCCCAGTAGGCAACCGAGTACATCAACGCGACCAGAAAGGCGCTGGCGATACTGCGAAGCGCCAGCCCCACGGGGCCGGCCGCGAGGCCCTTCCACAAAAGCTGAGTGAGTGCCAGCGTCAGGATCAGGCCAAGGACCACACCGCCAGGCTTGGCAAGGATACTGATCCCAACCGCCTGAAACGTTCCGAAGACGATCGCCACGCCCAGTGCCATCGCACCAGCAAACGCCAGAGCCAAGCGACTGGTGGACGGACCAGGCAGCGTGGGAACTTTCAGCCGCGCGGCGGTGTCGAGCACGGATCCGCAGCTCAGGAAGGCGTGTGCTTTGTACGCCGAGTGAGCCACGATGTGTAACAGGGCGGCGGAGAATGCCCCCAATCCGCATTGCAACATCATGAACCCCATCTGCGCAATTGTGGAGTAGGCCAGCGATCGCTTGAGGCTCGTCTGCGTCAGCATCACCACGCTTCCCAGAATTGCAGTGGCGGCCCCCACCACGGCGAGCAGGTCGAGGGCGATTGGCGAAAGCGAGACAAGCGGACTCAGGCGAATGACCAGGAACCCACCGGCATTGATCACACCGGCATGCATCAAGGCCGAGACCGGGGTTGGCGTCTCCATCGTGTCTGGCAACCAGCTATGGAAGGGAACCTGCGCAGACTTGGTCATGGCTCCAAGCACAAGCAGGATGCCAATCCAGGCGGTCCCGGCCCCCCCAACGGCCGCTCCTTCCTGAATGGCAGTTGCCGCTGCCATGATCTCTCGATATTCCGTGGTCCCGAAGCCGCGGTAGGCAAGAATCAGCGCGGCGATTAGCATCACATCACCGAGACGGCTGATGAGAAACTTTTTTCGGGCCGCCCAAACCGCCCAGGTTCGCTCTGGATAGTACATGAGAAGCTGATGGAGCCCGAAGCTAGTGAGCATCCATGCGGCGGTGAACATCACCAGATTACAAGACATCACCAAGAGCAAGGTCGCCCCAAGCGTGAAGGACATCCAGCGGAAGAATCGGCCCTGACCCGAGTCGCCCTGAAGGTACCGGATCGCATAACGGGCAATGATCCAGCCAATGAAACTGATGAGCACCATCATCACCACCGCCAGGGCATCTACGTAGACCCCCAGGCAGAAGGGAACCGGCGAACCCGAGCGCAGAAAGGCGGCGTCGATCGGCCCCCCCGTCACTACCCGCACGGCCGCGGCCAGGGATCCCAGAAGCATCAAGCCGGTCAAGAGCATCGTCAACCTGCCGAGTGGTTGTGCGGCGGCATTCGCCCGGCGACTGGGTATCAGACCAACCGCCAGCAGTAGTACAACCGGAGCCGCAAGCAAACCCGCAGTCAGCTCATTCATGGAAATCTCTTGTGCCGGGGGCAGTGAGACACGAACACCGTATGGCGAATCATAATACACGACTTTACTGTCGTCAATTAAGTGTCGCCATTATTCGGAGACTTTCCTGCAAACGGCGAAGCGATCTTGGACCTCAAGTCACGAATTTCTATTCGCTATTTTCATATCGTCTTTTAAGTGCTAGACTTGGGATATTCCGTCCTGCGGACTCTTGGATTCCGCCAGCCCCTGAGACGCCGCGATGAAACCCGCGAAACCCGCCGCCCCAAAATCCCAGCTTGGCTCCCGCAAACTGGCAAGCGCGGCTGGACCCATAGATGCACTGAAACCCCGGGGCCGTTCCACGGCCATGACGCCAGCGGTGGCCCTGGCCAAAGAGTCGACTGGTGTGCAGTGGACGTTTCTGACGAACCATGCGCACGTGCTTGTGCTACTCTCGCGGAACCCTTCACTGGTGCTCCGTGAAGTGGCGCTGCAGGTCGGGATCACAGAACGCGCGGTTCAGCGGATCATCGCCGATCTGGAAGCGGGCGGAGTGATTGAACGCGAGAAGATTGGCCGTCAGAACCACTACCGGATTCGGACCCACCCGCCGCTCCGGCATCCCATCGAATCTCACCGAACCATTGGCGACTTGCTGGCACTCTTTGGCGAAGCCCGAGCCTGATTTCACCAATCCGAGGCATAGGAATCCCCGTCTGTCCACGCTTTCCAGCACCAGTGAGGGCTTTCACTGGACCTGAAGGGATGCCCAGCCTGAAGCCAACCGCTCAGGCCGATGCAGTCATATTCAAGGCGTTGATCCGAGATTGGCCGCTTTTCAAGATCGTCAGCGCTTCGAGTTCCCTGGCAATGGCCCAGTTACTGGTGCAAGACCATGCCGACCCACTCGATTCAGGTGGAGGAGCAACGGCCCGACGATCAGCCTGCTCAGGGGATCGCTCAGGCAGGGGCCAACGGAACTGGCCTCGGATTTCCGGAGCTTGGCAGTTCCGTTGCCACCGCAACCGGTGGGCAAAGACCGTTCCAAGCGACGATCCCAGACCCAGAACATCGTACAGCACTTTGAAACCCATGATGGAGTTCCCGTGGAGGGTTCGGTTCCCTACGTCGTGGCCCCTTCAGCCAATGCGACTCTCGCAATTCACTGGATTCCCATCGACCTGAAATCGCAACGACCGATTCTTGACCATGGGCCTGAGCGAATCAACGCTGGACCGAGTCGAACGGATGGTCGGCTTGCCCCTCACCTGGACGACCATCGCCGGCGCTCTGCGATCCGCGGAGACGGCGTGGCCCGTCCGAGGAATGTTCCGGATCGCCGCCCATCTCATCGAGAATCCCGGCGGCTTGCCTCAGGATTGGGAGGTCAGCGACACCAAATCTCCATCAAGAGTGTTGGCGGCGGGCGTTCCCTTGACCGGTTGGGGCTATGCGGCGGGGCGAAGCGATCAGGATCAATCGAAAGCAAGAGCTGGTTCGAATCTGGGAGATGTGCACGCTATACCCAGAAGAACAGGCATTCGACTCGCACCACGATTATCTCAAATTGTTTCGGAGTTGGGAAACGATGGAGGTTACGGACTTACTGAGCGTCGCGCAATGAAGTAAACAGAAGAGGTGGGTGGCGTACAATGAAGTATGGCAACCACAGGAGCTTCTGGCAGCGACTGGCGACAATGGCGAAGACTCCGCGCCTGGGAACTCGCCCAAGAAGGCTGGGGCATCCGTTCTATTGCTGCGGCTCTGGATGCTATTCCTGCCGCCGTCAGCCACTGGCTGGCGACCGCTCGGCGGGGCGGCCCCCAGGAGTTGTACGCTCACCCGCATCCGGGGGCGCCCCCCAAGTTGACCATCTACCAGAAGCGTCTCATCGCCGATTTTCTCTGGCACGGTCCCGAGGCTTATGGCTTCCGCGGCGAGATCTGGACATGCGGCCGGGTGGCGCGTGTTTTGCGCGAAGAGTTTGGTGTCGTCTACCACCGAGGCCACGTCGCACGCATCCTCAAGACCTTGGGCTGGACGCCCCAACTACCGATCGTCATGGCCATTCAACGCGACGAGGTCGCCATAGCACGTTGGGCCAACGCGGACTGGCCGACGCTGAAAGCGCGAGCCGAGAACGAGGGCCGCACACTGGTTTTCGTGGACGAATCGGGATTCTATCTGCTGCCCAGCCGGGTGCGGACCTACGGTCTCAAGGGACGAACGTCGGTCGTCCCCGAGTGGCAAACGCACGATCACCTATCGGTTATGGGTGGCCTGACTCCTGACGGCCGGGTGCTCACCTGGGTTCGACGGAAACCGCTGACTGGTCTGGACACCATTGCGTTCCTGGAGCACATTGGCCGGGAGATCGGTGGGCCAGCACTGGTGGTGTGGGACAGGTCACCGATCCACCGGCGGGCGGAGGTGGGAGCGTTCGTTGTGGCGGTGGGTACAGACGGGCTGGCGGTGGAGTCGCTACCGACGTATGCACCGGATCTGAACCCGGTGGAATGGCTGTGGGGGAGACTGAAGCGAATGGAAATGAAAAATCTGGTCTGCCTGGATCTGGAAGAATTGCACGAGGAGTTCCATCTGGCAGTCAGCCGGGTCCGGAGGAAGCATCGCCTCATCCCGACCTTCTTCAAGTGCGCGGGTTTGGCGATCTGAACTGTTTACTTCATTGCGCGACGCTCAGTAATTGCCCCGACTCGCCCCAATGCGGGTCTGTGAACAGGCCATATTCCATAGCCAAGAGAAAAGTCACCCTGCAGCTGGGACTTCGACAGCAATCCGTAAGTTCCCACGGCTGCATGCAGGCTTGGGAAGTGGAGCAATGCTTGTCGCCCTGCCCGTTACAGGAGAGAGGACGAGAGACGGAGCATCGGGGTGCCAGGGAGAATCGCTTGGGGCCAGAGGCCGGGAAGTGGACAAGGTCGGGGAAAGGTAAGAGCGAGAGCCGAGAATGACTACCCAACGCCCCCTGAGAGCTACCCAACCGCAGGAGAAAATAGAAACCAGAAACAGGGGCCGCGAGTTCGAGTGGGCCAGAAAGCGACTATCGAATCCATTGAGAATACAGACGACCGACCACAAACAGAAATGCCGTTGGAGGTTGTTGCCCTGAATAAACCAAGCGCGGCTCGTAATCACGGGAACAAAGCCCAGTCCGGTATCCCCGGATTGCCAATAAGAGAGGAACCAGAGTGCCAGACCTTACCGAACCGTGCCTGGGTCAATCAGTCGGGTACGTAACCAGTTTTCAGACGCTTACGAATGGTTCTGAGCGCGTAAAAAAACCGCTCCCACTGACTTGCATCAGAGGGAGCGGTTCTTGAAGGATCCCGGCGATAACCGACTTTCGCGCCGAAGCACTATCATGGGCCGGGCGGGCTTAACGACTGTGTTCGGAATGGGAACAGGTGGGACCCCGC
>CAIYJE010000016.1 GCA_903926465.1 uncultured Planctomycetales bacterium
CATTTCCCTTCCTACCCTCTCTTCACTTTCCTCTTACCGTCTCTGTGGTGAGACTATTCTAGTTCTTTATTCCCGTTCCCATTTCCCTTCCTACCCTCTCTTCACTTTCCTCTTACCGTCTCTGTGGTGAGACTATTCTAGTTCTTTATTCCCGTTCCCATTTCCCTTCCTACCCTCTCTTCACTTTCCTCTCACCGTCTCTGTGTCTCTGTGGTTTAAAAATTCTCATCTTGCTGTGAGTTAGCCGATGCCTCCACCTTCTCCCACGCTGAACCAGATCAAGGCCCAGGTCTCGGCCATCCAGAAGAAGGTCGACGGGGCCCGGGTGATCGGCATCCGCGCGGCTGGCCACTGGTCGGGCCCGAGCACGGCCCGCATCGGTGACCAGGAGTTCCAAATTGCGGCGTGTGCCTCACCGCTGGCCATGCGGCTGGCCCTACGTGAAACCCCTGGCCCGAACTGCACGCAGGTACTGATCACGAACCTGGCCGAGAACGAGCTAGGCGAGGATATCCTGCTGCGCCTGGCCAAACGACGACTGTTTCCGCTGGATGCGTGGCAGATTGTCAAGGGGCTGTTCCAGGCGACTACGATCGACCCACGGCTGTCTCGCCATCACTGGATTGCCGAACTGCTGGTGGATGGAATTCCAACGAATGGATACCCGCCGGTGCCAGGTGCGTTCCTGGCCGCTGAAACCGTGTGGCCGATTTTGCTCAATCAGGTGCTGGGCCTGCCTGGCGACCGGCCCGACCTGACCGCCATTCTGAAGTGGTCCACCACGCGCGACGCCCTCCAACGGTACCGCTCGGCCAGTCCGCAGTTCCGCGAGGCGGCGAGTGACTGGCTTTCCGAGATCGCCGGGCCGGCCGTGGTGCCTGTTCTGCTGAGTGTGGAGACGTTGCCGAACCCAGACGCTGTACCGGTGGGCCTGGCGCTGGGGGTGGTGAGCCACCCGGCCGCACGGGCCAGGCTGGAACGCTCGGCTGTCCGCATGGAGGAACGCTTCCTTGGCGGGTCTGTTCCAGAAGAACAGGTGGTGGCTCGCTGGAGTGCAGCCGCCAGCGACCTGATTCGGATTCAGCAAATCGACATGCGGACCAGGCAACAACTGCTCGACCGGACCGACGAGATTTTGAAAGATGTTGATGCGTTGGAGTTTGCTCATGTAAGCAGTACCTCGCCGCGTGGCTATCACCAGCGGCTGGAGGCGTTTGGCAAGAGGCTGATTGCGACCCTGGCACTGAGTGATATCTCGGTGGGCCTGGAACCGCTGCAGGAGGCCCGGGACCAGATTGCCAACCATGAGGCGGCTCGTGATCGCAAGCGGCTGGAAGCGATTGACATGGCCATGCGCCTGGTCCGCTGGCTGGCCACCGAACCGGGCCAGTCGGGGGCCGCGGACCAGTCTCTGGTCACAGCGGCGCAGTACCAGGTGCTGGAGGCGGGATACGTTGATTGGGCCCGGTGGATTGTGGGCCAGGGCGATCCCGTGGCGGGTCTCTCAGAGGCGTTCGCGAAACTGTTCGACCGTGTGACGGCCGTGCGTGAGAAGCAAGCCCACGCGTTTGCCGACCTGCTCAGGGTTTGGACCGAAACAGACCAGCAGGCGACTGGCGTAACCCCGGTGGAGCGGGTGATCAGCGACGTGGTGGCTCCGCTGGCACAAGACAAGCCGGTGCTTTTCGTGGTGGTGGATGGCATGAGTGCGGCGGTTTGCCGGGAACTGCTGACCAGTCATCAGGGGCATGAGTGGATCGCTCTGTGCCGGGATGGGGCCGGCGGGCAGGTGGCGGCCGGGCTAGCGGCCTTGCCCTCGGTGACCGAGATTTCCCGCACGAGCTTGCTTTGCGGCATGTTGAAGGCCGGTGCCGCCAATGATGAGCAGGCAGGATTCACCGCTCACCCGGCCCTGCAGGGACTGGGCCGTGGTAAAGATGCAGCCCCGGTGCTGTTCCACAAGCCCGAGCTGCGGAACGACGAGGACGCCACACTGGCCCCCGAGGTACGGGCGCGGATCGGTTCGAGCTGTCGCGTGGTGGCCGTGGTACTGAACGCCGTGGATGACACCCTGTCTGGCGGCCAACAGGTGGGGCACCGCTGGAACCGGGGCTCGATCCCGGTCCTGGCGGCGTTGCTGCACGAGGCCCGCCAGACGCGCCGGTGGGTGGTGCTGACCAGTGATCATGGGCACGTGCTGGAACGGAACACGAAGTTCTACGCCCATGAAGGGGGCGAACGGTGGCGGACGGCCGATGGCCCGGTTCAAGATTCAGAGGTGAAGATCAAGGGACGGCGGGTGGTCTTGCCTGAAAACAAGACGGTGATCGTGCCCTGGTCGGAATCCGTCCGGTATGGGATCAAGAAAAATGGCTACCACGGCGGCGTGAATCCGCAGGAGATGGTCACGCCGATTGTGGTGCTGAGCCCCGGCGAGGAACCGCCGGCCGGCTGGATGGAAGCGCCCGTTGATGAACCGACCTGGTGGGGAACGCCCCTGATAGCGCGATCGGATTTGGAACAGGCCGGGCCGGTTGCGCCTACTGTTCGGGTCCGCAGCAGCAAGCCGGTCCAGCCCACGCTGTTTGACCGGGATGAGCCACCAGTACCTCAGCAGCCAGCGGCGTCGGCTGTGACCACTCAGGAGCCTGCCTGGCTTGTGGCCCTGTTCGCGAGCGAGATCTTTGGCCAGCAGAAGAAGCTGGTGGGGCGGCAACTGCGGGACGACCAGATTGTGCGGACTGTACTGCGGGCACTGGACCAGCATGGCGGCCGGATGACGGCCGTGGCACTGGCGCGGGCCGTGAACTACCCAGCCCACCGCTTGCCCGGCCTGCTGGCCACCCTGCAGCGGTTGCTGAACCTGGATGGCTTTGGCGTGCTCGCCCGCGACGAAAACTCGGACACGGTGGAACTGAACCGCGACCTGCTCCGCCGGCAGTTCGGGGTGTAGGAAAAGGGTCAGCCCGAGCCCCTTCCTCATCACAGTCAACTCGTCCCCAACCAGAACGATTTGGTGAACGTCACTGGAACTTGGCAGGCGTCCGGCCTATGATCTGCGCAGAAAAACTGCGCAACATGTGGGCCAAGTCGTACCGGGTTTGGGAGCGGCGAGACGTCTCCGGCCAGGGAGGGATCTGATGCTTGTCAGGCTTTTCGGAAAGAATTTCCGGTCGTTCAAGGGGGACTTTGAACTCTCGCTGGTCGCCGCCGACCTGAAGAATAAGGCCGATAGCAATCGGGGGGTGATCGAGGTAGATATCGCGGGGGTGGCCAAGCCCCTTCGATTGCTCAGGACGCTGGCCATCTACGGGCCGAATGCTTCAGGTAAGTCCACCATTATCGAAGCGGCAAGCAGCTTGCGCACCATGCTTATCCGTTCCAGCCGCGAGGCGGAACCGGGGATGGGAATCTCGATCTACAGACCTTTTTTGCTGGACAAGCAATCCGCGAAAGCGTCTGTTGTGCTTGGTTGCGACGTTGTTTGCGAGAGCAACCTGCTGCATTATGAGCTGGAATTTCACGGCAAGAAGATCACCAGCGAGACGCTTGTGCGGCTCGACAAGGCGGGTCCGGTTAAACTCATTGAACGATCCGGCACGGACAAGATCGGTGGTGAGCTGATCACCCGGAGCAAGCCAAATGCGCTCTATGTCCAGGACATGCAGGAGAACGTGTCGGTGCTGTCCAAGCTGGCACACCTGGGCCCTGCCAAAGGGAAAGAGTCGGCCACCCCGTATTACAAGGCAATCATCAACGCGATCCGGCCCGTCGACTATTCGTATGCCGCAGGTTTCCAGCCGCCGATGCCGACCCCGCACCTGGAACGATTCGCAAAAGAGCCGAAGTACCGCGAATGGATCATGGAACACCTGATCCGCCCGTCCGACCTGGGTATTGCCAGCGCCACGACGAGTCGCAAGCCGACCGATGTGCCCGAATTGGTGCGCAGGTTCGTTTCCGATCAAGGGAGTGACTATCAGTTCCCCGACGAGACGATCGAAGTGGCGTTCGTACACAAGGGACTCAACGACAAGGCGATCCCGTTCGACGATGAGTCGGCCGGCACCCGGAAGCTGTTCAACGTTGCCCAGGAATGGTATGAGCTGGCCAGGAGTCCGGTGCCGGTCACGTTCCTTGCCGATGAACTGAGCGCAAGCCTGCACCCTCGACTTCTTTGGCAGCTGATTCATACACTGAACGACATGGACCCCACGCGTCGTTCCCAGCTCGTTTTCACGACGCATGATACAGGCCTGTTAGAAGGCCTGAACGGCGAGTTACCAGCCCTTCGGCGTGATCAGGTTTATTTCACCAAGAAAGACGCCGAAGGGGCCTCTACCCTTTATTCACTGGCTGAATTCAAGGACGAGGCACGGGGTGTCCATAACCTCCGCAAACGTTACATCTCTGGGCTCTATGGGGCTATTCCCTTGCTTGAAGAGGTTGCGCTATGAGCCAGCGGAACCCAAAGAAGCGACCGCAATCCAACAAGGCCAGGGACTACAAGCAGCACTTCGACGACATCATCAAGCGAAAAACCGGCACCATTGATCTGGCCACACGCATTCTGATCGTTTGCGAGGATGGCAAATCGGCCATTAACTACTTCAAGGCCCTGAAACGACTCATGGGGCTTTCCGCGGTCAGCCCCGTGGTCAAACCCAACAAGGATGGGCAAACCCAGCCAGAGCAAGTCGTTGCCCATGCTAGACAATTGATGGCTCAAGCTCTGGACTCTGGTACCGAGCCCTTCGACCTAGTCTGGTGCGTGATTGACGGCGACTTCGGACCGAAGGTTACACGGTGTCGGCCAACGGCCGACAGTTCCCATATCCAGCTGGCGATCTCGACCCCCTGTTTCGAACTCTGGGTGCTGCTGCATCATCAAGATCACGGCACGGCCGCTTACCGGTGTGGGGACATCGTGTCCCTCCTCAAAAAAGCTCAGCCTCGCTATGAGAAGGGGAGCTTTGACTTCACGCCGACCGTCAGGAACGTGCTGGATGCCTATGAGCGGGCCAGGCGATTAAGGAACGAATCGGCTTTCCGGTTGCCCGAAGAACAGAACCCCAGCAGCGATCTGTACAAGCTGATCGAAGAGCTATTCCTGGCCTGGGGTAAGTCCTGCAACCCACGCAGGCTGACTGGCGACCAGGCCGCCTTGCATGCCAGAGCCAGGACGCTGATCAAGCGGTTCGCTTAATGCGGCTGTTCTACCTGAGCTACCAGGAAATTTCGCCGACAGCGTCGGCGAAATCCGAAACCTTAGTCGAAGAGATTCTCACCACAGAGACACCGAGACACGGACAGGAAGGAAAAATGAAAAGATAAGAGTTACTTTAAAAGTATTGATCAAGATGGTACGCGATTCGAGCATCGGCCACGGATTGCCGCAATTGACTCTATTTCTTCAATCATTTTTACTTTTGGTTCTCCCTCTCTTCCATTTTTCTCACTATCTCTGTGTCTCTGTGGTAAAAAACTCTTTTCCCTTTAGAAGACCCTGGCCATGAGTAGTATCAGCCCCCAGAAGCGTGACCAGATCATCGACGCAATCCGGCGTGGCACCGTTCCCCAGGCTAACCTCGATACGTTTGCCGTGGGGCTGGAGCGGTTCGAGCCGGCCGTGGATGACGAGCTGCGCAAGGTGTCGGCCGGCGGCAGCGTGTTCAAGGCGATCCGGGGCGACTACGGTTGCGGCAAGACCTTCGTCTGCCGCTGGCTCGCCGACCGGGCCCGCAAGCTGGGCTTCGCCACGGCCGAGGTTCAGATCTCCGAGACCGAAACGCCGCTGCATCGCCTGGAGACCGTCTACCGCCGCCTGAACGAGCGGCTGGCCACCGCCGACACAATGCAGGGGGCCTTTCGCAACATCATCGACGGCTGGTTCTACACGCTCGAAGAGGACGTACTGGCTGAGGGAACAATTGCACCGGACGATTCACAGGCCTTGCTCCGAAGGAGCACCGAACTGCTTGAAAAGCGGCTGGCCGAGGTGGCCCAAACTTCGCCCACATTCACGGCAGCCCTGCGCGGGTATCGGAAGGCCCAGGTGCAGAATCGGCCCGACCTGGCCGACGGGATTCTGGCCTGGCTGGCCGGGCAGCCGAACATCGCGGCCGAGGCCAAACGCCTGGCTGGTGTGAAGGGAGACATTGACCACTTCGGAGCGCTCAACTTCCTTCAGGGTCTGCTTACCATTCTGCGAGACTCCGGGCACCCGGGTTTGTTGATTGTCCTGGACGAGGTCGAGACCATCCAGCGTGTACGGAGCGACGTACGCGACAAGAGCCTGAACGCGCTCCGGCAGTGGATCGACGAGGTCGATTCCGGGCGGTTCCCGGGCCTGTACCTGGTGATCACCGGCACGCCGGCCTTCTACGATGGCCCACAAGGTGTGTCTCGCCTTGAACCACTGGCCCAGCGCCTGCACGTCGACTTCCAGACCGAGGCCCGGTTCGATAATCCCAGGGCCGTGCAGATCCGCCTGCCCGCCTTCACGCTCGATCGGATGCGACTTGTGGGCTCACGGATCCGTGAAGTTTATGAGCAACACGCAAAGGCCCCAGAACGCGTTGAACGGCTCTGTGACGATGCCTACGTTGCCAGCCTGGCCGACGCCGTGGCGGGCAAGCTCGGTGGCAAGGTGGGCGTATCGCCCCGTATTTTCCTCAAGAAGCTGGTCTCGGATGTTCTGGATCGCATCGACCAGTTCCCCGAGTTCGAACCGCGTACGCACTACGCACTGACCCTGAGCGAGGCCGAGCTTACACCCGTGGAACGGCAAGCGGCCGGAGCCGCCAGCGTAGATGAAATCGAGCTGGAACTGTGAGCCAATTTGATTCGCTCCACCCAGCGCTTCAGCACCACATTGTGAATAGCCTGGGCTGGCGGTCGCTACGGCCCTTCCAGGAAGAGGCGATCAGCTCAGTGCTGGCCGGTGAGAACTTGATTGTGATTGCCCCCACCGCCGGCGGCAAAACCGAGGCGGCCTTCTTTCCGCTCGCCTCACGCATGCTAACCGAGGAGTGGACGGGCCTGAGCGTGCTGTACGTCTGCCCGATCCGGGCCCTGCTCAATAACCTGGACACACGGCTGCAACGCTACTGCGAGTTGCTGGGCCGTCGCTCAGGGCTCTGGCATGGTGACGTGGGACCCACCGAACGCCGTCGGATTCAGCGCCAGCCGCCCGACTGGCTGCTGACCACCCCCGAATCGTTGGAAGTTATGCTCGATTCGCTCACGGTTGATTCCGTCTCGCTTTTCGCCAACCTGCGTGCGATGGTGATCGACGAGATCCACGCCTTTGCCGATGACGATCGCGGCTGGCACCTGCAATCGGTGCTCGGGCGACTTCAGCAGCTGGCTGGCCGACCCATTCAGCGCATCGGGCTTTCGGCCTCGGTGGGTAACCCCGAGTTCCTGCTAGGGTGGCTGGCCGATTCGTGTCCGGGCGAGCGCAGGATTCTTGTGCCTGAAAAAAATGTAGGACAGCCGCCCTCGGCTGTCTCTTCGTCAGTGTCCTCATCCCTCCCCCATGTAGGACAGCCGCCCTCGGCTGTCTCTTTGAAATCCCCAGATGATGACCGTATGACAGCCGGGGGCGGCTGTCCTACATCCGGAGCGACAGCCCAGGTCCAACTCGATTTCGTTGGCAACCTTGGTAACGCCAGCGTGGTGATCAATCGCCTGCATCGTGGGGAGAAGCGGCTCGTGTTTGTGGACAGCCGCGAGCGAGCTGAGAAGCTGTCGGCCCACCTGCGGCAGCATGACCTGGCAACGTTCGTGACACACAGCTCGCTGAGCGCCGATCATCGCCGGCAGGCGGAGCAGGCATTCGCCAGCCGCGAAAACTGTGTAATCGTGGCCACCAGCGTGCTGGAGCTGGGGATCGACGTGGGGAACCTGGACCGGGTGATCCAGATCGACTCGCCCGGTAGCGTGGCCAGCCTCCTCCAGCGCATGGGTCGAACAGGCCGTCGGCCGGGTACCACGCGAAACTGCCTCTTCTTGACCACCAGCGATGATTCGCTCATCGAGGCCGCCGGACTGATCGACCTGTGGAGCCGTGGCTATGTGGAGCCGATCATCCCGCCGCCGCTCCCGTACCACGTTTTCGCGCAGCAGGTAATGGCCCTGGTGCTGCAGCAGAGGGGAATTGCCCGGCCCGATATCTTCCGCTGGCTTGCCGACTGCCCGGCCTTCGCACCGATGCGACGCGAGGACCAGGAAGCGATCATTGATCACATGATTGCGCAAGACATTTTGTTCGCCGATGGGGGCCTGCTGAGCTTTGGCACGCAGGGTGAAGAACTGTATGGCAAGCGGCACTTCCTGAAGCTGTATTCGGTGTTCACGTCGCCACCGTTGTTCACGGTGCTGCACGGTCGGCAGGAACTCGGGTTTGTGGACGATCTGACGTTCATGGGCAAGAAGGACGGGCCGCTGGTTCTATTACTGGGCGGACGGAGCTGGATGGTGAGGCATGTCGACTGGACTCGCAAGATTGCCCACGTGGAGGCAACGCAGGCCAAGGGCCACTCGCGCTGGAAGGGCGAAGGTAAGGCCCTGGGGTTTGCGCTCTGTCAGACGATCCGCGATGTACTGGTAAGTGACGGTGTTCCCGAGTTCTGGTCGAAACGGGTAACCGACAGGATGGCAGAGGTGCGGCAGGAGTATGCGTGGATCGACCGCGATGCCACCACTCTGCTGCCGGGTACCGATGGCAAGCCCGAGTGGTGGACGTTCGCGGGCTACGCGGGCAACGCGATGCTGGCAGGCGAACTGAGCCGATTGATGACCGGCTGCCAGGTCACGTTTGATAACTTCGCCGTGACGTTCAAGGACGGGGCCACGGTGCGCTCGGCCGAGCAGGCCATCGGCCAGGTGCGTGAGTTGCCCGCGGAATCGCTGATTGCCCTGGTCGACGAAGACGCCGCCCGCGGGGTCAAGTTCTCGGCCTGCGTCCCACCGCACCTTATTCAGCAAATGCTAGTGTGCCGGCTGCGTGACGACGAAGCAGCGCGGCATGTGCTGGGCCAGAGGCTGAAGGTGATGGCAGGGTGATGGGGGAAGGAGAGAATCTTCCCCCTAATGATCGGAGTTTCTCAGCATAGTCATCGTATCGCTTAACGCGGCATAAATGTGGTGATTAAAAGGGGACGGGTTCAGTCAAATTGTTTGGCGATGGTATGCCTACTTGGTCCTCTACCTTGATCGCTTGGGTACCCTGGATCTTGGTAGCTTGCCATCCTCTCGGTAAGTCAGGCAGTAGTTGGCTGGCTAAAAAGTCGTACGCACCCGGTATACCGATAAGTTCAAATGCATGAATAGCTGTTAACCCTGGATAATAATATTTCTTATCCTTTACGTAGAGGTTTCCCTTCTTATCGAGTGTAAGCTTCCGCGAATCGACGGTCTCAATATTGCCATTCCGCTGTAGTTCTACACGACACTCCACTTCGATTTTGAATTCGGAAGGGGCCTTTAAATTTCCTTTTTCTCGCAACATACAAAACACAAGGTAGGGCTTCTGAAGAATTCCTGTAATCGCTCGAGTGCACTTGAATATTTCCTCGGTCGATCCGTCGAGCGAGATGATCGCCTCGCTCGGGATGATGATTCCCGTTTCGGTGTCTCTTTCCAGAATCCTTGGGGTCGTATATCCACACAATTTATCATTAGGATCTTGAACATAAAGGTCGAGATCCAGCCACTCTGGTGGATTCAGACAGCGTAGACGCACAACCAGGGCTGCGTTGGCGAGCGGTTTGATCGAGTGGTCGCGTGCCTTCTGGACAATACCTTCGATTGTTTTCAGTTTGGCGGTCAGAGCCGCGATCTCTTGAGCCTGACTTTGGGATGTAGCTGCAAGCTTACGGTTGATCGTGAATTGCTCGTAAGCGTCCGATGAACCGCATCTGGAAAGCGGGTTGACGATTCGCAACGATCTCTCAATGCCCGATGGTACCGGGCTTGGAGGAGATCATCGATGCAGCAGCGAAAGATCACAATCTCGGAATGGCCCGACGTTCTCAGC
>CAIYJE010000017.1 GCA_903926465.1 uncultured Planctomycetales bacterium
ATGCGAGCAGACTTTGTTTTGGCCATGGCACGGATTCCTTGCGGTCGCGATAGTTTCTACCCTTGCTGTCCTCCAGGAAGCGGCAGAAATCACACCGGCACAATCATGCCAGATTACCTAGAATCGCGCAATCGCCCTGCTCACCCCGGTAGATTCAAGTCCATGAGGTAGAACTGCAATGACTCGCACACGGACAACCATGACGCCTTGTGGCCAGAGGCCAGGCAAACGCAAACCCCAAAAGAAACATGACCAGCACCGCGCGCTTTTGAATTTGGAACCGCTGGAAAATCGGTGCGTTCCAAGTACCCTGACCGTTGACGGCTCTCAGAAGTTCCAAACCCTTGATGGATTCGGCACCAACCTCAGTTCAGAGGCCTGGAATAACGGCGCCATAACACCGTCGCTTGACATCCTTCTCAGCCACGGGTACCACATTTTTCGAGTCATTGTCGAGCCCGTGCAGGGCTGGGAAGACACCAACCCCAATACAGGCCAGTATAGCAACAGTAACCCCAACTGGGCTTTTTATAACAATCTCTACGGCACCTCAACCAAGTTCACAAACCTGTGGAATACGATCCGCTACCTGAACGACCACGGCGCCACGGTCTGGGTCAACCTCCAGAGCGATGCCCCCGCCTGGATGACGGACACGGGCGGCGCACCAGCAACGATTGGTCAAGACCACGAGGCCGACTGGGCCACCATGATCTCTACCATGATGAATTACGCCGTCAATACCGCGCACGTGCATATTGACGCCCTGGGCCCGATGAACGAACCCGATAACATCAACGACTCGGTCCAGGGACCACTGGTCGACGCAACCCAGTACGTTCGAATGATGGATACGCTTGAGAGCCAGTTGCAACAATACAACCTTGGCAACATTCCGTTGATTGGACCAGATTGTGCTGGGTCAGGAAATGCGACCAGCAGTTATGTTCCAGCCATGCTCGCCGATAGCTTCTTGATGCCACACGTGATGCAATTCGGCTTCCATACCTATCAAAGCAGTGTCTCGGTCCCCGCCATCACCAACAATCCAACTTATCCAGGACGGCATATTCTCTCCGACGAATACGACGGCAACTATTACAGCGAAGATCAGGGCCAGCGGGCAACGGACGCTCAACTCTGGACCCAAGCTGACCAAAGCTTCAGCAACCTGATCCAGATCGTTAGCGCCGGCGAGAACGGCGCAATCATCTGGGACGGAGTTGATAACTTTTACCTATATTATCAGCAGTGGAGCGCCCATGGGCTAATCAGCTATGACTGGACAGCCCCTGATCCGACCGCACAATCCAACTACGGAACCACGCCAAGACTCTACGCCAACGCCCAGATGTTCCAGTTCGTCGCGCCCGGATCGGTGCTGATTGGCAGTAGCGACAACTCATCCAGCCTCATCCAGCTGGCGTTCCAGAACCCGGATGGGCGGATCACGATCGTGGGCGAAAACACCGGCTCATCCTCTCAGTCGATCACAGGCACGTTATCTGGCGGACTCACGGCTTCGCTGTTCAATCTGTACTTCACCAACTCTGGGCTCAATGAGCAGCAGCAAGCCGATGTGGCAGTGACCAGTAACAGCTTCGGCTTCGCAGTTCCAGCAGATACCATTTTCACACTCACCACGCCAACGGCCCCGAGTATCCTGGGCGTCAGTCCAATCAGCGGACTGACCAGTGGTGGTCAGTCCGTGACCATCACCGGCAGCCATTTCAGCGGTGCCACCGGAGTTTCATTTGGGGGAGTGGCGGCCTCCTCAATCGTGATCAACTCGGATACCAAGATCACGGCGGTGACTCCCACCCATGTCGCCAGCACCGTCAATGTCACGGTTTCCAGCCCAAGTGGCACCTCCGCGAGTTCGCCGGCCGACCAGTTTCAGTACGCCGCGGTGAATGGTACGGCCCCACCAACCGTGGCCACTCCCGCCAACGCCACACTGGCAAGCAATCAAACATCCGCCTCACTCAGTGTCATCGGCGCGAGCCAGTATGGCCAAAGTCTCCTCACCTACAACTGGATAACCACGGGAACACCCCCCGCGCCAGTCAACTTCAGTAACAACGGAAATAATAGTTCAAGCACCGTCACGGCAAGCTTCTCCCATGCTGGCAGCTATAGCTTTCAGGTGACCATGAGCGACCCGGCGGGCAACACAGCCGCCAGTAATACCAGCGTCACGGTCAATCAGGTGGCAACCACTCTTACGGTCAGCCCTGTCAGTGGATCCGTAACACCTGGCAATTCCCTGCAGTTTTCCGCAACCGCCACCGACCAGTTCGGTCTCGCGTTTACAGCCACTCCCGTGACGTGGTCTGTGAATGGCGGGGGAACCATCGACAGTACCGGAAAGTTCACAGCAGGCAGCGCCACCGGAGGCCCGTTCACCGTCAAGGCTTCCGTAGGTGGACTGAGCAGCACCGCCTCGGTCCTGATCGCGAACAGTATCAACATTGCCCCCACAGGCACAGCCTACCGCTGGTTCGGGCTGAGCACTGCAACCTCCAGCTCCAATCAAACCAGCACCCCCGCCCTGATTGACAACAACCTTCTCACAAACGTCACACTTACAGGCAGTACCGACGACGTCGCCAATGCCTACGAGGCCGCTGGC
>CAIYJE010000018.1 GCA_903926465.1 uncultured Planctomycetales bacterium
CTGAATATAGGAAGCCTTGTAGCCGTAGCATCGGGCGCGCTGTTCGACAGTGTCAGCCTGGCTATTTGCAGCTTGGCGAGTCATGTAGCTAACCGTAAGTCCTTTGACCGTAAAGCCTCGGTCCAATTTGTTGCCGCCGATAAGGATATTGAATGGAGATAGATTCCAATCTAAATCCTGCTCCTCTTTATCTGAGTTCACGGCCCAGACCTTGGCATGAGATAGCACCAGCAAGAGTGAGCGGTGAAAGTCTTCATACGAGACATGCACTGCTCCGCGCTCCTCGTAACGTGCCTTCAGCACAAGCAGGCGCTCTAATACCGCGCGCCAACCAGGGTCAGAATCACCCGCCATAATTCTCGTTCGCATCGGCCGCAAGTACCCTTCGACCTTCTTCTTCACTTCCGCGTGGTCAACTTTCAATCCGCTCGTGTGGATAAGCATTGACGCACTATTTGGTGCATTCTCGTCATTACGCAAGAGTGCGGAGCTCACCAAGAAGGAGTCAACGGCATTTTTCAGACCCTGCGGGGTACCAGGTGCGTCGAGATTATCCGCTTCATCGTCAGGCAACAGTTCAACTACCTGATCGCGGTGTCGGACAAAGAATGCTTCGCCGCCGGTGTAGTTGTGACCCGGAGTAAGAATTTCGAGAAAGCTCGGTGCTAAGTAATTCTTTCGATCGAGCAAGAGTGGCGCAAACGCCGTCGCGGTGTACTGCACGTAGAGGTGTTTCGGGAAGCACTTTCTCAATCGAACGATTGCTTTGTACGTGGGACTTTCCTCTCCCTTGCGTACTTTCGTATTGAGACCTGCCTGGTCGGCTTCATCATCAATGATGAGGCAGTTGATTTGACTGGTTCGAGCGGTGTTCTCAAACATCGCGGCGATGTTTTCAATTCGCGCACGATTTTTCATAGTCGTAATCAGCACGGTTCGATTTGGCTGGTCCAGCAGGAAATTCACGTCATAGTTTTTCTTCGGCATCGGAAGATGAGCCCAGCGAAAGTCGCTTCGTGCCGACGGTCCCTCAATTCGAAGGTCCGACAACATCCGATCAGTATTTTGGGTCAGAAGTAGTTCCGTGTTGCCGAGGAATGCAATCACCACGTTGAAGCCGCGATCCGCCGCCGCCGCTGTTAATGCTGTGAATGACATCGTCTTGCCCGACTGAACATGGCCGAGGGCGAGACCGATAACTCCTTCAGGGCTGCTTGGGTCGAAGTGATCGAGAATATTCTCGACTTCGGTGACTTTCAGACTTAGCGCTTTGGGGTCCGTAATTTTGTGGTCAACCCGAAAGACATCGAGTAGTGCTTTTATTTCTGGTCCGTAGTTATCGGTCATACATTCCTCACCCTATCAACTGCCACGAATAGTTCGTAAAACAGTGTCCATCCACATACGCACTTCGTCGGCGGGCACCATGTCGCCATGTGTGACACGACCCATCTGCTCCGCAATTGCCAGAGCCAACACCGTGTAGCCAAGAATTGTTGTTCCGCGTTCATCGGTCGTGCACGCCTCAATGAAAGGATGGCGAATATTTAGAACAATGTCCAATTCCTCGTTTGAAACGTTTGAGATTTTCATCCACGGGGAAATCGGATCGAGTTCTTTGAGATACAGCGTTGCCTTGAACTGCGCATTCGCTACCTCAAGTGTTAATGCGCTCGGTACCGGTGATGCGTCAGTGCTGTTGAAGTCATCGCGCTTTGTGCCGTCGACCGGCATCACAAGGCGCCTGTTGGCCTCAGTTTTGAAACCTGGCTGATTAACACCTTCCTGCATGGTGTCGATTACTGGCTGGAAATCACTCGGGGTAACAACGTGGTCTTTTGGACGAGTACGCAAATCTTTCGCGAAGTTGCGATATGTGGAACATAGGGGCGCCATGGCCTCAATGAGCGCCTCTTCAAGTCCACCTTCCCAGTGGAAGCCATCTTTGGTGAAGTTAACGGGGAAACTGTCGACTTCCAACTCCCCAACTAGCCGTTTCCACTCTGGCGAACCAACTGCACCAACCAGTTCTTGTGGTCGCCAGCATTCGCCAGGCAGTCCAAGAATTAATCGCCCACGGCGAAGAAGTGCAAAACCGTTATGAGAACTTGACATCTTGCTGAGAACGCCAACCCAACCAGTCACGTGATGCGACACGCTGGTCGCTGGATCGATTACGTAGAAATCAAGCAATTGGCGCATTTCCGTCTTACTTCCGTCTTCGCGCTCTTTTTCAAAAAGGGGGTAGTCCTCAAACTTAAGCGCGGCTCCGTTCCAACGAATTTCAACGGTTCCCGAATCCAGGTCGCGACGATACATTGAGCGCACTGTGTCCTTCACTTTTTGAATCTGCCGACCCGCAAGTGGGCTGTGAAGATCGTGAATGACGATTTCTGTGTAGTGAGCACTAGGTGAGATGGCGTTGCTCTGCACGTCGATGGTGTGGCCGGCAGATGCTCCGATTTTTTCAACGTCGAAACTGAGCGAATATACGAATGGATCATTGAGCCTGGTCGTTTCAACGGACCAAACTGGACCGAACCAGCAGGCCGCTGTCTTTAAGCCCATGCCGAATTCGCTTCTTCCCGAAGTATCTGCCGGTGGCGTCGAAATCTTCAATGCCCGCTCGAGGTCAACCATGTTCATGCCATTGGCATTATCGCGAATGCGAAGCTCGTTTGTACCTGGGCTGTAGTTAATGTCTATATCGAGCAGTGCAGTGCCGTCCGCATTGGCAATTTCCTGGGCGTGGTCGTAGAAATTCTGAGTCGAGTTATCTACAAATTCCGCAATTGCGTACCAAGGCTTGTAATTGAGCCTCGCAAATGTGCCATAAATACGGTTTGGTGGAGTGATGTCAATCTGTGTCATATATGGAAAATCTTCCTCTATTTCGCAATGGTGTCAATGCTAGTTAACTGCTGTGACATAACAGGACCAAGTACTCAACCGTAAAGGAGCGTCTCAGCGTTATACGAGGCTACTAAGCTTTCTCACAATGAAGCAGCGTGCACCTTTTACCTTCATCGATCTCTTTGCCGGAATCGGAGGATTTCATGCTGTGCTGGCTGGCATGGGCGGAGAGTGTGTTTACGCAGTTGAGATCGACAAACGGGCTGCAGGGGTGTATCAGCAGAATTGGGGCATTAACCCGCTGGGTGACATCACTGTCGATGTCACCGATGCAGAAGTGAAGGTGCCCCCTCACGACGTACTCGTGGCTGGATTTCCCTGTCAGCCGTTTTCGAAATCTGGCGCACAGAGGGGCATGGAAGAGACGCGCGGAACCCTCTACTGGAGCATTCTTCGAATCATCAAGGAACATCACCCATCGATGGTTGTCCTTGAAAATGTCAGGAATCTCGCCGGTCCCAGGCATCTCCACGAATGGAGCGTCATTGTCGAAACATTGCGAGAGGAGGGCTACTGGGTTCCTTCGGCACCAACGGTCTTCTCCCCGCACCTATTGCCGAAGAATCTTGGCGGCCGTCCTCAATCACGAGAGCGAGTTTTCGTTGTCGCAATTCTAAATGGCCATAGTGATGATGACCGTCCGATTGTCCCAAATGCGCCAATTGGCTCGTGGCTCCCAGAAAAGTGGTCCCTAGCATCGGCGCTACCAATGCAGCGCAACAAGATCGTGCCGGGCACGGAACTTTTGGACACCGAAGTGCACTGGATTGACGCATGGAATGACTTTGTCGAATCCATGTGGGAACTTCGCGATGGCCGCCGACTTCCTGGCTTCCCACTCTGGGGTGATTCGTGGATGTCGCTCGACGATCTCACAATTCCAGATGGAACTCCGGCGTGGAAACAAGATTTTCTTCGTAAGAATGCCGCGTTTTATGATGAACACAAATCGTTCATTGATGCGTGGGCAACCAAGTGGGACTTTTACACCGACAAATTTCCGCCGTCACGTAGGAAGCTTGAATGGCAGGCGCAAGACACTCCCCGGCTTTGGGACACCATCATGCACTTTCGCCCTTCAGGGATACGCGCTAAACGAGCGACATATGTGCCAGCCCTTGTGGCAATCACCCAGACAACCATTGTCGGTCCGCGGCGCCGTCGAATTTCTCCTCGAGAAGCCGCTCGACTTCAGGGACTACCAGATTGGTTTGAGTTTGGCGATCAAGCAAGTGCTGTCACTTATCGCCAGCTTGGCAATGGTGTCAGTACTGGTGCCGTTTGGTATGTCATACAACAGGCGATTATCCAGCATCAAGCCACACTTAAAAAACGCTCCCCGCGCCTTGTCCGCGCAATCCTTGGAGCACCTTCAAATCCGGATGAGGCTCTTAAAGTCCCGCACGCGAAGTGACTTCCCAGGCAAAGGCGATGCCATTGCCACCGCACGGATGGCGCCATAAACCAGAAAAGGGCATCGTAAGTAACGGCTCAACGAGTCCCTGCGCCCGCAGCAGTACGTCGGCACCGTTAATTAACTCAGCAGGGTTCAATTCACCATTGACTGGGTCATTCAAGTGACACACCTTTCGTAACTGATGGATCCGAGCCACTTCACCAGGATGCATTTGATTGGCGATCTCACAAGTTTGGAATGAGTAGGTAAACATGAAACCAAGCACAGCCTTTCTGCGGGCGATGGGCTCCCTACCGAGGCGCTCTATGTCATGGATGAGGCTGCGGTCTTTTAGAAAGGGTGACAACATCTTGCCGATGCTGTAGTCATTGTTCTTTCCATTGTCACCGATGAGGACTGGCTTCTTCAGTTCGATTGCCCATTCGGGCAGTGATACGTCACCGTCCGTCGAGAAGACCAAATCGCAACTATTTCGAGGTGTGTCCGGATATGCAACTTCTGTCTCTAGACACCCGGTTGGATTGAAGTCATCTGGATACCTCTCTCGCCACCAGCGTGCAAACAGATGTGTCAAATCTGCTTCTGGAATCAGAGGAAGCCCTGGCAAATACGGCGCCTTAGTGCGCTGATTTGTTCGAAGTTGCCCATCATTGCGATCAATGTAGGCAATGCCTTCAATAAATCGCTTCATCACTACATTGAGTTCCATTTATTGAAAATAGCCGATTCCTGCACTTATGTAGTCAGGTATAATTACCGAGTGATGACTTATAGATTTTCTCATAACTCCCGGCTGTATTTAGTTTTACGGTATTAGCTCTAGCATTGACAAATGTCATACCGACCATCCCATTCCATAAAGCTTCAGCCAGACCGCATAAGTACAACGCGAGGGAACTTGGTATTGGACCGAGCTCAAATCAATTTGGATTTAGAGCGAATCAACATTGTCATTGGA
>CAIYJE010000019.1 GCA_903926465.1 uncultured Planctomycetales bacterium
CCTCAGCTCGTCGGGCGTCGGCAGCCCAGCGTCGATCGGGGCGAAAGAGACCGACCATGCGGAGAGGAAGCCCTGGGCGTACAGCTCGAAAACGCGATCGGCGAGCGGGTCCATGCCCGCCGGCACGAACTGCGTCTTGGCGATCAGCCGGTTCTTGTTGGCCTTGATCCACAGGTTCTTCCCAATGGGGGTGCTGCCGTCGCCGTCGCCGTGGTTGAACAGCACCACGGGGTTCTTGCGGTAGTTCTCAAGCTGAGCGCCCGAGGGGTCGACCACGGTCATGTAGCGGTCGACCGCATCGGTGTTGATGGTCGCCACCACGGTCCGGGCGTCCCGGTCCACGTCGTTGGTCTCGGCCGTGTAGGCCCTGGTTTCAGCCATGGTCAGGGCTCCTGCAATCGTGGGCGTGGAGCGAACGGCCACGCCGAACGGGCGCGGTTGGGTTGTTGGCTCGGGTTGAAATGGTGGTTGCTTAGAGGCTGCCGCAGAGTGCGGCAATAATTCCGGCCCCGACCACGCAGGCTAATTCCAGCTCGCTTTTCCCTTCGGCAAGAGCGTCCTTGTAGCGAAAGACGATCTCGTCATATTCCTTCTGCGGCAAGAAGCCCAGGTCGTAGCCGAAATGGTCCATGGCGATCTTGAAGACCTGAATATCCTCGGCACGCTCGGTCGCCGGTTCGGTTTTGTCCCAGTCTTCAGCCAGGGTCTGTTTCGTCGCCTGAAAATCATCGTGGCTCATCATCGTTTTCATCCTGTGCTTGGTTAGGGTGTGACATCCGCTTTCCATCAGCCAGACTGATGGACATAGGGGGAGTGTTCTTATCACCGGTTATCACGTCACCGAAACTTAGTCCTGACGCGATATAAACCCGTTCAGTCGCTACCATTCTGCTCACGTTGTGCTTTTTCATGTGTTCGCGAATACGTGCTTCAATTTTTTTCTTATTCATTTCCGCCACCCCAAATTGGCAAATAGATTGTCGATCGCTTTGGCAATCGGCTTGAAATCATCATCCGCCCACTGCTCGTCTTTATACGGAGCATAACGCGCATTTTGCTGCAACCGCAAATCTGCCAACAAAACAGCATCACGACTTCGTGTCACGATGTACTGGCTGTAAGCGCGTGCCCAAAGCTCATTTTCCAGCAATAAGTACTTGGCATAATTCTTGCTGCCGGGATCGTCCTCTGGTGGGTTTTCGTATGTCGCGAATAGGTTTTTTACAGCTTTGCTATCCACAATTGCCTTCATAACAGGCCCGGTGTGTTCGTCCTCGGAGTAATGCGACCATCTTTTATCCCAACCAGGAATTCCACTTCTATCAAGAAAGTGCCCAATCTCATGCAGATAGGCAAAACCTGGAGTAGGGCCTTTTCGGCTTATTTCAATCCGTAGGGGATGCCTTGTCTCTTTGTCGAGCTTCAATGTTCCGACAAGTACTTTATTGTTGTTCAACTTCGTTGGAATTTCAGGCAGAACGCCGTCGCCATGAACTGCGTTGATGGCGTCCAGTACCCGTTGAAGTTGTGGTTTCAACTTGCTTTCCTGTAGTAGAAGAGCATTGGAAACCGGAGCGCCTGCCGGTTGGGCATTATCGAAAGTCGGTTCAGGCAGCGGATCAACAGGTGCTGACGTCGAGCTATCTGTTGAATCGTTTGGTCTCGTTGGCCTGACTTTCGAGTGCTGATCAGCATAGGGAAATGTTTCCGAGTCCTTTTCTTCCACCTTCGGCTGAACGGCCGTCTTGCCCCACTTGGGTTCCGCTGGGCCGCCGTACTCCGGCTTGAGGATGGCGAGCTGGGAACATCGGCAGCCGGGGTGTAGGGGCGGCGTGCGGATGTTCTTGTAGTGCTCGTTGTGGCCGATGACCGCGAAGTTCTCGCCCAGCGGCATCTGCTTGACCTGGTCGCTGATGTGGTAGCAGAGGGCGCAGGCCCCTTCGCTCAGCAGCCACTGGAACCCGGCCACCACCTCGCTCTCGACCGCCGACTCCAACTCGGCTTCGTGCCGGGCTCGGCTGTTCTCGGTCGCCGCGATCCGCCGGGCTCGCCAGGTCTCCGCGTTCTCGAATACCCGCTCCACCCGCTTGGTCAGTTCGACCAGCCCTTCGCCCTCGTCCACGATGCCGGTCACCAGCTCGGCCCGGAGGTCGGCCAGCGCTTGGTTCAAGAGCTTGCTGGTCGTTTGGTTCGTCTCGGCACAGAAGGCCATGGTGGCGTTCTGGATCTTGCCCTTCACATGCGGGTTGATGACCTTCCACTGGTCGGGGTCCAGGCCGATCTGCTCCCGGAACTTGCGGCCGGCCTTGTCCCAGGTCGCCGTGATCAGGGGCGTCATGTCCTCGACCATCTTGGGCGTGTCGCCGTCGAAGTTCGGCAGCTTGGACGGTAGCTCGGTGGGACCGTCGGCCCGGTGGCCTGGCAGGTGATGCAAGTACGCCAGCGTGTGCTGCTTCTGGACCCGGAACCATCGCACGAGCGCGGCCCGGATCGCCGGCCCGTCGCCCAGGTTGAACGTGTCCTTCTCATGCTGGGCCCGCACCACCAGGGCCAGGGCCAGCACGGCACTCCGCAGCGACCTGATCACGTGCTGGGAACCTCAACGGGGTTCATCTGGGCCCGGAACTCTTGCAGCAGGGCGATGGTTTCCTTGAGCGCTCGCCGTTCGGCTCGGTACAGCCGCCGCTTCCGCTTCTTCTCTTGCTCGGCTTCGGCCTGGGCCTCGGCCGGTGGCTCGCTGGCCTCTTCGGGATCCTCGGCCTCTTCCGCCTCTTCGGCGTCGGGCTCGGGTGGCGTGGGTTCCTGGCCAGGTGGCAGAAGCTGAGCGGGTACCGGCTCGGGGTCGGCGGCCACGTCTTTGAGGCGAACGAAGGTACCGGCCAGCAGCGGTTCGTCGCCGCCCTCCACGTCAGCTTCACCGTTCTCACGGCGGGCTTCGTTGATTGTCACCGTGCCGTTGCGGATCCCCATGTCCACCAGCTTGGCACGGCGTTCGGCGTCTTCCTCGACGGGCGAGTCGAACGCAAAGAACAGGCGGTCGTCCACCTGGGTGGCCATCATCGTGAGTGCGCCAGCGATCATGACGCACCGGGGTTCAATGGCGTTCCGCTGATGCTGGTAGGCTCCCGCCTCCGCCACGGCCCGATTGCTGTTTTCCGTATCGAGCAAGCTGATCGGCACGGTCACGCTTTCCAACGGTGACCCTGGCCACGGTTCAGGGGCCAGACCTGGGCCCTTTTGCGCAGGCGGTGCGTGGAGTTTGCTCGGAACTTTCGCGCATGATTGTGGATGACGGTGAGGGGACCACGCACACCATTGTGATTGATGTGGAGGGCTGTACCGATCGCGATGAGGCCCGCAAGATTGCGGAAGCG
>CAIYJE010000020.1 GCA_903926465.1 uncultured Planctomycetales bacterium
CCACGCCGCAACCGGATCAATCCACGTGTGATTAAGCGAAAGATATCGAAATGGAACAAGAAGCGTCCAGTGCACCTACGACAGCCGCCCCTGAAGAAAACCTTTAGAGAGACTATAGTTATGACTCATTAAACGGTATTGAGTATTAACCTGGGGCTACAAACAATTCATATCAATACTCTTTGATCGCAAAGCCAACCCCAGGTCAAGAGCGGTTCTCATGTCTTGAGCGGGAAGCTCATGGACGGAATGGACCGGAAGAAAATAAACCTGGTGTCCGTAGCCCCAAAGTTACCTTCGGAGCAACCCGTCACTGACGTTCCGGGCTCTGATCAAAGACATCCATCACCGCTGATAGATCGGCAAATATCGATATTCAACGGCCAGGGCCAGAACCCCCATCGCTGTGCAATAATTGCGGCCGCCCGTGCGGTCGTTGCCGTCATTCGAGAGCCAGCTTCCATCGGCTTCCTGATGTTCCAGCAAGATCGCCACCAACCGTGGGTAATAATCGCGAAAGTACTTGTCACCCACCTGAAACAAGGCCTGGGGAACGTAATAGACCTCATAGAAGAAATAGGCGTTGGTCCAGTTGGGGGCGTTGGCCGGCTTCACCAAAAACTCGGCACCGGCGATTGCCTGCGGCGTCTGATGACTGCCACACAGTTCCAGCGCCAGGGTGCCGGTCCCCGTCCTGGGGTTATTGGGGGAACCACCCGGCTGATAGCCAAACCCGCCCGCCGGATGCGCGCATCGGATGATATAAGCGACTGCTCGATCAATTGATTCGGCCGGTACGGCGCAGCCTGCGCTCCGGGCCGCACGCAGGGCCATCACCTGCCAGCCAGACACGCTCAGGTCACTATCACGAGAATCCGGCTGGTACCGCCAGCCGCCGGTCTGGTCCTCGTTCTTGGACTGGGCCTGCGCCCGCAAGATCACGGCAATGGCCCGCGAGAGCGCCTCACGAACCTTAAACGCGAACTCGGGGTCCGGGATCAAGCCCACCACTTCCGCCAGCATCAACGTGGCAATGCCATGACAGTACATCGGGCCGTTCACCGTGTTGGTGGCCAGCAGGCCGTTGGCTTGCTGATGCTCTACCACATAGCGAACCCCTTTTTCGATCGATTCCCGGTACGGGCCTGGATCGCCTGGCAGGTGGCCACACGCCAGGAACGCCATCACGCTCAGCGAGGTGATCGACGCGGCCTCCTGACCGTTTCCCAGGGTCCAGGCACCACTGGGGCGCTGAGCGTTTTTGAGGTAATCCAGCCCGCGCCGGATCGACTTGTCGGCGTCGGGATTGGCAGGCCGCTGAGCATCGTCGGGCGGCAAGTCCTGGGCACGGCCTGGCCGCGCGATCGAGACAATCGCCAGCAACACGCACAGTATCGAAACCCAGTGGTAGCGCATCCTCGGCTCAACTCCCATCCGCGTTCGGCCGGCCAAATTCAAAAGTCTCGGCCTGGTGGTTTTGGTGTCACTCACGGGTTCGCGCCTGGAACAACGTCGGTGGGCGCTCCACCAATTTCACGGAAGTACAGCTGGATCAGGCGGGCGTAGTCATCGCGATAGCGGCCCTGGCTCATTTGCAGAATCTCGTTCTTGAGGTGGCCGGGCAATTCGCCCCAGCGCCGGCCAGATCTGGCGAGCTGGGCCGGATCGAGCGCACCAAGGTGAGAGGCCACCTCCTGACCCTCCGAACTTTCAGGGGTCGCCCCTTGCGCCTCTGGAGGCGTGGCCCCCTTCTGGGAACGTTGCTCCCTGAGGCTCTGGGCCAGCCGCTCGCCCGCCTGGGTGTTGGAGGCCGCGGCCCTCAGTCCCTGCGCCGCCTGACGCATGGCCTCAGACGCAGTCTTGGTGGCGGCCTCGGAGTTCTTTCCAGGATTCTGGCCGCGGGCGGCCTGCTGGGCTTTGTCCAGTTCCTGGGCCGCCTGGTTCTGGGCCTCGCGTGCGCTGGCCAGGGCATCGCGATTGGCTTCTCCGTCCGCTTCCTGCCCGGCCCCATCACCGCGCGCCTGGGCGTCGGCGGGAATGTCTTTGCGAAGCGCGGAGGCCAGATCCGAGGCCTGGCGCGCAGCGTTCTCAAGGTGATCGGCCGCCTGACGCTGAGAGTCACGCGCCGAGGGCAACCGCCCCTGCGCCAGATGCTCCAGGCTTTGATTCATGGCGTTGGTGGCTTGCTGCTGTAGGGTATTGGCTGCCGCCTGGGCCGGCCCCTGCGCTGCCTGGCTCAGGCCTTGCTGGCCCAGTTGCTGGCGGAGCGAGTCCAGGCTGCCGGCCAGTTCGGCGGCCGCTTCTCGGAGTGCCTCTTGTGGCTTCATCTCCGAGCCCAGCACGGCTTGAAGCTGCTCGCTGATCCGCCGCTGCCGCATGGCCAGGTCTCGCGCGGCCTCTCGGTGAGCATCGGCCAGCCCGAGTTCTGGATCTTGGGGCTGGGTCTGGCCAAGTAACGGCGCGGGCAGATTTTCAGCCCCTGCACCACCATTCTGGGCCTGGGGGTTTTCAGGCGGTTGATTCCCCTGCCCCGCATCCAGGGCCTGAGCCAGCTCGCCCAAGGCCTTGGCCGCTTGCCGACGTGCTTCGGTCAACGGTCTGGAACTCTCGGCGGGCGAGCTTGGCGAGGCGACCCGATCATTGAGGGCGGCCGCCTGCTTCACCCCCTGCTCGGCCTGCGACCGTGCAGAGGTGGCACTGGCATCGGGGTCGGCCGGCTTGGTGAGCCTTGTCAGATCGGCGGCAATGGCATACTGCTGCTTGGCCTGGCCCACGGCGTCTGGCACTTTCAAGGGGGCCGTAAGCGCTTCTTGGGCCCTCGCCAGTGCGGCCGCCTGTTCGCTGGCCGGTAAGGTGTCGGCTAGCCGTCGGGCCAGGGTTTCGGCTGCCTGAGCCGCCGCTTTCAGGTTGTGAGCGCGTGCTTCAGCTGCAGCCTCCAGTGGAGGCTGATCGTTCCCTTTGGCGGCTTCGGCCGCCTCGTTGGCTTTGACCAGATCATTGGCCGCCTGCTCGGCCAGGCGGACCGCCTCGGCCTGAAAGGTCGGGGCGTCGGGCACGTTCAAAGTTCGCAGCGCGGCCGCTGCCTGCCTCAGAATCTGGTACTCCTGATCAGGAGACATCTTCAGTTCCAGCATCGCCTTCAGTTCGGCCGCCAGTTCCTGGGCCCGCTGATCGGGCGACGACCGCCCGTCAAGTGCCTGCTGAAGCCGATCCACCGAGGTGCGGGCATCGGCCGGGCTCAGATCCAGCCGCCTACGCAACTGATCAACCTGGGCAAGCTGCTCTGCCACCTCGCCCGTAGGCGGCGCACTGGCGGCCACTGAGAACGCCCATTCGCTCGTACCATTGCCACAGGCAACCACAAGCTGGTTCGGGCCTTCCAGGAAGGTCACATTGACCTGATCCTGGCCGGCTTGCCAGCCTCGCGGGCCGCCAAACTCAAAAACCTTGATGCCGTTCAGCCAGACTATGATCGAATCATCACAACCAATGCTAAGCTGGCCAGGACCGCCAGCCCCGCCCGAGACCTCGGTCACGCCAAAGGCGGTGCTGTTGTCGGTGGAACCCGCATCGGCCAGAAGCTGCTTGAGATCCACCTTCCCCTGCGCACCAGACGGTACCGGCAGCCAGGTGACAGGCTTCTTGTTGCGTGCCGGAATGGCAGCTTTGAAGTCGACCGCTTCGGTGACAGAAAACGGTGCCGGAGTGTTGCGGTCGAACGGGCCCAGCAGCCGCCAGTCAGCGGCCGGTTCGGCCTGCTGGGCGGCATCGGCCTCAGAGGGGACAGCCTTCTGGACCTCCTTGAGGAGCGCGGCCAAAGATTCGGCCCGATGCTGCGCGGTTACGCGCTGGGGCTCGGCCGTGCCCACGGTATCTACTCCGGCCAGCGTCTTGGCGGCTTGTTCGGCTTGCTGGGCCAGCGGTTCCAGCTTGCCGGCCAGTTCGCGGGCCGCCTTGGCGGGGGTTTGCTTGTTGCTGGCGGCGGCCGCGGCGGTTTCTCGCAAGTGCCCTTCCACCGCACGGGTCACCTCTTCCAGCTTCTGACGCGCCTCCTGGATTTGCTTTTGCGCCTGTTGACGGCGCTGCCAGGCCTCTGGAAGTTCGTTGGCCAGCCGCTGGAGCGCCTCTTTGGCTTCCTGGGCTCGGGCCACCTGCGCCTGGTCGGGCTTGCCACGCACGGCTTCGAGCGCCTTGGAGGTGGCCTCCCTGGCCTGCTCCAGGACCGCTTTCTGGGGTTCGGGGGCCACCAGGGCGGCGGCCATCTGTGCGACCGCTTCCTGACGCTGGATCAGGCTCTCGATCGTTTTGGCCTGCACGGCCTGCTTTTCGGGCGTGTCTGCCGCTTCCTTCAGCGCAGCGGTCAAACGCTGGGCCACCTCGTCCTGGCGCTGGGCCAGGCGGCGCGCCAGGGCCTTGGGATCGCCCCGCACATCGTCCATATCGCGGGTGAGCCGGGTCAGTTCGCCCTGCGCCTGCTCAATTCGCTGTCGAGCCGGTTCCAGGTCGCCCCGTTCCAGGGGATCAATCGGCTGAGTGAGCGTTTCCAGGTTAATCTTGCCGCGACCGTTCTCTTGAAGCGGGCCGTCGACGTCCAGAGCCAGCTTGCGAGCATCATTGGCCAGCTCATCCTGATCTTTGGCAATCTCGCGCAAGAGAGCCTGCCGCACCGGAGATTCGGCCGTTTCTCGCTCCTGGACCCGCTGCCGTTCCGCCAGTTCTCGCGCGGCCCTGGCCAGCTCATCGGCCTGTTCCACCTGCTTGGCCAGCATGTCGGCCTTCAGTTCGGGCGATCGTCGCACAATGTCATCCACCTGCTGGCGGAGCGCATCCTGATCTCGCTTGAGCGCTTCCAGGTCGGCCGGATCTCGCTGGGCGTCGGCCATTTGTTCGGCCCGCCTGGCCAGGTCTTCCTGAGACTCGGCCAGTTGCTGAAGTTTGCGGCGGTCTTCATCTTCCTTGGCCAGCTCATCAAACTTCTTGATCAGTTCCGCCAGCCTGGTTTCCATCGCTCCAATTCGCGCATCGGCCAGCCGCAGGTTGGCCAGCCGTTTCGCGGCTTCCTTCTCTTCGGCGGCGCGGCCAATCACCTCCCGAGCGCCGGCGGCCTCCACATCCGCAAGCTGCTGGGCCGGTTTGGACAGAATCGCAAAACGACCGGCATCGGCCAGCTCACCGGCAAGCTCGTTCAAAAGCTTGATCTGTTGATCCGACTCCCGAATTCGATCACCGAGCCCGCTGGCATGTTGCGCTTCCCACTGGCCGTTGCCCCGCAAGGCGGCATCGGCCACGTACCGAAGCTGAACAGTGGCCTGATGGTGGGCATTCACCAGAGTTTTGAGCTGTTCCAGCCGGGCCCGAAGGTTCTCACGCTCGGCGCGGCCCTGACGCTCAGCAAACGAGTCGGCCTGATCTCGAACAATCACCCGGCGTGGTTTGGTACGGGTTTTGTGCGGCCCCCTGGGCGGCGGGTAATTATCAGTAGCCTCAATCGCGTACGCCACCACATCGCCCGGTCGCAACCCCAGGGTCTTGAGCGGTAACGCAACCTGCCCACGGGCCAGCGGCGTTCCCAGGTCCGAAAGTGAGGCCACAATCTCACCCTGGTCGGGCCGAGAGGCACCCTCCACGCCATGGGAATCCAGGCCCGAACGATTAACCACATATCGCAACGACACATCCGACACCGCCACGTCGTCGCTGGCCGCCACCTCGATCAAGATCACATCGTCGCCACGCACCTCAAGCGCATCGTCGGTACCACCAATCGCCAGTTCCGGCGGCATGTCCGGCACCACAATCAACCGCCTTGGTGCCTCTGGGCGATGGTTCACCAGGTGGTGCTCATCTTCCAGCAGAATGCGATACGTGCCGCTGCGCTCAGCGCGAATCGTTCCGGCCCAGGCTGTGCCTGTGGACTTCAGCTCCACCACCACCTCGCGATCGGCTTCCACGGGGACGGGGACCGGCGTTTCTCGACCCTCGGTCAACACCCCAGCCGCCTCGGGTGCAGCCGGCCAGGAGACGGCCACCCGGGTCATTGGCCGGTTCGGAGTCACAGTCAGCAAGACCTCGCTCCCCTCCCAGGCCGAGATCCGGTCGGCGTCACGCACCTGGGCGGCAGGAAAGCGGGTGTATTCGGGCGGCTGCACCCGGGCCACAAGCTGTTGCACGGCCGGGGGATCAACCACGGTAACCTTGTGCCAGCGTGAATGGTCTGCGCCACTCACCACGCGATACTCAAGCGTGTTTTCCACCGCCTTGATCGATCCTGAGAACTGCCGCTCTTCTGCCGAAGCAGGAATTGCCGCCGCACGCGTGGCCAAAGCCTGAAGGTTCTGGCGATGCGGCCTGCCATCTTCACCGGTCCATTCCAGGGCCACCGTCTCTGGCAGGCTACCCGCCAGGGCAAACCGGCGACGCACGTCCACCTTCAGTTCCAGGTCATCGCCACTGGCCGCCACCACGTCGCCCGGCTGAACCAGAATCTCAAGCCGGCCCACATGGGCGGTCTCGGTCCAGGGCTGGAAAAAGCGACGAGCCAGCTTGGCAAACGGATCGGGCTGAATGAGCGGCGGCAGAGCCAGAGCCGCCACCGCTGCCAGCCCGGCGGTCAGCCATCGGCGCGGGACCACCGACGAAAGGCCACGCGTGAGATCCAGCGACCGCACGCGACCAACCGTGTCGTCGGCCAGGGCGGTGATCAGGGCCTGGGAACCATGGGCGCGGGTGTTGGGGTTCAGCAGCCCCACCGTGCTGCTAATGCGTTCGGCCAGGTCGGGGTGCCCCACCTCGGCCAGAGCCGCCAGATCTTGCCAGCCCAAACGCTTGGCAAGCACCTGGAAGACACCCACCACCAGACCATAGCCGGCCAGGCCAAGCCAGCCCAGCCAAAGCACCCAGCGAAACCAGGCCGGCAACGGCAGCCAGAAGTCCAGCGCCATCGCCAGCAGGGCAAACCCAACCAGGGCCACCAGCAACCGGCCCAGCCCACGCATGGCGCCCAGCCGCTTCCAACGCTGGCCGACCTTCCGCAGGCCACGTTCCAGAGGCTCCGGCAGGGGAGCACCAAATCGCATTGCGATGGCCATGGCCAAGAACTCCCTGGAATCACCAACCTGAAATCAACAGAAAACCGATTTTGGGACAGGCCGACCACACGATCAAGGTAAACCGGCCCGTTTCCGCAAGATCCACTCACCGGCCAGCAACGCAAAGAACAGCGCCAGCGTGATTGGCCGATCCCAGAGCGAACTCGATTCGACCCGGGTCCGAGGTTTGTTCTGAGCCTGAATTCTGGGCAGTAACTGCGAGGCCTCGAAGTCACTGAACACCACCCCGCTGGTGGCCTGGGCCAGGCTTTCCAGCGGCTCGCGAGCGGCCGCCAGCTCAACCAGTTCCAAACTCCCACCATTGATAATTTCAAAGGGGGCCAGGTCGGTGGGCGCACCTTCCACCTGAGGTGCCTCCAGCTTCACCACGTAGAATCCGGCCGGCAGCGGCGGTGCCGCCGCCTCGAACACACGCGGCTGAAGTAACGCAGGCCGCAGCGGAACCACAGCCACAGGCTCGCCATCTGGAACCGCCCTGGCACTTTCGGCCCCCTCGGCGGCCGCCACACTGGCCCTGTAAATCCGGGCGGCCACCAAGAGGCCTGGCCCCACCCCGGTCGCTTCCTCAGAGAACCGCGCCCTGAGCATTAGCGATTGCCCCTCGTTCACCCTGGAACGCACAGGCCCAAACCGCGCCACCGAATTACCGGCCGTCAGCTTCCCCTGCGCGGCCCAGCGCAACGCCTGACCCCAGAACCGGTGGTGATACACGTCGCCCGCTCGTAAACGCCAGCGCCAGGTGCCATCGGTCCCCACCAAGAGCACCTGACCCAGCCCATAAGGCATGGCCACCACCGTAGCCGACGCCTCGGGATTCACTCCGGCCCCTTCCGCCCGAATCAGCGGGGTGGCAGCCGGTTTGGGCCGACCGGCCAGCACCCAGGGCAGCGCCGGCAAATTCTCCCAGACTGCGCGGCTGCGATCGGCCTCGGCCGCAAACCGGAGCATCGGCCAGCTCTCCTGAGTCTCCACCACGGGCCGCACTCGCACGCCGGCCGGCAAACTGGGCCGCGCAGCATCCCGGACCTCCGGATCCACGGGCACCACAATAGGGTCTTGCACCGGCAGCAATTTCTTGGCGGTCTCATTGCGCCAGGATAGCGGAAAGCTGGCAGGCCCCGCGCTCACAAGCAAGGTCCCGCCACGCTGATCGACAAATCGTTCGAGCCGCTCCCAGGCCTCGGCTGGCCAGTCGGCCGGCGTGATATCGCCCAGAATGATCGCGTCATACCCGTTCAGCGGGTCAGGGCCATCGGTCACCGGCTCCGGCAGGCTGGTGGCGTAGGTCGGCACGCTCCCCTCCGGACTCGGCGGCTGGCGGAACACAACCGCATCCAGCGAAACCTGAGGATCGCGTGCCAGCGCATTCCGGATGTACTGGAACTCCCAGCGCGGCGTGCCATCAATCAGCAGCACCTTGGTCGTGTCATCGGTCACGTCAATCGCTACCGTCCGGCGATTGTTATCCGGCCGGATGTCGTCGGCCGCCGGCTCCACGGCCAGCGTTAGCGGTTGTAAACCGGTCTGATCCAGCGGCACCCGGAACCGAGCACGTGGCCGCTCTCCATCGGCCAAGGCGCGCACCGTTTGGCGGAGCGGATCTTTGCCGGGCCGTTCCAGAATCACCGGAACCTCGGTGCCGGCCGGCTGGCCGTCTAGCTTCACCGTAACCTCCACATCCACCACATCCCCTTTGGCCACCCGCTCTGGAAGCCTGACCGAAGCAATTGCCGAGTCGGCAGGCGGAATGGTCGAGCCCACGGCCACACTCCAGACCGGTACCCCGCGCGCCGCCAGGCGGTTGACCGTGGCGGCCCGCTCTGGAGTTTCAACGGCGGTCTGGCGGCCGTCTGTCAGCATCACCAGACCCAGCATCGGCGCGGCCTCGGAACCTTCATCACGCAGCGTTTGCTCAAGAACCGGCTGCCAGTCCGTAGACTGGAACGCGGGATCACTGCCGGCAACCGGTTCCGCCAGTCTGGCGGCCAGCGCTTCCACCGAAACGCCGGTCAGCGGCTGGCGGGCAAACCCCACCACGTCCACATCGGCTTGCGCCTGAAGCCCCTTTAACCAAGGGCCGGTGAGCAACCGCCGCACCACCTCACGCCGCTGGAGTGTGCGGACATCGGTTTCGGCGGGCACGCCCAGCTCGGTCCTGAGCGCCTGCTGTTCCTGCGCAGTACGACCAGGATCGGCCGTGCTCATACTCTCGGAAAGGTCAATTCCCAGGACCACGCGACCACGAACCTGCTCACGGAATGAGCGGACCGCAATGGGCTCAAACAACGCGAAAATCAACGACAGCGCCGCCAGGGTCCGAAGCGCCAGCAGAGTTAACCCCAGCCGCCTAGAAACCAAGGCCCGCTCGTAGCGATAAAGCAAAAGTAGCAGTGCCAGGGCCGCAGCCCCCAGCAATAGCCAGAACCAGCCCAGCGAACCGCCCGTCAGAACCAGACGCCGACCACCACCCAGGGGGATCGCCGTTTCCGCCAGCAGCAGGAGGCCTTTCATGATCGGTCTCCCGCCACCGTGATGCCCCGACTTAACGCCAGCCGCCGGGTGGCCAGCACTTCCAGACACAGCCCAAGCAAGGCCAGCAAAACCAGCCAGCGCCAGATTGGCCGGGTACCGCCACCGGGCACCGACAGAATCTGACCGGCCAGCGCCTCGGGATTAGACTCCACATGCATCGGCCAGCCGTCCGCCAACCGGGCCGACTCGGCCTCGTCCAGCCTGCCTGGCTCGGCTTCATGGGCATCGGACCCCACCTGCACATACACCGGGCCAGGTCGATTGACCGTGGCCGGCAGCTCAATCTGATAAATTCCAGGCTCGGCACTGTCACGGAACCGGACCTCACTGCCCGCCCCACGGCTCAGCCACTCACCGGCAGTTGCAAGGCCATCGGGGGTGCGAACGGTTACCGCACTGGTGGCGCTGGCCGCCGCCTCCGCCAGCTCCACCCGAATCGCCTCACCAGGCTGGAACACGCGGGTGGCCGATCCTGGCTCGGCCAGATGGAAAATCAGAGTGTGCAGCCAGGGAACAAAGTCGGGATTGGCCGGCAGCGTTCCCCCACGCGCATCGAGCGTGCCGGCCAGCATCGCCACCCGACCATGCCCCAGCCCTTTCTCGATCAGCCAGGGGTCGCCGGTATCCAGCCTGGCCAGCACCACCGCATCCGTCACCGGCTCAAGCTGGCGGTACCAGAACAGCCCCGCGCGGGCCAGCGGCGGATCGTCTCCCGATCCAAACGCCGGCATCACCGAACCGGAAAAGCTGCGAGGATCCAGATGGGCCACCACCTCCGGATTGCCGCGCCTCAAGGCAAGCTGACCCTTGGACGGACCGATTGAGGCCGGCAGCCAACCAGTTTTCTTCAAGAGCTCTTCATCACCATAAAACTTGGGGTCGAGCGATTCGCCGGGCACAATCAAGAGCCCGCCGCCAGCCGCCAGCACCTTCTCTACAGCCTCACGCTGGGGCGTATCCAGGCGGGTGGCCGCCGCCAGCACAATCACCCGCGCGTCCCCCACCGTCTCTGCACTCAGCCGCGGCAGCGGTACCGTTTTGGCCCGGACCGCCGGCGCCGCATCCTCGGCCGGTGTTAACGCGGCGCGGAGGAAGTCGGTCGGGCCCTGGAACGCCCCCTGGCCAGGCATGCCATCCACCAGCAGCACCGGCAGCCCCTCGGCCGCTTCCACCGTGGTTTCAGACTGATCATTGGCCGCCAGCGTGTCTTCGGCCGATCGCAACCGCACACTCAGGCGATGCGAGCCCGGGGTTTTCAGGACGGTCTCGAACCGGAGCGGCACCTGCCCCTGCGCGGGGATGGGACCAACCCGCTGCACCGAACCTGGTACCGGCACCTGATCCACAAACAGCTCGGCCATTCGCTCGGTGTCGGCATTCCCCAGATTCTTGACCGAGGTCCGGATTGAGAGCGGCAGCCCGGCAGGGACCAAGCCGCGATCCAGAACTAACGGGCTAAGCCCAGCATCACCCGTCTGAGCGTCGGTCGGCTCACCGAGCATGGCCACCCAGATCTCGGGTACCGGTCGCCCTGCACTTTTGGCCGAGGAATAAAGGTCATGCAGCAGCGCCCAGCGGGTCGATTCGCCAGGCCGCCAGGCCGACCGCCGGCCGTCACTCACCACCACCACATCGCGTCTGGCGTTCCGGCCCCCCTCAAGGATGTGGAACGACTCGGACAGCGCGGCCGCAAGATCAGACCCACCCCGAGGCAGTGGAGCTTTCTCCAGGGCCTCATCCACCAGACCCCGGTCATAATTCAGGCGATCCAGCAGCGGGCGCACCAGCTCGCGGGCATCGAGCACGGCCACGGCGCTCCCCTCGGGAAGCTGTTTCACCAGCGATCGAGACCAATCAATGGCCCGCTGACGGGGCGTGGTATCGCCCACCTGCCGGCCCATGCTCTCTGACCCATCCAGCACCAGCACCAGATCTCGGGGCTCACCAGAGGCCATTCCCGTACCGGCCGCCGGTGCCGAAAGGGGCGCGGCTGCCCCTGGATTGGATGGGCCCAGCAACGGCCGCGCGGCGGCCAGGGCCACCAGCCCCAGCAGGCCCATGCGGCCCGCCATCAAGAGCCACTCACTCCACTGAAACTTGCGCTGGGCACGCCGGCCCAGCTCCAGAAACTGCATTGCCCCCCAGTCCATGACCGTGGTGCGTCGGCGGCTGAGCAGGTGGATGGCCACCGGAATGGCCATGGCCGCCAGCGCCCAGAGCATGGCCGGCGCAGCCAGGCCGCCAGTCCAGCCCAGCAGTGAAAAGCCCAGAGGCAGGCTCATACGCGTGCCTCTCCTGAACGAGATCCACCGGCCCGCGCGGCCAGATAATTCAGCAGCACCTGATCGGGTGGAACGGCCGTTGAGACCCGGTGGTAATCCGCACGCATGGCTCTTAGCTGCTCCGCCAGCCCCCGGCAATGCGCCTGAAACTTCTCAAGATAAGTCTTCCGGACGGCCGCGGGATCAAGCCGCACCAGGTCATCGCCCCGCTCCAGGTTCCGAAACTGCACCGGACTGCGGAACGGAAACTCTTCCTCTTCAGGCGCCAGCACCTGCAAAAACAGCACCTCATGCTTGCGATGCCGTAGGTGCCGCAACGCCGACACCAGATTCTCCAGGTTGTCAAAACCATCGGAAAGGATGATCACAAACCCCCGGCGCTGGATTCGACCGGCCATCTTGTGCAACACCTGACTGAGAGGCGTTTCACCCCCCACCTCGGCCCGCTCCAGCGTGTTGCACAGCACCGAAAAATGGCCAGGGGCGGTTCGCGGCGGAACTAACGAACGAACCTCAGTATCAAACGTTGCCAGGCCAACCGCATCTCGCTGCTTGATCATCATATAAGCCAGTGCCGCGGCAAGCTGCCGGGCATGTTCCAGCTTGGAGGCCGTTCGGCCCGCGTACCCCATGCTGCCCGAGGTATCTACCACCAGGTAGGCCCTCAGATTCGTTTCCTCTTCGAACTCTTTCACAAAGTAACGATCGGTCTTGCCGTAAGCCCGCCAGTCAATATGGCGAATCTCATCACCAGGCCCGTACTGACGGTGCTCTGCGAACTCGACCGAAAACCCCTTGAAGGGGCTTTTGTGCAGACCCGACATCACCCCTTCCACCACCAGCCTGGAAAGCAGTTCCAGTCGACCGTAACGCGCCAGCGTTGAGGGATCGAACGGGCTGTTGCCAGGGGCAGGCCGGCTGTTGGTGTCCATCCAGAGTCAATTCCAGGGGATGCAAAGGGGTGTCAAGAATCTCAACGGCTGAGGCTCGGGCCCGGTTTTCAACGGCCGGTTGGCGGCCCTGGCGTTTTTGGGGGAAACAAACACGCCGGATCAGGCCCCGCCGGCAGCCCCCACCAGCTTGGCAGCGGCCCGCTCTGGCGGCGCCGCCACCACGCTGATCAGGTGCTTGACCACGGCATCGGAGTCGATTCCCTCGGCCTCGGCATGGAACGTGGTCACAATGCGGTGCCGCAACACCGGCTTGGCCACATGCCGCACATCGGCCACGGTGGCGTGCATCCGACCCTCCAGCAAGGCCCGGGTTTTGGCACAAAGAATGAGCGCCTGCCCCGCGCGAGGGCCCGCCCCCCAGTCGACATGCTTGCGCACAAATTCATCGGCCTCTGGCTGGCCAGGCCGGCTGGCCCGGACCAGGTCACGCGTATATTCAAACACATGATCACTCACCGGAACGCGCCGGACCAGGTGCTGAATCGCCAGAATTTGCTCGGCCGAAAGCACGATCTGCGGCGTAGGACCGGTTTCACCGGTGGTCGCCTTCAGGATCGAAAGTTCTTCCGCAGGCGTGGGGTACGGCACCCGCACGTTGAGCATGAACCGGTCGAGCTGAGCCTCTGGCAAGGGATACGTGCCCTCTTGCTCGATGGGGTTCTGCGTGGCCAGCACAAAGAACGGGTCTGGCAGCGGATAGGTGCGCCCGCCGGCCGTCACATGCCGCTCTTGCATGGCCTCCAGAAGCGCGGCCTGAGTTTTAGGCGGAGTTCGATTGATTTCATCGGCCAGCACCATATTGGAAAAGATCGGGCCCGCAATAAATGTAAATGTGCGGCGGCCGGTCTCGGGATCATCTTGCAGGATGTCGGTACCGGTGATGTCTGAGGGCATCATGTCGGGCGTGAACTGGATCCGCCGGAACGAGAGGCTCAGAATTTTGGCAACCGTGCTCACCAGCAAGGTTTTGGCCAAGCCCGGCACCCCCACCAGCAGCACGTGGCCCCGAGCGAACAACCCCATGAGCAATTGCTCGACAACCTCGTCCTGACCAACGATCACCTTGCCGATCTCGGTTCGAAGCCGGCGCTGGTCGTCCACCAGCGCGGCAATTGCCGCAAGATCATTCTGGCTGGCCGAAGACGACGTGGACATGAAAGGCTCCTCGGTGAATACCGGTCGGAAAACGGTCCCCGGTTCAAGCCAGGAAGCCGCAAACCCAGGCTGGTTTCAACGTTGCGTGGCGTGCGAGGTGTCGGCAGGAAGGCGACGAAGAATTCAGGCGGAGACGAGCAAGCAAATCCAAATCAAGCGGGAGGATAAAGAATACCGTCAATGCAGGGTGAGCGAAAGGAACCGGTTATTCCTCCCGGACAAGCCGCCGGTTCCCCAGCCAAACCGAGGTTCAGCCTGCACCACCCCTGGGACCACCAGCACCCGATGACCGGATGGCTGTTCCCTATTGAGCGATCAACCTGCGGAATTGGTGCGGGATTTGCGAAAATCCTTCCTCCACCGGTGGCTCCAGACGAAACCATTCTGGCTCCAGCATAGCGATTCCAGGCTCCAACTCAAAGCGGGACAGGCAACCGCGTGGCTTTGAGAACACCTCCCTGCCCCAGCCCATCACGATCCCAGGTTCCCGGCCGCATCAAACTTGACTTTATGACTGATTAGCCATATAGTTAACACTAAACCCACCCAGTGACCAACCAACGTGCTGGAACCGGCCATGCCAAGAAGGGGCAAAACTATGGACGTCTTGCTTCCGATCGGGGTGCTTGTCTTCTGGATCGTCTTGAATCTCTGGATTCTGCCCAAGCTTGGGGTACCCACGTGAATGAGCGGTTCGTGTGCGGTGTCACCGCACCCCGACGCTGTGAACAAGCCCGAGCTTGACCGTTCTGAATCGGCATCGAAACCTGTGGATCCGAAACAGCCTTCAATACCCGAACCCTGAAAACGCGAATACCACGTATCAAAGAATTGCCCGACGATTGGGTTATTTTTTGACACGTGTTGTAATGTTCAAGGCTTGTTGGAATTGCAACTTCCGCTTGCGTTTCGATTGAGCCGGACGTGCCCCGGTTATTGCCCAAGATCACGGACAAAGCCGGCTCCCACCAGGTCCTTATAGCCGGGCTTGAGCGGACGGGCGTCATAACCGAGTTTCTTGAGGGCATCGGCCCCCGGCAGGGAACGGCTTCCGGCTGCGCAGTGACAGTACACCAGGGAGCCCTTGGGAAGAGCCTTGGCCAGCTTGGCCTGCTCGGCTTCGGGAACGCCATCACGCTCCCACACCTGCAAATCGCTGAGCGGCAGAAACACGGCATCCTTCAGGTGGCCCTGATCCCACTCACGCCGTTCGCGAACATCCACGAGCACCGCTTTCTTTGCCTCGACCTTGGTTTTGATCGTTTCCAGCGAATCGGTTGTGTATTCCACGTCGGCCCTCGAAAAGTTGGAAAGGATTGCCAGCACAACGGCCAGCATCATCATGGTGGTGGTGGTTGTTCTCATCGCTTGACACGCTCCTCAATAAAGTGAAAACCGGGGTTCGATCACGCGATCGACGGGTCGGTTTTCTGGTCAAATCCTGGGTTCGGTTCAAGCGGCTCACGTTGGGGTTGCACCTGCGGGCCAGCCGCCTTGGCTGTCTTTGGGGCGGGTGGTTTCGATAGGCAACCAAGCGTGCACCGCTGTCGTGGGCTGGCGGACCCCGGCTGGTCCGCCTTTGGGGTTTTTCAGTTCACGGAGCAGGTTGGCGCGTGGTTTCCCGCACGGTTCCAGGGCATCTTGGCCATGGTCCAGGCCAGCGGGCAGCAATCTGTGAGCCCCGCGTAAACCAGGCCCGCGCCACAAAACGCCGATAAGCCATAAAACCAGGGGTTCACCAGCGCGCCCAGAAGCACGCCCAGCAAGACCAGAACGCCAATGGCGGTCCGCACCTGGCGGTCTAGCGGCATGACCGAACGACCGCGTTCTACGGGCAAGCCGGCCTGCTCCCAGGCCAGCGTGCCACCCTCAACATTCACCACCCGATCACCAAACCCCGCAGCCTCGAACGCTGAGCAGGCCTTGGCCGACCGGCTTCCAGAACGGCAGATCACGTAAAGTGGTTCAGCCTGGTTGGGGCGCGCCGCCATGATGGCCCGGGGATCAAGCGAATCCAGCGGCTGACTTTGGGCGAGCGGGATGTGGACCGATCGAAACTCGGCCGGGGTCCGCACGTCAATCACCTCAACCGAATCACCACGCTTGGCCAGCTCATGAAGCTGGCTTGGGGTGATACTTCTTCTGGCTCCAGGATGACCGCTCATGTCCACGCTCCAACCTTCCTGAAATGGAACCCAGGGCCTGACTTTGGCAGTTGAGCTTTAGAAGCCGATGCCGCACTTCTCAAATAGCCAGATGCCTGGGATTTGAAGTGGCGGATTCTGAGGTTTTCCGTTGGAAAACCCCAACGTCAGAAAGGCCTAACGAACGAGAAACAGAGCCCTGCGCTCCCAGCGAAATGCTGGCCTGAAACACCAAACTCTTGGACTCTCTGGCCGGCAATGCTACAATTCTCTCAACTACACAACTATTTTAGCATACAGTCGCAAGGCGAAAGAAGCAACCTGATGCAAGCGACACTTCCCGACCAGTTTCTGGACAAGGTTGCCGAGAAGTTCCGAATGCTGGGCGATCCGACCCGGCTCTCCATTCTGCGCAGCCTGATGGCCGGAGAGCGGAACGTGAGCACGGTGGTGACGGAAACCGGCCAGAGCCAGGCGAACGTCTCCAAGCACCTGAAGATGCTGGCCGAGGCTGGCATGGTCCAGCGCCGCAAGGAGGGGCTTCAGGTCTTTTACCAGGTCAGTGACCCGCTGATTGAAAAACTCTGCATGCTGGTTTGCGGATCAATTCTTGAAGAAGCCCAGTCGCAGGTGGAAAAAAACCGCGAACTGCTGAAGTCTTGGAAAGGCCGCTGAGGCTTTGGGGAAGTGACGATTGTTGTAGAGGGGGAGGCATTCGGCGAACGTACCGCCCGAGTTCTTCTTCGTCCCCCCCGTCATCCGGTTGCGGAGTGCTTGCTCTTGTCCTACAGAGCCGCGAACGGAAGTGAGCGACCAGCTCAGCAAGACGCTTCGGGGTCATGAACACCAGGTTGAACGCCGTTGCCAACGCTTGCTCTCGTCCTACAGAGCCGCGAACGGAAGTGAGCGACCAGCTCAGCAAGACGCTTCGGGGTCATGAACACCAGATTGATCAGCGTTCGCAATGGTGTTTCGACCTGACTCGAAATCGCATTGGCCATGAACCTGGTGTTTACGGCCCCGACATCATAATGAGAGTTGGTCGCTCACTCACGTTCGCGGCTCTGAAGGACGAAGACACTTTGCGGTGGTGGTTTCCCCGGGTAAGGAGCAATTCGAGCGACTCAAACGCTGGCTTACGACTTCCAGTGCTCAGGTTGGGAAATAGGGACAGGCACCTCGAAGAGTTGAAGCCAGCCCCCATTTCCTTCATCTGGTTCGCCATCCAGGTGCACACATACAATTTTATCGACACGTATGATCAACTCTCAATCCCTGACAAACACCCAGATTCAGGCGACAGCAACGACCACAGGAAATTGGCAGAGTCGGATCACGCTCAGTGAGAAGGCGAAGCAGGCCCGACTCAAAGTCTGCCGCGCTTGCCCCCAGGTCCATCCCCACCAACCAGCAACGTGGCGCCCGCCTGCAGGAGCCACATGAACCTCAAGGCCTGTCTGGGCAGGTCCTCGAATTGCCAGGAACAATGAAGGAAGGAGTGACCTGCCCTGCTGAGTGATCACCTGTTGCCGTTCCTAGACCAGGCTCCGGCTTCACGGTTCAGATCACCGGGGGCTTCGGGTCTTTGGGGTGAATGAGCCAGTAGCTGACCGGGATCACAAACAGAGTGAAGATAGTTGATGCGAACAGCCCGAAGATCAGCGACCAGGCCAAGCCCGAGAAGATCGGGTCGAGCACAATCGGAATACTGGAGAGCATGGCCGCGCCGGCGGTCAGTAAAATCGGCCGCATGCGCACCACTCGGCTTTCCATGATGGCATCAAACAGCGGACGCCCCTTCTTGACCGACTGGCCAATGAAGTCGACCAGAATAATCGCATCGCGAGTGACAATACCTGAGAGCGCGATCATTCCAATCATAGCTGTGGCCGTGAATAAGACTGGGTCGGTGTAACCGCCAATCACCTGACCAGAGACATGATTCAAGAGCCAGAAGCCCGGCATCACACCCAAAATGGTGAGCGGGATCGCCAGCATGACAACCAGCGGGATCAGGAACGAGCCGGTTTGCATGACCAGAATGACATATATCATCACCATGGCCGCGGCAAACGCCAGGCCCAGATCACGGAACACGTCCAGCGTGATCTTCCACTCCCCTTCCCCGCTGAAGCCAACCTGAATTCCTTCAGGAACCGACCAGGGCAAGCCGCCGCCATTGAGAATGAACGTGCGTTCGTTGAGCGGGCGTGGCTGGCCGGTCAACACCCAGCCGCCGTCTGCTGATTTCTGAACCGGCTGGCCCTGGGGGGGCGGTGTTGCGTTTGGTTGGCGGTCAAACAAAACGTCCAGCACGCACTCGGCCGGCGTCCGGCCCAGCGTTTCTCCGGTCACGTACACCACGCGTTCGAGATTCTTGTGGTAAATCGTCTGGTCCACACGCGCGGTCTCCCAGCGACCAAGTTCTGAGATTGGTGTGAACTGACCGGTGCGCCCTTTGACGCGAATGGCAGACAGGTCTTGGGGACTGGAGCGGATGGCACGCGGCAAGCGCAACTCAATTCGCAAGGGATTGCGTTCCCCCTCTAGCCGCACCGTGCCCGCATCGCCCCCAGCCAGCACCAGGCGCAGTGTGCGGGCAATGTCCTCGACCGATACGCCGTTGAGCGCGGCCTTCTCTTGATCGGTCACAAACACCAGTTTCTGGGCAGGTGATTCCACCGTGTCGTCGACCTCGGCCACACCGGGCTCAAGGCGAAGCCGGTGGCCCACCGTATCCGCGGCATGGATCAGGTCTTCATACGAGTTTTCCGCACGACCGGAAACCTCGGCCACCAGTGACGAGAGTACCGGCGGGCCCGGCGGCAACTCCACAACCTTGAGCCGGGCCTGGTGTTTGTTCGCCAGGGCGGTCAGGCTGTCATGAATCCGCAGGGCAATTCCGTGGCTCTGGGTGGTGCGATGCTTCTTGCCCACCAGGTTCACCCGAAGTTCGGCGTTGTGCGGCTGCTGGCGCAGGTAGTAGTGCCGTACCAGGCCGTTGAAGTCGATCGGGCTGGCCAGGCCGACGTAACTCACATAGTCGGTAACCTCGGGAATCTGAGCCACGGCGGCCTCGAATTCGCCCAGGGCGGCATTGGTTCGTTCGAGCGTGGTCCCCTCCTCGAAGTCCAGCACCAGCAGCAGCTCGTTCTTGTTGTCGAACGGGAGCATTTTCAAGGGCACCACGCGCATGGCCGCCAGGCCGGCCGCGGCGGCCGTGAGCAGGGCAATGACCAGAAGAAATGAGATTGCCGCCAGCCTGGAGCTGATCAAGGGGGCCATCAGCGGGCGAAACAGCTTATACAGAAAGGTCTGGCGAATGGCCTCGAAGTCATCCTCGTCACCATGGCCGTGCCCGTGCCCGGCGGCCGCTTCCTGATTGAACTTCTTGTGCAAGAACTGATAAGCGAGCCACGGGGTAATGGTGAAGGCCACCACCATAGACATCAGCATGGCCACGGGCACGTTGAGGGCCATGGGTGCCATGTAGGGGCCCATCATGCCGGTGATGAAGAACATGGGCAAAAAGCTCACGATGACCGCCAGCGTGGCACTGATCAAGGGGGGCCGAATTTCGGCCACCGCTTCCAGCACAATGTCGCGGGTGGCTCGGCCACGCATGGCGAAGTGCCTGGCAATATTCTCGACATCGACAATCGGATCGTCGACCAGCAGGCCCAGAGACAGGATTAAGGCAAACAGAGTGACCCGGTTGATGGTGTAGCCAAACAGCAGGTTCACGCCGAGCGTCAATCCGAACACCACCGGCACGGCCACGGCCACAATAATCGCCTCTCGCCAGCCCAGGCTCAGCGTGAGCAGCGCAATAACAATGGCAATGGCAACCCAAAGGCCTTCCACAAGCTCGTTCACCTTGTCGTCGGCGGTTAGCCCCGAGTTCCGCGTGATCACAAGGTCCATATCGGTGGGAATCACGTCCTGGCGCAAGGCCTCGGCAGCCTTCAGCACCGACTCGGCCACCGCCACCGCATTGGTCCCCTTCTGCTTGGAAACGGCCAGGGTGACGGCCGGTTGCGCGCCGGCAGTCGGCCTTGGCTCCGCCTCTTGGTCGTGATCATGTTCGTTCGCGATGTCAGGCCGGCCAACTTCGGTGCCAGGGAAACCGAGAGGGGCGTGGAACCCGCGGGCGGGCCCCCACCCGTGGCGCAGGTAGGTGGTTACTTCGGCGGGCCCGTCGGTCACGGTGGCCACGTCTTTCAGGAACACGGGGCGGCCATTGAACACGCCCACCACCAGTTCTGGCAATCGCTCGGGCCGATCGGCGGCCACACCCCCTTCGACCTTGTACAGGGTGTCATTGCGCGTGAATTCGCCGGCCGGGTGGGTGATGTTGGCCCCCCGGAGCGTGGCCTGGATTTCAAGCGGGCTCAGGGCGTAGGCCTGAAGCCGTTCGGGATCGAGGTCAATCCGAACGGTCCGGGGTTCGCCTCCTACCACATAGGCCCTGGATACCCCCGGTAGTGCCGAGAGTCGCTGAACCGCTTCTTCGCCCACCCGCCGCAGAGAGTAGGAATCGGTGTGGTCACCGGCCAGGGTCAGCGTTACCACGGGTACGTCGTCAATTTCCACCGGCTTCACCACCCAGCTTGCCACGGCCGGCGGGATGATATCTTGGCTCTCATTGATCATCTTGAACAGCTTGACCAGGCTGCGCTCACGATCTTGTCCCACGTAGAACCGAACCGTGATCACCGCCTGATTGGGCCTTGACATGCTGTAGACATATTCTACGCCGTCGATCTGATAGAGAATCCGCTCCAGGGGGTTGGCCACCAGTTGTTCAACCTGGGCTGCGGAGTAGCCGGGGGCGTTCACCATCACGTCGGCCAGCGGCACCACAATTTGTGGGTCTTCTTCACGCGCTGTCAGAAAAAGGGCCGCCAGCCCAATCAGCACCGAGACCACAATCAGAATGATTGAGAAGTTGTTATCCAGAAAGATATGAACAATACCGTTCAGCAGGTCATGTTTTTTGGGCTCAACCGTGGAGCCAGCGGCCTGCGAGGTGATTTCATGATGGCTCATGACTGGCCCCCGGGCTTGCGTTCCGTGGACGGCTTGTTTAGAAGCACATGGTCGTCTGGGCTCAGGCCAGAGAGCACTTCACGCCCTTCTTGCAAGCGGCGTCCCAGTTGCACGGAACGGCGACGGATCCGGCCGTTTTCCACCACGTCCACTTCATCAAGCTGCCCAATTTTGCGGATGGCGTCGGTAGGCACCACCAGCACCTCTTCCTCTTCGAGCGGGATAAAGATGCGGCCGAACATGCCACTGTAGATATTGGGGGGACAGGGGCCGGTCACCTTCACCTGAAACGACCGGCTTTCGGCCTGTGCCTCGGGCACAATTTCGCTCACCGTTGCGCGACAGGTGTAGCCAAAGGTGTCAATTTGGGCGGTCAGTTCCTGGCCCACCTGAAGCTTCAATGCCAGGGTTTCTCGAACCGTGGCCACCAGTTGCATGCGGCTGGGGTCATACATGCTTACCAGCGGCTGGCCCTGGCTCACAGTATCGCCCACGTTCACTTTCTTATCCACAATACGGCCCGAAAGCGGAGCCCGCACGGTGGCATAATCTTCCAGGATGCGGGTTTCCTCCACCGCCCGCTGAGAGCGATCGAGTTCGGCCTTGGCCGTGGTCAGGGCCGTGTTGGCCAGATCCAGGTCGCTCTGGGTAATCGACTCACGCGCCCGCAGCCGGGCGGCCCGGCCCTGTTCCAGCACCGCCTGATCATATTTGGCTCTGGCAGATTTTTCAGTGGCCTGAGCCTGTTCAAACTTGGACTGGAGATCGGCCTTGTCCAGCACCACCAGCACGTCGCCCTGTTTCACATCCTGGCCAGCTTTCACCCGCACCTCTTCAACCCTGGCCAGAATCTTGGACGCCACCACCGCCTCATAGACTGCGCGAATGCTTCCCACCGCCGACTCCTCACGCGGCCGCCGGATCAATTTCACCACCCCCTGGGCAGGCTCAGCCCCAGCGAACGCGGCCAGTTCTGAGCTTGGCTTCGCCCGTGGCAGGATCTTGGGCTCAAAATAACCCGCCAGCACCAGCATCAGTGCCACAATTCCGGCGGCAAAAAACGCGGTGAGCGCCAGCGTGAGCACGCCTCGCAACACCGCACGCGAAGGCCGGGGCTTGAACTCGGTCGCCAAGACCATTGAGATTCCCTTCCTGAACCGGCGCTGCCACCGGAGGATAATCGCTGGATAACCGTCACTACCCACCCGCCTTAGGGTTCCCACGGAACGGGGAACTCAAGACTAAATACTACTATATTCCAAAACAGTTATCTTGTCAAGCGTGGCGGTGGTCTCGGGTCAGGAACCCGGGCCTGGCCAAGGAGCACCAGCGGGGCTGACCGGTTACAGATGGCGCAATCTCAGCCGTGGAACCGAACCACAGGGCCGCTTCCACGCCTGTATAAATCCCTACGTGGCCGGCCCACTCTCCCAGGAGGGAGTGGCCCAGCAGAACGATCCCGGACGCGCTGGTGGGGATGGCCCTTACTTGGCGCTATCGCGGATCAATCCACGCCATTCGCAAATATTGCAAATGTATTTCTGACAAGAAATCTTCCAGGTCAGCATTTCCTCCAGACCATTGCGATGAACGACCTGAAGATGCGTATCCTTCAGACAATACGGGCAGCAGTACTTGGAGTGCAGCAACGACGTGTAGGGGATCGCTGAATAGATCTGGTACATGAACCGGGTCTTGATCTTGATGGTACGCCGACGGCTGCGAGTTTTCGAAGGCATCGCGTAGTTCCACAAGTCTTTGACAAATCGAAGCTTGTCCAGAATCCTTCGGTCACCGCGATGTTTTTATCCTACATTGCAAATGTCCGACCTATGAATTTCAACACTCCGAGATGGCGGTGTCAAGCTGCTGTAATTTTTTGTTGAACATGAGCAACATTGTCGCTTCCCAAGAAACCCGCAGGTCACTCGATTCCACTCCGGGCGATGGCGTGTCAAATCAGCGAGTTCGGTGCAGAAATCACTCTTCCGCCATCAGCTTGCCCACCTTGATGGTCAGGCCGATCTCGTTGGCCGCATCATAGGCGGCCACCACGTGTTTATGGGCGGTGGCCGTATCGGCCATGATCAGCATGGTGAGCCGGCCGGTCTCGTCCCGGGCCTTGCGGAGTTCGGGAATCATATTTTCAGGGGCCACCGGCTTGTGATCGACCTGAACCTGACCAAGCTTGTCGATCTCGACCAGGATATTTTCGTTGGAGAGGTCTTCGACGGTGCGGGCCACCGCCTGTTCGGCCGATTTCTCTTTGTCGGGGTTGGGCGTGGGGATCTCCATGCTTTTGAAGAACACCGAGGCGGCCGTGACAATAAAGAACATGATCAACTGAAACGCCACGTCGGCCATGGCCGCCAGGTCGAGATCTTCTTCCTTCTCTTTGCCGCCCCGGGGAGCCAGGGTAAACCCGGCCGCTTCGGCATCTTCGGTCAGGGGATCTTCGTTCTCGTCATCCCAGTCTTCCACAGCAACCGCTTCCGCGGCCGCAACCGGTGCCGGCCTGGACGACGTGCCACCACCTGGAGGCCGAGCAGCTTCTGCGGGCTTGGCCCCGGCTGGTGGCGGTTCTGCAGGGCGCTTGCGAGGTTTGGGTGACGCGTTCTCGCGGGCCATTTCCTCGGTCAACTCGCGCAGTTCGCTGCGATCTTGATTGGTGATGGGCACCCGGGTGGGGTTGGCCGGCGCAAAGGATTGAGCCTCGTCGAGATCATCGAGCAAGACGGCCGTGGGAATGTCACGGGGCGGCGGCTGGAGATCTGAGGCGGGCGGCTTTCGGTCGGACCTGGCAGCAGCAGCCATCAGGGCCGGAATCTCGGCAATCCGCTTCCAGCCCTCACTGGAGCCGCTGGGGCGAGCCAGGTCATCTTGCCTGAGTTCACCCCGAGAAATGGCGGCGCGCACATCGTCGGCGGTAAAACCTCGCTGCGCTTCCAGCCGATCGGTGTGGAAAACATCCCAGATGTCCAAGGGGCGGCTAACCTCCCAATCCCAGACGTTCCGCCAGGTCAGGGAACTCCCCCGCCCGTTCTGCACTCATCTCAATTCCTCAACACCCACGTGAATTGAGATCCCCTCCACCTTGGCAGCGGCCCCCGCCACCCGTAACACCTCGCCGTGCGGCACCTCGCCATCGGCCTGAATCACCACCCGGCGCTTGCCGCCGGCCACGGCCTCTTCCACCTTCTGCTGGATCTGGTCCGAATCTGCAAGCTGCTTGTCGGCGTCGAGCTTGGTCCCCAGATAAACCCCAGCGGCCCCGCCTGCGGATTCGGGGGGGGCAACCGTCAAAACGATTGAGTCTGACTCTTCAACTCCCACGCCGTGCTTGGCGGCCGGCATGTTGACCGCCGATTCCATGGAGACCTGATAGGTCAGCAGCAGAAACGTCAATAACTGAAAGATGACGTCGACCATGGCCGTAAGGTCCAGATGGTCGTCGCCAGACTGTCCCAGGTCGCGGAGTTGTTGTTGCAGCAGCATGGTACGTCAAGCTCACAGGCGCTTGGGCTCAGGCTTAGCGGGGCAAAACGACGCGAGAACGCGAGGCGGGCGTTCGGGGCCCGGTCTCTTGCTGCTCAAGAATCTCAAGAAAGTCTGAGAGATGGCGTTCGGTCCGGTCTCTCAGGTGACGCAGCTTGGCCTGGGCGTCATTGGCCAGGATCATCATCGGATTGGAGATGATGAGGCCGGCAGCGGTGGTCCAAAGGCCGATACTGATCGACTGGGCCAGGGCCGAGGGATCAGGCTTGCCACCCGAACCCATGCGGGCGAAGGCCGCAATCATCCCCATGACCGTTCCCAGCAGCCCGAGCAACGGGCCCATGCGTGCGGCCGTGGCCAGCGATGCCAGCCGGTTCTCAAGGCCGCTGATCACCTCGGTATGAAAATCGAGAACCAGCAATTGCTTGATCTTGCCCAGCCCCTTGGCACGATTATGCAGGGCCACCGCCATGAGCTGGGCCAAGGCCGTATGCCAGTGGGTGGGGTTCTGGCAGAGTTCAATGGCCCCTTGCGGATTGTTCTTCACAAGCTGGTCACGGACCTGACCAATAAGCGCTTCGGCTTCTTTGTTGGTCAGGCTTCGCTTGGCCAGCGTGCGATACAACAAAATGGCGTTATACACAGCCCAGACCGCCAGGATGGCGATCGAGATGTAAATCACAATGCCCAGATTTTCGATCAGGGCTGGAATGTCCACTCCGCCCCCGCCTTGTTCGACCGGGGCCGGACTCGTGCTCGTCTGCATCCAGAGATCTCGCGAGGGTGCCAGGAGGCCCTGAGTGGGGACCCGGGGAAGTGAATCCGGTGGGGGTGGACCGCTCCGGTCGGAACGACCCAGGCCAGAATCGGTGGCTGGGTCGGATACCAGTTTCCGATACAAGGCTATCTCGCATTCATTCTGACGGCCCACGGCCCGGCTGGCAAGGGACAGAAGTTGCAACCCGCCTGAAGTTGATTGGTTGCGATTGTGGCGGGTCCGAATTCACATCCCCAAAATGCCAGACTCGGCACCAACTTGCCACCGGACGCCAAATCTGGACCAGATCTGCGTGGTCCACACATCGCCGAACCTGGATGGGGTCCAGACCGTACGAGCGATGCGGCGTATCCCCTGGATTGGCTGGATCTCTTGGCTTGGCGATCGGTCTCTGGGCATACTGGAAAAAATCACCCAGACGGCTATTCCAGAACTGGGGTAACTTGCCGCTGGCAGTCAGGGTGGCTTGTCCCCCGTTTGGCATTCCATTCTCAGCCTGGGCCGACTCCCCAAGATGCGGAGACTCTCTTGGAATCCTCCCCTGCTCCGGCCGACCAACCCTGGCTGGAGGTATCCTGCTCACGCCACCTGACCGGTTGGCTGGAAGAACATCAGGTCAGTCTGGGCTGCTCCACCTACCATACTGGGAAGATCTTTCTGCTGGGCCGCAAACCGGATGGCCAGCTCGACGTGTTTGAACGAACCTTCAGCCGCTGTATGGGCCTGTGCGTAGACGGCCAGGATCTCTGGATGAGCACCGAGTTCCAGATCTGGAAGCTCACCAACCTGTTACCGGCCGGCGAGCTTTACCGCGGCTATGATCGGCTTTACGTGCCCATGCTGGGGGAAACCACGGGCGATATCGACGTCCATGACATGGTGGTCGAGTCCACCGGGCGGCTGGTCTACGTGGCAACCATGTTCAATTGCCTGGCCACCAAGGCCGACCGGGCACACTTCACACCGCTCTGGCGCCCGCCGTTTCTGAGCCAACTGGTGGCCGAAGACCGCTGCCACCTGAACGGCCTGGCCCTGGAAAATGGCCGCTGCAAGTATGTGACGGCAGTCAGTACCTCCGACGTGGTCGATGGCTGGCGAGACCGGCGCCGAGACGGCGGCGTGGTCATAGAGGTTCCCTCTGGGCAAATCCTCACCTCCGGGCTGTCGATGCCCCACTCGCCCCGCGTTTACCGAGATACGCTTTGGGTGCTCAACTCCGGAACCGGCTACCTGGGTAAAATTGATCGCCAGACCGGCGCGTTTGAACCGGTGGTTTTCTGCCCAGGCTATCTCCGCGGCCTGGCGTTTGTGGGAGATTATGCCGTGGTTGGAACGTCCCGACCCCGCCATGACAAAACCTTTGGCGGCCTGGCCGTGGATGAAGAGCTTCGCAAACGGGGCGCAGAGGCCCGCTGTGGCCTTTTGATCATCCACCTGGGTACCGGCACAATTACCCACTGGGTCCGATTTGAGGGGATGGTCAGCGAACTCTATGATGTGGTTGTCCTGCCCGGCGTGATCCGCCCGATGGCCTTCGGCTTCAAGACCGACGAGATCCGGCGCAACATTGTGCCGGCCCCCGCAGGCGTGCTGTGATGGCTCGTGGCTTGATCCGCTCCTGAAGCATCTGAAACCCCTGGGAATGTCAGCCAATGGTGCGATTGCCCCGCGGGGTGTTCTGGGGAGCGGCCGGACTCTGGACCGTTCTGGGTGCGGTCGGCCTTTGGTCAGCCAGTCGGATGATTCTGACCCTGATTCGATACCCCAGCACCGCCACCCTCTGGACCACTGACTTGCCCCTGGACCAGTTCCAGCCCAGGCCGATGCTCAGGGTGCTGGAACACCGGCTCACGCAGGCCAGGTTCCCGGCCGTGGATGTTCATGTTCACCCGCGAATCAGGCTAGAGAATTCGCCAGAGCGGCTGGACGAATTCGTGAAGTTGATGGATGCACAGAACATCGCGGTGTGTGCCAGCCTGGATGGCGGGCTGGGAAAACAGTTTGACGACCACCGCGAGCTGCTTTGGGCCAAATACCAAGACCGGTTCGTGATCTTTGCCAACATTGACTGGCGTGGCGCTGGAGCGGGCGTCGATCCCGCCACCTGGGATTGCCAGCGCCCAGACTTCGGCCCGCGCATGGCCAGCGCCCTTGCCGAGGCCAAGGCCAAGGGCGCAAGCGGCCTCAAGATCTTCAAGGACCTGGGACTGACCTACAAGAATCCTGACGGCTCGCGGATTCGGGTGGACGACCCGCGCTGGGACCCAATCTGGGAGGCGTGCGGCAGGCTGGAACTGCCCGTACTCATCCACACGGCCGACCCCAAGGCCTTCTTTCTACCGATCGATGCCACGAATGAACGCTGGGAAGAACTCAGACGCCACCCGAACTGGAGCTTCCATGGGCCGGGCTTCCCCAGCTACGAGGAATTGATCGATCAGTTCCTGACTGTCGTCAAACGGCACCCGGAAACTCAGTTCATTGGTGCGCACGTTGCCTCGAACGCCGAGGACCTGGCCACCGTCGGCCAGTGGCTAGACACCTATCCCAATCTGCATGTCGATATCGCCGCGCGAATTTCTGAGCTGGGCCGCCAGCCAATCACGGCCCGTGCGTTTTTTCTCAGATACGCAAACCGGATCCTGTTCGCCACCGACGGCCCACGCGTGGCCGAACGGCTCCAGTACCACTGGAGATTTCTTGAGACCCAAGACGAATACTTTCCGTACGCTGAGAACCCGTTCCCTCCCCAGGGATTCTGGAGAATCTACGGCCTTGGCTTACCCGACGACGTCTTGCGCCAGGTCTATTCGGAAAACGCCGAGCGCCTGATCAGCGGTATCAAACCGAGGCTCCAAGCCTACACCCAGCGCAGCTCTGAACCTGGAGCAACCGGCCATTCAAAACCATAACAGACCCTACAGTGTCGATTCTCTCAGCCTATCCAGGCACATGGCAGCATGGGCGTTAATCGCTTGGGATCAAGGATGGGGGACGAGCTGAGACCGATCTCATTGCGATCTCTTTGGCGATTTGCAAAACTATTCAGGATTCCACCGAAGGTGATGAGCCACTTCAAGCTTTCTTGACACGTCCGCGCCCGACCAGCTCTACCCCGAACTCGCGACTGTTGCCGACAACGCTGAAATCCGATGGCCCGCGATCCTGCTCCGGCGCTGCCAGCATGCCTTGCAATGGAACGCATGCCAAGGAGGCACGACTTTGAAGCCAACGACAGTGAGACGGCACTTGAGTACCGACTCCCCACGAACGATCAGGCTGGGCATTGTGGGCTGCGGCGAAGTGATGCGCGCCAAGCACTTGCCCGCGTTGACAAAACACGCGGGGGTCGAGATTACGGTGGCCGCTGACGTCGATCTGGACCGCTGTCGCCAGCTCGCCGCCCAATTTGCCATTCCCCGGACCTGCACAACCATCGAGGAACTGCTCCAGACCCCAGACCTGGATGCGGTGGCCGTCTGTACGCCCCCTGCAACCCATGCCGAGTTGGCGATTGCCGCGCTGCGGGCGGGCAAGCATGTGTGGGTGGACAAGCCGCTGGCGCTGAACGAGGACGACTGCCGGCGATTGATGGAAGAGGCGGCCCGCGCGGGGACCATCGCCATGACCGGTTTTCATATGCGGTTCCATCGCCTGATCGCCCAGGCCCGGGCCACGATCCGCAGGGGTGAACTGGGACGCATTCAGTCGGTCAGGCTTGTCTGGCATGGACCACGTTCAGATACGAACATTCCCGCATGGAAGACCCACCGTATCACAGGCGGTGGCGCACTTGTGGAGATTGCACCCCACCATCTTGACCTGCTCCGGTTTTTACTCGGGTGCGAGCTGGCCGAGATCTTCGCTTTCAGCAATACCGACGTACGAGACGACGAGAACGCGGTGATCAGCGCCAGAATGAGCAACGGCGTGTTGGTCAGCGGAGAGTTTTCCGAGCGAGCCGCACACGAGATGCAGATCATCATCTCCGGCAGTGCCGCCCTGCTGACGGTGGACTGTTTGAAATTCGAGGGGTTCCAGATCCGGGCTATCAAGCAACGTCCGGGTTCGCCGGCAACCCGCATCCGCGAGGGCTGGCACTTTCTTCGCAGCCTTCCTTCGGGTATTGGCATCATGCGCCGGGGCGGTGACTATCACAATTCGTTCACCTATGCCTGGAACGCCTTCTTTCAGGCGATCCGTACTGGCAACACCCAGGCACTGCCCACACTCCACGATGGCTTACGCACCACCCAGGCCGTGTGCGCTGCTTTGAAGTCACTGGAACAGAAATGCGCCGTCCCCATCGCCCTAATGCTAGAAGCCGCGCACGTACCGGACACGCGCAACGTGCCCGAGGTTAACGCCGAGATCAACCGGCCGATTTTTTCGGTGGTCACCCCCACATTCAACCGCCCCGATCAATTGAAGAATCTGCTCGATCAACTGGCCCGGCAGCAGTTGCCAGGCCCTGCCTTGGAAGTGATCGTGGTGGATGACGGTGGAAGTGAACCGCTGGAACCGATCATCGCACCGCTGCGAGATCGACTGAATATTCGCCTGATCCGTCAGGCCAACGCAGGCTGCGCTGCGGCTCGGCAATTGGGGATTGAGGCCGCCCGAGGGTTATTCTTGGCGTTCACCGATGATGACTGCCGTCCCAGCCCAGACTGGCTCAGCCAGTTACACGCAACCCTGGTACGCCATCCAGGCAGCGCTGTGGCCGGGCCAACCCTGAATGCCTTGACAACCGATTTGCGGGCCGAGACTACCCAGTTGATTGTCAACTGGTTCGTGCGTGAGCAAACCGACGCCGAGGGACGGCTCTCGTACGGGCCAACCTGCAATCTCGCGTTCCCGGCCGAGCCATTCCGTCAGGTGGGTGGACTCGACAAGAACTGGCGGATTGCCGGCGGCGAGGATCGCGACCTGTGTGCACGCTGGCTCGGGGCCGGCCAGACCATGATCTATCAGCCTCAGGCTCAGGTCTTGCATTACCATGCGTTGACCCTGCGTCAGTTCCTACGCCAGCATTTCCAGTACGGCCGGGGCGCGCACAAGTTCCGACAAGGCCTTCGTCCCGGCGATCGTCCGGTCCGCGCCCGCGCCAGTCTCTCCAGTTACTTCAGACTGATGGGGCTGCCCTGGAGGCAATTCCGCGGACTGACCGCGTGGAAAGTTTCAGGCTACCTGGTTTTGGCCCAGATGGCCACCGGTGCGGGAATGCTCAGCGAACGATTTCGCCCCGACCGCGCTACCAGGGCCTTGAACTCGTTGCAGCCTGGCTTGCTGGGACAAGAGGCACTCAAATGAGCCAGGGACTCGCCGGTCGCTCGTTTGATTATGTGATCATTGGCGGTGGCCCGGCCGGCTGCGTACTGGCGGCCCGATTGTCGGAGCGCTCGGATCTCTCGGTGCTCCTGCTTGAGGCGGGTGGCCCTTACCAGCGTATTCTTTCCATTCCCCTGGTCGGAATGCGGAAGATCCATACTCTTTCCTGGAAGTACCAGACCAGCCCCCAATCTCACCTTGGCTCACGGCGACTCGCGTTGCCCTTCGGTAAGCTGATCGGGGGATCGTCTTCGATCAATGCCATGATGTATGTGCGTGGAACGCCAGCCGCGTACGATCGCTGGGCCGAACTGGGAAATCCTGGCTGGGGGTTCAGCGATCTCCTGCCCTATTTTCGGAAGTCTGAGCGATTCGAGGATGGGGCGTCGGCATATCACGGTGATCGTGGCCCAATTTATGTGTCTCACCCGCGTTTCCGTGCGCCGTTTTCAAGCGCCTTCGTCGCGGCCTGCCTGGAGATTGGCATTCCAGGCACCGATGACTTCAATGGCAGTGCCCCCGAAGGGGCCGGCTTCTATGATGTCATGCAAAATCGCGGGGTTCGCTCAGCCGCGGCCAAGGCTTATCTGGGGCCAGCCAAACACCGTGCCAATTTGCGCATCATGCCCCACGCCAACGTGCAGCGGATCCTGATCAATCACGGCTGCGCCACCGGTGTTGAGTTCCTTGATGCGCACGGTCAAACCCAACGTGTTTCCGCGGACCGCGAAGTGATCTTATCGGCGGGGAGCCTGAATTCTCCCAAGCTGCTGATGCTCTCTGGGATTGGCCCGGCCGATCCGCTTCAGGCCCTTGGCATTCCCTGCATGCTGGATCTGCCGGGCGTTGGGGCCAACCTTCAAGATCACCCTCGTGTGCCCGTGCTTTATGAAACCAGCCAGCGCTCGCCCGGTGCTAAGCTCCACTGGCCGGGTGCGGTGGCCCGGTATGCGTTCAACCGGACGGGCGTGCTGGCGTCCAACTGCTGTGAATCCGGCGCACTCGTGCGATCCCATGCGGGGGTCCCCATTCCCGATCTCCAGTTTGTCACGCATTTTCAGTCTCACCAGTATCCCGGTGTGGTCGACCTACAATTCAATCTTGCACACGTACATAGCCGGGGTCGGGTCAGCTTGACCTCGGCCGATCCCCAAACGGCACCCAGGATTGACCCCAACTTTCTTTCCGATCCGGCAGACGTGCTCGCGGCCATTGCCGGCATTCGGCTGGCTCGAAAGATCGCTGCCACATCAAGGCTTCAGGCGTTCCCGCTAACCCGCGAGATTCTCCCCGGCGCAGATCTTCAATCCGATGCCCAGCTTCATGCCTACTGCCAGTCCATGGCGGAAACCAGCTATCACACCATCGGCACCTGCAGCATGGGCACCGACGCCATGGCCGTGGTCGATCCCAATCTCCGGGTTCACGGCCTGAATCAACTCCGCGTGGTGGATGCGTCTGTCATGCCCGAACTCCCCAACGGAAACACCTGCGCTCCTACCTACATGATTGCCGAGAAAGCCGCCGATCTGATCTTGGCTCATACCTGAGCGGGCGACGCTTGCAAATTGGACCTCCTGGCCCGGACCATGGACGAACTGCGGCCGGATTTCTGCGATACTGGAAGCCAGCGATGCCCATGCGGTATCTGTCACCACGTTGATTTCCCAGGAACGACCGCCTTTTATGTCCTACGCTTTTCGATCTCGCGCGCCGATGCTGGCCTTTGTGTTCCTGGGCTTCACACTCACGCCACCGCTCAGGGCCATCTGGACGTTACCACCTGATGACCGGGCAACCGAAGTGACCGCCATCGATATTTGTATCGAACCCGGCCAGCTTCTGGTGCAACACGCGATGAACGCCAATGCCCGGCTGCGGGCGGAATTTCCAGACGGCTTCTCGCTCGATCAAAACCATACGCCTCACATCACGCTGCTGCAACGGTACGTGAAAACCAGCCAGCTTGAACAGGTTTATCAGGCCGTGGAAAAGGTTCTGGCATCTGAACAGCCCCAGAACTGGAAGCTCAACGCCTTCAAGTACGATTATGTTGCCTGGGGCAACCAGGGACTGGCGGCGATCGTTGTGGAACAGACGGATGAACTGCTGCGCTGCCAGAGCAAATTGATTGACGCGGTGATGCCCTTCACCGTGAGCACGGGCACGGCCGCCGCCTTTGTGACCACGCCGCAAGATCCGGAGATCGACCAGCCCACCATCGACTACGTGGCCAGCTTTGTGCCCAAGGCCACGATCACCAAATACCGCCCGCATGTCACCATTGGGGTGGCTTCCGAAGCGTACGTCAACCAGATGAACGCCCAGCCCTTTGAGCGCTTCAGCTCCGGTCCCCGATGCGTGTCGGTTTTCCACCTCGGGAATTTCGGAACCGCTCGAACGAAACTCAAGAGCTGGAATATCGCGCCGTGAGCCGCCTGGGGAAATTCTCGACCGAACTGGTGATTCCAGCAATCGCCTTGGGAGTTCCTTGCAGTCAGACACGCGGTTTTTATAGCTCAGCTCCCAACGAACTCGGACCGGTTCCCGCCCGCTCAAACCGCTTGGTCCAGCATAACCATGGCTGAGCACCCACCAGAATTCGGGTGACGCCCAGCCCACATAAACCTTAAACTGAAAGTCAAGCCGCCCCTCTCTCCAAGCTGATCCTTCTGAGGAACTCTTGCTCTCCCAACGCGGTCGTTCTTTCTGGTTCATCCACCCCGTGATTGGAAATAGCCCTCATGAGTGTTCGGGTGTATCGCAGCGGTACCAAGACCGTGGTGGAACTCAGCGGGCGGCTTGGGGCCAACTTACCGCCCGAGATCGAGGATGACCTGCTCGCCTTGGTCCAGCCAGGCAGCGAACTTGAGGTCGACGCCTCGCAGCTGGGAGACCTGACGGCGGGCGGCCTGCGCACCCTGCTTCTGCTTCATCGCCGGATCTTGCAGGTGGGCGGCCGGGTCAGCGTGCTCGGGGCATCTCGCCAGGCCTATGACGTGCTTGAGGCGATCGGCTTCCTGCACATGGCCCAGCGCGAACAAGAGCGGCTCGGCCCCACGCCCGGAAGCCCCGGCCCAAGACGTATCGACATCTACCCCACCCACCAGCACGGAACCTTTCATCTGGGTCAGGGGTTTCCACTGCCTTATGGTTCACTTTGCTTGCCCGGCAGCAACAGCGTGAACTTCTCGGTCTTTTCCAGATATGCAGATAATTGCACACTGGTCTTGTTTGAACGGGGCTCCAAGCAGCCCATGGTTGAGATTCCGTTCCCGCCCGAGTTTCGGATTGGCCACGTCTTCACCATGATCGTCTTCGGGCTCGATCCCGACCGGATTGAGTACGGCTTTCGAATCGAGGGCCCGTTTGCGCCCGAGTTGGGAATGCGGTTTGATCACTCCCAGATCTTGCTCGACCCGTTTGCACATGCCGTGGGCGGCCGCGATGTTTGGGGCAGTCTTCCCGACAGCCACGAATCGTTCCCATTCCGCGCACGGCTTGCGCCCGATGACTTCGATTGGGAAGACGATCGGCATCCCGCCATTCCCACCGAAGATCTGATCATCTACGAGATGCACGTGCGGGGCTTTACCCGCCACGAATCGTCTGGGGTCAAATACCCAGGGACCTTCGCGGCCATCCGCGAGAAAATCCCTTACCTCAAGCGGCTCGGTGTCAACTGTATTGAACTGATGCCGATCTTTGAATTTGATGAGTTTGAGAACTCCCGGGTGGATCCCAAAACCGGGACCCAGCTCATGAACTACTGGGGCTATAGCACTTTAGGGTTCTTTGCCCCCAAGGCCGGCTTTGCCGCCACCGGGCGGTTCGGGTTGCAAACCGATGAACTCAAGGCGCTGGTCAAGGAACTGCACCGCAACGGAATCGAAGTGATTCTGGATGTGGTCTTCAACCATACGGCCGAGGGGAATGAGCACGGCCCCACCATCAGCTTCCGTGGGCTCGACAACAAGACCTATTACATGCTGACGCCCGACGGGCATTACCTGAACTTTTCAGGGTGCGGCAACACCCTGAACTGCAACCACCCGGTGGTGCGCGACATGGTGGTGGATTGCCTGCGTTACTGGGTGGCCCAGTATCACATTGATGGGTTCCGGTTCGATCTGGCAAGCATTCTTGGGCGTGATGTCAACGGCATTCCGCTCCATAATCCCCCGTTGCTGGAAACACTGGCGCACGACCCCATTTTGGCCAATTGCAAGCTTATTGCCGAAGCCTGGGATGCGGCCGGTTTGTACCAGGTTGGAAACTTCCCCAGCTACGGACGCTGGGCCGAGTGGAATGGTCAGTACCGGGACTGCGTTCGGAAGTTTCTCAAGGGAGACGCCGGCCAGGTGCGAGACATGGCCCACCGGTTGATGGGCTCGCCCGACCTGTATGCCGATCGGGGTCCCTCGGCCTCGGTCAACTTTGTCACCTGCCATGACGGCTTCACACTCAAAGATCTGGTGAGCTACGACCTCAAACACAACGAAGCCAATGGCGAGGACAACCGCGACGGCGGCAATGACAATGAGAGCTGGAACTGCGGCGCCGAGGGGCCAACCAGCAACCCCGAAATCCAGGCACTTCGGCTACGCCAGCAGAAGAATGCGTTGACCATTCTCATGGTCAGCCAGGGAGTGCCGATGATTCTGATGGGGGATGAGTTCGGACGCACTCAAAGAGGCAACAACAACGCCTATTGCCATGACAACGACCTTTCCTGGGTAGACTGGGGCCTGCAGGAACAGAACGCCGATTTTGCGAGATTTAGCCAGGCGATCATCGCCTTCCGGAAGCGACACCCGGCCCTGCGTTATCCGCTGCATCCTGGTGACCGGGGAACCGGACGGTACCTGGAGGCAACCTGGCATGGGCCGGTGGCCTGGCAGCCTGACTGGTCGCATGATAGCCGGACGCTGGCCTTCATGCTCAGGGGGGCCGAAGATGAGCCAACTCATGAAGATGTCTTGTTTGTGGCGTTGAACAGCCACTGGACCACTCAGAGCTTTGGCGTGCCCACCCCGCCGCCTGGAAAGCGCTGGCATGTGGCGGTGAATACCGGCCTGGAAGCCCCCCACGATATCTGGCCTGAGGGGGAGGAACCTGTGCTGTCCGACCCTCGCTACATCTTGGTCCGTGATCGTTCGGTCATGGTGCTGATTGCGCGACCGACGCCCAGCATTGTTCCAGCGGGCCGTTCGACCCTGGAACGCGAAACCAGCGGTGGCATTTCAGCCGGGCGCAGTCCACTGGCGCTGGGCGAGCTTTCCAGACGCGGCATGGTTCCAGAAGATGTGCACCTGAATTGAGTGCTGGTGGATCCGCCACCACGCTTGGTATTCTGCCGCGTCTCTCATTTCGGCCGGCCGGAATGAGAGCCCCCCTGGCGGCGTGCTCTTGCTTCAAGGCTGGGCCGGTTGAGCTGGAACCCGGCTTTGATGCTCGTGGGCAATTTCATCAAACCCCAGGGCAGAGTACGCCTTGGCAAGGTCGCTATGAAGATTGGCATTCCCCGGCGCCGCTGCCAGGGCGGCTTCCAGATCCGCCACGGCTTCCTTCCATCGCTGCAAATGCAAGAGAATCCGCCCCCGGGTACCCAGATAATTCCGCACGATCGGAGGCTTTTCCAGGGCCAGATTGATCAAATCCAGACCTCGGGCCAGGTCCGCCGGATCGGAACTCTCTGACAACGCCCAGGCCAGGTTGTTCAGAACCCCCTTGAACTGAGGGGCCAGGGCATACGCCCGCTCCCAATGCATCCGCGCCTCGGGCTTGTGGTCTTGCTGCCAGGCATCCACGCCCAGCAAGAAGTGCGCACTGGCCGGCGCGGTTCCGTCGGCCAGCAACCGGGTCAACGCCTCACGCGTCTGAACCGCGTCATTGCCGCCAGCTTTCAAAATTTCCAGGAACCGATCAATGAGTGCCGTGTTATCTGGCTCATGAGACAGGCCCCGTTCCAGCAAGGAAAGCCTGCCACCGATCGGAGTTTTCCCGTCTTTGGTGAGTTGATCGGCCCAGGTCAGGTAGACGGCGGCCAGAGCGCGTTGCAAACGCGGAGAATTCTCGCGTGCGACCCCCTGAGTCAGCATGGTCACCGCACGCTCATAGTCACGCAGGAAGAGCGCGGCATCGGCGGAAAGCAAGCGTGCATTGAGATCGTCTGGCCGCCGGCTCGAACGGTCGCTGAACAGTTTCAGGGCCTCTCTCGCCTGATTCAAGGCCTGAGATTCATCTCCGTCTGCACGACTCAAGGCCGCCACCTGCAATAAAAGTTCCGGCCGCTCTTTGACGGCGACCAGAAGTGCCGCCTTGGCCAGACTGTTGCGGCCGGTTCGGGCATAAAGCTGGCCAAGCATCGCATGGGCGGCAGTGGAGGTTGGCATGCTGGCCACGGCTTGCCTGAGATGGGCCTCGGCTTCCTGCTGGTCACTGGCGGATTGGTCAGCCCGGGCTAGCAACCAGCTTGCCATGGTCAGTTGAGCCGGGCCCGATCCGGGCTCTCCAACCGGAGCCAGCGGCGCAATCAATCCCAGGGCGCGGTCATGATGACCCATCAATTCATGAACTTGCCCAAGCTTGAAGGTCAGTTCATCGGTGGCCGTTCCCTGAGAAAGAACCCGTTCCAGAGCAACTCGGGCCCGATCATAGTCTTTGGACTGGACACCAAGATCCGCGGCGGCCAGATACTGTACTACCATCCCTTCACGGTGCATGATCACCGAGAATCCGGCAATACAAGCCAAGGCCACCACCAGAACGCAGGGCAAGCCCAGAAGAATCAACCGGAGATTTTGCGTGAACCACACGTAGAGGGCCGGCGGCTCCAGCGGACCGCTGGATTTTTCAAGGTGCGCCGGAGAACTCGGTTCAGGGCTGCTCATGACTTGGGTTCTCTCCTGGGCTTAGAACCAAAGCCTGGATCTCCTGAGAAGAGTGGTCCAGAAATCGACGGATCTGATTCCGTTCGGTGGAAGAGATTGGCCTTGGCCCCTCAACAAATAATTCCACAACGCAGCCAGAACTGCTCTGGCTCCAGAACCATTCACGCGCCGTCGAACGCCAGAGCGTGAGCCAATTCTGAAGTAACAATGGCAGCTCATCCCAGACCGTTCGCGCGGGCCTGACGGGTACTGGCAGGGCCTCACCGCTGACGTTGAATTCCCGGAAAAGCAGGATCGCATGACGTCCCGACGGCATCATGAACTGGGCCTCCACAAACGGTCCACGGGAACCGGTGAGGATCGCCCGGCTCTGGAGCCGCCAGCCCTGATTCTCATAAAAAGTCGACCGCTCCCTCCAGCCCTGGAACGGGTAGTCGATCGTAGCCACGGCCTGATGAGGGCCCATTCGGTAGGTCCACGAATCTGAGAACTCCAGAGCTTCAGAATCTCGGCCTGGGCCATGGTGTTCACGGGCGTAGCTGGACGCTGTGAACAATCCAAGGTTCACAGGTAAAGTCTTACTGGAAACCCCGCGTTGAATCCGAGCGACGAGCGAGGGAGACTCGGTGTAGCCTCGCTTCACCCAGGGCCAGAGCCAACCGATTTGTAGCATCGCGAGCAGTCCGAACGCGATGGCAACCCACCAACTAGATAACGCGGTGCGTCTGAAGAGCGCCAGTTGCGTTGGTCTCTGATGAGGCTTGGAATCCGCAGCCAGGTCCGGCGGAACGTTGGAGGCATCGGCCATCCAGAGCGTTGGTTCTAGACCGGCTTCCAACCTTCGGATTTCCTTCCACTCCACAACCCAGTTCTGAAAATAGCCACCAACCCAGCTCCAGGCCCGTGACACGAGTGGGGCAAACAACCGATAGAGCGCATCCGTACTAATCACCAAACCAGCCGCCAGCGCCAGCAAGACCGCACCCAGAATTTCGGGACGCCACCCCACCGTCAGATCCAGCTTCAATCGGCTGTAGGCTAGCCCGATCAGAACAATCCGAAGCAGTTCCGCGCCAAAAAACCAGAAGAATGCCCAGGGAAGCAGAACCACCAGCGCGAGCACCGAGCGCTGCAACCACAGCAGAAGAAACAGCGTGGTTGAAAGCAGGAACGGAAGTGAGCCGAGGCCGGGCCAGTAGGGCTCAACCACCAGTGATTTGCCACTGACCTCGATCTGATGTCCCAACCGAAGGTGGATCACTCCCAGCCAGTCCAGGATCGCGCTACTCTGGCGAGTGGCCAGCGAGTCAAGCTTCGGAATCCAGGATACCTGGAGCCCCAACGCGATCAGGGCACTGATACCAAGGAAGATCCACGCCGCGCGGAGATGCCTGAAAAGCCAGTTCCCACCCCTGGCGTAGGCGAACGTTGTGCACAAAGTCAGGCCCGCCACTGCCCCCAGCGCAGGCGAAACCAGCAGGCCAGCCACCCCCTGCAACATCCAGGAGATCGCCAGCCATACCCAGACTATCCACGTGGTCCCAGGCTCCAGCGGCCCAAGAGTACGGGTCTGCTTCCAGGCCAAGGCCACGCTTCCGAGACACACGATCAGCGGCCAGGGCGGCAACCACCAAGACCACAGGCCACTGAGCTGAAAAAGCAGCAGTGGCGTATAAGCCGCAGCCACCACCAAGACCAACAGCCAGCCGGGGACTGCACGGCCAACGGCACGGTGTAAGTGACCAGACCGACCATCGGTAACCACGTCAGCGTCTGCACGGATCATCTGCAGAGAACAGGCTCGGAGGAGTGAAGGACCGTGTGCCGCTTCTGACGTCGATGAACCAGTACGCCGGCACAGATCACAAAACCTCCCAAAAGCACCGTCGAAGGTTCAGGAACCGCCGTGATTGTTCCGGCACTTGAACTGTAAGCCACGGCCAGCGGAGTGGTGTAATCAATGCCGCCGTTTCCGTCCGGGCCATATGTGGTGAGCGAAGTATTTGAGTTAAAATCAGCGCCGGAAACGGGACTCACTGACGTGGTGTAAACGCCCGTAGCACTGGAACTCATGGAAAACGTGACGTGGGCCAGAGCGTAGGTCTCTCCGGGAGCAATCGCTTGATAGGCAAGCTGATACCCAGATCCATTGGTCGCATAGTAAGAGTCGGAGACGATCCAATCTTGATCCGTGACATTCGACGCCACAAAACCCGAGACAGCATTGTTTGGGAAGATGTAGCCCAAGCCAGTGGTGGTACTGGTATCGGCCGCGGTGAACGTGATATGAGGACTGGAAACGATGAACTCTACGCTGAACGCGTAGATATTTTCCGTGGACGAGCCTGTATTCTCAACCACAATATCGAACGCGCTGGTACCACCCGGGGTGTTGGTGGAATCCTCGATCTTCACGGTTAGATCACTCTTGCCGGACGACGCAGTGGTAAGACCGATCAGCACCGCAGCGATCGCCAGAAAAAAGTTTGAGCGGAGCAGTTTTGGATTTCGAAAGCGAAGGCTCATGATGGGTTTCTCTGAGGATCAACTATCAGCCGAGGAAGCCCAGATGAGCAACGGGCCGAGGAACAGAAACGAGATCAAAAACGGCCTTTAACTCACGCGTGCGGTGAGAATCTGCAATTCCGAGACGCCGATATTCCGGTGGCCCTCGGTATCGTCACACCTTACCGCCCAAGGTGGGATTATACCAATAAGTCTACCCTGGCTGACAATACGCGAATTGAGATTATTCGTGGCCACGTCACCCTTTACTTTGTCTGGTGGGCCCTTTCCCAGGCGGGTGAAACCAGTAGCGTTGGCTTTGGCCGAGCTTTGCTCGCCCCTGTCCGTGACCAGACTCCTCAATTGAAGCTGGGATCAAGTGGCAGGTTCTTGAGGCCAGTGATCCGTCTCAGGTCGGCGCTTCGGATGTATTGCATGACCAGGCTCCACATCTCGTCGTCGCCCATCTCCTCGTCTATGAAAACCAGCTTGGCGGTGGCGGGCAGGACCAGCCACGACTCTTCGACCATCTCACGTTCCAACTGTCCAGGGCCCCACCCCGCGTAGTTGGCCACCACCATGCTGGGCTCTGGCTGCTGGCGCAGTAATTCCTGAACCTTGTTGGCCTCAATGCTGCTGTAGACTTCGCCAAAAACGTGCTGGTCGGCCAGATCCGAGTCACCATGAAGCACCACCAAGGGGCCAGTGACCGGGCCTCCGATGTGGATCGGCTTCTCCCAGTCGAGCGGTTCGTTGAGCACCTGTTCGGCCACGTCCCGAATGGTCGCTTCGGTTGAGCGGTTCAGGACCAGCCCCATGGCCCCCTCGGCCGAATGCTCGCACATCAGAATGACCGTGCGCGAAAAGAAGGGGGCCTCAAGACTGGGCGACGCGACCAGAAGATGGCCTTTGAGGGAGTTCATAAGGTTCGGGCAGTCCATAAAGAATTCAGGCTGCTCATCCGGCAGCGGGTGTTCCACGCGTTTCTGCGGCCTGATACCAGCACAGCCAAAGTATTTTAACGCACCTCCTTTGTGTCCGGAAACCGCGAGCCACGTCAACCGCCCAAGAAATCTCGAAAAAGGAATGGACCAAGGGCCCAAAATCACCGAACTCGTCCATGGCTCGCCCGGCTTCCAAGACGTCCACCGGTCCCAGCCGGGGCCAGACTATCCCCAACCGCCTCGGCAGCCACGCACCACCTTGCGGCCGTGGCTTCGGCATGTCACAATACCGGCATGGGATCTGATTCGTGTCAAGGATCTCCCAGACACACAGCCTGAGTGTCAAGCCCTCATGCCGCGTACTGTGTTGATCGTCGATGATGAGCGCGACGCCAACGAAATCCTCGCCAGCCTGGTTCAGGCCCGAGGATTCCAGGCCGTTCAGTTATTTGAAGGCCAGCATGTCGTTGATACGGTTCGCCGGACGACCCCCGAGATTATCCTGCTCGACCTGATGCTGCCCGATGTGGACGGTTACACCGTCTGCGAACAGCTCAAACGCAATCGCGAGACCAACCTCATCCCTGTGATCATGGTCACAGCGCTGGGTGGCACCAGCCATCGCACCCAGGGTGTGAGCGTCGGGGCCAATGTCTACGTGACCAAGCCGTTCCTACCCGAGCACCTGTTCAAAGCCATGGATCAGGCTTTGGCCTGGCGCAAGGAACATGAGGCGCATGGCACAACCGGTGAGATCCAGTTCAACATTCGTGGTGAAATGGAATACCTTCACCAGGCGAACGACATGCTCACCGACCTGTATACCCACACCCCTCTGACCGAACGCCAGATCCGAGATCTTCGGCAGGCGGTCATGGAAATGGGCGGAAATGCTATCGAGTGGGGCCACCGCCGGAACGCCGAACTCCCGCTCCGGATCACCTACAGCATCAATTCCACAGGGATTACCCTGTTGATTCAGGACCAAGGGCCCGGCTTCAATCCCGGCCAGATCCCCCACGCGGCCAACGACGAAGACCCCATTGCCCACCTGGAAATCCGGACCAATCTGGGGCTTCGTGAAGGCGGCTTTGGCATCATGCTCGCACGGGGGCTTGTAGACGAATTTCGCTATAATGACCTCGGAAATGAGGTCACACTCATTAAACGCTTCGAAAAGACAGCCGACCATACCCCCAGGCCAGTGCCCGCCAAACCCTGAACCGGTCAGCATTGGCTCTGGATTGCCAGCCCGGCTTGAACGGCCGGTCCAAATCCCGGATGGGACCTGGGGTTGCATCTGGCCGGGCTCCAAATTTGATATTTGAAATCAACGTTTAGTAATTGACGCATCCGTGGTAGATCCCTACGGTGTAAGTACCGATGCGTCTTCAATCAAGGCGCATCTCGGTTCACCCAAGCGGACCCGACGCGGAACCGCCACATTCCGGTCGCCTGCTTCATTCGATTCGCAAGGAGTTTGAACTGATGCGACGACTGTTTGGCCCGGCCTGGGCCGCACTGGCGATTGCCGGCGTACTGACGGGCACCGCCTTGGCCCAAGGTGAAAAACGCAACGCCGAGGTGATTCTCAAGGAAATCGCGGCGATCAAGATGCCCGAGATCCCGGCCAATCGCCAGGATCGCGCGGCCGTGCAGGAATACATTCAGAAACAGACCGAAGCGGTTCAAAAGAAATCCGACCTGGCCCTTGAGCTTTTCAAGGTTGACCCGGAATCCGCGGAGCTCCCCACGCTGATGTCGGCCCGCTGGATGGCCATTCCGCCGTTCGGCCCCCAGGCCGACGCGATGGCCAAAGAAATCGGACAGGTCCTGGCCAGCTCCAAGAACGAGAAGCTGAAGGTTGAGGCTCAGTTCGCCAAGGCGCTGGTGGCACTCCGCAAATCGCAGGGCAAGACCGACGACGCCATGCCGGCCATTGAAGAGTTCCTCAAGGCCGCCCCCAAAGATCCCCGCGCCGGCCAGATGCTGTATGCCATGGCCAGCATGACCGAAGACAAGACCAAGAAAACCGCACTCGAAGATCGCCTGCTGAAAGATTTCCCGGATAGCCAGTTTGGCGCCATGCTCAAAGGGCAGCGGAAACAGCGCGAAGCCGTAGGCAAGCCGTTCGACCTGCCTGAGTTCAAAGACGCCATCAGCGGCGAGACTTACTCCATGGCCAGCCTCAAGGGCAAGGTCGTTGTGATCGACTTCTGGGCCACCTGGTGCGGCCCTTGTGTGGCCGAAATGCCCACCATGAAAAAGCTCTACGCCGAGTACAAGCCCAAGGGGGTTGAGTTCGTGGGCGTGAGCCTGGACCAGCCCGAAGACGCCGGCGGCCTCACCGCGCTCAAGGACTTCGTCAAGAGCAAGGAAATTGGCTGGCCCCAGTATTACCAGGGCAAGGGCTGGGAGAGCGAATTCTCTGGCAGCTGGGGCGTGAACGCCATCCCCTGCGTGTTCATTGTGGACCAGGAAGGCAACCTGCACTCCACCGAGGCACGCGGCAAGCTGGAAACCCTGATCCCCGAATTGCTCGAAAAGAAAACAGGCGCCGGCGGTCAGTAACCACCGCTCGGTCCCTGAAGGCTCAAGCACAAACCACCGATCTTCTGGTTCATCCGGGAGATCGGTGGTTTTTTTTATGTCCCATGTCCGCAAATTGGCCCACTCAGGGCTGGCGAACTTTGCGCTGGGGCTGAACGCTCAAACGCCGGGCGCGGCGCCCAGGGGCCCCGGCCCTGACCACTTCTGCTGGCTCCGGTTGTTGCTGGGTCATGGACGGAGCCTGCTCCTGGTTCGGCTGGCTCGCCTGAACATACGCCTGACTCAGGGGATCGGGGTTTGACCCGGCAAACCGATTCTCAGGGTTTCCCAGATTGGCTTGCGGTCCGAGCGCGCCTGAGCCCATTATCCGGAAGCCACCACCGCCGCCAAGGACTCCGCCGCCTGCTCTCCCGCCAAAGCCGCCCCCAAACCCACCGAATCCACCACCCCCACCCACGGCCGCCGGCACCACCACCGTGTTGAACCCTTCCACGGCATTGAAGTACGGGTTCACTCCCAGGCGGACATAGCGACGATCGGCCGAGACCACCGGCGTGACGTTCAAAGCGGCACCATCCAGCACACTGCCAATCGTGGGCTGAAACGCCACCGCACCAGGCGGGCCAAATTGCGCCTGCGCCGGCTGAGAGATCCACAGACTGCCAATAACCACGGCCAGGCCCGTGGCATGTCTGACCCTGAAGCGAGCCGGCACCAGGTGACAAAGCCAGACCATCGCCCACACTCCAATCGCCATTGACGGAAGGAAACGGGACACGCTCAGGATCTCGACGAGTGTATTATCTACCCGCAACGTCCCGGCGAATAGCCAGAGATCCAGGCGTTCATGGCGATTTTCTGTCCGCCAGGGCCAGCCCAGCGACTGGTCCCGATGGCAAGTCCCTGTCAAACTGAACATTGGCACGCACTCTCAGGCCCCTGGTCGGCTTGCCGAACCTGGCCAGGCCAGTGGCTGAACCGTCACGCCTTTCCCCACCTCTCCGGAGCCCGCCTTCCATGCAACTTCTGACCGTGCAGGGCCAGACCTACAACCTGGCTCAACTCGTTCGCTACAGCCTGCGCACCGGTCAACGCGAAGTGGGGGCCAAAACCAACCGGCTTGACCCGCTGCCACTGTTTGCTGAATTCCGGTTCGCTGAGCTGTTCTTTTCAGACGGATCCAAGGTGGAACTGGATGGCGTACAAACCGAGGCCTTCCTGAAATATCTCGAAAAACAGAGTGAGCGGCTTGACCTCGACCAGGTGGAAACCCGGGCCGTGGGCAGGGTGCTGGTCCACGATACCGCCGAAGGGGGCGATATCGTGCTCCCACCCGAGGCCAAGTCGAGCGACGAAAGCGGACACCCGCCGTTCGAACCCGGCGTGTTTCCACCGCTTTGGTAATCCAGACCAGGAAAACGCAGAGCGAATTGGATTGTGAAGCCGATGATCTGATCGAATCCGCCTGGACCCACTTATAAACTTGCTCAAACTGACCCCAACTTTGGGTGCGTGGGGGCTCTTCAAGGGGTCGGGTTGGTCGAAGCGGAGAGGTCGATGGCCACACGGGCGCGAACAATATAACCGGATGCTGCAGGTGCAGCGGCTGAGGAACGTTCACGTAGCGGAATGGCGCCGTTATAAAAATTGGGTCGCGTGGTCCAGGGAAGCCAGTGTCTGGTCGAGACGGCCTCCACCAGTTGCAAACGACCATCTTCCTGGGCCAGAGCGAGACCAGGATCGGCTTCTTTCAGGTCTTGAGGAGAAGTGTAGATTAACCAATCCCCAGCCTGAAGTACGGTTTGATGGGGTTGAACGGGCGTGAATCCCAAACGCCGACCCTGGTCCGCGAGTTCGCCCCAGGACCGGGCGATAAAAAAGATCGGGTTCGATTTTGGGTCGGTTTTCGACAGCATCTGCACCCGTTTGCCCGCGAGCAAAGCGATCTGAGTGTCAACCAACTCTGTGACAATGAACAGCCCACCCACGATAAGACTCAAGACAAACACAGGCGCAAACGCCAGAGACTCGCTTACCGATGCATTCATTCGCCGCTCAGCCAGGCGTGCGAGTAACAGCGTGAGTACAGCCACGGTGATCGGCAGGCGTCGAACCGCCCCGTACGGAGATAGTACGATGCAGGAACCAATTTCAATCGCAAGCCAGACGATCAGACACCATGTCAACCGATCGCCGATTGACACCCGGAACCACGGCACTACCGCAGCAACGGTAAGGCCGATGATGACAGGACCGATCCAGCCGGCGGTCACGTCCCAGAGACTCAGCCTCACTCCAGTTCGCCAGACAACCGGGAACATCTGAGCATTGTCGAGACCGCCCAACGGCAGCAAACAAACACCGACCAAGAGGGTCAGACCCAACACCATGCGACGGCCTGCACCGAGCGCCATGGCACCCAATGGCACCAGCGCCGGGGCAACCACGCCACCGGTGCGGAGCAAATCCTTGATCATCAGCAAAGCATGGTTGCCACCGCCGCCAGGATGACGCGACAGGACCGTAAACAGGAACTGACTGGTTCCATAGCGATGGTGCACCCAGGCCTCCCAGATCACGAACATCACCACGGCAACAGCCGCACTGACCAGACCCTGGCGCCAGCGACCAGCCACCGCCGCCACAACGGTCAGTGTAAACGGGAGCGCAAGCATGGTGTATTTGGTTTCGAGTGCCAGACCGGCCAGAAGACCAGTTCCGACCACAGTCATCCAGTCCTGCAGCCGCCAGCTCCTCAGGCCACCAGCAGCACCACTGCGGGTGTTCAGCAACACCGCCAAGGCCGCCATGGCAAGCGATTGCGCAGGCAGATCTTGCATCAAATTGAAGCTTGCCAGTACCGGAGCACCGGTCATCACCATCCAAAACACGGCCGCCGTGTGTCCCGGCGTCATCTGCTTTGCAAGGCTCCAGACGCTTGAGCCAAGTAGTAAAGCAAACGGAGACATCCAGAGTTTGAGCGCCCAAACACAATCCCCCACCACTGCCATGCCGGCCGCCAGCCAGGAGGGCAAGACAGGCGGTGAAACATTTTCAATTGCCGGCACCACTTGGTAGGCATAGACAGTGGTGCCACCATAAGGATCGAGCGGGTGTGCCGCGATGCGTCGGGCATGATCAAGGTAAGAGGGATCATCACAGACGGCTGGCTTGAGGCTATTCAAGCCGGTGATCAGCAGTGCCACCGCGACCACATGCACGATGGGCCAACGAGCGAACTTGGTGAGGGCGTCAGTGGTCATCGATCATTCGCCGGTGGTTGGCCACCCGGTTTTGGTCCAGCTTCAGGCTGTCGAACACTGGGAGTCTCGGCCGCCACGGCCGGTATGGTCCAGAACGTCATGAGCTCTCTGGAGTCGTACCAGTAGACATGCCGACGCCAGTTCGCAACCACCGGCACACTGCTGGTCAAGGTCTCGCCATGGTGACGGTTGAGCGTTACGAGCGGATCAATATGCAGGCGATTGGCCCGGCGCGGGGCGACCTTCCAGCAATGCTCTCGTCTGCCTTTCGCCTCATAAAGACCGAGGTTTAAATCCACTTCTTGATCTGTGGGATTCACAACCACTAACCACTCTGATTCGCGAATCCAGAGTTTCTCCTGATCGTCCATCACAATGCCATCCGCAATGTGCCACTGGGTCGCAAGCTGCCGAACGGCCAGGTAAGAGGCCGCAGCTTCACGAATCCCACGTGAGGAGATTGTGGTCAACAAAGCCCAGGGCCGGAAACCTCAGGAATTCCCAGGCGTTCGACACCGAATGAAGCGCACCGTCAGCGAATACGCCCGTGCGCGTCGATTGCCACTGCATCTGAGCCTTTAGCTCAAGTTCCTCAAGCAAACCGAGCAAGCAGGAATCAGAGAGCAACGTCACATGGTAATGCTTATCCCAGGTGAGATCGCCAATCTGCCAACCGGACGCCAGTCCGCCGGCAGTAGCATCGCCTTCAAATACGGTCACACGGCGCCCGGCACATGCAAGCCGCCAGCAAGAGTGAGCCCGAGCATGCCACCACTAACAATCGCCCACTGGTCTGTGTGCGGCTCTGGCATGGGCTAAACCTCACCCAGTGGCGAAGCCGGTGGAGTAAGTTCGATAACCTCATTCGACTCTATTTTGTATTTCAAACCGCAGGCAGCGCATGTGATCTCAGAGTGCGAGACCGGGCGGTCCGCGTTCAAACGCTCAAGCAGATCACCACACCGACAGACGCAGCCAACAAGGCGTGCCGGATTACCCGAAACCAGGTGAAACGGGCGAACGCTTCGGGTGACTACGGTACCCATGCCAATCATGGACCAGCGGCCAATTTCAAGCCCACCCCGAACCGTTGCATTGGCTCCAATAGTGGCTCCGGCTCCCACCCGTGTGGTCAAAGTCCGTTCAGTCGGGGAGGAATCTCGCAATCGCGAGAGATCGGGGGTGGTGGCACGCGGGAAAAGCTCGTTGGTGAACACCACGCCAATTGCCAACATCACGCCGTCTTCAATTTCCACTCCCGCACAAACACTGACGAACGGCCCTATTTTGCAGCGATTCCCGATTCTTACATCGTAGGCTATGGAAGCTTTACCTCCCACGATGCATTCAGCACCCAGGCAGGCATGGTGACGAATGTGGGCGTGATCCCAAATGGCCGTACCTGCACCAAGCTCGACCCCTTCCTCGATCATGGCCGTCGGATGAATTCGGACGTTCATGAGCTTACTCCACTCCTACCGAGGTCCAGCGGCGGTGCAAAATCGAGTCATAGGCCGCATCGATCACCGCAACCGATGCCAAGGCATCATCAGCCGTGACATGCAGCGGTTCAACACCGGCTATCGCCCGCGCAAAGTTCACCAACTGGGCACGAAACGCAGCCACTTTGTCATAGCCAGAGCCAAGGGATACGGCATCTCCGCCGCCGAACAGCCGATAAGATGAGCCCTTCCAGCCAATCGAAAGCATTCCATCGCGGCCGTGCACGCGTACGAAATAGTCAACAGGCTGCGCCATCGACCACGATAGTTCCACACGCGCCAGAACCCCTGCGGTGTTGCGAGCCAGCACCTGCACGGTCTCTTCCACATCCAACCCTTGAACCTGCGGTGCTACCGACGCGACAACCTCAGCAACTGGGCCGAGCAGGTATCGCATCAGGTCCGCCGCATGGGGCCCATTATCGATCAGCACGCCACCACCACTGATTCGTCGATCACTGTTCCAGCGGTTGCGCATCTCAAGCGAAGCGGTGAACACATTCTCATAGAGAATAATCGGGCCCAAGAGGCCAGAATCGATCACATCGCGGGCACGGACCACATCGGCTACAAAGCGGAACTTTGAAGCCATGGTCAGGACCCGCCCCCAGTCGTGGGCTGCAGCCAGCATTCGCCTGGCCTCAACCAGGTTCACAGCCCAGGGTTTTTCGCACAATACATGTAAACCCGCGGCAAGTAACTGACAAACCACGTCCGCATGAGCGACTGGAGGGATACAGACGAGTGCGGCGTCCAGTTCCACACTGGCGAGCATGGTGTTCAGATCGGCGAACGCCAAGCAACCGGCCTGGTCGGCCACGGTTCGGGCTGCCTCGAACCTCGTATCAGCGACAGCGACCACACGCACTTCTGCACATCCAGCCAGCGCCTGAACATGCGTGTGAGCAATCGCACCAGCACCCACCAGACCGAGCCGAAGCACCGGGACAGCACTCATGCCTGGTTACTCCGCAACTGATCAACAGACTCACGGATCGCCTCACCCATGGCGTCAATGTGCGCCGTGGTGAAACGTTCATTGAAAGGCAAAACCAAAATTCGCTCCAAACCATCAAACACACCGGGGAAGCGATCGGCTCGATAATCAACAGCCTCGGGTCTGGCCAGCGTGAACGGCCAGCGACTATCTCCAAAAGTGCGCTGCTCGCGAAAGACCTCGCATACAAAGGCGGGCTTCTGGATGTATCGTGGCGCCGACATAATGCCATATCGTTTCAAGATCGCGGCCAGCGCTATCGCACCGCCTGGTATCACCGCCGGATCGACATTGAGGCAATACCGCCAGTACACATGCTGGCTGTCTGACAAGACGACCGGGGTTTGAATCCCTTCAATCTGGCTCAGGAGGCTGGTCAACTGCCCCGCTCGGACCATGCGTGTGCGAACCACGTCTTCAAGTTTTTCAAGCTGCGCCAGTGCGACCGCGCCCTGCAACTCTGACAACGGTAATTAAGTGCCAGAAACGTATGATCGGGGTTGGGATCGCCATTTCCCCAGGCCTTATTCACGAACAGGGTCATGCGACGGGCCAACGCCGGGTCGTTGGTGGTCACTAACCCCCCTTCGCCCGAGGTGATATGTTTCCCCTGTTGCATGGAAAAGCAACCGATCTGGCCAATCGACCCCACAAACGAACCGCCTGACTTCGCCAAAAACGCCTGCGCACAATCTTCAATCACTGGAATCGCATGCTGATTCGCCAATGCCATGATGGCAGGCATATCACAAGGTTTTCCAAAGAGATGTGTCACAATGATACCGCGGGTGCGCGGACTGAGCCTGGCGGCAATCGTCTCTGCCGTGAGGTTACAGCTTGCGGCGTCGACATCTGCAAATACGGGGATGGCGCCTTGATAGAGGATCGGGGAAAGCGCACCCATGTCGGTAATGGGAGTGGTTATAAACTCATCGCCTGTTTGCGGGTTGAAGGCAGCGATGGCGCAGTGAATCGCCGCCGTGCCACTTGAGCAGGCCAGTGCGTGCTTCACACCCAGCAGGGAGGCGAACCGATCTTGAAGTTCCCGGGTAAAACGCCCCTTGGTGGCAGTGAGTGTGCCCGTGGCAATGGCGGCTGCCACAGCACGAATCTCAGCATCGCCAAGGGTCCGGCCGGGCAGTCCTGATCGGACGGAAGTTCAATCTTTGCAGCGTCAAGAGTACCGGTTGCCATGTTCAGAGTGCTCGCGCTTCTAAAAGTTGGATATGGAACCACTTATGATTGCAGGGCCCGCCGTAACCGTCGTCCCCAGCGAAAAACATCGACGATCTGGCCAGGGATGCGCTGCCAGGCCAGACGCACGCCACGGTTACCGGTCGACTCTCGCCAGGCCAACCGCGCGGGGATTTCGACCACGTTCCAGTGTGCGGCAAAGGCCGCCTGGAGTATTTCCAGATTAATCTCAACTCCATCGCATTGGAGATCGAGTTGAGCAAGTGATAGGCCACGATAACCGCGAACCATGCCCGTGAAGGTATGGAACTGACCTCCCGTGGTAAACCGGAGCCAGAAATTGGCCACACGACTCAAAAGTCGACGCCCGGCAGGCACGCCCAAGACCACCCCACCAGGTGCATAGGCAGAGGTCAGCGCAACATCAGCCCCCGTGTTCACCGCTTCGACCAGTGGGTCCAAGTGATCTGGTGCATAGCTCAGATCTGCGTCCAGCGTTACCACAATATCTGCGTGGGCATGCGCAAAACCGGTCCGCAACGCCGCACCAAGACCGCGATTCATGGGATGATGGAGCACATTCATACGCGGGTCATCGCGCATCAAGGCGTCTGCAAGCTCGCCAGTGGTGTCGACACTGCCGTCATTCACAATGATAAATCGCCAATCTGAAATACCAGGCATCGTGGAAACGTAATTTCGAAGTTCGGCAAGGTTCGCCTGCAGAACGGTCGCCTCATTATGCGCCGGTATTACGATATCGAGAGTCACCCAAGGTTTAGGGCCAGCCATGGACCTACAACGATTCGGCGTGATCATGACCGCGAATTCCAGACTCTCGTGAAACTCGGCCTACAAAACTACTCGAAGTCAAACTTATCAGACCAATGCCGCTTCTAGAGCATTGGTAAAAACATACAACACTCCCCAGCCAGCCTTGCGTTCCGGCGTTGATTTCGTTGACTACGAATGGACATCCCTGGTCCCCGCCCCAATCACGTACTGCCACGCTCACCCCAGCCCGCCATCGGAAGCATGGGAGCCTGAAGATCCTGATCTCCCGAATCCAAAACTGAACGCCGTCGGCCCTATGTTTACCAAAAACCCATGCATCCCAGGCTGAACGGCTATCGACCTACACCCGAACAGGAACAGCGAAACGAACCAAACGCACAGAGGGCGGCCCCGCACGTTTGCGGGACCGCCCTCTGGTATGCAAACTGGATTCCAGGGACCTGGTTCTCAGCTCTTGGCGAACGGCAGTACGGCGGTGCCGTAGATAGCCGAAGCACCCAGCTCTTCTTCGATGCGAAGGAGCTGGTTGTACTTGGCAACCCGGTCGGTGCGGCTGGCGCTACCGGTTTTAATCTGGCCGCAGTTGGTGGCCACGGCAATGTCGGCAATGGTCGTGTCTTCGGTTTCGCCCGAGCGGTGCGAAAGCACGGCCGTATATTTGTGCCGCTGGGCCAGGCCCACCGCGTCGAGGGTCTCGGTCAGTGAACCGATCTGGTTCACCTTCACCAAGATGCTGTTGCAGCAGCCCTTGGCAATGCCTTCGGCCAGACGGGTGGGGTTGGTGACGAAGAAATCGTCGCCCACAATCTGAACCTTGGAGCCAAGCGCCTTGGTCATGGAAGCGTAGCCGTCCCAGTCGTCCTGGTCGAGTGGGTCTTCAATTGAGACAATCGGGTAGGTTTCGACCCAGCGGGCGAACAGATCGACCATGCCTTGGGTCGAGAATAGCTTGTCGGGGTTCGACTTCCAGAACTTGTACCCCTTCTTGTGCCCCTCATCGAACAGTTCCGAGCAAGCACAATCGAGCGCAATGGCGAACTGCTTGCCGCGGCCGGCCGCGTAGCCGGCCTTGTCGATTGCTTCCATGATGTACTTGAGGGCTTCCTCGTTATCGAGGTTGGGGGCGAAGCCGCCCTCATCACCCACGGCCGTGTTGTGGCCGGCCTTCTTGAGCACGCTCTTGAGGGTGTGGAACACTTCGGCCACCCAGCGGATCCCCTCGCTGAACGAGGTGGCACCAATGGGCATGACCATGAATTCCTGGAAGTCGATCTTGTTGTCGGCGTGCTTGCCGCCATTGATGATGTTGGCCATGGGAACCGGCAGCACCCGGGCATTGACACCACCCAGGTACCGGTAGAGTGGCAACCCGCAGCTCTCAGCCGCAGCCTTGGCTGCGGCCAGGCTCACGCCCAGAATGGCGTTGGCACCCACCTTGCCCTTGTTGGGCGTGCCGTCGGCCGCCAGCAGGGCGGCGTCGAGCGCAACCTGATTGCGGGCATCGAGCCCGATTGAGGCCGAGGCCAGGGTCCCGTTCACACCGGCGACCGCCTTGAGAACCCCCTTGCCGAGGTAACGATCTTTCTGACCGTCACGCAGCTCAACCGCCTCGTAAATTCCGGTGCTTGCACCTGAAGGAACCGCCGCCCGGCCCAGCGTGCCATCGGCCAGCGTGACATCCACTTCCACCGTGGGGTTGCCACGGCTGTCCAGAATCTCTCGGCCCCGAATTCCCACGATCTCGGTGATGGGCGAGAGCGCGTGCGCCGATGCGGCACCTTCGAGTTCACGGTGCGCAGAGTGTCCCACGGTTTCCTTGGTACTCATCTCAAAATCCTGTTTGCTGGAACGATGTGAATGTGCTTGATTTGAGGTCACGATCTGGCACCAGCCTGGTCAAAAAGTGCTAGCTGCCAGGGCAGCGATTTACCATAAACTCCCTGGGAATCTACAGCAAACCGACGCTGCCTGTTAGGACCAGCCTGCATCCCCTGGCGAAGCCGGGGGACCATGCGAGGCGGCCCCTTTTCCTGGTTGTTGAGTGAAAGAATCCCTGGTGCGAAAAGTCTCCAGAATCGGGGACCGCCACGCGGTGCCACCTCACGGTGCCAGTTCTCACGGGAAGCCCGGTCGGTCTTCAAGACCACCGGGTCGATCGGATCACGCCGTTTGCCGCTCTTACTGATGAAGAGCCAGCCAACAACGCTACCCGAGCCCTACTCATCCAAAGTCCGGGAGTGCAGGCAAGGATCAGGCACCCAATTGCGCCTTTCCCTACTCAATTCTCTATTGTGCCGATAGCTCCCCAAAATCACCACCGTCTCTACCAGAACACCTGCAGTTCAGTTCTCAGCAGGGGTATTCCCATGACCACCGCCAGGCGAATCTGGCCCGGCCGTAATCTCTGGAATTCAGGCTGCAAATTGCGGGTCAGAGCCGTAAGCCAAGCAGCCAGATCCGGGTATCCCAGCTTCAAGCATGTCAGGGGGAGCAAGGTTCCGCCTCCGAGCCCTACAGTTATCGGCTCAAAGCCGGGTCGCCTTGACCCCCGGAACCGATCGGCGCGTTTTCGTTCGGTTGCGGAACGGCCAGCAACGGAATCACGTATTTCTTCAAGAAAAATGGGCTATCGCAGCCCAGATGCCCCCCCAGATAGCCCGTTGCGGCCATCCGCCACCGCCAGCGCACCTGACACAACCGATCATGCGGGCTTGGCCCGTTCCCGGCCGGCTTCGACCCCCGGGGCCACCGGAACCCCGTCAGCCCGGCCGATACCGAATGCACCCGGTCTATCGTGCCAAAGATCAACGTGCCCGCCCCCAGCAAAAAGAGGTCGAACGGAGACCAGAACACGGTCAACATTCCATCCACAGCCGCCAGGGCTGAATCCAGGTCATAGTGACGAGACAGTGCCGGCGCCAGTAACACGGCCCCCTGCACCACCCCTGCCGGCAGCCGCTCCAGAGTTCGCACCACCACCCCCGTACCGCCCGACTTACCCACCAGGTACACCGGCACCTCTGGCCGTTCCGCCCGGAACGCCTGAATTTGGTCCGCCAGGCGAATGGCCCAGGCCTCCACATTGGCCGTGTTGGTCAGATCTTTGTGCCAACGCCCAAACCCATGACACCACCGCACCACCTCCACCCGGTGGCCCCGAGCCACACGCCCGGCCATCACCTGCAAACTCACGCCGCACAGGTCCAGGCCGCCAATCCCATCGGCCACCAGCACCAGCGCCGACGCCTGGGAACGCGCAGGCGGCTCTGGCGTGGGACCGAACGCGAACCGGAACAGCCCACGCAACGCGGTTGTGAGAATCATCTTGAGCACTCCGCGCACGGAAGGATGTACCGCAGATCAGTAGCTTACGATCAACGCCTGGAACCCGTAAATGAAGGTCTGGGCGAACGGCAGCTTGAAGATCACCTGCTGGAACCCCAGCCTGATCACCCCGATTGGCGGCAGTTCGCTGGTGACCGTGGCGTGGGTGGGTGGCCGCTGGGGAGTGATTTTTGAGCCCTGCTGATGGCATTCCAGCACAACAACCCGGGGCTGCCCAGGCTGCGAGTCGTGCAACAATCCGTGCCTATCCCAGAGCCCGGTCTCCTCTGCTCCTTGTGTCATGGATGACTCCAAGAAGAGTCATCCATGACACATCCGGAACGCTTCGCGGGCTTCGAAACATGTATAGAACAACGAGTGGTGATGCCTGGCATGTTGACGCCAACGAGCCTTTCCTGCTCTCCGTTGGCCGCGATGTTCAACCTGCAGTCGACTCTGTTCAATTGCTACATCGAACGGGAGGCATCGGATCGGGAATCGCAGGGCTATGTACCACGCAGACCGTCGCTGCCCACACGATCACGATTCATGAGTGACAACCCGTTGGCCACACTTCGCGACCTGGCCCAGGCCGACCCCGAGAAATGGGGCCCGCCCTGGCAGAGCATGAGCGCCAACTCCACGGCCTGCCGCCGCTGTGGAAGCAGGCGGTGAATCTCACCATGTCCGTGGTAAGCCACATGGCCGAAGGATTGCCACCCGTGAGTGAAGAAGTGCGGATAAAAGGCTTGAGGTTTGTCGTTGCTGTCCCAGATTCAAACCCTACCAAGGGCGATGCGCCGCCTGCGGGTGCTACGTGAGCCTGAAGACCCAGATGGGAGGTTCCATGACATGTCCGGAGGGACGGTGGAAAAACTAAACTTGCGTACATAGCTTCAGTCGCACGGCAAGATCAATAAGTTCCGAGTTAGCTCAGCCTCAGGAACGGTCGACGACATGATTACGCGTAGCATCAACCACAGGCAATACTGTCGGACTTGCCACAGATGCCGATCCGTCGCAAAATCCTTCAAGAAAGTTGAAGGTTCGCGTCATACGATCCCCTGCCTGGATTGCCTAGTTCCTCAAAACAATGAGCGATGCCTCCAAAACCTCCAAGTTTCTGACTTCGGCTGGGCGATTGACCTTGGTAGGATTAGATTTATGGCCACCATCACGCTACCGTCGATGAATGAACTGCTCAGGCCGCTCGGCCAGAACCTTACGCCAGACTACGCGCGTACGTTGATCGGGTTGAAGGCCGACGCCAACGACCAGAAGCGAATGGCCACACTCGCGGCTAAAGCGAATGAGGGCACGCTGAGAGCCACAGAGAAGGAGGAGTACCACTCCTACGTCCTTGCGGGCAGCATGATTGCCTATCTGCAAGCACAGGCCCGCCTTGAGTCATGACGACGGCTGCGAATACTGTTTGATGCACGAGGACCCAACAGTGGACGCGGCAATCCGCGTGGACGGGTGCTTCTCTCGTTGGGCGCACGCAGGTTGGCCGGGCCACTGCGCATGCCCTTGACATGAACGCCGCGCATCGGCTTGCGCTCCGAATTCTTCTCATTCAAATTGGCATATCCCCCCCAAAGACAAGTAATCTCCTCCGTAAGCCAAGGCTTCTGACTATTTCAAATTACCCAGCTACTTTTTCGATCTCCGCGACGAGATCACCGAAGAGCTTGAGGCTGACGAAGCAATTGCACGTCCCTCGAATCCTCAGTCACTGAAGCCTCAAACCCGCCTTCCGCAATCCTGGGGGTTCTGGTATCCCAGGCAATTCAGGCGGCTCACTCGCGTGCGCGAGTTTTAGAGGCCGACCTGGTCTGAGCGTTAGAGATCAACGCATGCGGTACGCCCGAACCTGGCTCTTGATCGTGGTTTGCGGGCCCTTGCTCGCCGGGCTCTCGGGCTGTGGCCTGGCCCGAACAACCTACAAGACCACGAAGTTCGTGAATAACACCACAACCGACCTCACCCGGCTGGCCGTCAAGTCAACCAGGGCCGTGGGCCGAGCCACCGTGAAAGTGGTCACCTGGCCAGTACGGGCGATCCGGGGCGGCCCGGGGTCGTCGGCCGATCCCCTGGCCAACCACCCGATTGAGCCCACCGGGCCCGAACCGGTAATTGAAGGGGCCATCCCCAGCGAGTCGGAAGATCACGCCATGGCCAGCCGTCAGGACCTGGACGCCAGCGCTACCCGGGTGGTGGCCACCGAGTCCGACGATGCCGCCAGCATGCGCTGACGGCTGCCCGGCCGATCCCTGGAAACAATTGCCAGGATCACGCCGGTACACCTGGCTCGTCCCGGGCCGATTCCTGGGTTATGATTACCAGACTCGCACGCCGTGGTTTTGAGAATTGCGGCCAGGGCTCCCTGCCCTGGCCTGGGTCGTTTGTTGCCCCGCTCCGCATTTGAACTCTACTGGAGAACCGCCGATGTCTGCGCTCAACCGTCGCGATTTTCTGGCCGCATCGGCGGCCGCCTCCGCATCCGCTAGCCTGGTGGCCAGCTCGGCTAAAGCCGCCACGCGTCATGGTCTGCCAACCTCGGCCACCGATACCCGCACCCTGGGCCAGAGCGGCGTCAAGGTCTCGCTGGTGGGCATGGGCACCGGCAGCGTGGGCTCTGAGCAGTCCAGCAACCAGCTCCGGCTCGGCCTCAAAGAGTTCACCCGCGTGGTCCGTCACGCCCTGGACCACGGCGTCACCCTGTTCGACGTGGCCGACCAGTACGGCTCGCACGTTTTCCTGCGCGAGGCTCTGAAAGGGGTCCCCCGCGACAAGTACCAGATTCAGACCAAGACCCACGCCCGCGATGAGCGGATTGCCAAGAGCCACCTGGAACGGTATCGGCTCGAACTCGGCGTCGAGTACATCGACATCATGCTGCTACACTGCATGACCGAAGGTGACTGGGTGGCCAAGCACACCGGCGCCATGAATTACCTGCGCAAGGCCAAGGAACAGGGGATGATCCGGACCCACGGCACCAGTTGCCACGGCATGACCTCGCTCCGCACCATCGCCAAAGAGCCGTTCGTTGAGGTTGACCTGGCCCGCATCAACCCCTTCGGCCTCCAGATGGACGACCAGAACCCCGACGAGGTTGCCAGCCAGCTCCAGGAAATGCACGACGCCGGCAAGGGCGTGGTCGGCATGAAGATCCTGGGCGAAGGCCAGATCAAGACCCCCGAGAAGATCGACCAGAGCCTGAGCTTTGTGCTGGGCCTGGGCACCGTGGATGCCTTCATCGTGGGCTTTGAGTCCACCGACCAGGTCGATGACCTGCTCAAGCGGGTCGATGGTGCCATCACCGGCCTCAAGGGCAAAGCCTGATCCGCTAATCGTCTGCCGCCCTGGCGACACACATACCCAAATACGGTCGGTGTTCGAGACACACGGTTCTCGACATCGGCCGTTTTCATGCGCACTTCGTATGCAAACATCCTTGCTTTCACAACAGGAGCTCAAACCATGTCCGATCGCGTTGCCACCGTCCGCCCCGTGGAAGAGTTGGAAGCGACCGGCATTGTCGCCCAGGTGTTTGACGACATTCGCCGGGTGAAGAAGCTCGACCGCGTGCCCAACTTCTGGCGAGTACTGGCCACCAACCCCGCCCAGCTTGAACTGACCTGGACCCGGCTGAAGGCGATCATGCACCCGGAGGCCGACGGAAGGACCGGCCAGCTTGACCCCCTGACGCGCGAGATCATCGCCATCGCCGTCTCGGCCACGAACGGCTGCGGCTACTGCATCAATTCTCACACCACGGCGGCGTTCAAGCTGGGCCTGACCCAGGAAGCGCTCGGCGAACTGCTGGCCGTGGTCGCCCTGTTCAACGGCACCAACGCCCTGGCCGAAGGGTATCAGATCACCCCCGACGTGCTGCCGCCGCTTGAGTGACCGGCCAGAGAATCTCCAGGGGCAACCATGAAGTTTCTCGGGACTCGCAGCGACGCGTACAGTCACAGGTCAGGCGTGCCAAGACACGCCTGACCTGGATTCAAAAACCGTGATCATTCCCGATGCAGAAGTCATGCGACCGGCTCGGCAGTCGATTCGCTCAGGAACAGAAAGCGTTGGCGATCTTGCTGGCCGCACGAAACCGCCGGCGGGCAATGACGGGACCAGCAACCCCTGTCACCACGAGCGCCAAGACAAGCGTGGATGGCTCGGGCACCGCCTGACCGGTGACCGAGAATGCAAAATCGAGCGGGTATGAACTTCGGGCACCAAAGCAATCCTGATAAACCAGGTTGTCTCCACTTGCTGAAGTGCCTCACCCCCACTGCGGGGGATAGTCCATGTTGGCAACAACCGACATCCAGTACTGGATCCCGGCCCCCAAGGTCACGAACGGACCGGTAGCCGAGTAGGAGTGAACGTTCTTCTAAGCAAGATTGCCCGGATGGTTGAATTGTCCCAGGAAGGTCTCATTCGCGTTGCCGCTGATTGAGGTGCTGGAGATCAACGATCCTGGCTCGTTCAAGGAATCACGGTAGAAGTTGATCGTCCACCCTGTGATGTTGCCTGCGGCAATCGTGCCACTGGGGTCCGCAGAGTCGAAGTAGACCCAGCTCAGGCTCTCTATCGACGTGCTGGACGGAAGCGTGAAGTTATCGTAGGCAATCATGTAGTTATCGTAGGCAGGATCGGTCTCATTCTGGCTACCGATCGCGCGGCTCGTATTGTTGAAGGCCTGACTATATTGCACCAGACCCGCACGAACTGACGTGGCCGCCCAGAAGCCTACAAGGCCCACGGCAAAACGCGGAGAAAATCAACGATCTCTAGTTTCTCACGTACTTCTCCTTGCATCAACGAGAATGGCGAAAGTGGGCCATCAAACCCTGGTAGGTTCACAAGCCGACCCACCGAATGCCCCAAGCGATCAGGGGTTCCAGCCAGTCGCCCAGCTTGAAACGTCGACCGCGTTTTTGGGTCACAGAACTAGTACAGGAGAACGGCCGCGTCTTTTGGCCTAAAATTCGTTTTTTTTACGAAGCCCGCGACAAAACGGAAGCGATTTCACGCAACCTCTCTTTGATAAAGACGTATCGCCGAGTTCGGCGAACGAACAGTTTCCGCGCTCGGCCCAGCCCATTCGCCCATCGCCACCGAGATTCGGGCGTTCATGCGCGCGGGCCGGATCACGGCTTCGACGTATTGCTTCCCTTATTAATTTAGCCACCAGGCCGGCCATACAAGGCCGTCTCTCATATTCTTTCACTTGCGCCCCAAAATCTGGGCCTGAGTGACTGTATGAAATACAGCAACGGCAAACCTGACCATGTTGGGATTCGCTGGCAAAGCAAACGTGCGTTAAGCGGCTCGATTCGAGCCAAGGGTTCAGGCCATGAATTGTCGTGTCCCGATCTCGACACTGCCTCAGAGTTCCGGGAATCGGCGTGCCGGCTTCACGCTGATCGAAATCTTGGTGGTGATCAGCATTATTGGACTTCTGGTGGCCCTGCTGCTGCCGGCGGTCCAGGCTGCGCGTGAAGCGTCAAGGCGGATTCAGTGCACCAACAATCTCCGTCAGATTGGGCTCGGGATGCTCAATTACCATGACCAGATTGGAACACTGCCGCCGGGCTGCAAGGGCTGGGGCTGGGGGACCTGGCAGATGTTCGTACTTCCTTACGTTGACCAGACCCCCTTGTATAACTCCTACAACCAGCTTGGTGACGTACTGAACGACGTGACACTCGATTCGCTGCTGCTGTATCAGGGTCAGGCAAATTTCACAACAACGAGCCAGCGTGTGGCGGTATTCACCTGCCCCACTGATACGCCGAACCGACCGGTGAATCAGATCACCTCACACAACTACGGTTGCAACTGGGGAAATACGGATATCTTCGCGGACCCCAATTTGAACGGCGTGGTCTTTGGGGGTGCGCCGTTCGGAGACATTGGGGCCAATCCCAAAAAACCTCGATCGGGAACACCGACCGTCAGTCTGTCGTCGATCAGGGACGGGACCAGCAATACGCTGCTCGCCGCCGAGTTGATCCAGGGAGAGGGGGCAGATCTTCGGGGCTTCACCTGGTACGGGCCGCAAGCAGGATTCACCTCCTTCCTGGGTCCGAATAGCAAGGACGCCGATGTCTTGTCGGAAGCAGCCCATTGTGTTTATCCGCATGGCAGCAATCCACCGTGCAGGCACAGCACGCCTGAAAACAAGCTGTCGAATGTCATGGCGGCGCGGAGCCGGCATACCGGTGGTGTCAATTCCGTCATGGCCGATGGCAGCGTGCACTTTGTCAAGGATCAGGTGAGCCTGAATGTCTGGCGGTCGCTCAGTACGACGAGAGGTGGAGAAATCCTCTCTGCGGACGCCTATTGAAGCGGTTGAAACTGAGTGTCAAAACGCGAACGGTTTTCCTGGTGATCGCGTGTGGTCTCACGGTTTCGTGGCGCGGGTACTCATCAGGATTCGCCTTCCCATCCCACGCTGAAACTGACCCGGAAAGGAATAACGGCTGATGTCAACGATCAAGAACCCCAAGGTCAGTGATCCGCCACCGAATGGTGCCACCTCACCCAAAGCCGGACCCTTGCGAACACCGCTTCCCCCGTTGCGTCCCGCCGTTCGTTCGGCCCCGTTAACTCGGCCGCGTTTTATCGGGATCAGCGTGTTGATTATCGGCGTTTCGCTTCTGATCGGGTTGCTGCTGCCCGTTCTGATGCGTCGGTTCATTCACATGGACTTGGCGATGGCCACCTGGGGCGCGTTGACTTTCTGGCTACGTTATCTGCTCATCGTCGGCTACTGGGTCTTTATCTTCACGGCGGTCATGCCCACACTGTTATTTGCCGCTTGGAGTTATGCGGGCAGTCCGGTTCGGCGGGTGTGGCGACCTCAGAATCAGCATTTGCCTTTCGTTTCGATCTTGATTCCAGCTTTTAACGAGCAGGATCTGATTGTGGATGCGATCCGGGGGGCACTGGCACAAGATTATCCCGATTTCGAAGTGATCGTGATTGACGATGGCTCGACGGATCTGACGGCCAAACTGGCGGCCGGAACGGCGGCACGGGTCATCCGGCATGCCAAGAACCAGGGCAAGGCCGCGGCGTTGAACTCGGGCCTGGCGGTGGCGCGGGGCGAGGTCATCGTTACCAATGACGCCGATGGCAACCTGGATCCCAAGGCGCTCAAGCACCTGGTTGCGCCCTTGTATACGCCTGGTGTGGGGGCGGTTGCGGGGCAGGTTCGACTGTTTCATCCGGATACCCTCATTCGTCGCTTTCAGTCACTCGAATATGCGTACAGCCAGGGCCTTGTGAAGCAGGCGCAGTACGCCACAACCGGGACCGTCTTGATCGCGCCCGGGCCGGTCAGCGCGTTCCGGGTCGACCTGCTGCGCGCGATGAATGGATTTCCGTCCGACACCTTGACAGAAGACTTCGACCTGTCACTTCAAATTCTTGCACGCGAGATTCAGGTGGCCTACGAACCGAGGGCCCTCGCGTACACCGAGGCACCTCGGACCGATTCCGAGCTGCATAGGCAGCGGATTCGCTGGGGGCGGGGCGGTCTTCAGACTTTCTCCAAGCATCGAAGACTGCTGGGAAACCGCCGGTTTGGATTGCTGGGGCTGTTCTGGTTGCCCTATACGTTTCTCTCCTGGTACGCCACGATTCCGCTGACCCTGCTCAGCCTGGTACTGTTGCTCTTTCTGGCCCTGAGTTCAAAAGAACCCGCACGTTTTCTGGCCGTACTCGCCCTCTTCTCCACGCCCGTGCTGGTTATGGAATTTGCCCGAGTCACCTTCGGCGTCCTACTTTCGGCCAGACGTGACCTCTGGCTGCTTGGCTATGCGCCGCTCTTTCTCATTTATCAAAAAATCCGTCTCGATTGGTTTGCGCTCCAGTCGCTTTACCATGAGTGGCGAAATCGCCCCAGGACCTGGAATGCTTGAGCACAAGACTGTCTGGATTCTTGCGCTAACGTTGCTCATTTCAGGTCATGCCTGGGGTGAAGAACCTCTGGTCAGGCGCGCGGCACCGATCCTTTTGACATTCGACATCGAACTTGAATCCGATATCGAGTTCTTCCGCGAACTTGACCCGCCCGCGCCTTGCACCCTGTTCGTGACCGGCAGGTTTGCGGAAACCTACCCTGATGTCGTCAGGAAATGGTCCGAGCAGCATGAGATCGCCTGCCACACCATGACTCATCCCCATCTGACGGAACTGGACAGGGATCAGCAATTCCAGGAAATCCACGATTCCGCGGAAGCGATCTACAAGGCCACCGGCACGTACCCGATCGGGTTTCGCGCGCCCTATCTGGAGTCAAACGCCGACACCCATGAGATCCTGTCCGAACTTGGTTTTCGTTATCAATCGTCGACCTGTGAGATCAATCATCGAGACTCGTCCGATGAAGCGCTCCTGGAATTTCCGATCTCGGACAGCACCTACAAAGACCGGATCGAGGTTGCCAGTGATTACAACATGTACACAGGCGGCCAGCTTGATGATGACGAGACTCTGGAATTCCTGGTCAAGCTCTACAACGAACGCAGGCTCACTGGCCGGCCGTTAGTCGTATTGTTGCATCCCCACCAGGCCATTAAACATGCCTCGGTACTGAAACGATTGATCACGTATGCGCAGAAGGGGGCGGCGAACTTCACCTGTTTTCGAGACTGGCTGGCCGATGCGGACTCGGTGCCCGTCCAACGACGCGCGGCCTGGGTCAGTCGAGATGCCTTCGTCTATGAACCGACGGATCTGGTGAGGTTCGCGGGCAAACTCGGCCTGACCGACCTGATCGTCAACGCTTATGACCCCGCGGAAGGAGCGTTGTTTGGCGAGGGTCGGCCCAGCAATACCTTTTTCACAGGCATGGTCGATGCGGGTAAAAAAGCCGGCATCAAGATCCATGCCTGGGTGCCTCTCTGTTTCGACCCGTACCGGCTGAAATCCCACCCGGAATGGGGCATGGTTGACCCCAGCGGCAAACGCTCGACGGAATGGATCTGTCCGACCAATCAGGACTGGCGGAAAGAGCTTGTGGACACGCTCTCGGAGCTCATGGGCCATTACGCCATCGACGGACTTCAATTCGACTATCTTCGCTTTCCGAATGCCGATGTTTGCCGCTGTTCCACCTGCCTGCAAGAACTCTCACGCCGGTCCGGAACGAACTGGCGGCTCGACCAACCCTTAGTCGAAAACTCCAGGATGCAGACCACCTGGCTCCACTACCGCACGGACCTGATTCATGAGCTGACCACACAACTGGTCACCTTGTTGCGGAAAATGGATCCCCGGTTGACCATTTCCGCGGCAGTCAAGCCGGAAGGCGCGATCAATTTCGAGGGGGTTCAGATTTACGGTCAGAGCTATGAGTTGCTGGCACCTCTACTCGATTTCCTGGCGCCCATGGCGTACCACCAGCTTGAGCAGAAGCCGATCGACTGGGTCCGCGCCGTGCAGATCTCGGGTCAGTGGCGTGCCGGTTTCACGCCGATCTGGAACGGGATTCAAGCGTTTGAAGAACCCCACTATCCGCCGATGGGCCAACCGGAATTCGCGCAGCTGCTAGACAGCATGCAGACCGGGAGTCAGGGTGTGGCTCTGTTCTCGCTCGGGCCGTTGCTCTCGATTGTGACCGGCAATGGCCAGAACCCGAACATGACGCAAGGCACCGATGAACTTGTCAGACGCTGGTCGCTGGGCCAGAAGGTGAGCACCCCGGACGTCGAGGAATCGCTCTCACGGCTGACCCGCGCTACGCCCCGGACTCGGCCTACCAGAACTCCAACCGGCGCTACGAGCATCTGGGGTTGGCTCGGCGGCCTACTCGGAGGCGCCACCCTGGTTGCGCTCGGCTGGGCCTTGCAGGTTCGCTGGAAGGCACCCTTGGATCCGGTTTTCCCGGAACTACCACTGGCGACCCTGGAAACGCTGGCTGCTGAGCCCCAACTGACAGGCACCCAGTGCGCTCTGGTCATGCAAAGCCTCCGAACGCTCAAACCTCAAGATCTGGAACACATCCCAATCACCAAGTGGGATCTTTTCGTGGCGAAGCGATTGGAGGAGGCGCTCACCGTCGCCTGCCCATTCTGCGATGCCCTCAATGAGGGGCTCTGGCTCCAGCCCGTGATCGTATGCACGGCTTGCCATCACCGGTTCCCGATTCACCAGAGCGCGGTCGTGAAGGTCTCACGTGCGTCCAGTGCCGATCTCACGTTGAAGGCTTCATAACCATTCCGTGCATGGAAGCCGGGCCCTACGCTGTTCGGGGCGTTGGGCCCGGCCCCTGCTTGCATTCAGGTTCAAGCCGTGGCGGTTTCAACGCCGGCCTTCGCCTTTGCCCGTGCCCGGCGCAACGCCAGCACACCGCCCGCGCCACTGGCCAGCAGCGCCAGCGCCATGGTGCCCGGCTCCGGCACGGCCTGCGTTTGGCCAGCAAGAATGGGGTCGCCCGAAATGTCGTTATAGGCCCATTCCAGGACGGTCATGCCCGTCGGCATGCCACTCCCATCGGCCGTGACCTTGACCTTGATCCAGCCCAGGTCGCCCGCCAGTGACCCCTTGGTCAGGCTGAAGCCCACAAAGGCCTGAACCGTCCCGTTCGCTGGGGGCCTGAAGCTCCCATCGTAGCTGACAGCGGTCCCTAAGCTGTTCCTCTGAAAGTTCAGAAGCCCAAGATTGAACAGTGTGCCGCCGTCAATCTTGTCACCGGCGTTGAATCGGCTGGCATCGCCGGCATAGCCGATGAACTTGATTCCCGCCCCGGCCTGGCCACGCAGCTCCAGATTGCCAGTGGATGTCCCGGCTCCAGAATTTACGGAACCGACAAACCATGCCGAGGCGACGCCAGCCACGCTGCCGCCAACGCGTCCGATCGAAAACGCTTGGCCGTGGGAGGTCATATTATTGAGACGATTATTCACCACGGCCACAGGCCCAGTGAACAGCGTGCCGGGGTTGCCGCTCCAAACGATGCCCGCATCGGCACCGGTGCTGGCGGCCATGCTGGCACCGCCGGCCAGGGCGTAGGTTTTCCAGTTCTTCAGGTGCTTCTGCCAGCGCATGTTCGATCGCGCGGGTTGGTTGCGCTCGGTCGCGTCGTTCATCGAGTCCACTCCTTGCAGTTCTCAGGGTTTGGCTGGGTAGCCACGGCGGGGGTCTATTTCTGCTCATTCCGGAATTCGTCATCATTCAATACAGCTCTCAGGGGCCAAATTTTGGGGCGAGTTCTGAAAAAAGGAATCATTCCGCCCAAGGCTTGGCCAAGCACCCGGAAGGCTGGAGAGGAACGCAGAGAAAATAAGTCTGGATCCCGTGTGCGGATAAGCAGCACCACACCCGAGCTTCCAGGGCAGCTTCAAGCCTTCCGGTCCCCGCGCACCCACCCACCAAAATTCAGAATTTCTAGGCGCATACGACGCTCATTGAGATTTTTGGCCCGACTTCCCAAATTTTTCCCGATTTCGAGTTTGGGTCCCGCCGCGGCCCGAAGCCGTGCGGAAGCTGGCGGGGATGGTTGCCTGTACCAATCCATGCCGAACATAATAGTTTGAGCAAGACGAGCAACGACGAAGCGTTACGAGGGATGGCCCAGAGATCGCCACTCCTGGATCCAGAGGTTCGTGTCCAAGTCGATGCAAAACTCCAGGTCGGTATCCCCTGTTCCCGGCACGACGCAGGTCACGCTCATGGAGCGACTGATCTTGCGTCCACTGGACCCGGGGGCCTGGAGGCAGTTTGTGCGGATTTATGGCCCGCACATCCTGCAGTGGGCCCGGCAACAGGGACTCCAAAACGCGGATGCTCACGACTTCACCCAAGATGTCTTGTTGCGGTTCTGGAGAGGTGTTGAGCGATTCCGGTACGACCCCAGCAAGCGGTTCCGCAGCTACCTTGGCCAGTTGATGCGCTGGGTTTTGACCGACTGGAAAGAGCAGACCACGCAGTCGCTGGTCGGCAGCGGCGATACCAAGATCCTCAAGTTACTCCAGCAGGCGACGGCTCGGGATGACCTGGCCGGGCGGATCGAGGAACTGTATGACCTCGAGTTGCTCCGGAAAGCCATGCGTGATGTTCGCCGTCGAGTTGCTCCGCGTACCTGGGAAGCCTTTCGACTTCAGGCGGTGGAAGGGCTGACGCTGCGAGAAACCTCTGCAAGACTCGACATGAAGATCGGTACGGCGGGCTGGGCACGTTCCAGTGTGCTCTCAATGATCCGGGCGACGGTTCGCCAGCTCGATTCACTGGAGACCCCCCATGAACTAGTCTCCCGATGATCCGGGCTGCCAGGAATCCATGCAATGGGGCCTGTTCCTGGACGGTCATCTGGATGAAGGCGAGGGCCAGGCACTGGCCGAACACCTTAACCAGTGCGAGCGCTGCCAGAATCTCGTGGCGGCGCGGCCGGGCCACTGGTCCGCGCTCGAACAGCTTGATCACCTGACGGCTCCGATCCTGGACCGCGAGACCATCGGTCTGCTTTCCAGTCTCGGCCGTCTGGATCTTGAAAATCCAGAGCCGACGGTCCAGCAATCCAGTTCGGCTCTCGCCGCCCCGCCCAGGGTACCAGCGAAAGCGAACCAGGCAGATCCCGAACTTGAGCCCACACCCGAGATTCCAGGGCTGGTCGATCTGGTCGAGATCGGCCAGGGCGGGATGGCACGCGTCTACCGAGCCCACGACCTGGAGCTCGATCGCAGGGTCGCCGTCAAGGTCATCGGAGCCGGCACCAGAGCGTTGCTCTCAACACAGGTCCGCGAACGGGCCCGGCGCGAGGCTCAGGCCCTGGCCAAACTGAACCATCCGCATGTGGTCCAGATCTACCGATCGGGCGAGGTCAACGGCGTCCCCTACCTCGTCATGGAACTGGTGACCGGTGGCACACTCCAGCAGCAGATTGCCACCAAGCTGCCGCCGATCCGCGAGGCGGCCCAGATTGTTCGAGAGCTTGCAGACGCGGTGGAAGCGGCCCATGCCCTGGGGATCATCCACCGCGACCTGAAACCCTCAAACGTGTTACTCTCGCCCGGTAGCCAACCTCAGCAGCCTGCTTCGCCCAAGCTGGCCGACTTCGGGCTCGCCCGGTCCGAAACCATGGTCGACCAGCGACTGACGGAATCGGGCCTTTTGATGGGTACCCCCAGCTACATGGCTCCGGAACAGGTGGGCGATCACCCGGACCAGCAAGAGATTGGCCCCGCCACCGATGTCCACGGTCTGGGTACCATGCTGTACGCCTTGCTCACCGGTCGGCCACCCTACGATGGCGCATCGCAGTGGGAATCACTGCTGCTCGCCTCACATGCCCAGTACCGGCCCGTGCAAGCGTTACGGGGCGATGTCCCACGCGACCTCCGCACCATCGTGGACAAATGCCTGCAAGCCTCACCCAGACGACGCTACTCAACGGCCGCCGAACTGGTGGACGACCTGAACCGGTTCCTTGACCGACGACCGATCCTGGCCCGATCGGCTCCGTTCCATGAACATCTTGCCAAATGGTGCCGACGCAAACCCACCACGGCCGCCCTGGTTCTCGTGCTCACACTGGCGGGTATCACCGCCGGAATCGGCGTGGGCTACCACCTGCGATCGATGTCCCTGGCCCTTACCCGGGCAGAGACGGCCGTCACCCGCGCAGAGGCGGCCGTCGGGAAACAACAGGATCTGCTGGGCACCTTCCATCATCAGGTGGTTCAGCGCCTGCTCCAGCGGGGAACCGCTCTCAACGAAGAGGACCTCACATTCCTCAAGCAGATCCGGGAGCAATACCTCGCCTGGCCGCTCGAACCACGCCCCGTGGAAGCCCTCCAATATCGGGCGGCCGGGCTCCGTCAGCTCGGCAACATCTTTTTCAACCTGGAACATTACCTGGAGTCCCACGGGTGCCGGATGGACGCCGTCGCCGCCATCGTTCAGGCCCTGTCTCTCGAGCCCTCCAGCCTGGAACTCCGCGGCCTTCGCGCCCGCACGCTGCTGGAAGCCCAAATGGCGCTGGTCCGTACCGATCAGTTTGCCAGCGAGGACATCGTGAACGCGAAACTGCTGACCGAGCTGGAAGGACTTGCCGAACGCGACCCTGGCGAGCGCCTGTACCTGGCCGTGGGCCTGATCACGCTGACCCTCAGGTTGGCGGATCTCGAGGAATTTGACCAGGTCCGCACGCTGGTCCCCAGAGCGATCCAGCAGGCCGACCGATATCTGGCGGAGCATGAACAAGATCTCAAAGCCTGGAATTTTGTGCCGTTCGTGTATTACAACGCGGGATTCAGTCTCGACAAGGCGGGAGACACAGCCCAGAAGGAGCCTCTGTTCCGCAAAATGCTGGCCCTGGGCGAGGAAGGGGCCAGGCGGTTCCCTCAGTCTCCTCTTACCCTGATCAAAGCACAGCAGAGCGCGCTCATCGCGCTGGCTGATCTCACCTACAACGACAAACGCTGGGCCGAGGCCGAAACCACGCTCGATCAATTGATCCAGGTTTGTCGGCATGGCATCGAACAACACCCCGAAGAAAAAGAACTCCTGGAATTCCAAGGGGGCCTGATTGATGCCGCACTCCTTCGCGCCAAGGTGGACACGGCTCAGAACCAGCCGGCCGCGGCCTTGCCCGACATGGAACAGGCCATCGAACTGGCCAGGAGCGGCCGGGAACGTCAGCCGGCCGTTTTTGATCGCAGCCTGATGCTCATCCGCGTCTTACTCAGTTCCGCCAAACTCCATCAGCAGACCGGCAAGCCCGACCAGGCCCGACAACAATTTGACGAGGTCTCCGCCATCGCCGTGCCCTGGCTGGCACACCCGGACCGCGGTGCCGAGGTGCAAAGGCTCATGGATCAGGCCAGTAGCGGCCTGATCAACCTGGAAGCCAAGGCCGGCAACTCGCTACCAACAATAAATCCATAAACACATCAGCATTTTTTTTATTTTTCACAAAAATCTGACGCTGGAACCGATCAACCGGCTCCAAGACTGGCCATCGACGGCGACTGATATTCCTGTTCACCGGCGGGAATGGGAAAATCGAGACGATTGACCTTGGGCGGCTGCGGGCAGGTGGCAAACGGCGTGTACGCGCACGGCAAGTTCACGGCCCGGTTGAAATCCAGCATCAAAATCCCGTCTGCGTCTGGGGGGTCCACCAGAAGCTGGCGACCATTGGCGGGCGTGGTTTTACCGGCCGTGCCATCGCGAAACACGACCCAGTATTTCTCTCCCTCCATGGCCAGTTGCAGCCGGTAGGTTTTCCCATCGCGCTCGAACACGGCAAAACCGGGTGATTCGAACGATTCGCGGGTACCAACCACCGTCTCCACCTCGAGCCGGTTCAAAAGCACCGTGGGCTCAAACCGGGCATGCACACGCCAGTTGGGGTCCAGGGGATACCACCTCAGCCCTTGAAACTCGGTGCGGACCGGGCTCTGGCTATCTTTCACCCGAAGTGCCAGGCGATCTCCCCGCTTGATCACCATCATCCGGACGGTCCCCACCGTCAGCACGTCTGGCTTCTTGCCCTCCTCATCGGTCTGGACCTGACCCGCGAGGAACAGTTCCTTGCCACGCCGCACGTCCACGCCGGGCTCGGCCTGAAACCGTACGGCCTCGTTAACCAGGGTGAACGTGCCCACTCTGGAGGCCACCGATGCCGGCAGCCGCACCTGATTCTCAGCGTCTGAGCCCACCCGGTTCTGCCCGGGCCTTAGCCAGTGCAGGCCCACCAGCGAGAGCCAGCCATCCTCGGCCCTGAGTGCGTCTTCACGCGCCTGTCGCCAGGCCTCAAGGGTCATGTCCAATCGCTTCTTACCGGCTCCTGCCAGAGCGCAAACCGGTAGCAGCATCAGCAAACTCAGACAGATTCCAAGAAAACAGGCGGCTCGTCTCATCATCAGGCGCACCACGGACAAAAATGGTGACCAATCCGTCAACGTGACCAATCGGCGTCTGCTTTGCCAACCGATCCCGAAGTCCAAGATACCGGATCCAAACGGGGCCTTGGTGAAGGAAAATCAGAAATCTAGAAACCCCGTACTCCGAATGCGCCGAGCAGGAAACCTACGCAAAAACGGCCGACCTTTCTGCTGTTGCCGGTCATGCCAGCAACCAACTTACCAGGCCGGCCTCAGCTTCCGTTTCCGCGCGAATTCCTGGGCCAATTTCTTCCGGTTCCACGGACCGGCTTTCGTTATCCCTGGAGCCGCTTTTCAACCTCGTCCCCAACCGCCTTGGTGAAGCTTTCGGTCGATTCCTGACCGCCCAGGTCGCGGGTCCGGATCCCCCGCCTGAGCAGGTCCAGGGTGGCATCTTTGACGGCCTGGCCCACGCTGATCTCGCCAATCTGGTAAAGCAGCAGCACCAAGGCCAGGAAGATGGCCGTGGGGTTGGCCAGGTTCTTGCCGGCAATGTCCGGGGCGGTGCCGTGGGCCGCATCAAACAGCGCCACTCGAACCACACCCGAGGCATCGAACGCCAGATTGGCACTGGCTCCAATCCCGAGCGAGCCTGCCAGGCCGCAGGCCATGTCGGAGAGGAAATCACCGTATTCGTTCAGAACCAGCACAATCTGGAACTTGTCAGGGGTCATGACAATCTTGGCCAGAAGCGCATCGAACAGCTCAACGTTGTGCTCAACCTCGGGATACTGGTGGGCCACCATGTCGGTCACCCGCTCAAAGAGCCCGTCGGTAGCCTTCTGAATGGTGTACTTGGAGGCACTGGTCACCCGTCGGTGGGTCTTGCGGCCCAGGGTAAAGGCGTACCGGGCCGCCTCCTGCACCGGCTTTCGCTCCACAATCCGCAGGCTGACCGCGCCATCGTCGCCAATCATCCGGCCCGGGTCATCGTAGGTGCCCCCGGTCGCAATTCGCACAATGTCCAGGTCCAGCTCGCGCTTGAAGTTGCTGGGTACACCCGGAATGGTCGTGACCGGCCGGTGGATGACCGAAAGGTCCAGCCGCTTCCGTAGCACCTGGTTGGGGCTCTCTTCGGCGGTGATCGTGGGATACTTCAGTGCCACCCGTGTGGCTTCCACAGATGCCACAGCCTCATCATAAATCGCGTTTTTACGGGCCCGTCGATTCTCAAGCGTGAGATCGATCGGTCGAAAGTCCAGATGGATCGGCAACCGTTCAGACAGCCGATGTACGGCGGTGGAAAGTTCAGCGCCAATGCCATCGCCCAGAAGTTCGGTCACCGGATAGGAAGGTCGGGTCACGAGAGGTGGGTCCGAGCGGTGCGGTGTCGGTGCGCGAGGGTGAGAGATGAAAAAGGATTGTACGAGCCAGGCGCTTTCCGCACAACCGGTCCAGGCGATTCGGCTGCTGGGAAAAATCGACGAGATCCAAGCGTTACGTGGCATCGGGCTGGAGAGCAGGGTAAGATAAGACGATATCCTATAGCGAGAGGCCCAAGGCTAGGCCTCTGTTTCGCAGGCGGGAGAGGTTGCATGTCCACCGTCGGCAAGGTTTTGTGTGCGTTGATGGTCCTGCCGTTTCTGGGCTGGATGTGGTTATCATCCAATGTCTCGGAATGGAATCGCGCTTACGGCAAGCTGCAGGACTCCACTCGGGCAAGCATTGTCGCAGCCGACGATGAGTTGATCTCAACTCGGTCCGACATCATTCGGACCCGGGCCAACGTGGCGCTGGTGCAGAAAGAGAAAGACTCGCGGCTGACCGCAGCCCGGTCGCTCATATCCCAGTTGTTCCGGGAAAATAGCTCATCCAAGGAAACGCTGGACCGCTTCACCATCCAGTTCGATACCGCCAAGGCGGCAGCCGATGCCTCTTTGGTCCGCAAGACCAAGACGCTGGAACTGCTGGGCCAGACCGAGCGTGATCTGGCTGGCGCACAAACCGACCTGGTCGCGGTCAAAGAAGTGAACACGGCCGCCCGAAGCGTTCTTGAACAGCTTCGCAGTGAACTGAGCGCGACTCTGGCCCAAAACCAGCAACTCGTTCAGGCTCGGCTTCAGGGTGTGGTTCAACCGGTGAGCCCGGCCGCCAGCGCGGCTCCTGGCCTTTCTACGGCCGTGACCCGCTAAGCAATCGTTGATTGATCAGGCTCCCCCCCCTCCTGAACTGTACGCTACACCGGATTTTTCAGCCCCAATCCGTCCTGGCCGACCTTGCGCGGAATCAAGACCTCGCAATCTTCGGCAACCCGAGAGACGGCTGGCCAGGCTGGCGGAGTGGTGATGAGTAACGGACTGGCGGGGATTGAGCAACCGGACGGGTCAGGCTTCAGCGCCCCTTCCCCCACACCCTGGGTGGGGCTAGTCGGAAATCGCGCGGCGGGCCGGGGTAAGGCAGGCCGGAAGGTCGACCAACTGGCCAGTGCCCTGGAAGATCGGGGGCTAGCATTCCGGCCAGTTTGGACCCTGGATGAGCGTCGGATTCTGATTCAGCAGGCAAATACCGACCCCGCGTGCCAAGCCCTGGTGGCCGCCGGCGGAGACGGGACCGTGGCGGCCGTGATTCAGGAACAGCCACGAGTTCCCCTGGCGGTGCTGCCGGCGGGAACCGAGAACCTGTTCGCCCAGCATGCCGGCCTGGGCCGCAATCCCGAGACGATTGCCGAGGCCATTGCCGCCTGTCACTCGCGGCCCATTGACCTGGGCCAAATTGTGGGCGGCCCACGCTTCAGCCTGATGACCGGCTTTGGCTTCGACGGCGACGTGGTCACCCGCCACCACTCAGCACGGGTGAGCGGGCTGGGCCAGGTCCGGCCCACCAATCGCGCGGCCTACGTAGAACCTATCGTCCGGTCCAGCTTCTTCTACCGGTTCCCGCCGATCCAGGTCACCATTGAAGATGATGGCCAGCACGAGGTGCTTACCGGCACCACGGTATTTCTGTTCAACCTGCCCCGGTACGCCTTGGGGTTGCCGTTTGCCCCCTCGGCCCGCGATGACGACGGGGAACTGGACCTGATCATCTTCAAGAAGCCCGGCCCGTTTCACGCCTTGCGCTATCTGTGGCTGGTGTTCCGAGGGCTACACCTGGGCCGCCGCGGAGTGATCCACCGGGTGGTTAAACGGATCTCGGTCACGGTCAATGAGGCGCGGGTGCCGGTCCAGATCGATGGCGATCCAGGCGGCGTGCTCGAACTCGGCCAGCCCTGGACCCTGGAAGTTCTCCCCCGGGCCCTACCCCTGATTGTGCCTCCACCGGGTACCTGAACGGACCCGCCGTTGGTCCTCAGGGGACCAAACCGCGCCACAGACCAGGGAGCATGGCTCAGAAGAATCCCCCGCTCAGGCGGTGGGCGATGCGGAGTGCGGCGGCCTCCTCGCCATGCACGCAAGCAGGTCTGGGGTCGGCTTGCCCCCGGTACCCTCACCTGATACAGAGTCAGCACACAAACCAAAGCCAGGCGCGTCCAAACTCGGCAAAGGAAGGGCAACGGCCATGGAAGTTCCAAATCCAGTCCAGGTTGGTCCAGTGAAAATTGGGCGGGGCTGCCCCCTGGTTTTGATTGCAGGCCCGTGCGTGATGGAGCCGGGCGACCTGACCTACCAGCTCGCCCACCGCTTGAAGCAGATGACCAGCGAACTCGGGCTGCCGTTGATCTTCAAGGCCTCGTACGACAAGGCCAACCGCACCTCACGCACCAGCTATCGAGGGCCGGGAATGGAGGAGGGGCTGAAAATCTTCGAGCGGGTGAAGGCGGAGACCGGCCTGCCCGTGACCACCGACATTCACGAGTGCCACCAGGCAGCCACCGCCGCCAAAGTGGTGGACCTGCTGCAAATCCCGGCCTTTCTGGCCCGCCAGACCGACCTGCTGGAGGCGGCGGCAGCCACCGGCCGGCCGATCAACGTCAAGAAGGGGCAATTCATGGCCCCCTGGGATATGAAGCACGTGGTCGCCAAGGTAATCGAGGCCGGTGGGCCGGGCGTCCTGCTCACCGAGCGTGGGACCACCTTCGGGTACGGTCGGTTGATCAATGACATGCGCGCGATCCCGATCATGCAAGAGACCGGGGCCCCGGTTGTGTTCGACGCCACCCACTCGGTCCAGCTCCCAAGCGCCGGCCAGGGGGTCACCGCCGGCGAACGGCCCATGGTCCCGGTGCTCGCCAAGGCGGCCGTGGCCATCGGGGTCGATGCCCTGTTCCTGGAAGTGCATCCCGATCCGGACAAGGCCCTGTCCGACGGGCCCAATGCGCTCCGCCTCGACGACCTGCCTGGGCTGCTCCAGACCCTGATCCAGATCCGCCACGCGATTGGACTGGCCTGAGCCGGCAAGCCGTTCGAACCATATCGCGGGGCCGAGCGTAATCAAAAGTACGGTTTCTTTGCGCGCCGATCTCGGAAGCGGGAGCGGTCTCCGGTTAGAATTGAGGGCGAGGAAAGCGGACCGGGTCTCTGAGTTCCGCGCCGGGCAGCCTTCGGCGCGAACCGCTTTCCCACCTTGCACTTGCAGAGGACTTGCGTTGTGAGCCGCTCTCCTGTCCGCCATCCCGCATGCTGGCCCATTCTGGGGGCGGCCCTGGTTGCACTCTGTCTGGGTGGGTGCGGTTCCGAATCTCGCACCCCCGGCCCTTCGCTTGGCAGTTCCGCACTGGATGAGGACAGTGGGCTCAATGGAGCCCAGGTTCTTGATGAGGATGTGCGGGGTGAAGACAAGCGGGCCATTCTGGCGGGCGTGCTGCAGTTAATCGGCTCGGCGGCACTCAATCCAGGGGGGGCGAACTTCACCCTGGCCACGTCCAGCCTGAATGACTACTTCCTGGATACCGCAGCCGAAAAGCTCACGCTTCCCGAGCCGATGCGGGCCTACCTCAAGGAGAACGCCGGCCAGTTTCCCGGCGACCCCTCGCGGATTGTCCAGTCGAACCGGTTCGACGTGCGCTGGGACGCCATGTTCATTGAAGACTGCCTGCTGATGCGCGACATGTCGGCGGCCATTCTGGCACGCGGGGCGGAAGGGGCCAGCGACCTCGACCGGGCCAAGCGGTTGTTCGAATGGGTGGCCCGCCAGGTGCAGCTTGTGCCGCCAGGCTCGCTGGCCGATCCGGGCCTGACCCGGCCCGATGGCTCGCCGGCGCAGGTCCCCTCGCGGCCGAGCGACGTCTCGGTTCGCGGCATGGCCACCGAGATTGAAGGCGGCTGGGCCGAACGAAGCTGGCTGTTCCTGGCCCTGTGCCGTCAGGCCAAGCTAGACGCCGGCTACCTGGCGCTCATCTTGCCCCGCACCGTCCTGAGTGGCCGGTCCAGTGGACCGATCATCAATGACGCCGGCTTGGCCCAGACCCTACGGCCCGAATCGTCGCTCGATATCTCGTTCGCCTGTGGCGTGGCCATCAACCAACAGATTTACCTGTTTGACGCCAAGCTCGGCACCCCCATCTTCGCGCCTGACGGCTCGGTGGCCACGCTCGCTCAGGCGACCGCCGATCCTTCGATTCTGGCGGCCCTGGACCTGCCAGGCCACCCTTACCCGGTGAAAGCCTCGGGCCTGGCCTCGGGTAAGGTCCGGGTGCTGCTGGAAGCGCCTCACTGCTCACTTTCGCCCCGGATGAAGCTGCTGCAGGAAGAGTTGACCGGCGACCGCCGCATGGTTCTGTTCCGCGACCCTACCGAAGTGGCCGCCGTGTTCAGCCAGGCTATCGGCCCCCAGCTTGACGCCGTGCGGCTCTGGAATCTGCCGCTCCAGGTCGAATTCAGCCAGTTCAATGACCCCAGCTACAACCGGGCCGTCATCTACCCCCTGCGCTATTTTGACGCCAAGCTGCCCATGCTCAACGCCCGGCTCATGCAACTGCGTGGCGAACTCACCCAGTCGATCCAGGAGTACGTCAAGTTCCGGTTCAGCGAAGACACCATGATGGCTGATGGCAAAACCCCCATCCCCACCCAGGTCCAGACCGTGCTTGATGGCTACTCCACCTATTTCCTGGCCCTGGCCAAGCTCGAACAGGGGGAATCTACGGCCGACGAAGCCCGGTTCCTGTTCAGTGAAACCCTGAGGATCTTGCCAGAGCCTGGACCCAACCAGCCCATCCACTTCATGTTCCGCTGGGGCGCACAGGCAAACATTGCCCGCTTGCTAGCCGCCGCCGGCAAGCCAGACGAGGCCGTGCGGTTTGCCACCCTGCCCGACCCCACCGGCCAGGAAGCTGGCAACTACGTGTTCGCCCGCGACCTGCTCTGGAAGAACCCGTTCCCACCCCAAGCTCTGCTTCCCGTGCCGCCCGAGGCCCCCAAGCCCAAACCTTCCAGCGCCCCCCGGCGCACCCAGGCAACTCCACCCCAGGCCTGACCCGGCCTGGACCGGCTCAGAAACCAGCCAGCCCGGCCCACCGCCGGGAGAATTCCCCCAAAGGCGGTGCCATGCGGGCGACGATCGGCTCATATTTAACACTTGTTGACGCGCGTCATCCGGCACACCGCACCTGGCCCAGGCACCCCTCACACGGAGGACCGCCACAGAAATGGGCGCACTCTTTTGGCTTCTGTTGCTGACAGGGCTCCCGGTTCCAGATCAAGATCCGTCCACCGCCAGCTACCTGGATGCGGTCAAGCCGGTGCTGGCCAGGCGCTGTTATGCCTGCCACGGAGCCGCACGGCAGAAGGCCGGGCTGCGGCTCGATACCGCCCAGGCCATCCACTTGGGTGGTGATTCCGGGCCAGCCCTGGAACCCGGCGATGCCGGGGCAAGCTTGATTCTGGACCGGCTCAAGGAACCAGACCAGGCGCTCCGGATGCCTCCCGAAGGAGATCCGCTGACCGCCCACGAGATCGACGCCCTTCGGGTCTGGATCCAGGCTGGGGCGCCGGCTCCAACCAACGAAGCTCCGCAAGCCGACCCCCGCCGGCACTGGGCCTTCACGCCGCCCGTGCGCCCTCTCGTACCAGAGGCGGCAGCCTCACCCACCACTGGCAACCCCATCGACGCCTTTCTGGCGGCCGAACGTACCAACCGCGGCCTGACCGCGCTACCGGTGACCGACCGCTTGACCCTGATCCGCCGGGTCTCGCTGGACCTGACCGGCCTGGCCCCTACCCCCGAACAGGTGCAAGCGTTTCTGGCCGATCGTTCCGAAAACGCCTATGACCGGCTGGTGGATCGGTTGCTGGCCAGCCCGGCCTACGGAGAGCGGTGGGCTCGTCACTGGATGGACGTGTGGCGCTACAGTGATTGGTATGGCTATGGCGCCGAGATTCGCAACAGCCAGCCGCACCTCTGGCGCTGGCGAGACTGGATTGTCTCGTCTCTGAACGGCAACAGCGGCTACAACGCCATGGTTCAGGCCATGCTGGCAGGCGACGAACTGGCACCCGCAGACCCCGATACACTGGCGGCCACCGGCTTTTTGGGCCGCAACTGGTACAAGTTCAACCGTAACGTCTGGCTCCAGGACACCGTGGAGCATACCTCCAAGGCGTTCCTCGGCCTCACCTTCAATTGCGCACGCTGTCATGATCATAAGTATGATCCGATTGCGCAAGAGGATTACTACCGGTTACGCGCCTTCTTTGAACCTTTTGAGTTGCGAACAGACCGCACCAGCACCCAGCCCGACATCACGCGTGACGGCATCTCGCACGCGTATGATGCTTACGCCGATCGACCCACCTTCGTCTTTGCACGCGGCGATGAGAAACAGCCGCTGGAAGACCGACCGCTAGCCCCGGCGGTTCCCGATCTGCTGGGCGGAACCTGCCAGATTACCCCGGTGCCACTGCCGCCCCTGGCCTTTTACACGGGTCTTCAGCCGCACATCCGGGCCCAGGCCCTGGCAACCGCCGAAAGCCGGGCCACGCAGGCCCAGACGCAGCTCGATCAGGCGATTGAACAGTTCACGGAAACGCAAGCCGACCAGCCGGCCGGCCCGGTGGCCGAGGCCCGCCGCGCCTTGGCGGTAGCCAGCCTGACGGCTGCCAGGGCCGAACGGACGGCACTCAGGGCCCGAATGGGAGCCGATGACGCCCGGTTTGCAGCGCCGGCAGATTCCAGAGCCCGTGAGATCTCTGCCTATCTGGCAAGCCAGAAAGAACGGCAGGCCGCGGCCCTGCGTGCCGAGGCCGATCTGCTGGAACTGGAGGCCGCGCTCTCGGGTGCCCGGCCCCTGCCCGCCGAACCCACCCTGGCCGCCGACAAGCTCAGGGAACGCCTGGAGCCGGCCCGCAAGAAGCGCGACGACGCCCGCACCGCGCTGGCCAAGGCCTCACCATCGTACACGCCGCTGGCCCCGGTGTATCCGGAAACCAGCACCGGCCGCCGGCTGGCGTTGGCCCGCTGGATCACCGCGCGAGAAAACCCCACCGCCGCTCGGGTGGCCGTGAACCATGTCTGGATGCGCCACTTTGGTGCTCCCCTGGTGGCCACCATGTTTGACTTTGGTAACAGCGGCAGGCCACCCACCCACCCCGCCCTGCTGGACTGGCTGGCGGTTGAGTTCATGGAACAGGGCTGGAGCCTCAAGCACCTGCACCGCCTGATCGTGACCAGCCAGGCGTACCAAATGCAGTCGTCGCCACCTCCCAGTCACCCCAATCTGGCGATCGACCCCGCCAACACGGCACTCTGGCACATGAACCCCAGGCGTATGGAGGCCGAGCTGGTCCGGGATAACCTGCTCGCCCTGACCGGCGACCTGGACCCAACCCTGGGCGGCCCGGAACTGGACCACCAGTTGGCCCTGAGCACCCACCGCCGCAGCCTGTATTACCGGCACGCCCCTGAAAAGCAGGCCGAGTTCCTGAAACTGTTCGATACCGCCAGCACCACCGCCTGTTACCGGCGTGATGTCAGCGTGATGCCCCAGCAAGCCCTGGCCCTGGCCAACAGCCCCCTGGCGCTGGCCACCGCACGCCGGCTGGCCAGCCAGATCTCCACCCTTGTGCATCACGATGACACGGCGTTTGTGGCCACCGCTTTCACGCGGGTGCTGGGCCGGCCAATCCAAAGCGAGGAAGCTGCGGCCTGCGCAACGTTTCTGGACCGGCAAACCGCCCTGCTCTCAAACCCAGGACAGCTCACGGCCGTGGTTGAGGGACCGCCTTGCCCCGTGCCGCCCGCGGTTAACCCGCACCAGCGGGCCCTTGAAAACCTGGTACTTGTGCTCATCAACCATCATGATTTTATCAATATCCGTTGATAATCTTGAGAGACCAAGACGGTTTCCGTCTGGAAGATCCACACCATGAGCCACCGCTTCTCCCAGCCTGACCCCAGTTGCCATCGCCTGCCACGCCGGTCGTTTCTGGCAGACCTTGGCATGGGGTTCACCGGCCTGGCCCTGGGGGCCATGCTCCAGCAAGATTCGCGGGTTCGGGCCCAGGAGCCAGACCTCTGGATCCCGCCCGACGGCCGGCCCCACTTCGCCCCCCGGGTCAAGAACGTGATCTGGCTGTTCATGGTGGGCGGCGTGAGCCACATGGAAGGGTTCGACCCCAAGCCCGCGCTCAATACCTACGCCGGCAAGTCGATTGAAGAAACCCCACACAAGGCCACGCTGGATTCCCCCTTCCTCAAGAAGAATCTGCGTGAATTTGTGGCCGGAAATCATAAGGTTCGGTCCAAGCTCTACCCGATGCAGGTGGGGTACCGGCCCCGCGGCCAGAGCGGAATCGAGGTCTCAGACTGGTGGCCACACGTGGGCGACTGCGTGGATGATCTGGCGGTGGTGCGGTCCATGTGGACCACCGATAACGATCACGGCGCCCAGCTTCAGTTCCACACCGGCCGCCATGCCCTGGAGGGACCGTTCCCGACCATCGGCTCCTGGGTTCATTACGGGCTCGGTTCCCTGAACGATAACCTGCCCAGCTTTGTGGTGCTGGGCACGCCGCTGGCCGATTGCTGCGGCGGCATGGGCGGGCATGGCTCCAGCTACCTGGGCCCAGAGCATGAAGGGGTACGCCTGACGATTGACCCCAAAGCCCCCCTGCCGTTCGCCCAGCCGCCCCATGATACGTTTCGTGAGGAACAAACGGCCGAACTGGAGCTGATTGGCCGGCTCAATCGCATGGCCAGCGTGCAGTACCCAGAAGACGGTGCGTTGCGTGCGCGGATCAAGGCGTACGAACTGGCCGCGCGGATGCAGGTGTCGGTCCCCGAAGTGGTCCGGTTCGATACCGAGGCTACCGGCACCCGGACCCTCTACGGCTTGGATGACGACACCACCCGGCCCTTTGGAGAACTCTGCCTTTCGGCCCGCCGCATGGTGGAACGGGGCGTCCGCTTCGTACAGGTTTACCACGGTTCCAACGGCGGCGCGGGGGCCTGGGACGCGCACAGCGGGCTCAAGGCTGGGCACTCCGCCCTTTGCCAGCAAGTGGACCGGCCGATTGCCGGCCTGCTCAAAGACCTCAAACGCCGGGGGCTACTGGACGAAACTCTGGTGGTTTGGGCCTCCGAGTTCGGCCGCACCCCAGGCGCAGAGAATAGCGACGGCCGCGACCACCACCCCTACGGCTTCAGCGTTTGGCTGGCGGGCGGCGGGATCAAGGGGGGAACGGTCCATGGTGCCACTGACGAACTGGGCTTCCACGCCACCGAGCACCGCCACTACGTGACCGATATCCACGCCACGGTGCTCCACCAGCTTGGGCTCGACCCCCGGAAACTCGAAATTCCCGGACAGAAACGGCTCGAGATTGACCTCGGCCGCCCCATCCGGGAAATTCTGGCCTGATGCGGGGATCTGGCGGAGATCACCCAGCTTGGCTGGTTCTGGAGTTGAAGCTCAACACAATCGCTGGAAGGCGGGGCGGATCTGGCGACCAGCCCCACCGATCCCTCCTTGACTCAGAAGTAAAGCTGGAACCGGAGCCAGAACATGTCGCTATTGATCTGTTTGGCGTTGGTGACGGTGTTGTAAACCACCGGGTTATCAAACTCCGAGTGCTGCCAGAACATGTACACCTTCAGGTACGGGTTCCAGTACCAGTTGAAGCCCACATCGGTGGCATAAGCGGAGTTAGCCCACTTGGATTGATCGACCAGGTTGTTGGTAAAAACTTCCTTGCCCAGCGAAAGGGTGCTGTAACGCCCAACCATTTCCCAGGCACCCAGACCAAACTTGCCGGGCTTCAAGCTGAAGTTATGCTTGGGCCGGACCTGGGTGCGGCGTTCCACCTCTTCACCGGTGAGGAAGTAACCCGCCTCCGCGTAATAGCTGTTGATCGGCACATGCGTATTGTTGGTCTTGTTCACGTAGCCATAGGTCGTGAAGCCGCCGGCCCACTCACCAATGAACGAGAACTGTTTATAAAAGTAGGCGGCGTGCAACGAGCCCAGGCTCCGCCAACCCTGTTCATAGACCGTGGGGTTGAACACCAGCCAGTTGGGAGACACCGTATCCAGCAACACATTGGTTCCCTGGCTCACCGAGGTCTTGAACCCGCGCGGCACCACAGGGTTATCCTGGCTGCCCGCATCAACCGAGCTACCGATGTTCAAGTTCTTGAGCCAGGGGACGTCTCCCTTCAGAAATGGCTTGAAGTTGAGGTAGGCAATCACGTCCTTACTATTGTTGTAATCAACCGACTGATTGCGAGGCCCGTCAAAAATACCAACGGCATAGTCCATTCGCTTATCGAAAATGCTACCCCAGATCTGAGCTCCCACCATGCGGTTGAAGCCATAGTTGATCCCGAACAGCGACCGTTCAGGCGTGAGCATGTCCACGTTCGAGATGGCATAATACTCATAGAGGTAGGGCACTTTGAAACGCCCCGCCTTGATCATGAACTGATCACTGCCACCGGCCTTGAAGTTCAGGAAGGCGTTGAGCACGTTGATGGTGCCGTAAGAGGCCTCAATCGAGGCATCAAACTCCAGGTTCTTGGTCATCCGCCCGTTCATGATGATACGTTCACGCGGAATATCAAAATTACTGGCGCCGGGGTTCATGGCGCCCTGCTGATAGATCCGGGTTTCGACCTGGGTCTGGTTGTGGAACTGAAGCTGGTATTCCCCATCTTCAGACTCAAGCATCACGCCCGGGCCAATCTTGACCTTGCCGTCCTTCCAGGAACTCTTATCGCCCGGGACCGGATTCTCAATGCTATCCACGCCCCCTTCCAGAGACCGGTCCATCCCCGGCGGTTGCGAAGGCGGTGGGGCCGCCCCCAGGGCCGGAGCCTGCGGGAAGTAGTCGGCCGGGGCAGCGGCCGGTGGCAGCGAGGGATCTGGCGGAACTGGAACGGGGTTCTCAATGCTATCCACGCCCCCTTCCAGAGACCGGTCCAGCGGGGCACCGGGTTGCTGGGCTCCGCCCACCTGAGAGGCCAACGCCTCATTTTGGCGAGCCAGCTCGCGGACCATGTTCAGCAACTGCTGGTTGGTCTCTTCCAGTTGCTCCAGCCGGGCCTCAACCGTTTCCGCCTTCACAGGCTTGGCCTTGGGATCCGCTTTGGGCTTGGCCTTGGGGTCTACCTTGGGTTTGGGCTTGGGCAAGGATTCCGGCGTGACGGCCGGGGCCGTTCCCGCAGGAACAGGCGTGATCTGTGCGTCAGCCGTGGCAAACGCCACCGACACCGGTATCAGGCAGCCCGCAAGTGGCGCCAGAATCCTTGAGGTCTTCCTGCCCGGTCCGGTTGTTCGCATCCTGAAATCCCCACGCACTTGAATAAAGAGAAATGTTCCGTATTCTCGCAAGCTTCAATCGACATCAAAGCCCGTGAAACCGTAACGATCTTGCAGCCTTTGCCGCCCGAAATGGCGCCCTTGAGGAAAACCGACGGAGGTCGGCTTAATAAAGCGTCACGCGATGCCGGCAGCTCTCCATCAGAAGTAAAGCTGGAATCGCATCCAGAACAGGTCGCTGTTGATCTGGCGGGCATGGGTCTGCGCGTTATAGGTGGCAGGTTGGTTGAACTCGGCGTGCTGCCAGAACAGGTACACCTTGGTGTAGGGGTTCCAGTACCAGTTGAAGCCCACGTCGGTGGTCGCGGCCCCGTTCGCCCACTTGCTGGAGTCTGCCAGGTTATTGGTGAACACCTCGTTACCGAGATTCAGGGTGCTATAGCGACCGACCAGCTCCCAGGCACCCAGGCCAAACTTCCCTTCTTTGAGACTGAAGTTGTGCTTGGGCCGCACCTGGGTACGCCGTTCGACCTCCTCGCCGGTGAGGAAGTAGCCGGCCGACACGTAGTAGCCGCTGACTGGCACCTTGAAGTTGGTGGTTTGCTTCTGGAATCCATAATGTTCGGAGCCGCCGGACCACTCGGTGATCACCGATAACTGCTTGTAGAAGTAGGCCAGGTGCAGGTCGCCCAGGTTTCGCCAGCCGCGCTCATAGACGCCTGGTTTGAAGTTAAACCAACTGGGTGCCACGTTATCCAATAACAGGTTATTGCCCTGATTCGCCGAGGTCTTCAGGCCAATCGGTAAGATCGGGTTATCCTGGCTGCCGGCATCTACCGACAGACCGAGGTTCAAATTTTTGAGCCAGGCCAGCCCTTCGGACTTGAGAAAGGGGCGAAAATTCAAGTATGCCGCCACATCCTTGCTGTTATTGTAATCGACATACTGGTTTCGGGGGCCATCAAAGATCCCCACGGCATAATCGACCCGCTTGTCGAGCACGCTACCCCAGATCATGGCCCCTGGCGAGCGATTGAGCGCAAAATTCATGGCAAAGAGCGAGCGTTCCGGGGTCATGAAATCTACGTTCGCCATGGCGTACCATTCATACATGTAGGGCATCTTCATGCGCCCGGCCTTGATCATGAACTGGTCACTGCCACCGGCCTTGAAATTCAGCCACGCGTTGAGCAGGTTGATATTGCCGTAGCCAGCCTCAATCGAGGCATCAAACTCCAGGTTCTTGGTCATCCGCCCGTTGACGATCAACCGCTGGCGGGGCACATCGAAATTGCTGGCCGCCGGCTGCATCCCGCCTTGCTGGTAAATGCGGGCCTCGACCTGGGTCTCATTATGGAACTGGAGCTGATACTCGCCGTCCTTGGACTCCAGCATGAAGCCAGGGCCAATCTTGATGCGCCCGTCTTTCCAGGAACTCTTGTCACCGGGTACCGGATTCTCAATGCTATCCACGCCCCCTTCCAGCGACCGGTCCAGACCTGGTGACATGGAGTCCCGAGCAGGCGCGGGCGCAGCGGTGGCCGCCGGCATCGTGGGTGATGGTGCGAGAAGATCGGCGGGCCCGACTGATTCAGAAGGCTCAGGCGAATCCGGCACGGGGTTCTCGATGCTATCTACGCCCCCTTCCAGAGACCGGTCCAGTGGCGCACCGGGTTGCTGGGTGCCACCTATCCGAGACTTGAGCGCCTCGTTCCGGACCGCCAGGTTCCGCAAGACTCCAAGCAGTTCCTGGTTCGCGGCTTCCAGCTCTTCCAGCCGCTCATCCACGCTCTTCACCCGGGCCGGTTTGGTCTGGGGGTCACGGGTTGGCTTCGAGCCGACCGGCTTTACCGTTGGCGAATTCACAGCAGGCTGCAACGGTACTTGACCTGGGGCGGTAGCCGCACCGGCTTTCGTCTCGCCACCCTCAGCCGCCAGAACCAGGCCGGGCAAGAGCAACGCGAACATGCACGCACAACAACAGGCAAGCACCCGAAGCCGTCTGTGTCCAACCATCGAGAGATCCTTACGTCGTCCCGCAGCCTGATCGATCTGCGCATTGAATCCAGGATATTCCACGTTATCGACTTTGCTGATTGTTTTGCGTGAATCAAATATGCTGCCAAGCCGACCAATTTATCACTTTTTTCAGCCATACTAACCACGAAATATCACGGCCTGGAAATATCAAGGCTTACAAAGGCCAAAGAATAAGACTGGGCGATTCCACCTGAATCCAAGAATCTCAGAAAACGTATGGACTTGATGGACGGTATGGACAGATATGGATGGGCCTGGCACGACCTGTCGGGCTTACTCCGTGTCCATACCGTCCATGTGGTCCATTCCGCTCTCCCACCGTGTCGCTGGGCTCGTCGAAGGGAGTCTAATGCATCAAACCTGCATGTCTCTGTTCGTGTCGAATTCTGGTCCGGATATCCGGTACCAAGGCGTTGAAAGGGCACTCTGGCGATGATACTTTTGATCGACGGGGAAATGATTTTACACCCAAAAGACATGCGTAATGTCGAAGTTCATGGCCGTATCATTTTTGTCAGGCGGCTATTGTCAAAGGAGACACGACGTGGCGACATCACAGGCAGTTAACGCTGGCTCAAACTTCTGTCGTGATTGCGGCGGCCCCATTACAACCCCACCAAATAGCAAATTTTCGTGGTGCGAGAACACAACCCATCAGGGCACACAACAGATCCCGAAGGACCATTGCGATAACTTGGGTCGACAGAAGCGGCAGTACTGCGAGACTTGCGGTAAGACAGTCAACGGAGCTCAACCATGCGTTAATGGCCATCCTGCGTCGTCCCCCTGACCTCGCATTGCAACGGACCCGGCGCTCCTACGCGGATTAAACGAACAATCATTCCTGTCTCGGCGGTACGGGACCGCTGAGCTTGAGCGTGAGGCGGCTTCGATGAGCTTCGTCACCAATATCCTGCTCTGCCTCGGCCGCGACGACGCCCGCAAGGCCGAGGGCAAGATCGCCGACGTCAATCGATTCTTCGATTGCGCATGGGCCTACGGCGGCAAGGGCTTCGTGAGCCTGGATGATCCGGCGCTCCCCAAAGGCTGGTACGGCGGCTCCAAGTATCTGGAGGCAAGCGTGTATGCCGGCGCCTTCAATCAGCTGCCGCTGGACTCGTTGATCGAGCATCTCCGGTCGATCGAATGGGAGGAGCCCCACTGCGTCCAGTTGCTTGTCCATGAGCAAGACAACGAGCGATTCCGACTGATCAATGTGATAGACGACATCACCTGACCTTGTGTTGGAGCGGACGTTGGCAGCGCGGTGCGCGGTCGCTTGAGATCCATTTCGTTCGCCACAGCCCAGTGAGCAAATTCGTCTGGCAGAGCAATATGACATTCGAGAAATCATTCCCACTTCCGCCCGTGTTCCGGGTTCCCTGGTTTTTAAGCGGATGAAACCAATAACTCTGGTTATCATTGTTTAAAAACAAGAGGGGGGAATGTTGATAGCCCAACAGACATGCGTGATGTCGAAGTTGATGGGCGTATCATATTTCAGGCAGTGGAGGATCTGGTGATGGGCTGGTCCGTTTCACGGCACTCCGAACCCTCACGGAAGCTGGCCCTGTTGGCGGGGCGGCTCCGCACACTTCGAGGCCTGGCAAAGCGAGACGCGAGTTCGGACCACATCGCAATGGCCGCCGAGAAGCTCCGACTCGCCGCCTTGGGCGTCATCAAAGCCAAACGCGCCCTGAATCAGGAGTTTCCACAACGCGATCCAGATGGGCGAAAGTCCCACAAGCTCGATGAAGAGGAACAACGCCGGCGGGCGCTCTCACCGCAAGCGATTGCCGAAGAGTGTAGCAAGGGACATGCCTGACCCGAAGATTCAGTGTATCCTGGCCGCGCGGTCCAAGAAGTCAACGTTGGTTGACCGCGGCCCGATGAACCGCGTCGTCCGGCCGACATTCCTCCAAGGTACTGGAGACCACCATGCCCGACCGCAAGTCTGACAAGCCTTCCAAGCCAACGGTCCGCAAACCGCCCGAGCATACGGCTGCACCAGACGAAGCGGCCACGGCGCTGCCGGAATCCATGGTGACCGGCAAGGCAAGCCCCGCGAAGGCCGCGGTCGGTAACGAGCCAGTCTTCGCCTACATCGCCAGCCTGCCGCAACCGCAGCGCGGGATCGCGGAACGGATCGATGCGCTCGCAGCCAGGACGCTTCCCGGCCTGCAGCGCTCGGTGAAATGGGGTCTGTCCTACTATGGCGTCGGCGACGGCTGGTGCTTTTGTTGCGGCGGCTTCGCTGGTCACGTCAAGCTCATGTTCATGAACGGTGCAGCACTCACGCCTGTACCACCTGTGACCCCAGTGGCCATGGGCAAGTCGACGCGGGGCGTGGAACTCGAATCGGTGGACAACATCGATGAACTCCAGATCGCCGAATGGATGAAACAAGTCACGGCCGTGCCCGGTGTCGGGGGCAAGAAGCGGTAGGGTGCGCAGGCGTGTCGCGGCGGAGGGCGAGAGGGGTCCTACGATATCTGGCTGGTCGTCCTTGGCGACACTGGCGGCGTTCTGAAACCCCCTTCGGTTTCATCAAAAACCAGGAACTTGCCTCTGATTTGAGCATACGACCACGCAGATAAATCAGATATCTTGGGCTCGGGTGTAACCCTGTCAATTACCCACATCTTTAGGGGGGAGGGGCCGCAAACACCAGGTTCGGGGCCAGTGCGTTTTGTTCTTTGTGTGAAGGCTGGTGAACCTGGTGTTCATGGCCCCGAAGTACCATCCTGAGCTGGTCGGTCACTGACGCTCCCGGCTCGGTAGGAAAAGAGCAAGCACGCGTCCTGGATCACACGTCACGGATGACTCTCGGAAGAGTCAACCATGCCACCAGACTCCTCTTGCAAAGGCAGTGAACCTGGTGTTCATGGCCCTAAAATGTCCTACTGAGCTGGTCGGTCGCTGACGCTCCCGGCTCGGTAGGAAAAGAGCAAGCACGCGTCCTGGATCACACGTCATGGATGACTCTCGGAAGAGTCATCCATGCCACCAGACTCCTCTTGCAAAGGCAGTGAACCTGGTGTTCATGGCCCTAAAATGTCCTACTGAGCGGGTTGCTTACTGCCGTTCGCAGCTCAGTTTGAAGAGCGGGCCCTCGGCCCTCAATGACTTCTCGTGTTCACCGCTTTCGTGAAACCCTGTTAAACAGCCGATTGCAGAATTGTGGGGAATTGACAGGGTGGAACCTCGCCCCACCAAGAGCAAGCATGAACTCTGGCGGTTTACCGAAACGTCACTATCACTCTCAGAGGCGTTCATGGAACGTGACCTTCAGATCCATTCGGAAGACGATGATCGCCTGAGGGCAGAACTGGCCCACGTCGTCGAGTTCTTCCACGAACTGGGGCATGAGCGGTGCGCGATGTTCTTCGGGTGGGCCTGGACCGGGCCAGACAAGACCCGTCTGGCAATGAAGACACGGGATATTCCGCTGCTCGACCTGGACGCCGAGATTCGCCGGGCCGAGGATGCCGGCCTGGGCCACTTCGCTCAAGATGACGTATGGGTCGAGTTCAAGGGCTTCACCCTCAAGTTCCAGTTCTGCCACCATGGCGGGATCCACCTCTTCTACTCCGAGCCCAACGAGCTCACGCGGCACTTCCATGATCGCTGGCAAGCCGAAGGACTGGAGCCGATGGAATTCGAGAAGGCCCAAGGGGCTTCGGAATGGCGGCGTGCTTCCGGCGAATGCGCCTGACCCCGCACCGCTGCGGCCACGCTCTGTGTGGCGGGAATGCTCGGTTTGGTTCGATCGAACCAAACTCGGCTGGCAAAGCGGGCGACCTGGCATGAGAATCAGATCTAAGCTCTAACGGCCCCGCATCGCACTGGCAAACGCGGCTGTTTTGCGAATTGCCCAGATCCAGGAATGGCCATGCTCAACCTGACCAGGAGAACCGGCCGGCGAGCCGCGGCGGGTGCCCCCAGCCGCCGGGTGTTCCTGCGCGCGGGGGGGACCGGGCTGATGGGGCTGGGGCTGGCAGATCTGTTGCAGGTTCGGTTGGCGCTGGCCAGCCAGCCACGTGCAAAATCGCTGATCCTGTTCGCACTCGAAGGGGGGCCCAGCCATATCGACCTCTGGGATATGAAGCCGGACGCCCCGGCCCAGATCCGGGGCGAGTTCCAGCCCATTGCCACGACGGTTCCTGGCCTGTTGTTCTGCGAGCATCTTCCGTTGCTGGCCCAGCAGGCCCATCACCTGGCCCTGGTGCGCTCCGTGCACCACGACACGGGTGACCATAACGCCGGCTACTACCTGGCGATGACCGGCCGAACGCCCCTGGTGGGGAGCCGATTGATTACCGCCCCCAGCCGAGAGAACTTTCCCACCCCAGGTGCCGTGCTGGCCAAGCTTGCTCCCCAGGGCCGCCCCCTGCCCGATTTCGTCCACACGCCCGACTGGATGAGCAACAACGGGTCCTTCCTACCCGGCCAGGATGCGGGCTTTCTGGGAGCGGAGTTTGACCCTTTGATCTCCGGTGACCCCAGCCAGCCAGGCTATCAGGTTCCCGGGCTTGCCCTGCCCGGCGATGTGGCCGTGGATCGGGTGATCGGCCGACAGAACCTGCTCGATCTGGTCGACCGGGCCCTTACGCACACCAGCGTCGACCGTGTGGCCCAGCTAGATTCCCACTATCGAAAAGCCGTTTCGCTGGTCTCCAGCCCGGAAGCCCGACAGGCCTTTGACCTGGACTCCGAACCGGCCGAAGTGCGGGCCCGCTACGGTCTTGACCCCGATAACCGCCGGACCAAAGAGGCACGCCAGTTCGGCGGCTTACCCCATCTAGGACAGTGCCTGCTGCTGGCCAGACGCTTGGTCGAGGCCGGGGTCCGCGTGGTCACTGTGTGCACCGGGGCCCGCTATGACCAGACCTGGGACACCCACCGCCAGCATTTTCCGCTCTTGAAACGGTCGATTTTGCCGATGTTCGATCGCGGTTTTTCGGCCCTGCTCGAAGACCTGCATCAGCGCGGCCTGCTGGAGGAAACCCTGGTGGTGGCCATGGGCGAGTTCGGACGCACGCCCAGAATTGGCCAGATCACCAGTAACGCCGGTGCCGACGCCAACGGCCGAGACCACTGGCCCAGTTGCTACACGGTGCTGATGGCCGGCGCAGGAATTCCTGGCGGGGCCATCCACGGAGCCAGCGATCGATTTGGCGCGTACCCCAGCCAAGATCCCGTCACCCCTGCCGACCTGGTTGCCACCATCTATCACAAGATGGGTCTGGCCCCCGAAACACCCATCCATGACCCCCGGCAAGATCGCCACCTGCCACTTTCTGAAGGCACGCCACTCTTTGGTTGAATGGCCCCTTACGCAACAAACCACGGCCCGGATTGAACCCAGGACCGTAGTTTGTTGAGATCAGACTGGGTCCATCGGCGTGGCTCAGAAGTAGATCTGGAATCGCATCCAGAGCATATCGCTGGACCGTTGCTTGCCCTGATCGGCCGGCTTGAGCGAGGTGCCCGACTGATAGGTCACCGGTTGGTTGAACTCGGCATGGTTCCAGTCGAACATCACCTTCACGTACTGGGTCGCATGCCAGTTCAGACCCACGTCGGTCATCCACAGTGAGTTCGCCCACAGTGTGGGATCGGCAAGCTTATCTGTGAACACATTCTTGGAAATGTTGAGATAGTCATAACGGAAGGTCGGTTCCCAGGCACCCATACCGAAATTGCCCTGACTCAGATTGAACGGGTGGAGTGGCTTCACAATACCGATTGTGCTTCGGGTTTCGCCGGTAAGCAGGTATCCAGCCTGAATGTAATAGCTCTGAACCGGAATGGCATGGCGATCGCTCAGATTCTTGGTGGTGGCAAGCTGCTGCTGACCGCTGCCCCATTCGCCGATAACGGCAAGTTGCTTGTAAAACCAGGCGGCGTGCAGGTCCCAATATGCCTCAAATCCCTGTGACCGTACGTTGGGATTCAAAGCCAGAAACGGCACACCCGCCACGGAATTACCCGTCATGGGCACGATCGTGCGATAGGTCGTGGGCTGCGGTATATTCGAAGCATTACCAGCATAGGTCGAACCACCCACATTCAAATTCTCGAACAAGGAATCGGTGGCGTTATGGAACGGCCGCCAGTTCAGCAGCCCTGAAAAATACGCGGCATCGTGCGTGGGCACCTGGCCGTTGCGATTTCCATTAAAGATCCCTGCGGAATAATCCAAGGTATTCTCGAACAGCTTACCGTAGGCCATCACACCGTCGTCGCGGTTCTGGCCAAAGTTATTGAAGAACAGTGAGCGTTCGGGACTGATCAGCCCCTGGATCGGCTCCACCAGGAACTCATAGGTAAACGGCGTCTTGAACCGACCGGCACGCAGGTTGAACCGGGGGTCCATGTTGTAATCGCCGAACACGTCGAGCATGGTCACGGTGTCGAAACCGTTGGCAAGCGACACAAAATATCCGAACTTTTTACCAAGCCGGCCACTGAACATGAACCATTGACGGGGAATCACGAAACCGTCGTGGACCGGAGTTTGCGCCCCCTGAAGATAGCCGCGATAGTCAAGCTGGGTCAGGTTGTGAAACTGGAAAATATACTCGTCGTCGTCTGATCGGATCTCGAACCCAGGGCCGAACTTGGTCTTGGCGGGATGATTCTCGGGTACGGCTGGCACATTGAAACGCGGCGAGGCGGCGGGATTCATGATCGACTGGCCGGGCACGGTGGTCGGCTTGGCGGCCGGTACGGCTGCTGTACTGGCCGGGGCGGCACCCCCGGGAGCCACGTAGAGCGATGGTGGTGCCTGCTGAGTCTGCATCTGAGAGCTCAGGCCTTCCACCATGGCCTCAAGCTGGCGGACCCGCGCCTCAAGCTGCTCTTCGCGGCTCAACTCGGGCTGGCCACTGGACATGGCACCAGCGGCACCGGCATCTGGGGGAGTTGGCTGCGGGGGGGTGGGAATGGAGGCGGCTGGAACTTCTACCTGAACGGGCGCAGAAGCAGGTAGAACCACCTGGTCAAATGGCCCGGCCCCTGGAACCTGATAAGCGGCCAAGGACGTGCCAGCAACAGAGACGGCAAGCAACGCTCCGCCAATCCACCCCACCGATTCACCGAACTGTTTGCGGCCGTTCATGTTCGTGAACATCCTTGTTCAACTCGCGACAAGCAAATTCAGGCCCAGAAGTGACAACCAGAATCCTCCGGATTCGGTTGCCTCCCGACCTCACGCAACGGCAAGGACGGCCCGAGTGGCTCAACCCGTATAATTCAATCGACCGACACCCCCGGCCCCCTCTATGAGAAAATCCATTTCCACAGAAAAAACAATAATCTAACACCGCCAGTACCCATGCCGAACATGAGCCGGACCGTATTACCTCGGCACCTCATGGTTCACCAGATCGACCCCAAACCCGGCAGGCGGAATGCTCGATCCCCGGGGCGCTTGACGCATGTCCTGACCGATGGTTGATGTATCGGGCCCCAAGGATCCGGTCCCTGGCTCCAGCCCTCGATCCCTGGCACATCCCCCAAGAGATAACAGCACCAAACCCAGCACCACCAGGCCCCGACGCCTGGCCTGAACTTGCCACCCGATCTCTTGAAAAACTGAGAGAGTCTCGAACCCTTTCGTGCAACCCTGGCCATCCATGTCCCCAAGCCTCCATGACAGACTGGATGCCCAGCCACTTCCACCAGCGGTCGGCACCCGCTCCCCACACCTGGTCGCCAGCCCTTGGGAGCGCCGGCCTTACCACACGTATCGGGTGATCAGGCCCAGGGATGAAAAACTTCTCGCCGTTCACGGGGTACGGTATCCTGTCAATGACCCACATCTTTGGGGATAGCGTGGACATGTGTACTCCTAGTCAGAGCCGCGAACGGAAGTGAGCGACCAGCTCCGTACGAGAAATCAGGGCCTCGAACACCAGGTTCGTTGCCAATGCGTTTGATTCGGACGTGGCATGGATGATCTGGGACAGATCATCCGTGACCGGAAGCATTGACGCCCGCGAAGTGCCTTCTTCATACAGAGCCGCGAACGGAAGTGAGCGACCAGCTCC